>NZ_JBFTOL010000004.1:2500-647957 GCF_056397945.1 Stenotrophomonas sp. 05L413
AGGACGTGGCAGCCTGCGAAAAGTATCGGGGAGCTGGCAACAAGCTTTGATCCGGTAATGTCCGAATGGGGAAACCCACCCGCTTGCGGGTATCCTGCAGTGAATACATAGCTGCTGGAAGCGAACCTGGTGAACTGAAATATCTAAGTAACCAGAGGAAAAGAAATCAACCGAGATTCCCTGAGTAGCGACGAGCGAACGGGGACTAGCCCTTAAGCTGGAATGGTTCTAGAAAAACAGCCTGGAACGGCTGGCCATAGAAGGTGATAGCCCTGTATTTAAAAGGGCCACTCCAGTGAAGACGAGTAGGGCGGGGCACGTGAAACCCTGTCTGAACATGGGGGGACCATCCTCCAAGGCTAAATACTACTGACCGACCGATAGTGAACCAGTACCGTGAGGGAAAGGCGAAAAGAACCCCGGAGAGGGGAGTGAAATAGATCCTGAAACCGTGTGCGTACAAGCAGTAGGAGCTCGAAAGAGTGACTGCGTACCTTTTGTATAATGGGTCAGCGACTTACTGTTCGTGGCAAGCTTAACCGTATAGGGGAGGCGAAGGGAAACCGAGTCTGATAAGGGCGCATAGTCGCGGGCAGTAGACCCGAAACCGGGTGATCTAGTCATGGCCAGGGTGAAGGTGCCGTAACAGGTACTGGAGGCCCGAACCCACGTCTGTTGCAAAAGACGGGGATGAGCTGTGATTAGGAGTGAAAAGCTAATCGAACCCGGAGATAGCTGGTTCTCCTCGAAAGCTATTTAGGTAGCGCCTCATATGTATCCTCTCGGGGGTAGAGCACTGTTATGGCTAGGGGGTCATCGCGACTTACCAAACCATTGCAAACTCCGAATACCGAGACGGACTGTATGGGAGACACACGGCGGGTGCTAACGTCCGTCGTGAAAAGGGAAACAACCCAGACCCACAGCTAAGGTCCCAAATTCACTGCTAAGTGGAAAACCATGTGGAAAGGCACAGACAGCCAGGAGGTTGGCTTAGAAGCAGCCACCCTTTAAAGAAAGCGTAATAGCTCACTGGTCGAGTCGGTCTGCGGGGAAGATTTAACGGGGCTAAGCAGTGAACCGAAGCTTGGGGTGTGCATATTTATATGTACGCGGTAGAGGAGCGTTCCGTAAGCCGTTGAAGGTGGATTGAGAAGTCTGCTGGAGGTATCGGAAGTGCGAATGCTGACATGAGTAACGATAATGCGGGTGAAAAACCCGCACGCCGAAAGCCCAAGGTTTCCTTGCGCAACGTTAATCGGCGCAGGGTGAGTCGGCCCCTAAGGCGAGGACGAAAGTCGTAGTCGATGGGAAGCAGGTTAATATTCCTGCACCTCGCGTAAGTGCGATGGAGGGACGGAGAAGGTTAGGTGTACCCGGCGTTGGTTGTCCGGGGGAAAGGCGGTAGGTTTGGATCTTTGGCAAATCCGGGATCCTTTAAGACCGAGCACCGAGACGAGCCTTTAAGGCAAAGTCACTGATACCACGCTTCCAGGAAAAGCTCCTAAGCTTCAGCTTACGCAGACCGTACCGTAAACCGACACAGGTGGGTAGGATGAGAATTCTCAGGCGCTTGAGAGAACTCGGGTGAAGGAACTAGGCAACATGGCACCGTAACTTCGGGAGAAGGTGCGCCCTTTTTGGTGGCTCATGCGAGCTATAGCTGAAGAGGGCCGCAGTAACCAGGCCGCTGCGACTGTTTATCAAAAACACAGCACTCTGCAAACACGAAAGTGGACGTATAGGGTGTGACGCCTGCCCGGTGCTGGAAGGTTAATTGATGGGGTCAGCCGCAAGGCGAAGCTCTTGATCGAAGCCCCAGTAAACGGCGGCCGTAACTATAACGGTCCTAAGGTAGCGAAATTCCTTGTCGGGTAAGTTCCGACCTGCACGAATGGCGTAACGACAGCGGCGCTGTCTCCACCCGAGACTCAGTGAAATTGAAATCGCTGTGAAGATGCAGCGTTCCCGTGGCAAGACGGAAAGACCCCGTGAACCTTTACTATAGCTTTACACTGAACGTTGAGTTCGTCTGTGTAGGATAGGTGGGAGGCTATGAAACTGTGGCGCTAGCTGCAGTGGAGCCATCCTTGAAATACCACCCTGTCGTGCTTGACGTTCTAACCTAGGTCCATAATCTGGATCGGGGACCGTGTATGGTGGGTAGTTTGACTGGGGCGGTCTCCTCCTAAAGAGTAACGGAGGAGCTCGAAGGTACGCTCAGCGCGGTCGGACATCGCGCACTGTGTGCAAAGGCATAAGCGTGCTTGACTGCAAGATCGACGGATCAAGCAGGTAGGAAACTAGGACTTAGTGATCCGGTGGTTCTGTATGGAAGGGCCATCGCTCAACGGATAAAAGGTACTCCGGGGATAACAGGCTGATACCGCCCAAGAGTTCATATCGACGGCGGTGTTTGGCACCTCGATGTCGGCTCATCACATCCTGGGGCTGTAGTCGGTCCCAAGGGTATGGCTGTTCGCCATTTAAAGTGGTACGCGAGCTGGGTTCAGAACGTCGTGAGACAGTTCGGTCCCTATCTGCCATGGGCGTTGGAGATTTGAGAGGGGCTGCTCCTAGTACGAGAGGACCGGAGTGGACGAACCTCTGGTGTTCCGGTTGTCACGCCAGTGGCATTGCCGGGTAGCTATGTTCGGAAGCGATAACCGCTGAAAGCATCTAAGCGGGAAGCGCGCCTCAAGATGAGATCTCCCGGGGCACAAGCCCCCTGAAGGAACCATATAGACTATGTGGTTGATAGGTCAGGTGTGTAAGTACAGCAATGTATTGAGCTAACTGATACTAATGATCCGTGTGGCTTGACCATATAACCTCAAGTTGCCTTGGCCGACATGACATGTCGATAGATCCCAAGTGCACGCTACGTCACAAGACTTACGAGAGGCAGGCGCCTTATCCGTTYCTTAGGATGGCGACGCTCCAACTGTCTCCCTGGTGAAATTAGCGCTGTGGAACCACCCGATCCCATCCCGAACTCGGAAGTGAAACGCAGCTGCGCCGATGGTAGTGTGGCCTAAGCCATGCGAGAGTAGGTCATCGCCAGGGTTTTTACCCCGAAAACCCCGCTGCTCACGCAGCGGGGTTTTCCGTATCGTCATGGCTGCTGATGAAGGACGCCCCCATGCCGCTGAACTGCGTGATTCTCGACGACTACCAAGGCGTGGCGACATCGTCCGCCGATTGGCACCGGCTCGGCGATGCGGTGCAGATACGTACGCTGGCGACATCCCACACGGGCGATGCGCTGGAGGCCGCACTGCAGGACGCCGACATAGTGGTGGTGATGCGTGAGCGCACGCCGATCACCGCCGAGCTGCTGGCCAAGCTCCCATGCCTGCGTCTGCTGGTTACCAGCGGCATGCGCAACGCCGCAATCGACGTCGCCGCCGCGAAGGCGCGGGGCGTGGTCGTGTGCGGAACCGACAGCCATCCCGAACCGGCCGTGGAACTGACCTGGGCGCTGATCCTGGGGGTGATGCGGCACCTGGTGCCTGAGGCCAACGCGTTGCGCAGCGACGGGCCGTGGCAGCAGACGCTCGGCCGGGACCTGCATGGTGCCCGGCTGGGGCTGCTGGGATTGGGCAAGATCGGGCAGCGCGTGGCGCGGATCGGCCAGGCATTCGGGATGCAGGTCAGTGCGTGGAGTCCGAACCTGGATGCCGCCCGTGCGCAGGCCGCGGGCGTGCACTTGGCGGCGTCCAAGCAGGCACTGTTCGCTGACAGTGATGTGGTCTCGCTGCACCTGGTGCTGGGTGAGCGCACGCGGGGCATCGTTGATGCGGCCACGCTGGCCTGCCTGCCGGCACACGGCTACCTGATCAACACCGCACGTGCCGGCCTGATCGATCAACACGCGCTGATCGAGGCACTGGCGCAGAAACGCTTCGCTGCCGCCGGGCTGGATGTCTTCGACATCGAGCCCCTCCCGGTCGGGCACCCGTTCCGCACGCTGCCCAACGTACTGGCGACGCCGCACCTGGGTTATGTCACCGCGCGCAATTACCGGGATTATTTCGGCCAGACGGTCGAGAACATCGCCGCCTGGCTGCAGGGCGCGCCGAGACGCGTGCTGGACTGACGCCGATCAGGCCACCGCGGCGGGGCGGTACGCCTGTTCCTGATGACGGAACACGGCGACTGCCTGGGTCAGGTCGGCAGCCTGCGCTTCCAACAGCCGTGCGGCTGCACTCGCCTCTTCGACCAACGCCGCATTCTGCTGGGTGGCATCGTCCATCTGCGCCACCGTCCGGTTGACCTGATCGATGCCGGCAGCCTGCTCCTGCGAGGCCGAAGAGATCTCGGCCATGATGCCGCTGACACCGGCCACGCTGCTCACGATCTCGCCCATGGTCTGCCCGGCGTCCTGGACCAGGCGCGCGCCGTCGGTGACCTGCACTACAGAGGCATCGATCAGCCCCTTGATCTCCTTGGCTGCCTCGGCCGACCGTTGTGCCAGGCTCCGTACCTCGCTGGCAACCACCGCGAAGCCGCGGCCCTGCTCGCCTGCGCGTGCTGCTTCCACGGCGGCGTTGAGGGCAAGAATATTGGTCTGGAAGGCGATCCCGTCGATCACCCGCGTGATGTCGCCGATGCGGTGAGAGGCGGTCTGGATGGCGTCCATGGTGGTCACGACCTCGCTCACCACCTGGCTGCCGCGGGTGGCGACATCATGCGCGCCGTGCGCCAACGCACTGGCCTGGCGCGCGTGTTCGGCGTTCTGGCGCACGGTGGAGGTCAGCTCCTCCATCGAGGCGGCGGTTTCCTCCAGATGGGCAGCCTGGCGTTCGGTACGCTCGGACAGATCATCGTTGCCACTGGCGATCTCACTGGCGGCCAGCGAAATCGAGCCGGTGCACTGCTTGATCCGTTCGACCATCGCGGTCAGTTGCTCCGCCGTCGCATTGGCATCGCGCTGCATGGCCTGGAACGACCCGTGGAAATCGCCCCGCATGCGCTGGTCCAGATCGCCATCGGCCAGCGCCGAGAGCACGCGGCGGATCTCACCGACCGTGCCACCCACGCTGTCCAGCAGCTGGTTGATGCCGCCGGTCAGGCCGTTGAGGAAGCTCGCGCCTCCGTCCGTGGCCTGCAGCCGGCGATCAAGATCGCCCTTGCTGGCCGCCTCGACGATATCGGCCACGGCGTGTTCCAGCAGCAGTTCGTGGGTACGGTCATGCCATTCCACCGCGAAGCCCTGGCGCTGGCCCTTCGCATCGAATACCGGCGTGACAACCTGGGCGAAATGCACCGGGCCGATCCGCACACGCCCGTGATGGGTGGCCATCAACGTATTGAGGATGGCGCGGATGCGGTCCGGATTCGCATGGAAACGGTGAATGCTGCTGCCGACCAGGCGCTCGGCATCGAAGTCGGGGAAGGCCTCACGCAGGCTGGCCTGCTGGTTGCGCAGCAGGGTCACCACCGACTGGTTCACGTAGCGGATCACGTGGTCGTTGTCGGCGATCATCATTGCGGTGCGGGAGACATCCAGCGCCTGCCGGACCTGGGCGTCGTGCGTGTGTTCGACGCGATCACGCGCCTGCGCGCGTGCTGCCTCCGCGGCCAGCGAGAGCGCCCGCGTCTGTGCCTGCCGCAGTGCATTGCCCTGCTGCCGCACACGCAGCGCGAGCAGGCCCAACAGTGCGGCTGCGATCGCGACGGGAACCAGCGCCCAGGGTTGCCGCTGCCCGATCGCAGCGATCACGGCGGCGGCGAGCAGTACCCCTGCGGTGACCAGGCAGGCCGCGTCAGCGGACGGCCCGGACATGCGCGTGCGCAGCAGATCGGGCGGGCGGGACGAGGCATCGGGAATGGCGGACATGGCGGCTCCAGAATCATCAGAAAGCGAAAAGCCCGCGGCGTGATCGCGCGCAGGCGGATGCCACACCCGTCACCGGCGAAGCGGTGGGTGCGGCAGCGGAAAGAAGCAGGGAGGCGCGCAGAGAGCACGCAGCGGAAAACGCCGCGTCGGCGGTGGCAATCACCGCCGGCATGGCCCGGTCCTGTGGGCGATGGCACGGCCAATCCGGCATTGCGACGACGTTCCCTGGAAGCCTGGGTGATGCGCGGCTTCGCAACGGCGGAGCAAGCGACGACAGTGCGGCCAATGAAGATCGGCCTGCATCATCGGTATCGGTCGCTGCCGGGATAAGTTGAGTGCGACCGTGTGTCGCACCGTGCAGGGCTTACCCGGCGAGGAAGCCCTGGATCACCTCGGCCACCACCTGCGGATGCTCCATGTGCAGATGATGCGTGCCCGGGAACACGGCCAAGCGGCCTTCGCGCAGCAGCGAGATGCGCTGGCTGCGCAACGGCTCCGGGTAATACGACTGCGCTGGCGTGGCGTAGATCACCTGGGTCGGGCATTCGATCGCGGTGAGCAGGTCGTCGATCTGTGCTTCGCTCAGGCGCATCGCGGTGGGCAGCATCAGGCGCTGATCGCTGCACCAGCTCAAACCCCCTTCAACAGGCTTGACGCCGCGTTCGACCAGCAGGCGCGCACACCGCTCGCTGAGCTGGTTGGCCATCATGCGGGCGCGGATCGGCGCGGCCAGATCAGGGAACACGCGCAGTTTGCGGGTGGGCAGCGCCCGCGCGGCACGCACATGCTCACGCAGGCGCTGTGCGGTTTCATTCTCCGGGCCCCGCAGGCCGCCGAGGGCCTCGATCGCGATCAGGCGCTCGACGCGTTCGGGTGCGGCCGCCGCGGTAAGGCTGGCAATGCCGGCGCCCATCGAGTGGCCGAGCAGCACGAAGCGGTCCCAGCCCAGCGCATCGGCGACGTCGAGCACGTGGCAGATCGCACCGGGCGTGTTGTATTGCGTGCCGGGCGGCAGGTGCGCGCTGTGGCCGTGGCCGGGCAGATCGATCGCCACCAGCGCCAGCGCCGGCAGCTGCGCCGCCAACGGTACGAAGCTGGCGGCGTTGTCGAGCCAGCCATGCAGCGCCAGAACACGCGTGCCGCCGGTCTCAGCCGACCGCAGGCCGGCCACCGTGCTGCCGGCAACCGGCAGCGAGAACGGCTGCAGCGTCATGCCAGCGCCGCGATGCTCAGCCGCGACAGCGCCAGTGCATGCGCCTGCGCGTCGTTGAGGCAGGGGATGTAGCGCATTGTCGCGCCGCGCTCGGCAACGGTCTCGGTAAAGCCCATCGCCACCTCTTCCAGGGTTTCCAGGCAGTCGGTGGCAAAGCCGGGGCAGACCACGTCCATGCTGCGCACGCCCTTCTCGGCCATCGCCCATAGGGTGGGTTCGGCATAGGGCTGCAGCCATTTCTCACGGCCGAAACGCGATTGGTAGGTCAGCTGCCAGGCATCGTCGGCCAGCTCCAGCGCTTGGGCGATCGCGTGGGCGCTGGCTTCGCAGCGCTGCGGATACGGATCGCCGGCGTCGGCCAGGCGCTGCGGAATACCGTGGAAGGAGAACACCAGCTTCTCGCCACGGCCGTGCTGTTCCCACCACTGGCGGATGCTGCCGGCGACGGCGGCGACCCAGTCCGGGTCGACCGCGTAATCGCGCACCAGGGTTACGGTGACGCCGGGATGTTTCGGCTGCCACTCGCGCACCTGGTCCTCGATCGAGGCGGTGGTGGTGGTCGAATACTGCGGATACAACGGCAGTACCACGATCCGTTTCATGCCTTCGGCGGCCAGCCGGTCCAGCTCTGCCGGCAGCGCCGGGGCGCCATAGCGCATCGCATGGCGCACCCGCAGATCGGGCATCAGGCCCTGCATGGCCTCGGCCAGCCGGCGCGTGTAGACCATCAGCGGGGAGCCCTCCGGCAGCCAGACCTGGGCGTACTTGGCGGCCGAGCGACCACTGCGCAATGGCAGGATCAGCCCGAACAGCAAGGGTTTCCAGAACAACGGCGGAATCGCGACCACGCGCGGGTCGCTGAGGAACTCAGCCAGGTAGCGACGCACCGCCGGGGCGGTTGGCGTCTCGGGCGTGCCTAGATTGACCGCCAGCACGGCGGTGTCGGGTGCGTCGAGCATGCCGCCATTCTCGCAGGTCTGCGCGATTGGCGGGATGGATTTGGATGATGAACGCGATCTGGCAGGCATATCGATAGCCCGGAATACTCATTGCCGATTCATCGCCGGCCTTCTAACGTCGAGAAGCGTATCGACCCCGGTCGTACCTGCCGCTATCTTGTATGAATCGACTTTCTGGAGCCCACCCATGCGCCGCCTCAGCCTTGTTCTGCTGATCTCCGCCAGCCTGCTGTCGACCCAGGCCATGGCCGGGCCACAGGAGGACCAGCGCGCCCGCAATGCCGTGCGCGTCCTGAATGAAATCCAGGACATCCCCGAGCAGGGGATTCCCGACAAGCTGCTCGACGAAGGTCGCGCGGTCATTGTCATTCCCGACACGATCAAGGCCGGTCTGGTGATCGGCGGCCGTCGCGGCCATGGCTTGATGTCCGTCAAGACGCCGGATGGCAGCTGGTCCAACCCGGTGTTCGTGAAGCTCACCGGCGGCAGCATCGGCTTCCAGGCCGGTGTGCAGTCTTCCGATGTCGTGCTGGTATTCCGCAACGATCGCAGCCTGGACAATCTCGTCAACGGCAAGTTCACCCTGGGCGCCGATGCCGGCGTCGCCGCCGGTCCGGTTGGCCGCAACGCTGCCGCCGCCACCGATGGCCAGCTGAAGGCCGAAATCTGGTCCTGGTCGCGTGCCCGCGGGCTGTTCGCCGGTGTGGCACTGGATGGCGCCGTGCTGCAGATCGACGATGCCGCCAACCTGGATGCCTACGGCAGCAACACCACGCCGCGCATGGTCTTTGAAGGCCGTGTCGGCGAGCCGCCGTCGGTGGACGTGGTCGCCTTCCGTGATCGCCTGGAGGAAGCCACCTATACCGCCCGCGAGAAGCGCGGCACCGCGGGCACTGCCCCGGCGCCGGCCGCTGCGCCGCGTGCCGCCGCCGTCCCGGTTCGACCTGAACAGGCACCGGCCCCGGCCGCGGCCGGCGCGACCACCGCCCCGCTGCAGTCCGTGCCGGAGCAACCGGCCCCGCAGCAGGGCTTCCAGCCGGTCGGCGATGGTGAAGTCCGTACCGAATCGCTGGACGGCAACTGACTTTTGTCACGCGCGCCGGCTTACCGCCGGTGCGCTATGCTCAACCGTCTGATCACTACGTAACGAGCGAGTCATGGGCAGTTTCAGCATCTGGCATTGGTTGGTCGTGCTGGTCATCGTTCTGCTGGTGTTCGGCACCAAGAAACTGACCAGCGGCGCCAAGGACCTTGGCAGCGCCGTCAAGGAATTCAAGAAGGGCATGCGCGACGAGGACAAGCCGAACGCGCAGCTCAGCGACAGTTCGCGTCCGCAGGACTCGACGACGACGTCGCAGACCGAGCACGACCGCGACCCGCGCTGATCCGGGCGGCTTGGCGTGTTCGATATCGGTTTCAGTGAACTGCTGGTCATCGCGGTGGTGGCCTTGGTCGTCCTCGGCCCCGAGCGGCTGCCCAAGGCAGCCCGCTTCGCCGGGTTATGGGTGCGCCGCGCGCGCAACCAGTGGGATTCGGTGAAGCAGGAGCTCGAGCGTGAACTGCACGCCGAAGAGATCAAGCGGCAGTTCGACGATGTGAAAACCTCGATGCGCGATACCGAGTCGCAGCTGCGCGCCAGTGGCGAAGCGGTGCGCCGCGAGGCCGAGCAGATGCGCCAGGACGTGGCGCAGCATGGCGATGGCATTGCGGCTGCCGCTGCGGACGACGAACCGGTGATGACCGGCCCCGCACCGGGCTCGCCGGCCAGCGTGGCCCAGCATGTGGTGGCCCCCGAGGAGGCCGAGCCGCCGCGCGATGCGATGGCGCCGCCGGGCATCGATGGCAGCGCACCGCGTGCAGATCCGCCGGCGGCCCTGCCGCCGTCGACTGACACCGCACCGCTTACGCCTGTGCCCACGCCGCCGAACCAAGAGGCACCGCGATGAGCGAGCATGAAAGCAACGAGAGTTCGCTGGTCGAACACCTGATCGAGTTGCGTGCGCGCCTGGTGCGCGCGTTGATCGGCCTGGGCGTGGTGTTGCTGGGCCTGATGCCGTTCTCGCGGCAGATCTACACGATGATCGCCGAACCGCTGATCTCGCAGCTCCCCAACGGGCAGACGATGATCGCGACCAACCCGGCGGGCGCCTTCTTCGCGCCGTTGAAACTGACCTTCTTCGTGGCGGTGTTCATCGCCGTGCCGTGGCTGCTGTTCCAGCTGTGGTCGTTCGTGGCGCCGGGCCTGTATGCCCGCGAAAAGCGCCTGGCGGTGCCGTTGCTGGCCTCGTCGGTGCTGCTGTTCTATCTGGGCTGCGCGTTCGCGTATTTCCTGGTGTTGCCGGCGGTGTTCCACTTCCTCACCACGTTCCGCCCGGAGGTGATTGCGATCACACCGGATGCGACGGCGTACCTGGATTTCGTGCTGGCGATCTTCTTCGCCTTCGGCACCAGCTTCGAGCTGCCGGTGGCGATGGTGATCCTGGTGCTGCTCGGCTGGATCACGCCGCAGCAGTTCAAGGAAGGTCGCGGCTACGCGATCGTCGGCATCTTCGTGCTGGCCGCGGTGCTGACGCCGCCGGACGTGGTTTCGCAGCTGATGCTGGCCATTCCGATGTGCCTGCTCTACGAACTGGGCATCCACGCTGCGCGCTGGCTGGTGCCACGCCCGGGCGGGAAAGAGCAGCCGGAGTAAGGCACAAACAAAAACCCCGGCCAAGGCCGGGGTTTTGTCTGGATCAGGCCGCGAACACGTTGTTCGGGCCCGGCATCGGCGGCGGGGTCTGCGGCCCCTGCTGGCCGAACATCTGCTTCCACGCCGTGTAGATGGCACCGGCGAAGACCGGCATCACCACGCCCATCAGCAGCAGCTGCGCAACGAACAGCGCGAGCATCGTGCCACCGATCAACTGTGCGATCAGCGCGACCAGCATCACGCCGAAATAGATCGCAAACACCGCCACGAAGGCGAGCAGGAAGAACACCAGCATCGCCAGCACGTTGTGCAGGCAGGCGCGCAGGCTCAGGCGCATCGCCTGCAGGCCGTTGCGGTGCTCGAACATCACCTGCGGGGGCAGGGTGAACAGCGCCAGCGCCATCGCCAGGAAGGTCACCACCACCAGTGCCAGCCAGAGCAGGATGCGCATCGCCGGCAGGCTCGCCATCAATTCTTCGATCTGCGCCGGGTCCGGCTGCGCGCCGGACTGGCTGATCGCGTTGAGCTGCACCATCACCTCGCTCAAGTGCTGCAGGCCACTGCTGCCGATCAGCACCAGCAACAACACGCCCAGGAACAGGCCGGCCACCAGCTGCGGCAGCAGCGAGGCGAGCAGGTTCAAGGCGCGGCCTTCATGCAGGCCCTGCAGCAGGTGCGACGGCTGCGCGACGCGACCCTGGTCGACTTCGCGCACGGCCCACACCAGGCCGCCGAAGAACAGCGGGCCGGCCAGTGCCATCAACAGCTGCGCCAGCGTGCTCAGCGCCGGGCTGACCATCGCCAGCGACATCACCAGCAACGCGGCCACGGCCCAGATCACGCCGAGCATGCCCAGCGCCAGCGGCGCCTTGCGCAGCAGGGTGAAACCCGACACCAGCCATTCCGCGCCGGCGGAGGCCGGCAGCTTGCGAATCTCGCTCATAACATTCCGGGACAGGGGAGAAGGCGCGAACGCCCGATTGCGGTCGATTATCCCTGTTTTCCCGGCGCGTGACCTGAAGGCCGCCCGGCGCGGCGCGGACGCTGCGTTGCGCCCGGATGACGTTCCCCGCGCGGGGCTCAGGCGTTGCGTGCCTGGCGGACGAAACGGCGCAGCAGCTGGCGGGCCAGCGGCGCGGCGCTGACGTCGCGGGCGACACTGCGCGCGCAACCACCGTGCTGGCGGATGCACTCGGCGCGGGCGCGGACGTAGCCGCGCATGTGGTGGGTGGCGAACTCCGGATGGAACTGCACGCCCCAGGCGTGTGCGCCCCAGCGGAAGGCGTGGCAGTTGTCCTGCGCCGAGCGTGCCAGGATCGCCGCGCCCTCGGGCGCGCGAAGCACCGTCTGCAGGTGGGTGGCGTGGGCCGGGAAGCGGGCCGGCAGGCCGCCGAACAGCGGATCGTCGACTGCGGAAGGATCCAGCGCCAGCTCGATCGTGCCGGACTCGCGCCCGGCCGGGTTGTAGGCGACTTCGCCGCCCAGCGCGTGGGCGAGCAGCTGGTGGCCGTAGCAGATACCGAACACCGGGCGGTCGTCGTGGGCGGCTTCGCGCAGCCACTGTGCGCTGCGTTCACTCCACTCGGCGCGGTCGGTGACGTAGGCGGCCGAACCGCTGACGATCACGCCGGCAAAATCGCGGTGGCTGGGCAGGGTGCCGCCATGTTCGACATCGACCACCACGGTCTCGTCGGCATCCAGCCCGGCCGCGACCCGGATCCAGTGCGAAAACCGCCCGTAGCGGCGCAGCGAGGCGACGGGTTGGCCGGTTTCAAGAATCAGGAACGGGGCGGAATTCATCCGGGGGAGGCAGGACCGAGAGGACTTCCTCGATTGTAGTCAGCCCTGCCGCTACCTTTTCAAGCCCCGCGCGGCGCAGGGTTCGTACCCCTTCAGCACGTGCGGCACGGTTGAAGGCGGCCAGATCCATGTCCGCGCGGATGTGCCGGCGCAGGCTGGAACCCAATGGCAGCAACTCATACAGGCCCACGCGACCGAGGAAACCGGTGCGCCGGCAGTCGATGCAGCCGACCGGTGCATATGGCGTGGGCGCCTCAGGTAATGCCGCATCGGCATCAGTCAGCACCGCCCATTGCTCGGCCGAGAGCGCCGTGGGCACTTTGCAGTGGGTGCACAGGGTGCGCACCAGGCGCTGGGCCAGCACCCCGTTGAGGGTGGAGGCGAGCAGGTAATGCGGCACCCCCAGGTCGAGCAGGCGGGTGATCGCCGAGGGCGCATCGTTGGTATGCAGGGTGGACAGCACCAGGTGGCCGGTGAGCGAGGCCTGGACCGCCATCTGCGCGGTTTCCAGGTCGCGGATCTCGCCGATCATGATGATGTCCGGGTCCTGCCGCAGCAGGGTGCGCACGCCGCTGGCGAAATCCAGGTCGATGTTGGTCTGCACCTGCATCTGGTTGAATTCCGGCGCGATCATTTCGATCGGGTCTTCCACCGTGCAGACGTTCACCTCCGGCGTGGCCAGCCGCTTCAGCGTGGAATACAGCGTGGTGGTCTTGCCCGAGCCGGTGGGCCCGGTCACCAGCACGATGCCGTGCGGGCGCTCGACCAGGGCGGTCCAGCCGGCCGCCTCCTGCGGGCTGAAGCCGAGCTGGTCGATGCTCTTGAACGCGGCATCCGGGTCGAAGATGCGCATCACACACTTTTCGCCGAATGCGGTGGGCATGGTCGACAGGCGCATTTCCACTTCGCGCCCGCCTGGCGAACGGGTCTTGATGCGGCCGTCCTGCGGACGCCGGCGCTCGGCCAGGTCCATCCGGCCCAGCACCTTGATCCGGCTGACCACGGCGGTCATCACCGCCGGCGGCACCTCGAACACCTTGTGCAGCACGCCATCGATGCGGAAGCGCATGCGCCCCATGTCGCGGCGCGGCTCCAGATGGATGTCCGAGGCGCGCTGCTCGTAGGCGTACTGCAGCAGCCAATCCACGATGTGCACGATGTGCTGGTCGTCGGCGTTGACGTCGCCAGCGCGGCCCAGTTCCACCAACTGCTCGAAGCTGGGCAGGGTGCTGCTGGTCTCGCCGCGGACATCGCCACGGGCGCCGCGCACCGAGCGCGTCACCCCGTAGAACTCCATGGTGTAGCGGTGCAGGTCGAGCGGGTTGACCATCGCCAGCTCGATCCGGCGGCGGCTCAGGTGCTGCAGGTCGCGCAGCCATTCCTGGGCCAGCGGCTCGCTGGTGGCGACCAGCACGCGCTCGCTGTCCACCGCCAGCGGCAGGAAGCGGTGGCGGCGGGCATAGGCGTGGGACACCAGGGCGGTGACCGCCGAGACGTCGACCCGGGTCGGGTCCACCCGCAGGTAGCGCACACCCGCGCGCTGGGCCAGCCATTCGCTCAGGCGCTCCAGACCGAGCTCACCACCGCCGCTGGCGCCCAGCTTCAGGTTGGCCAGCAGCACCAGCGGATGGACCTCGCTGGCGTTGCGTGCGCCCGGGGCGGAGAAGCGGATGCGCTCCAGATCGGCGGCGGCGACCAGGCCATCGGCGACCAGGGCGGCGGCGACCTGGTCGAAATCCAGGCGGCCGTGCGGCAGGGAGACGCCCCCCGCAGGGACGCTGGCAGACGCCGCAGGCAGGCGTGGATCCATCCTCCATTTCCCCAGGCACGGAAGGCCCGTGCGGTCGGTCGCTATACTAGCGCACCCCTTCTGCAGGCAAGAATCCGCCGCATGTCCGCGATCCCGAACGTTCCGATCACTTTCCAGGGCCTGATCCAGACCCTCAACCAGTATTGGGCGCAGCAGGGCTGCGTGCTGATCCAGCCGCTGGACCTGGAGGTCGGTGCGGGCACCTTCCACCCGGCCACGTTCCTGCGCTCGATCGGTCCGGAAAGCTGGAATGCCGCGTACGTGCAGCCCTCGCGCCGCCCGACCGACGGCCGCTACGGCGAGAACCCCAACCGCCTGCAGCGCTACTACCAGTACCAGGTGGCGATGAAGCCGAGCCCGGACAACATCCAGCAGCTGTATCTGGATTCGCTCAAGGCGCTGGGCATCGATCCGCTGGTGCATGACCTGCGCTTCGTCGAGGACAACTGGGAATCGCCGACGCTGGGCGCCTGGGGCCTGGGCTGGGAAGTGTGGTTGAACGGGATGGAAGTCACCCAGTTCACCTATTTCCAGCAGGCCGGCGGCCTGGAGTGCAAGCCGGTACTCGGCGAGATCACCTATGGTCTGGAGCGCCTGTGCATGTACCTGCAGAACTGCGACAACGTCTATGACCTGATCTGGACCTACGGTCCGGATGGCACCCCGGTCACCTACGGCGATGTGTACCTGCAGAACGAGATCGAGCAGAGCACCTACAACTTCGAATACGCCGACGTGGACGAAATGTTCCATCGCTTCGATGCCTGCGAAAAAGAAGCGCAGACGCTGGTCGATGTCGGCCTGCCGCTGCCCGCGTATGAGCAGGTCTGCAAGGCCAGCCATGCGTTCAACCTGCTGGATGCGCGCCGCGCGATCAGCGTGACCGAGCGCCAGCGCTACATCCTGCGCGTGCGCGCGCTGGCCCAGGCGGTGGCCAGGCTGTACGAGGCCAAGCGCCTCGAAGCCGTCGCCGCCAAGGAGGTGCAGGCATGAGCACGATGCAGCCGCTGCTGATTGAACTGGGTACCGAAGAACTGCCGGTCAAGGCGCTGCCGGGCCTGGCCCAGGCCTTCTTCGATGGCGTCGTGGACGGCCTGAGCAAGCGGGGCGTGGCCATCGAACGAGGCGATGCCAAGCCACTGTCGACGCCGCGCCGCCTGGCGGTGCTGCTGCCCGGCGTGGCGGTGGAACAACCGGAACAGCACAGCGAAGTGCTGGGCCCGTACCTGAACATCGCGCTTGACGCCGAGGGTCAGCCGACCAAGGCGCTGCAGGGTTTCGCGGCCAAGGCCGGGATCGAGTGGACCGCGCTGGAGCGCACCAGCGATGCCAAGGGCGAGCGCTTCGTGCACCGCTCCACCACGCCGGGCGCGCGCACCGCGACGCTGCTGCCGGAGATCCTGCGCGAGGCGATCGCCGCGATGCCGATCCCCAAGCCGATGCGCTGGGGCAGCCACACCTACGGCTTCGCCCGCCCGGTGCATTGGCTGGTGCTGTTGCACGGCCCGGACATCATCGAGGCCGAGGTGTTGGGCCTGAAGGCCGACCGCATGAGCCGCGGCCATCGCTTCATGCATGACAAGACCGTGTGGCTGAGCGCGCCGGAGGACTACGTCGCCTCGCTGCAGGCCGCCTATGTGCTGGTCGACGCCGACGCGCGCCGTACCCGCATCGTCGAGCAGGTCAACGCGGCGGCCGCGCAGGCCGGTGGCCAGGCGCGCATCACCCCGGACAACCTGGAACAGGTGGTCAACCTGGTCGAATGGCCGGCGCCGGTGCTGTGCAGTTTCGAGCGCGAGTTCCTGGCGGTGCCGCAGGAAGCGCTGATCGAGACGATGGAGATCAACCAGAAGTTCTTCCCGGTGCTCGATGCCGGCGGCAAGCTGACCGAGAAGTTCATCGGCATCGCCAACATTGAATCCAAAGACGTGGCCGAAGTAGCCAAGGGCTACGAGCGCGTGATCCGTCCGCGCTTCTCCGATGCCAAGTTCTTCTTCGACGAAGATCTGAAGCAGGGTCTGGAAGCGATGGGCGACGGCCTGAAGACCGTCACCTACCAGGCCAAGCTGGGCTCGGTGGCCGACAAGGTCGCCCGTGTGGCCGCCCTCGCCGAGGCCATCGCGCCGCAGGTGGGCGTGGACCCGGTGCTGGCCAAGCGTGCTGCGGTGCTGGCCAAGAACGACCTGCAGTCGCGCATGGTCAACGAGTTCCCGGAGCTGCAGGGCATTGCCGGCCGGCATTACGCCGTGGTCGGCGGGGAGTCGCCCGAGGTCGCGCTGGCCATCGACGAGGCCTACCAGCCGCGCTTCGGTGGGGATGACATCGCGCTGTCGCCGCTGGGCAAGGTGCTGGCCATCGCCGAGCGTCTGGATACGCTGGCCGGTGGCTTCGCCGCAGGCCTGAAGCCGACCGGCAACAAGGATCCGTTCGCGCTGCGCCGCAACGCGCTGGGCCTTGCCCGTACGGTGATCGAAAGCGGGTTCGATCTGGATCTGCGCGCGCTGATCGGTACCGCCATCGCCGGCCTGCCGGCAGGCGTGCAGCCCAGTGCCGAACGCAAGACCGAGGCGCTGCCGCAGGAGCTGTACGACTTCATCATCGACCGCCTGCGCGGCTACTACGCCGACAAGGGCGTGCCGGCCACGCATTTCAACGCGGTGGCCGAGCTGAAGCCGGCCTCGCTGTACGATTTCGACCGCCGCATCGATGCCATCGGCACCTTCGCTGCGCTGCCCGAAGCCGAGGCGCTGGCCGCGGCCAACAAGCGCATCCGCAACATCCTGCGCAAGGCGGAGGGCGAGATCCCGGGGATGATCGACCCGGCGCTGCTGGCCGAGCAGGCCGAAAGCGAACTGGCCGAAGCGGTGGAAGCGGCCATCGATGACAGCAACGCCAGCCTGCACCACAAGGACTACGTGAGCGTGTTGAACCGATTGGCGCGCCTGCGCCCGCAGGTGGACGCGTTCTTTGATGCGGTAATGGTCAATGCCGAGGATCCCGCGCTGCGGGCCAATCGACTGGCCCTGCTCAAGCGCCTGGGCGACCGCCTGGGCAGCGTGGCGGCGATCGAACACCTGTCCAACTGACGCTGCGGGGCAGGACGCCCCGAGGCTCACCAGAAGGCGCGACGGCTTCGGCGGTTCGCGCCTTCTGCGTTTTCAGGCGTGGCGCGTGCAGCGCTTCGTTCGCGCTGGGTGCGTCATGGGGCGTCGCGGACGGTTCTGTCCGACACCGTGCTGTCATCGATCAGGGCCGACACGACGCTGACGACTTTCTCGCGGAATTTAACGGCTTCTTCACCGCCGTTCTGAAACGGCCACGCCGATTTCGCATGCTCGCGATGGCCCGTTATGCTGTCGCCATGCAGCCAACGAAATTCGCCCTTCCGCTGATGTTCCTGTCCCTTGCCACCGCCTCGGTGGCACATGCACGGGGGACCATCGAGAAAGTGGACATCAAAGGATTGGACAAGGGCGACGATGCCGAGATGATCGAGAACATCGAGGTCTCGCTGTCCCTGTACGACACCATCGGCAAGCCGCAGGGCGAGTCCCGGCTGGAGTATCTGCTGTCGCAGGCCGAGCGCCAGACCCGCGAGGCGCTGGAGCCGTTCGGGTATTACAACCCGACCATCACCGTGGAAAGCCCGCGCGAAGGCGAGAACCTGCGCGTGGTGATCCAGGTCGAGAAGGGACCGCCGACCCTGGTCCGCCGCGAGCACATCGACATCACCGGCCCGGCCCAGCTGGACCAGTACCTCCAGGAAGACCTGGAGAACTTCAAGCCGCGCAAAGGCCAGCGGTTCGAGCACACCGAGTACGAAGCCAGCAAGATCCGGGTGACCCGGCGCCTGGCCGAGCGCGGGTATTTCGATGCCGACTTCACCCAGCGCCAGGTGCAGATCACCCGTGCCGAGAACGCGGCCGACGTCGATCTGACCTGGGACAGTGGCCGCCGCTACAACATGGGCGAGATCCGCTTCCATCAGGATTACTTCGTCGACAAGCTGTTCGACCCGCTGGTGTACTGGGACGAAGGCAGTTACTTCCACGAAGGCAAACTGGACCGCCTGCGCGAATCGCTGACCAAGCTCGATTACTTCAGCGTGATCGACATCCAGCCGCGCCCGGACCAGGCCGATGACAACGGCGATGTGCCGGTGGACGTCAACCTGACCCGCGCCAAGCGCACGATCTATACCGCCGGCCTGAGCTACGGCAGTGAGAGCGGCGCCGGTGTGCGCGGTGGCCTGGAGCGGCGCTTCCTCAACAGCCGCGGCCACAAGATGAACACCCAGCTCGACTATGCGCAGAAGCGCAAGAGCCTGGTCACCAGCTACCGCATCCCGGGCTTTGCCTGGCTCGACGGCTGGTATGCGTTCACCGCCAGCGCCTATGACGAGCAGACCGATTACATCGACCTGCGCAACTTCAAACTCTCGGCCAGCCGCAGTGGCGAGATCAACGAGAACTGGACCGCGATCGCCTCGATCAACGCCCTGCGTGAGCGCTGGCGGTATGCCTCCGGCACCGAGTTCACCGATGCGGTCTATAACACCTCCACGCTGGTCTACCCGCAGCTGGTGGCCGACTACGTCAACGTGGATGATGAGATGTTCCCGCGCCGCGGCATCAGCGGCAGTGCAACGCTGCGTGGCGGCGTCGAAGGTGCCGGCTCGGACACCAGCTTCGTGCAGGCCAACATGGTGCTGCGCTGGTATGTGCCGATCGGCGACAGCGACCGCCTGATCCTGCGCGGCGAAGGTGGCACCACCTGGACCAGCGATCTGGTCGCGATGCCGCCGAGCCTGCGCTTCTTCGCCGGTGGCGACCGCAGCATCCGCGGCTATGCCTTCCGCGAAGTCGGCCCGCGTACTGCACCACCGGACAAATACGCGCTCGGCGCGAAGAACCTGGTGGTCGGCTCGGCCGAGTATGAGCATTACTTCAAGGGCGGGCCGTGGGGTGCGGCGGTGTTCGTCGACACCGGCAGCGCGTTCGACAATACGATCGATCTGCATACCGGCGTGGGCTTCGGCGTGCGCTGGAAATCGCCGGTGGGCCCGGTGCGCGTGGATATCGCGCATGGCCTGAACAACCCGGATTCGCAGTTCCAGCTGTACCTGAACATCGGAGCGGACCTGTGAGTACGCCGCCGCCGTCCGCACCTGCCACCCCGCCGCCGCCGCGCGTGCGTTTCTACCGCAAGCGCCGCTTCTGGGCGTGGTCGGGCTTCACCGTGCTCGGCCTGGTGCTGCTGGCCCTGCTGCTGGTGTACTGGCTGCTGCAGACCGTGGCCGGCCGTGATGTGCTGCTGGCCCAGGTGGTCGCGCGGTTGCCGGTCGGCGCCTCGCTCACCTGGAGCAAGGTGGATGGCCCGGTCGCCGGGCCGCTGGTGCTGCACGACCTGGACTTCCGTTACGACGACATCCATTTCACCGCCGAACGCGCCTACCTGGATCCGGACATCCGGCCGCTGCTGGGGCGCAAGCTGCAGCTCGATGCGCTGCAGATCAAGAACGCCACGCTGAACCTGGCCAAGAGTGATGAACCGTTCGAGCTGCCGTCGTGGCCGGACTCGCTGCCGCAGATTGAAATGCCGCTGGCGATCCAGGCCGACACCATCATCATCGATGGCTTCCGGATCACCCAGGCGCAGCAGCCGCTGATCGACATCGCCAAGGTGCGCGGTGGCGTGGAAATCGCCAATGGCGAATTCCGCGCGACCCAGCTGAAGGTCGACAGCGACATGGGCGATTTCCGCGTGGATGGCCGGTACCTGCCGCGCAGCGATTACGACACCGACATCACCATCGGCGCGCTGATGCCGGCCCCGCGCGGGCGCACCCCGGCGCGGCTGGGCCTGGTCGCACGCGGCGACCTGGGGCATATGGAAGTGGCGATCGCCGGCAATGCGCCGTCGCCGCTGCAGGCCAGCCTGGTGTTCGATGGCCGCACCGACCCGGTGTGGAAACTCGCTGCGCGCAGCAAGGAACTGGACCTGGCGCTGCTGGTGCCGGGCATGGACGCGAGCACCAGCACGCCGATGGCGCTGGATGTGCAGGCCGATGGCAAGGGTGGCCAGGCCAATCTGCAGGGCAGCTTCAAGCAGGGCGACATCGCGGTGGAACTGGCGCCCTCCAAGGTGGGTCTGGCCGACCAGGTGCTGACCGTGTCGCCGCTGCAGGTGAAGGGCTTTGGTGGCCAGGCGCGGCTGGAAGGCATCGCCGATTTCACCGACAAGGAAAACGCGAGCCTGCGCTTCTCCATCGTCGCCAACGACCTCACCTTCGTACCCGCCGCCGATACCACCACCCCGGGCGCCGCTGCGCCGGTGCCGGTGACGCTGAAAGAAGCGCGCATGGGCCTGGCCGGCACGCTGAAGGCGTGGGCGGCGGTTGGCCGTGCCTCGGTGGAACGCGAGAAACAGGTCGCCGATCTGCAGTTCGACGTGCGCGGCAATGACCAGGCCGCCGTGATCAAGCAGCTCCAGGCCAGCACCCCGGGCGGTTCGCTGGATGTCACCGGCCAGGTGGCCTGGGCCCCGCAGCTGGATTGGGACGTGGCCGCCAAACTGGCCGGCTTTGATCCGGGCTACTTCGCACCGGGCTGGGACGGCAAGCTGTCCGGCTCGTTTGCATCGAAGGGCCGCCAGTTGCCGCCGCCGGCCGGCAGTCCGGCCGGTACCGCTGGCAGCTACGAAGCCACCGTCGATGTGCCAGGCATCAAGGGCACGCTGCGCAAGCGTGCGCTGGATGCACAGGGCAAGTTCGCGCTGCGCGGCGAGCAGGGCGAGGGCAACCTCCGGCTGGCGCTGGGCAACAGCCGCCTGACCGCCAAAGGCTCGGTGGGCGACCGCCTGGATATCGATGCGCAGCTGGAGCCGGTGCAGTTGGACGACCTGCTGCCCAACAGCAGCGGCAGCCTGCGCGGCCACGTGCTGATCAAGGGCGCGCGTACCGCACCGGACATCACCGCCGATCTGGTCGGCAGTGGCCTGCGCTGGGACGACTGGAGCGCCGAGGCGATCAGCATCCAGGGGCGCCTGCCGTGGCAGGGCGACAGCGGCACGCTGGCGGTGCAGGGCAGCAAGATCCAGGTCGGCATGCTGCTGGACACGCTCAACGTGAATGCCCGCGGCAGCCTCTCCCATCTGCGCCTGGATGCACAGACGAAAAACGAGCTGGGTGCTGTCGCGCTGGAAGGCGGCGTGCGCCAGCAGGGCCAGGCCTGGCGCGGTGATCTGACCGCGCTGCGTATCGCACCGGTCAAGGGCGATGCCTGGAGCCTGCGCGCGCCGGCCACCTTCAGCGTGCAGGGCACTAACTTCACCCTGAGCGATGCGTGCCTGGGTGCCGCCACGGGCGGCGCGCTGTGCGCCAGTGCGAACTGGCCCCGCGAAGGCCTGCTGGTGCGCGGCGATGCGCTGCCGCTGGCGCTGGTGCAGCCGTGGCTGCCACCGCAGTCCGGACGCCGCATCTTCCTGCGCGGTGAAGTGAATCTGGATGGGCGCATCCGGCCGCGCGGCAACGCGTGGGAAGGCAGCGCTTCGGTCACCTCGCGCGAAGGCGGGGTACGCCTGGGCGACAACGCGCGTGGCGAGCTGGTGCGCTATGACCAGTTCTCGGTGAACCTGGAGATGACCCCGCAGCAGATCAACGCCAAGCTCGGTGTCGGTTTCCAGGGTGACGGCTTCGTCGATGCCAAGGTGCAGACCGGCTGGGATGCCAACGCGCCGCTGACCGGCGAGCTGTACATGAACATCGCGCGGCTGTACTGGCTGGAACTGTTCTCGCCCGACATCGTGCGCCCGACCGGCCTGATCGAAGGTCACGTCAGTCTGCGCGGCACGCGTGGTACGCCGTCGTTGGGCGGTGAGGCGACGCTGAGCAAGTTCAACGGCGAGTTCCCCGCGCTCGGCCTGACCTTTGCCGAAGGCAAGGGCAGCTTCACCGCGCAGCCGGATGGCTCGGCCAAGATCAGCGCGCAGGCCAACTCCGGCAAAGGCACGCTGTACGTGGATGGCGGGCTGTCGTGGTTCGGCGATGCACAGCCACTGCAGCTGCATATCCACGGCGAAAACGTGCTGCTGGCCAACACCAGCGAGCTGCGCGTGATCGCCAACCCGAACCTGGACTTCACCCTGGCCGGCAGCGCGATGCAGCTGCGCGGGACCGTGCACGTGCCTGAAGCGGATCTGGACCTGGAGCGCCTGGACCGTGGTACCTCGGTCTCCGAAGACGTGGTGGTGCTGGATCCGGTCGATCCGGAAGAGGGCCCCAGCTCGCCGCTGGACATGGACCTGACCGTGAGCCTGGGCGACAAGGTCAAGATGGCCGGGTTCGGCCTGAAGGGGGCGCTGACCGGCAAGATGCAGGTGTGGGCACGCCCCGGGCGTGAGATGACCGCCAACGGCGGGCTGGAAGTCAGTGGGCGCTACAAGGCCTACGGCCAGGACCTGACCATCACCCGCGGCAACTTGAACTGGAACTACAACGCGGTCTCCGATCCGCGCATCAACATCCGTGCCCAGCGCGCCGTCGGCGATGTCACCGCCGGCATCGATGTGACCGGACGGGCGCAGTCGCCGCGTGTGGATGTGTGGTCGGAACCGGCGATGTCGCAGTCCGAAGCACTGGCCTATCTGGTGCTGGGACGCAGCCTCACCGGTGCCAGCAGCGACCAGGCCCAGCAGGTCAACGCGGCCTCGGCGGCGCTGTCGGCCGGCAGCGGCCTGCTCGCCTCGCAGCTGGGCGCCAAGCTCGGCCTGGACGACGCCGGCGTGAGCCAGTCGCGCGCGCTGGGTGGCTCGGTGATCGGCTTCGGCAAGTACATCTCGCCCAAGCTGTACATCGGCTACGGCGTGTCGCTGGTCGGCAGTGGCTCGGTGCTGACGCTGAAGTACCTGCTGCGCCGTGGCTTCGATGTGGAGCTGGAGTCGAGCACGGTGGAGAACCGTGGGTCGCTGAACTGGCGGCGGGAGAAGTAAGCTGCGGCCGACGGTCCAGGCGCCCCTGACCATCGGCCGTTGCCCTGCCGGGCCTCAGTGGCTAAGGTCTCTGGCTGTTCTGACGTACCGGATGTGCCCATGTCTTCACGCAAACCCCTCACCGCCGCGCTGGCGCTTGGCCTGACCCTCGCCGCCGGCGCCCATGCCGACGAAGGCATGTGGATGCCGACCCAGCTGCCGGACCTGGCCAAACCGCTGAAGGCGGCCGGCTTCAAGGGCAACCCGGGCGACCTGGCCAACGTTACCGCGCCGCCGCTGAGTGCGGTCGTGCGTGCCGGTGGCGGCACCGGTTCGTTCGTCTCCGACGACGGCCTGCTGCTGACCAACCACCATGTGGCCATGGGCGTGATCCAGTACAACACCTCGCCCGAGCACAACCTGATCAACGAGGGCTTCATCGCCACCGGCCGCAGCGATGAGCGCGCGGCCAACCCCGATTTCCGCGTGCTGGTCACGGTCGGGTTCGACAAGGTCACCGATGAAGTGCTGCGCGATGCGCGCGGCAAGACCGGGCGGGCGTACTTCGACGCGGTGGACCGCGCCAGCAAGCAGCTGGTGGCCGAGTGCGAGAAGGAAGGCAACATCCGCTGCAGCGTGGCGGACATGTACTACGGCACCGATTTCTATCGCATCCGGCAGCTCGAGCTGAGCGATGTGCGCCTGGTCTACGCGCCGCCGCGCGCGATCGGCAACTACGGCGATGAGATCGACAACTTCATGTGGCCGCGCCACACCGGCGATTTCACCCTGCTGCGTGCCTACGTCGGCAAGGACGGCAAGCCCGCGCCGTACAGCGTGGACAACGTGCCGTACCACCCGCCGGCGCACCTGAAGATGGCGATCGACGGCCCGAAGACCGGCGATTACGCCATGCTGGCCGGCTATCCGGGCATCACCTACCGCCATCGCACCGCCGCGGAATTCGCCAGCCAGATCGATGCCGTGCTGCCGCGCCGCGTGGCGGTGTTCCAGCAGATGATCGACACCATCGAAGCGGCCAGTGCAAAGGACGCGCAGGCACGCACCCGCTACGCCTCGCAGCTGCAGTCGCTGAAGAACAACCGCAAGCGCGCCGCCGGTGAGCTGGAAGGCCTGCTGCGCAGCGATGCCAAGGCGCAGCGTGCCGCCGATGAGGCAGCGATGCTGCAGGCCACCGACCCGAAGTACCGGGGCGACATCCAGTCCCTGCTGAGCTCGCTGTCCAGCGGCGCCTCGGTGGGCGAACGCGATCTGCTGCTCGATCTGCTCGCGGCGCAGAGCCAGCTGCTGCGCTCGGCGCTGACCCTGGAGCGCCTGCGCATCGAATCGGCCAAGCCCGATGCCGAGCGTGACAGCGGCTACCAGCAGCGCGATCTGGCGCTGATCGAAGGCGTGCTCAAGCAGGTCCAGCGCCGTTACGATCCGGCCATCGAAAAAGCCCTGCTGACCACGCTGCTGACCCGCTACCAGCAGTTGCCCGACGCGCAGCGCGTGCCCGCGTTCGACGCGGCCTTCGGCCGCACCCCGGCCGCGCTCGCCAAGACCTTGGACACGCTGTACGCCAACACGCACCTGGGCGAGGAAACCGAGCGCCTGTCGCGCTTTGCCGCGGCGAAAGAGGGCAAGGCGCTCGCACGCGATCCTTTGATCGATCTGGCTGGCCCGCTGGTCGCCGCGCAACTGCGCCTGGATGACGAGCGCAAGACCCGCGAAGGCGAGCAGCTGCGTCTGCGCCCGGCGTACATGCAGGCGCTGTTCGCCTGGCGTGCCAAGCAGGGCCGCGCGGTCTACCCGGATGCGAACCGCACGCTGCGCATCAGCTACGGCAAGGTCGAGGCACTGTCGCCGCGTGATGCCGTGCATTTCGACCCGGTGACCACCGTGGCCGGCATCGTCGAGAAAAACACCAACGCTTATCCGTTCGATGCACCCAAGCCGCTGCTGGACGCGATCGCCAAGGGTGATTTCGGTTCCACCGCCGATCCGGTGCTGAAGACCCAGACGGTCAACTTCCTGACCAACCTGGACACCACCGGTGGCAACTCCGGCTCGCCGGTGCTCAACGCCAAGGGCGAGCTGATCGGCCTGAACTTCGACAGCAACTGGGAGTCGGTCAGCGCCAGCTGGTGGTTCGACCCGCGCTTCAAGCGCGCGGTGCACGTGGACATGCGCTACCTGCGCTGGCTGCTGGCCAAGGTTTACCCGGCGCCGGAGCTGCTGAAGGAAATGGGCGTTCCGGCCGAGTAAAGGACAGGGCCGGTCACGATCCACGGTCGTGACCGGCGACGGCCATCTTTGTCGCATTTGGCTCGTTTCCGGGCGGCAGCTAGACTGCAGGCCGGTGAAGGGAGGCAGCGGTCACGTGACGGCAGACCAGGACAACCGCGGCGGCGCGCAGCTGCCAGCGGCACACAAGGAACTGGACGGTTTGACCGTCTGGGTGGTCGAGGACGACCCGGAACTGCTGGCCCTGATGCTCGATGACCTGCAGTGGCGCGGCGCCGCGGTGCGGGGCCTGGGCAGTGCAGAGGCGCTCTACCGCGCGCTGTTGCATGATCGCTGCGATATCGTCGTGCTCGATGTCGGCCTGCCCGGCGAAGACGGGTATACGGTGGCCAGCCACCTGCGTCAGGCCGCGGATATCGGCATCGTGATGCTGACCGGGCGTGGCAGTCCGCACGACATGGCGCATGGCCTGACCCAGGGGGCCGATGTGTACCTGGTGAAACCGCTGGACCTGGACGTGCTGGCCGCCGGGCTGCTCAGCCTGCGTCGTCGCTTGTCCGCAGGGCGCCCGGCCGTGCAGACCGTCACGGAGGTGCAGCGGGCCTGGCAGCTCTCTGCTGATGGCTGGACGCTGCAGTCGCCCACGCAGCACACGCTCGCCTTGACCGCCATGGAGCGTGCTGCACTCCAACTGTTGTTCGACGCGGCGGGTGAGCCGATCACCCGCGAGCGTCTGATCGAACGCATCACCGATACCCCTTGGGACTTCGACCCGCATCGGCTGGACGTGCTGGTGCATCGCCTGCGCGCGCGCGTGCGTGCGGCCACCGGCGCGGAACTGCCGATGCGCGCCCTGCGTGGACAGGGTTACCTGCTGACCGCCTGAGGCGGCGTTTCCCCGTGTGAGCAAGTGTGAGCCAGCGTGAGCGGGCGGCACTGACTTGCCGATGCTGCACCACCACAATGCGCCCCGCCTGAGCGTGCCAATGACGACAGTCGTGCACGGTCAGGTCGCATCACGTCACGGGAGCGCAGTGCGTTCCCTCTGAAAGCAGCAGAGACCGGAACAGGGGAACAACGCATGTCCAGCCATAGCGATCGCGCAGCCATCTGCGCGGCGGTGACGCCGTTCGAGCGCGCAGACACATCCGCCCGCCTGGGCTGGTGGCGCGCCACCCTGGCGACCCTGCTGCTGGTCCTGCCGCTGTCTGCCCTGGCGATCGATCTGCAGATCACCGATTTCTCCGATACCGGTTACGACCCGGTACCGGCGGGCACCACGGTGATCTACAACATCAAGGTCGAAAACGGTGCCAACGACAATGCGGCCGGCAGCGTCACGATCATCGACCTGCCGGTCGGCACGGCGTTGGGCAGCCCGGCACCGGCCGGTTGCAGCGCCTCGCCCGGCAGTGCCGGCACGACCCGCGTGGTGTGCACCAACCCCACCTTGACCGCGTCCGGCGCGCCGTACCAGTTCAAGCTGCCGGTCACCACGCTGCAGACCCAGCCGGCCACGATCAGCCTGCATGCAGCGATCGGCTTCGCCGCCGCACTGCCGCCGGCGACCACGCCGGTCGTGACGCTGCCGGGCAATGACCCCTTCTTTGCCGGTGACACCAATACCGGCAACAACATCTCCAACCAGACCACGACCATCCAGGCAGCGGCCGATCTGGCGCTGAGCAAGTCCGCCACGCCCGACCCGGTGATCGGCGGCGGCGAGGTCACTTACACCCTCACCGTCAAGAACAACGGTCCCAGCACCACCACCGGCTTCCGGGTGGTGGACACGCTGCCACCCAACGTCACCCTGGTCGGTACGCCCAGCGGCGCGGACTGGAGCTTCAGTGCGCAGAACGGCACCTACAACGGCACCCTGGCCGTGGGCGCGAGCGCGAGCTATCAGTTCCGCGGCAAGGTCAACGTCGGCACCGGCAACATCGTCAATGCCGCCGTGGTCAATGCCGGCTCGGTACCCGATGCGGTGCCGGACAACAATGCCGCGCAGGTGACCACCGCGGTCACCGCCGGTGCCGACCTGGCGATGTCCAAGTCGGTCTCGCCGGCCCCGGCGGCAGCCGGTTCGGTGGTGACCTATACCCTGACCGCGCGCAACGATGGCCCGAGTGCGGCCACCGGCGTAGTGGTGACCGACGCGATGCCGGAGGGATTCGTGATCACTGGTGGCGTGGCGCCGGCCGGCTGGACCTGCATCAGCAATGCCGGAGCGAGCGTACGCACCTGCACCTTGGCCGGCAGCTTCGCGCCGGGTGCGCAGGCGATCATCACCATCACCGCGCAGGTGCCCTCGACCGGTACCAACAGCAGTGGGGTGGTCAGCAATACGGCAGAGATCCGTGCGGCCACGCCGGACCCGGTGCCGGGCAACAACAGTGGCACCGTTGGCCTGACCGTCATTCCCGATGGCGCCGACCTGCGCATGAGCAAGTCCAAGGCCCCGCTGCTGGTGCCGGTGTGGAACGGCACCGGCGTGCGCAGCGACAGCATGATGACGTCCACGTTGGGCGTGCAGAACCTGGGGCCGCGCACGGTGACCAGCAATCTGCAGGTGGTCGATACGCTGGCACCCGGCGAGGAGTGGGTGGATGCCAGCGGGCAGCCGATCCTGCCCGGCACCTCGGTGGTCGTGGGGCGGTGGAGCTGCAGCGTCGACCGTGTCTGGGCCGTCGGTCGGGCACAAACGGTGACCTGCACCCTGGCCACCGGCTACCCGGTGGCTGTCAATGCCAACGCGCCCGCACTGGCGCTGCAGACCCTGGCGCGCACCGCCGGGGCGCTGCGCAACGACGCCTGCACCGGTGGCAGCGGCGGCTCGCTCGAGCCGGGTACCGCCGGCGGCATCGATCGCGACCCGAACGACACCAATGACTGCGCCGGTGGCGAGAGCCGTGCCACCGACGACCGTGCCGACCTGTCGATCACCAAGCAGACCAACGCGACGGGCGAGGCCGACAACATCATCCGCAACAGCGACGCCTCGGTGAGCTACACGCTGACCATCCGCAACGGCGGCGCAGCCACGACTGGCGTGGTGGTGAACGATCCGATCCCGGGCTTCGTCAACGGGATCACCACGGTGACTGCGGACGCCACGCCGGCAGGCTGGACCTGCCGCCTGATTGGCAGCGCGTGGGTGTGCGATGCGGGTACCACGGTGCTGGGCCGCAACGAGACCGCGGTCGTAGGCTTTACCGTCAACCGCGGCCTGTTCGACAGTCAGAACCAGCCGGCCGGCACGTGCGGCGGTCAGCCGCTGCTGCCGGGTCGCTTCTGCAATACGGCCGGTGTCCGTATCAATCCGGCCATCTCCGGCGCGCTCGGCGAGATCGACCAGAGCAACAACACCGCCTCGGACTGGGTCCAGATCGATGCGGTGGCCAATGTCGCCACCACCCGCAAGGACATCACCTCGGGTACTCCCGGGCGCGCCGGCGTCAACACGATCTATCGCATCACCTACCAGAACATGGGGCCATCGACGGCACGCGGTGTGGTCTTCAGCGACCTGTTCACGCTGCCTGCCAACGATGCCGGCTTCGTGCTGCTTTCCGCCCTGCGCACCGGTTCGGACGCAGCGGAAAAGGCGTGCAAGGTCACCACGACCGACCCGTCGGTCAGCTCCGCACCGGCGCCCGGCGGCACCTCCTGGTTCAACACCGGTGGCGCACCGGCCACGCTGCGCCTGACCTGCACGCCCAAGGACATGGCCAACAACTCCACGGAAACGATGACGGTGGAGATCCGCCCGAACGTCAACAGTGGCAATACCGGACGCCAGTTCACCAACACCGGTGGCTTCCATTTCGACCTCAATGGCGATGGGACGCCGGACCCGTCCAGCGGCACCGATGCCAATGGCCGTACCTACGATTACAACAGCCGCACCGACGACGACACCAAGGACGCCACCTTGCCCTTCGACGCCGGTCGCGTGGATCTGATTGTCAACAAGATCGACCAGAACTTCATCGGCGCGGTGGACCCGCTGGGCTTCGACTCCCGCACCGGGATGGAAACCAACAACTACATCTACTACCAGATCAGCGTGCGCAACGCGGGGCCCTCGCTGGCCACGCATACGATGATCGATGACACCATCAGCCCGCCGCCCGGCGCCAGCGTGAGCCTGGTCGGCAGCAAAACCGGCAACATCGCCGGTCCGCAGGGTGCTCTGGAGCCGGTCGGCTCCCGCTGCTCGGTGGCTGCTGGCAGCACCAATCCCAGCACCGGGCCGCAGACCATTTCCTGCACCATGCCCAGCGCCGGTGTCCCCACGGCCGACCAAGGCGTCATCACCGCCAACCAGACCAGCTATCTGTATCTGGTCTACCAGTACATGACCGCACCGCCGGCGACCGGCGAAACGCTGAAGAACTCGGTCACCGCACGGTCCTCTGAAGCAGAGAGCGACACCAGCAACAACACCGCCACCCAGGAAACCAGCATCCGCACCCGCGCGGACCTGGAAATGAAGAAGTCCAGCGTGGTGCTTGCCCCGAATGCCGACCCCGCCCAGGCCTTGCCGGCGGCGGCGGGCACCGTCAGCCTGCACCAGCCGTTCTGGTTCGTGCTGGACGTGATCAATCACGGCCCCGGGCACAGCCTCTCGCGCGATCGCAGCGGTACCAACCCGCTCAACGGCGATGGCGTGGTCGTCACCGATACCCTGCCCGAAGGGCTGGAAGTGCTCGGCGGCGCGGCTGCGATCACCTGGCAGAAGCGCGGCGCCACTGCGGACCCGGGCGTGCAGACCACCGGCCTCGGCAACTGCCTGCTGGTGGGCCGCGCCGTCACCTGCCGCATGGGCGACCTGGCCCTGGACGGGCAGGTGCGCGTGCTGATTCCCGCGCGCTGGACCACGCTTCCGGCCAACGGCAATGGCCTCAATACCGCCAAGGCCACCAGCGACCAGCTCGATCCGGAGCCGGGCAACAACGAGGACACCACCACCCACACCGTGGTGCGTTCCTCGCTGGCCGGCGTGGTATTCCAGGACCGCGACCGCGACGGTGCCAACGGTGGCACGCTGCAGAGTGGTGAGCCGCTGATCTCCGGCGTCACCGTGCACCTCAGTGGTGAAGACGCGTACGGCAATGTTGTTTCGCTGGATGCCACCACCGACGCGCAGGGTGCCTACCGCTTCGAGAACCTGGCCCCGGCCGGTACCGCCGGTTACACCCTGACCCAGAGCCAGCCGACCGCCTACGTCAACGGTCCGGTTGCGCCGCCGTCAACGGGCGCGCAGGCGCCGTCGGCTGGTGGTGTCTTCGCCGCGGTAACGCCGGTCACCAGCGCCGATTCGGTCTACACTACGATCGCGCTGGGCGCGGGCGTGGATGCCGTGCGCTACAACTTCCCCGAAGTGCGTCGCCCGTCGTTGTCCGGGATCGTCTACGTGGACAGCAACTACAGCAATGTGCGCGATGCCGGTGATGCGCCGATCGCCAACGCCACCATCGAGCTGCTCGATGCTTCCGGCACCGTGCTGGACACCCGCACCACCGGCAATGACGGCAGCTACAGCTTCATCGGGCTGGACCCGCTGCAGGTCTATACGCTGCGCGAAGTGCTGCCGGATGGCAGCTATCGCAACCGCCCCAGCGCGATCAATCCCGGGCTGATCGGCGGCGTCGCCTGCACGAGTTGCACGGTGACCACCGGCGCGAGCGGCGATGCGCCCACGACGGACCGCATTGTCGGCATCGATCTGTCCAGTGGCGACGACGGTACCGCGTTCAACTTCGGCGAAGACGCGATCACGTCCATCTCCGGCCACGTCTACCTGGACCGCAACGGCAATGGCGACTTCGACGCCGGTGACGCCGGCGGCCGCGGCTCGCAGCCCAATGGTGGCCTGCTGGACGTCACCATCACCCTGACCGGCGCAGGCCCGGACGGCCTCTATGGCACCGCCGACGATCTGCCGCCGGTCACCGTGCAGACCGATGCACAGGGCCGTTACACCTTCGACAACCTGGTCGTGGGGCAGCACTACCGCATCACTGAAACGCAGCCGCAGGGCTACGCCGATGCGGCCGAGAACCCGAGCAACCAGATCGACATCACCGCGCTGCCGTTGACCGGTTCCAGCGGCAATGACTTCGGTGAGACGCTCGGCTCGATCGCCGGCTCGGTCTACGAAGATTTCTCCAACGTGGCCGCCGGCAACAACAACGGCCTCCGCGACAGCGGCGAGAACCCGATCGCCAACGTGATCGTGACGCTCACCGGTACCGATGTGCTCGGCAATCCGGTCACCCTGACCGCGACCACCGATGCCGATGGCGCCTACCGCTTCAGCGATCTGCTGCCGGCCCAGGCGGGCACCGGCTACACGCTGACGGAAACCCAGCCGGCCACCTACCTGGACGGCAAGCACACCGCCGGCAACGCCGCCACGCCGGGCAGCACCGCCGTGCCCAACGTGATCTCCGGCATCGCCATCAACCCCGGACAGGACGCTACCGGCTACCTGTTCGGTGAGCTGGCCAACGCCCCGATCAGCGGCACGGTCTACCTGGACCGCAACGATGACGGCGACAACAACGCCGGCGACGTCGGCATCCCCGGCGTGCAGGTGATCATCGTGGGTGCAGGCCCGGACGGTGTGTTCGGCACCGCCGACGACACCACCGAAACGCTGGTGACCAATGCCGATGGCCATTACAGCTATCCCGGCGCCGTGGCCGGCCAGGATTACCGCATCACCGAGACCCAGCCGACCGGCTTGGCCGAGGGTCGCCAAACCCCGGGCAACCTGATCACGATCACCAACCTGCCCGTGACCGGCTCCACGGGCAATGACTTCGGCGAGCGCGCTGCCGCGCTCTCCGGCACCGTCTACCTGGACCGCAACAACAACGGCGTGCAGGACGCCGGCGAACCGGGCCTGCCCAACGTGCAGGTGCAGCTGCCGGGCGGCACCGTGGATGTGCTGGGCCAGCCGGTCGCGGCGATCGCGACCGATGCCGACGGGCGCTACCGCTTCGACGACCTGCTGGCGGGCACCTATACGGTGACCCAGCAGGCTGCGCAGCCGGTGTTCAACGGTGTCGCCACGATCAATGGCATTACGGCCACCGGCACCATCGACGGCACCGCGGTCGGCACCGCCACCCCGGTGGCGAGCGTACCCAGTGCGATCAGCGCGGTCGTGCTGCCGGCAGGCAAGGCCTCCATCAACAACAATTTCGGTGAAGTGCTGCCGGTGTCGATCTCCGGCACGGTGTTCTTCGACGCCGACAACAATGGTGCGCAGAGCGGCGCCGCCGAAACCGGCATCGAAGGCGTCACCATCGAGCTGACCGGCACCGACGACACCGGCGCCAGCGTCACGCGCAGCGTGCAGACCGACGCCGATGGCCGTTTCGCCTTCGCCGATCTGCGCCCGGGCACGTACACCCTGACCGAACCGCAGCAGCCGACCGGCACCAGCAACGGCATCACCACCGCGGGCACCGTCGACGGTGTCAGCCGTGGCACCGCCACGCCGGTGACCACCGTGCCCAGCCGCATCAGCACGATCGATCTGTCCACTCCGGGCATCGCCTCGGTGGACAACCTGTTCGGTGAGATTCCGCTCAACAGCGGCATCAGCGGCAAGGTCTGGATCGACCGCAACAACGATGGCGTGGTCGACCCCGGCGAAACCGGTCTGGCCAACGTCACCATCACCCTGACCGGCACCGACCTGGTGGGAAATCCGATCACCCGCGACACCGTGACCGATGCCGAGGGCAACTACAGCTTCAGCGACCTGCCGCCGGGCACCTACACGGTCACCGAGCCGGACCAGCCGGCGGGCACCCGTGACGGCCGTACCGTGGCCGGCAGCACCGGTGGCAGCGTGACCGCGCCGGGCAGCACGCCGTCGAAGATCACCGGCGTGGTGCTGGGCGTGAACCAGCAGTCGGTGAACAACAACTTCGGTGAGATCCCGACCGGCAGCATCGCCGGCCGGGTCTACAACGACAGCAACGACAACGGCGTGGTCGACGCAGGTGAGGGCGGCATCGCCAACGTCACCGTGGTGCTGACCGGCACCGATGATCTGGGCCAGGCGGTCTCGATCACGCTTACCACCGATGCCGAAGGCCGCTATCGCTTCGACGAGCTGCGTCCGGGCACCTATACGGTGACCGAGCCGACCCAGCCGCCGCAGACCCTCAACGGCATCACCAGTGCCGGCGCCGTGGACGGCATCGTCACCGGCGTGGCCACCGGCCGCGACACGGTGCCCTCGGCGGTCAGCCAGATCGTGTTGCCGCTGGGCGGGGACTCGATCGACAACAATTTCGGTGAGATCGGCGATTCGCCGGACATGCTGGTCAACAAGACCGCGGGCAGCGCACGCTTCACCGTCAACAACATCGCCACGTACACCCTCCGGGTGCGCAATGGCGGGCAGCAGTCGTCGCGCGGCGAATACACCGTGCACGACCGGCTGCCGCAGGGGCTGACCCTGGCGGCGGCGCCGAGCGGGACCGGTTGGGTCTGCACCGGCGCAGTGGGCGACACCCGCTTCGATTGCCGCAGCCAGCAGGTGCTGGCCGCCGGCGCCACCTCGGTGGACACCATCGAGGTGCAGGTGCTGGTCGGTGCTGCCGCCGCGGAAGCGGGTACCGTGAACAATGCGGTGCTGGTCGAAGGCGGTGGCGAGAATGAATTCCGCGCACCGACCCCGGCCGAGCGCGGCGCGTTCGAGGGCGATGTGACCCAGCTGCCCGAGTGCGTGGAAACGATCCAGTTCAACGCCTGCCGCGTGCCCAATGCCGTCCAGCTGGCCGCCTCGGTCGGCGGTACGGTGTGGTACGACATCGGCAGCGATGACCAGCTGCTGGACGGCGGCGACAAGCGCCTGCCATCGTGGGTCGTCGAGCTGGTCGACCCGGCCAGCGGCCAGGTGGTGAAGACCACCACGACCGGTGCCGACGGCAGCTACCGCTTCGGCGACGTGGTGCCGGGCGTGACCTGGAACATCCGCTTCCGCGATCCGACCTCCAACATCCTGTGGCCGAATCCGGTCACCCGCGAAACCGTGGCCGGGATCCAGGAAGCCTGCGACGCACCGGCCGCCATCGCGCGCGCCGGGGTCAGCGCCTGCCGGATCAACGAGAACGGCACCAGCCAGCTGGAAGTCGTGCTCCGACCGGGCCAGCACCTGCCGCAGCAGAGCCTGCCGGTGGATCCGTCGGGCGTGGTCTACGACGCCACCACCCGCGACCCGGTGCCGGGCTCGATCGTGACCCTGGCGCCGGTCGGCCTGTGTGCCGGCTACGACCCGCGCACCTCGGTGCTCAATGCCGGCAGCGGCGGCTATCGCCTGGAAGGCAGCGCGATCTCGATGACGGTCGGCAGCGAGGGCTTCTACCAGTTCGCCTTCGGCCCGGCTGCGCCGGCCCGCTGCGAATTCCAGCTCACTGTGACGCCGCCGGGGAGCTATCAGTTCGTCTCGTCGTTGATCCCACCGCAGGGCGGCTCGCTGTCGCCCGCCGGCAGCGCCGGTGCCAACCACGAGGTGCAGCCGAATCGTCTGGCACCGACCGGTGCGGTCGGCATGGCGACGCAGTACTACCTCGGCCTGTTCGCCGGCTCGGACACCGCGGCCATCGTCAACAACCACCTGCCGCTGGATACTGCGGTAGCGACCGGCCTGGCGATCAGCAAGAACGGTGACCGCCAGACCGCCGAGATCGGCGACACCGTGCAGTACACGATCACCATCCGCCAGACCGCGGGCAGCGCGCTGCGCACGGTCAACGTGATCGATCGCCTGCCGCGTGGCTTCACCTACATCGACGGCACCGCGCGTGCCGATGGCCGCGCCGTGACCGATCCATCCGGCAAGCCGGGTCCGTTGCTGGGCTTTGATGTCGGCCCGATCACGGTTGGTGGGCAGATCGTGCTGACCTACCGGGTGCGGGTGGGCGTGGGCGCGCAGCAGGGCGATGGCATCAACCGCGCGCAGGCGTTCGGGTGTGCCTTCAGCGGTGGCTGCATCGACACCGGCAGCCTCACCCCGTTGCCGGGCGCATTGCCGTCCAACCGTGCCGAGTACCGCGTGCGCGTCACCGGCGGTGTATTCACCGACCAGGCCTGCGTGCTCGGCAAGGTGTTCGTGGACTGCAACAACAACCACGTGCAGGACCGCGAAGAACTGGGCATCCCCGGCGTGCGGCTGTACTTCTCCGACGGCACCTGGGTGATCAGCGATTCGGAGGGCAAGTACAGCTACTGCGGCCTGCCGCCGCAGAGCCACACGCTGAAGGTGGATGCCAGCACGTTGCCGCTCGGCGCGCGCCTGACCACCAGCAGCAACCGCAACCTGGGCGATGCCGACAGCCTGTTCCTGGATCTCAAGAACGGTGAGCTGCACCGTGCTGACTTCATCGAAGGCAGCTGTGCCAACCCGGTGCTGGAGCAGGTCAAGGCCCGCCGTACCCAGGGTGAGGTGCGTGCGCCGGAGACCGAGACCGGGCAGCCGCCCCTGCGTTTCGACAGCAAACCCGCGCGGGCGCCGCAACAGGCGACCGACTCGGCCAACCAGAGACCGATCGTGCAACCCAGAGCCCATCCGCCCGCTGCCGGCGCTTCGACGGAGGGCCAGCCATGAGCCGCGTCGCGACGTTGTCCCGCCTGCCGCGCCTGAGCCTGCTCGCCTGCGCCCTGGCTGCCGTGCCGGCCATGGCGCAGAGCGTCGGCAGCCCCGGCCGCTTCACGCCGGTGCTGGGCGATGCCAGCACCTTGTACCCGCGCAGCCCGGCCAGTACCGATGCTGCCCCGCGCGCGCTGGACAGCGCGGTGCCGGGCACGCTCGACCGGATCCTGGTCGAGTTGGACCGTGATGGCGTACCGGCCGATGGCCAGAGCGCCGTGCATGTGCGTGTGCAGCTGCTGGACGCCGCCGGCCGCGCGCTGGCCGGCACCACCTACGCCACGATCGAGACCAGTGGTGGCCGCATCCGCCTGCCCGGCTCGCGCACCGATGAACTCGGTCCGGGCGCGCTGGACGCCGACAAGGTCACTCCGGGCATCCAGCTGCAGGTGGTCGATGGCGTGGCCGAATTCGACCTGCTTGCCCCGCATGAGCCGCAGGACGTGGTGCTGCGCATCACTGCCGGCGCCGAGACGGCGCAGGGCACGATCGGGTTCCTGCCGGAAATGCGTGAGCTGCTGGCCACCGGTCTGATCGAAGGCGTGGTCAACTTCCGCCGGCGCAGCAACGCCGGCCTGATCTCGCCGGTAGAGCGTCACGATGCCTTCGACCGTGACATCCGCCGCTGGGAACGCCAGTTCAACAACGGCAAGGCCAACGCCGCCGCGCGCACCGCGTTCTTCGTCAAGGGCCGGATCAAGGGCGAGTACCTGCTCACCGCCGCCTACGACTCGGACAAGGACACCCGTGGTCGCCTGCTGCGCGATATCCAGCCTGAAGAGTTCTACCCGGTCTACGGGGATTCCTCGCTGCGCGGCTTCGATGCGCGTTCGGCCGAGCGTCTTTACGTGCGCATCGACAACCAGCGCAGCTACCTGCTGTACGGCGACTTCCAGACCGGCGACACGCTGGCCACCGCAACCGGTATCGGCGGCAGTGGTGCGATCCCGCAGCGCAGCCTGGGCACCTACAACCGCACCGCTACCGGCCTGGGCTGGCATTTCGAAAGCGAGCGCGTTCGCAGCAACGTGTTTGCGATGCAGGATTCGCTGCGCCAGGTGATCGAGGAGTTCCGCAGCCAGGGCAGTGGCCCGTATGCGCTGCGCAACAACGCCGTGCTGGAAGGCAGCGAGCGGGTGGAGGTGATCGTGCGCGATCGCAACCAGCCCACCCGCATCACCTCGGTGCGCTCGCTCGCGCGGTTGGTCGATTACAGCTTCGAACCGTTCTCCGGCCGCATCCTGCTCAATCAGTTCCTGCCGGCCTTCGACAGCGATCTCAATCCGGTGTCGCTGCGCATTACCTATGAGCTGGACCAGGGCACCGAGAAGTTCTGGGTGGTCGGCGCCGATGCGCAGGTCAAACTCACCGAGCAGCTCGAGGTCGGCGCGGCGGCGGTCGATGACCGCAATCCCTATGCGGAGTTCAAGATGGGCAGCGCGAACGCGAGCTACCGGTTCGGCGCCAACACGCTGCTGGTCGCCGAGTTCGCGCGCACCCGCAGCGAGGTCAACACCAACTCGATCAACCAGATCACCTCGCAGGGCCTGAAGGACATCACCGGGGAGGTCGAGGGCGATGCCTGGCGGGTGGAGTTCGCGCACAGCGCCGACAAGCTCGACGCCCGCGTATTCGCCGCACGTACCGATCCGGCCTTCAACAACCCGGCGGCGCCGCTGTACGGTGGCCGTGGCGAGTACAACGCGCGGTTGGCGTACCGGGTGGGCCCGCGGCTGGAACTGTATGTGGAAGGCCTGCGCAGCGAGGACCGCAACCCCGATGGCGGCAAGCGCGATGCCGGTGGTGCCGGTGTACGCATCGGTGCTACTGAACGGCTGACCGTGGACCTGGGCGTGCGCAGCATCCGCGAGACCATCGGCGTGACCTCGCCGTGGTCGTCCGGGGTGCCGTTCGGCAATGCTGGCGGTCTCACCGGTGGGTTTGCGACCGGATCCGGTGGCGGCGCACTGGGCTACGGCCAGCAGGCGCTGGATCCGCTGACCGGCCTGATGGTCATCAACGGCAGCAGCAGTGGCAGCCCGATCACCAGCGACCTGCCGGTCGGCACCGAGCTGGAATCGGACAGTGCCCGGTTCGGCCTGGGCTACCGCCTGAGCGATCGCCTCAGCGCGGGTGCGGAAGTGGAGCACAGCGTCAGCGGCGAGGACCGCAAGCGGCTGGCGGCCGGCCTGGATTACCAGGTGTTCGAACGCAGCCGCCTGTATGGCCGGTATGAGAAGCAGACCGGCCTGACCAGCGCCTACGGCATTACCACCACCGACCGTGAAGCCGATGCGCTGGTGTTCGGTATCGACAGCAGCTACCTGCGCGATACCCAGACCTTCAGCGAGTACCGCCTGCGTGACTCGATCAGCGGCCGCGATGTGCAGGCCGCCTCGGGTATCCGCAACAACTGGGACATCCGCGAAGGCCTGCGCCTGGCCAGCTCGGCCGAGCACGTCAAGGTGATCGACGGCAGCACCGGGGACAGCACCGGCCTGGCACTGGCGCTGGACTACAGCGCCAACCCGCTGTGGCGCGGGGCGATCCGTGCCGAGCACCGCATCTCCGAAGACGTGCCCGATACCGAGGCCAACGAGGCGTTCAACACCACGCTGCTGCAGTTCATGCTCGCCCGCAAGCTCAGCCGTGACTGGACACTGCTGGCGCGCAACTATCTGCTCAGCACCCGCTACGAGGCCCGCGGCGATGTGCTGCAGGATCGTTTCCAGCTCGGCGTGGCCTACCGCGATACCGACCGCAACCGGATCAACGCGCTGGCCCGCTACGAGTACAAGCTGGAGCGCGATGAAAGCGGCCTGACCCTGTCCGACGGCAACACCATTGATGGCAGCAGCCAGGACGTACGCACCCGCGCGCATATCGTCTCGGCGCATGCCGACTGGCACCCGTCGCGACCGTGGTGGTTCACCGGCCGCGTGGCCGGCAAGTGGCAACAGGACCAGTTCGCCTACACCGATAGTGCACGGGTCAACAGCCGCTTCCGCGCGATGCTGTTCTCCGGCCGCGTGGTGTACGACATCACCGAGAACTGGGATATCGGCGTGCTGGGCTCCACCTTCCGTGGGCAGAGCGGTGCCAACCAGTACGCCTACGGCATGGAGGTCGGCCGCCTGCTGCGGCAGAACCTGTGGCTGTCGGCCGGCTACAACTGGAGCGGCTTCGCCGGCGATCGTGACCTGAACGGTTACGAGTACACCCAGCAGGGCGTGTTCCTGCGCCTGCGCTTCAAGTTCGATGAAGACCTTTTCCGGCCGGACCCCGTCCGCTACCGCGACCCGGCACGCTGAGGATGCCCTGATGACGACCCTTTCCCCGATTGACCGTATTGCTCCGTCGCTGCTTGCCGCGGCCCTTCTGGCTGCCGTGGCCGGTCCCGCCGGCGCGCAGCAGGCGCAGTTGGTGCCGCAGCAGCAGCGCATCACCGACGAGGCGATCCATGCCGACCATGGCACCTATGAGGCCACCCAGGGCCGCATCCAGGCGCTCAATGACGGCGGGCGCCCGATCCGCGACTACCACCTGTCCAAGGCGCAGTGCTGGCTGGACGTGTCCTTCCACGAGTACAGCCGCAACGATCGCAGTGCGTTCCCGCAGCAGGCGCTGACCGAATCGGAGAAGCTGATCATCGGCATGGAGCAGGGCGTCTCGCCGCTGCCCACCGATACGCCGCTGGTGAACAACGCCAAGTACCTGCGCGATGACCTGTGGCAGCGCCTGCGGGTACTGCACGGTGCGCCGGGCTTCGTGTGCGCGCAGCAGCAGGTCGCCTGTGGTGAGGTCGAGCTGGCGCATGCCGGCAATGAGTTCAACCAGCAGCAGTGGCGCCATTCCAAGCCGTATATCCAGATCGCCGAGGAACTGGTCAATGACGCCGAGGCGCTGGCCCGCCAGTGCGACGTCGCCCCGGCCATCGTCGCTGCGCCGGGGCCATTGGTGGCCAATGTGCTGTTCGAGTTCGACCGTGATGCGTACCGCGACATCCGCACCTACTCGCTGGAAAGCGTGGACCGCGCGCTGGCCAGCATCGCCGATGAGTCACTGCAGCTGGACGGTGTGACCCTGGTGGGTCATGCCGACCGCATGCAGGGGCGTGGCTTCGATGCCAACCAGGCGTTGTCCGAGCGGCGTGCCCGTACCGTGCGCGAGCTGCTGATCGGGCGGGGTATCGATCCGGATCGCATCCGCTATGAGTACAAGGGCGATACCCAGCAGGTGCAGCAATGCGATGGCGTGCGCCCGCGGGCCGCGCTGCTGGAATGCCTGTTGCCGAACCGGCGGGTGGAGGTGCGGTTCGAGGTGACGCGCTGATCCGCCTGCGCGATCAGCGCTGTCCGCGGCCGGTCTGCACGTCCTGATCCACTGCGGGACGTGCAGGCTCCTGGCGTGGCGGAAGCCAGGCCATCGGCCGGCTTCCGGCCAATGACACCCAGCCGCAGGCCATCGCCCGTGCGGGGTCGTGCAGCAGGCTGTACAGATCCACATCACGGCCAGCTTCTTCGCCCCAGAGCATGGCCCAGGCATTGTGGCCACTGCGGCGGGCACTCTGCAGCGCTCGATCGGCTGCGCGCAGGCTGTCCTCCAGCGTGGCCGGTGCAGTGGGGAACAGCGGCAGGGGGGCCACCCCGAGAGTGGCGGTGAGCGTCAGGTGCCGCCCCGGGCCGATATCCACCACCAGCCGTTCGATCGCCGCGCGCAGGCGATTGGCCAGCGCCTGGGCCGCTGCGGCGGCGGTATCGTGACGGACCACGAGGAAGGTGCCGCCCGCCCAGCGGGCGATCCGATCATGGCGGTCGCTGTGCTGGCGCAGGCATCGGGTCACCGCACGCAGCACGGCATCCCCCGCTGCCTGGCCATGCTGCTCGTTCAGCGCCTTGAACGCGTCCAGTTCCAGCAGCATCACCACGCTGCGCTGCCCGCCTCCGGCCTTGGCCAACTCCAGGCTCAGCAGCCGCTCGGCCTCACGGCGGTTGACTGTACCGGTCACCCAGTCGGTACTGCTCAGCAGCGCCAATCGCTGCCGCTGCCGCCGCATGCGCAACAGGAGCACCGTGGCGACCGTGACGACCACCAGCAGAGCGATCAGCGCGCCGTTGCGAAGCACACGGACGCGGTCCAGATCCTGCACCGCATTGACCTCGGCCGGATCGATGCTGCGCTCGGCAGTGGCCTGCAGCTTGGCCAACTGGTTGAGGATGTCACCCTTGCTGCGCGCGCTGTCGATCGCCCGTGCCTGGCGCGCGTAGCCCAGGGCCTGTTCGCGGTGGCCCAGCAGGATATGGATGTCGCCCAGCAGGTCCATGCCCTCGCGGATCTCATCGTTGAACTGACCGCGTTCGGCCTGCATCTGGGCCTGCTCGGCCAGCGGACGTGCGGCTTCGGCACCGTGCTGGTCGATGGTCAGCCGGGCAAGCCGCTGCAGTGTCACGATGTGGCCCTGGGGATCTTGCCTTGCCTGCCAGCTGAGCACGCTGCGGAACAGGGCCTCGGCGTCGGCCAACTGGCCGCGCAGACGCTGGACTTCAGCGCGATGGCTGGCGATGCGGTACAGGAACAACTCCTGCCCGCCCAGCCGCGTGCCGATCGCCTCGGCCCGGCTGAAGGCCGTGTTGGCTTCCTCATGCCGCTGCATCCGCAGCAGTGCGTAGCCATAGTTGTAATACAGGATGAGATCGCCCGGGTTGGGCGGCCGGCGCATGTGCTGGCTGAGTACCGTGGCTTTCTGCAGATACGTCAGCGCCCCCTGTGCATCACCCATTGCATCGCCGCGGATCATGGCGATCTGCATCAGCGCGGCGATCTGGCCCTGCACGTCACGCTCGCGCACCGCGTCTTCAAGGAAGGTGTTGGTCAGCGTCAGGGCCTGGCTGTGCTCGCCACGCCAGAGCAGCAGGTGTGCGGCCATGGAGTGCGCCCGCAGCCTGTCTTCCTTGCCCGCATCGGCGCGCGCAGCGGCGGCCTGCAGCCTGTCAGGCAGATCGAGGGTCTGGCCCAGCTGGCCCTGCGAGCGCAGCGCGATGCCCAGGCAGCCCAGCGCACCGATCTCGATCGAGGCGGGCAGCGAGGGGGTGGCCAGCAGGCTGCGCGCCATGCTCAGCGACAGGCGTGGCTCACTGGTCAACAAGGCGTGACACTGTTCGACCTGCGCGGTCAGCGGCACCGTGTCGGCGGAACGCTGCGCCATCGCAGCGGACGGGGCCAATGCGAACAGGCAGACAAGCGCGGACAGTCCGCGACGGACCAGCGACAACGTACGCATAGGAGCAACGACTTCCCGGTCGAGTGCAGGCAGGCGGCAACGCATTTGGATGACCCCTCGGGGCCGGCTGCTGTCGCTTTCGGCCTGTATTCTGCCACACATGCCCATTCCGCCTCCCTCTCCCCGCGACGTGCCCGTCGCCGGCGTATCCCCCTCGCTGGGGCGCCGTACCGATGCCATGCTGCGCGGGCTGCTGCACATGGTGGGTCTGTTCCACCTGTGCATGGCTGTCTGGATAGCGCTGCGCATGGGCATGGGCCTGGATGTGATGGTGCCGTTGATCGCCGGCCTTCACGCCTTGCTGTGCCTGGTTTGCCTGCTGGAGCACCACGCAGGTCGCACGCTGCGGGCAGCCGCTGTGTTCGTGATCGGCGAGTTGCTGCTGGCGACCCTGGCCTACACGTACTGGGGGCTGGCGGCACAATCGCGGCTGCAGCTGGTGGTAATACTGCCGGTGCTGCTGGTCTCCGCCGTACTGGGGCGGCGGCCACTGGGGTGGGCCACCGCCTGGTTGAGCGGGTTGATGGTGGCGGGGGCGTGGGTGGATGCCTCCAGCCTGATGTTCCGTCCGGACCGTGTCCTGCTTGCGGTGAACGATCTGGCGATAGCTGTGTTCGGAACGTGGCTGGGAGCCTGGCTGTTGCACCACAGCGTGACCGGGCTGCGCGAGAGCCTGCAGGTGGCACGGCAGCGCAGCGCCGAGCTGGCCGGCAAGCGCGATGAACTGCAGTTGGAGATCCAGGAGAAAGAGCGCTCGCGCGAGCAGTTGGTGCACGCGATGAAGATGGAGAACGTCGGGCGCCTGGCCAGTGGCATCGCGCATGACTTCAATCACGTGCTGGCGCTGATCCAGGGATATCTCGCCAAGGCCCGCCGCAGTACCGGTGAGGAGGCGCTGCAGGAGGCCCTGCAAGGCGCACAGTCGGCGACCCGCCGTGCCGCCACCGTCAGCCGGCGGCTGCTGGATTTCAGCCGGCTGGACCCGGGGCGCCCCCAGCTGCTGGATGCGGCCGGCACGGTCATGGCCATGGAGCCGATGCTCCAGCAGGTGTTCGGCGACCGCGTGCAGTGCCGCGTCGCCACCGACGGCGCCACCGGCCAGATCCACTTCGATCCGGCGCAGCTGGAGTCCATCCTGCTCAGCCTGGCGGTGAATGCCGAGCAGGCCATGCCCGATGGCGGCCGGTTCGATCTGACCCTGATCGACCTGCCCGCCAGTGGTGAGTTGTTGATCCGGGTCAGCGATACCGGCCAGGGCATGAGTGCGGAGGTCCGCGCCCACTGCCTGGAACCGTTCTTCACCACCAAGCCGATGGGTGAGGGCACCGGGCTCGGGTTGGCGGTGACCGCCAGCCTGGTCCGCGCGGCGGGCGGCGAGGTCGAGGTGGACAGTAAACCCGGGGCAGGGACCCGGATCGGGATCCGGCTTCCCGCCCGCCAGCGGGCCACGGCATGAGCACCACGACGGGCGTGGCCCAGCCGCTACACTGCGGGCTGCGCTCGCGGAAACAACCCTGTGGTTTCTAGCTGGATCCTGCTGCTGGTCTCGGTGGCCTACGCCGCGCTGCTGTTCGGCGTGGCGTGGTGGGGCGACCGTCGCCCGATGTACCCGGATCGCCCGTGGCTGCGCCCGGTGGTCTACAGCCTGGCGCTGGCGGTGTACTGCTCGTCATGGACGTTCTACGGTGCGGTCGGCACGGCGGTGCGCAATGGCATCGGCTACCTGCCGATCTACCTGGGGCCCCTGCTGCTGTGGGTGTTCGGCTGGCGCATCATCGAGCGCCTGGCGCTGATCGCACGCAGCCAGAACGTGGTCTCCATCGCCGATTTCATCTCCTCGCGGTTCGGCCGCTCGCGCCGCCTGGCCGCACTGGTGGCGGTGATCGCGCTGATCGGCATCGTGCCGTACCTGGCCCTGCAGTACAAAGCCGTCGCGATGAGCCTGCAGGTGCTGACCGGCAACGTCGGCCCGACCGGCTTCTTCACGGATCCCGCGCTGTACGTGGCGTTGCTGATGGCGCTGTTCGCCACGCTGTTCGGTACCCGCCAGGTGGATGCCACCGAGCACCACCACGGCATGATGCTGGCGATCGCGCTGGAATCGATGATCAAGCTGATCGCGATGGTCGCGCTGGGCCTGTTCGCCTACCTGTGGCTCAACGACCGCACCGATGCGGTGATCGAGTCGGCGCATACGCTGTTCACCGGCTTGCCACCGGTCGGCTTCATTTCCCAGACGCTGCTGAGTTTCCTGGCCATCATCTGCCTGCCGCGCCAGTTCCATGTGGCGGTGGTCGAATGTGGTGACGTGCGCGACATCCGCCGCGCGCGCTGGATGTTCGGTGCGTACCTGGTGATCATCTCGGCGATGGTGATTCCGATCGCCACCGCCGGCGTCACCCTGTTCGGCACCGGTGGCAGCGTCGCCGACGACAGCATGGTGCTGGCCCTGCCGCTGGCCGAGGGCCGCAAGTTCCTGGCGCTGGTCGCCTATGTCGGCGGCTTCTCGGCGGCGACCGGCATGGTGATCGTGGCCTCCATCGCCCTGGCCACCATGGTCAGCAACGATCTGGTGATGCCGGTCCTGCTGCGCCGCAGTGGCGATCATCAAGAAGCGGCGGATGTCGCTTCGCGCGTGTTGTGGATCCGCCGCACCGCCATCCTGCTGCTGGCGCTGGTGGCCTACAGCTATTACCGCGGCAGCAGCAACGACAGTACCCTGGCCTCCTACGGCCTGATGGCCTTCGCCGCGGTCGCGCAGTTCGCCCCGGGGCTGATCGGCGGGCTGTACTGGCGCGGTGCCAGCCGCCGCGGCGTGGAAGTGGGCATGCTGCTCGGCTTCGGCACCTGGGTATACACGCTGCTGTTGCCGGCGCTGACCCAGGCCGGCTGGATGTCGTCGGCGTGGCTGGTGCAGGGCCCGTTCGGGATTGGCTGGCTGCAGCCGCAGCACCTGTTCGGCATGAGCGGCTGGGACCCGCTGACCCACGGCACGTTCTGGTCGCTGCTGGTCAATGTCGCGGCGATGGTGCTGGTTTCGGTGCGCTGGCGTCCTGGCGTGGATGAACGGCTGCGTGCGGCGCCGTTCCTGGACCCCTACGCGCAGCGCCCGTCCGTGGCCGGTGCGTGGCCGGGCAACGTGCATGTCGGTGATCTGCTGGCGCTGGCCTCGCGCGTGGTGGGCGACCGCCACGCCCGTCGATCGTTCTTCGAGCAGGCGCAGTCCATGGACCGCGAGCTGCAGGCCTCCGCGCCGGCGGACCGTGCCTGGGTGCAGTTCACCGAGCGGCTGCTGGCGGCCTCGATCGGCGCGGCGTCGGCCCGCCTGCTGCTGACCAGTCTGCTGCGCGGTTCGGGCATGGACCTGGGCGAAGTGGTGGCGGTGCTCGACGAGGCAGGGCAGGAACTGCGCTTCAACCGCGAGATTCTCTCCACCACCCTGGAGAACATCAGCGCGGGGGTCAGCGTGGTCGATCCGGACATGCGCCTGACCGCCTGGAACCGCCGCTACCAGCAGATGTTCGGGTACCCCGACGGGATGCTCTACGTGGGCCGGCCGGTCGCCGACCTGATCCGCTACAACGCCGAGCGCGGTGAGCTCGGCGAGGGCGACATCGAGCTGCAGATCAACCGCCGCATCGGCTACATGCGCGCCGGCTCACCGCACATCTTCGAGCGCACCCGCAGCGACGGCAAGGTGATCGAGATGCGCGGGCAGGCGCTGCCCGGCGGTGGCTACGTCACCAGTTACAACGACATCACCGACTACAAGCACGCCGAGCGCGCGCTGCTGGAAGCCAACGAAACGCTGGAACAGCGCGTGGCCGAGCGTTCGCATGAAGCCGAGGTGGCCCAGCAGTCCAAGACGCGCTTCCTGGCCGCGATCAGCCACGACGTGCTGCAGCCGCTCAATGCTGCCCGCCTGTTCGCTTCAGCGCTGCGTGAGAGTCACCACAACAACGAAGAGCAACGGCATCTGGCCGAGCGCGTGGACGCCTCGTTGCGTGCGGCCGAGGAACTGCTGGATGGCCTGCTGGATGTCTCCCGTCTGGATGCCGGTGGCCTGCATCCGGTGATCGGTGACTTCGACGTCAGCCTGCTGATGCGCGAGCTGGCGGCGCAGTACTCGCCCGTCGCGGCCGGCCGTGGGTTGCGCATGGACCTGTTCGCGCGGCCGGCCTGGGTACGCAGCGATCGCCGCCTGCTGCGCCGCGTGCTGCAGAACTTCCTGGCCAATGCGCTGCGCTACACGCGCCAGGGCCGCATCGTGCTGGCGGTGCGCCATCGCGGGCCGGAAGTGGAACTGCAGGTATGGGATACCGGCCCGGGCATTCCCGAACACCACATGCAGCAGATCTTCGATGAGTTCCATCGCTACCAGCAGCCGTTCGACTGGGGCGAGCAGGGCTTGGGGCTGGGCCTGTCGATCTGCCAGCGTATCTCGCGCCTGCTCGATCACCGCCTCAACGCCCGCAGCCGGGTCGGCAGCGGCAGCATGTTCTCGATCCTGCTGCCCCTCGTGGCGGCGCCGGCGTTGCCAACCGCAGAAGCACCGCCGGCACCGAGCCCGGTCACCCGCGCCGATTCCCTGGCGGGCATGCGCGTGCTGTGCGTGGACAACGACCAGGAGATCCTGGATGGCATGCGGGCGTTGCTGGGGCGTTGGCAGGTGCAGGTGATCACCGCCAGCACCGTCGACCAGGCACTGGAGAAAGTGGTTGAACGGCCGGATGTGATGCTGGTGGATTACCACCTGCATGACCGCCTGGATGGACTGGACACGCTGGTAGCCCTGGGCCAGAGGGCCGGGCGCGCGATCCCCGGTGCGCTGCTCACCGCCGACGGCCGCGATGAGCTCAAGCGGATGGCGCGTGACCGCGGTTACCGGTTGCTGACCAAGCCGATCAAGCCGGCCTCGCTGCGCGCGTTCCTGGCCGCCTTCCACGACACCCGCGGCGATCTCTAGCCGCGAGGCGGGCGTGACTGCCGATCAGGCCACGGCGCCGCTGAGGTGTTCGTACAGGATGGTGGAGCCGATGATGATCAGGATCACGCCGCCGACGATCTCCGCGCGCTTGCCGACCATCCCGCCCAATACGCGGCCGAGCATGATGCCGCAGGTCACCATGGTGAGCGTGCACAGGCCGATGACCAGCGCCATCACGCCGATATGCACGTCGAGGAAGGCCAGGCCGATGCCGACCGCCATCGCATCGATGCTGGTGGCGAAACCGGTCACCGCCAGGCGCCAGAAGCCGTGGTGTTTGCTGGTGTCTTCTTCCTCGGCGCCCTCGTCGGGGCGCAGGCCATTGATGATCATGTGCACGCCCAGCGCACCGAGCAGGCCGAACGCGATCCAGTGATCGAAGGCCTCCACATACTCCAGTGCAGCGCGGCCGAGCAGCCAGCCGATCACCGGCGTGATGCCTTCGATGACACCGAAAATCAGGCCGGCGCGCAAGGCGTCGGAAAAGCGCGGTTTGCGCATGGCCGCGCCTTTGCCGATCGCCGCGGCGAAGGCATCGGTGGACATGGCAAAGCCGATCAGCAGGATCGAAATGGGGGACATTGGGGTACGCGACAGGTCGGGCGAGAGCGAGCAACGGACCGCGGACGCGCCCAACCTGTCGTTGCGCACGCGGACCGCTGGTCTCGCCAACCAAGATGGTTGCCCGCACCACGGCGCACTGGCCGAGTATGTTGATACGGGCGATTCCTTCAGCAGGAATCCGGCTACTCCCCAAGGGGACGCGAAGCTTAGCACCGGGCCTGCGGCGTGGAGCGTTTGCCGCGAATTGCGCAGGTAGCGCTGGAATTCATAGCTCCGGCTATAACGCCTACTCTTCTTCGGGCGGCAGCACGATCTGTTCGTCATCGATGGCCAGCTTGCCGGCCATCAGCACCGCCTGGGTGCGGTTGGTGACACCGAGCTTGCGCAGGATCGCGGTGACGTGGGCTTTGATCGTTGCTTCGGACACGTTGAGGTCGTAGGCGATCTGCTTGTTGAGGCGGCCGGCGCCGAGCATCTGCAGCACCCGGAACTGCTGTGGAGTCAGCTCGCGCAGGCGCTGGCCGATCTCGCGTTCCTCGCGCCCGGTCTGGGGCACGTTGTGCGCTTCCGGCGGTGCCCAGGTCTCGCCATCCAGGATGGTGCCCAGCGCATGGCCGATCGTGTCCGAATCGGCGGATTTGGGGATGAAGCCGAAGGCGCCATGGTCGAGCGCACGGCGCATCACGGTCGGCTCCTCGCGGGCGGACACCACCACCACCGGCAGCTGCGGGTGCAGGGCGCGCATATGCACGAGCGCGTTGAAGCCCTGTGCGCCGGGCATGTTGAGGTCCATCAGGACCAGGTCGGCGTCGGTGTGCTGGTCGGCCAGCTGGTACAGCGCTTCCACGCTGTCCGCTTCGTACAGCTGCACGCCGGGGATGACGCGTTGCACGGCACCGCGAAGGGCTTCGCGGAACAGCGGATGGTCATCGGCAATCAGGAGGGTCGTCATGGTGGGGGCCATGTTGCGGAGGAATGCAGCGACGCAACGAAAAAGTGTATCGAGATGACAGCCCCCTGAGTCAGGGGGCGGCCGCGAAGCGGCGGGGTGTGGGTGCTGGTGAGTCGGGGCCCACGATCCACTGGCGGATCGTGGGAGCGACAGCGCGAATGCGATGTGGCGACCTTTACTTCACTTTCCGCTCTTCCACCAGCGAGGCCACGACCGACGGATCGGCCAGGGTCGAGGTGTCGCCGAGCTGGTCCGGTGCGTTCTCGGCGATCTTGCGCAGGATGCGGCGCATGATCTTGCCCGAGCGCGTCTTGGGCAGGCCGGGCGCCCACTGCAGATGGTCGGGCGCGGCGATCGGACCGATCTCCTTGCGCACCCAGGCCACCAGCTCCTTGTGCAGTTCATCGCTCGGCGTCTCGTCGGCAATCAGCGTCACGTAGGCATAGATGCCCTGGCCCTTGATGTCGTGCGGGAAGCCGACCACGGCCGCTTCGGCCACCTTGGGGTGCGAGACCAGCGCGCTTTCCACCTCGGCGGTACCGATGCGGTGCCCGGAGACGTTGATCACATCGTCCACGCGGCCGGTGATCCAGTAGTAGCCATCCTCGTCACGACGGCAACCATCACCGGTGAAATAGCTGCCCGGGTAGGTGCGGAAATACGTGTCGATGAAGCGCTGATGGTCGCCATAGACGGTGCGCATCTGGCCCGGCCACGAATCGCGGATGATCAGGTTGCCTTCGGTGGCCCCCTCCCGGATCTCGCCATCGGCATTGACCAGCGCCGGCTGCACGCCGAAGAAGGGCAGGGTGGCCGAGCCCGGCTTGAGATCGACCGCCCCGGCCAGCGGCGAAATCAGGATGCCGCCGGTTTCGGTCTGCCACCAGGTATCCACGATCGGGCAGCGGCTGTCGCCGACCACCTCGTAGTACCAGCGCCACGCTTCCGGATTGATCGGCTCGCCGACGCTGCCGAGCAGGCGCAGCGAACTGCGCGAGGTGCGCTTGACCGGCGCATCGCCTTCGCGCATCAACGCGCGGATCGCGGTGGGCGCGGTGTAGAAGATGGTGACCTGGTGCTTGTCGATCACCTCCCAGAACCGCGAGGTGTTCGGGAAGTTCGGCACGCCTTCGAACATCACCGAGGTCGCGCCATTGGCCAGCGGGCCGTACACGATGTAGCTGTGGCCGGTGACCCAGCCGACATCGGCGGTGCACCAGTAGATGTCGTCTTCGCGCAGGTCGAACACCGCTTCATGGGTGTAGGCCGCGTACAGCAGGTAACCGCCGGTGGTGTGCAGCACGCCCTTGGGCTTGCCGGTGGAGCCGGAGGTATAGAGGATGAACAGCGGATCCTCGGCGTTCATGCGCTCGGGCTCGCACTGCGCCGGCTGCGGGTCCACCACGTCGTGGAACCAGCGGTCGCGCGGGGCCTGCATGTCCACCGCGCCGCCGGTGTGGCGGACCACCAGCACGGTTTCCACGGTGGTGGTGCCGGGCAGCTTCAGCGCCGCATCGACATTGGCTTTGAGCGGAATCTTCTTGCCACCGCGCAGACCTTCGTCGGCGGTGATGATCAGCTTGCTGCCGCAGTCGATGACGCGGTCGGCGATCGAGTTCGGGGCGAAGCCGCCGAACACCACCGAGTGGATCGCACCGATACGCGCGCAGGCCAGCATGGCCACGGCGGCGTCGACGATCATCGGCAGGTAGATGGTGACCCGGTCGCCCTTCTTGACGCCGAGGTTGCGCAGTGCGTTGCCGAGGCGGCAGGTGCGCTCATACAACTCGCGATAGGTGACGCCCTGCGCCGGCGCATCGGGGCTGTCCGGTTCGAACAGCAGGGCGATCTTGTCGCCGCGTTTGTCGAGCTGGCGGTCCAGGCAGTTGACGCTGGCGTTGAGCTCGCCATCTTCGAACCACTTGATGCGGAAATCGTCGAGCTGGTAGCTGACGTTCTTGATGCGGGTCGGTTTCTTGAACCAGTCCAGGCGCTCGGCGGCCTTGCCCCAGAAGGCATCCGGATGCTCCACCGATTCACGGTAGAGCTGCTGGTACGTGTTCTTGTCGATCCGCGATGCCGCGGCGAACGCGGCGTCGACGGGGTAAAGATCAGCCATGGCACCCTCACTTGCACGTTGACTTGGGTTGTGCGGTCGCAGCATAAACGGCGACCTCTCCCCCTCAGTTTGCCGCATCCACCTGCCTGCGCGGTGTCGAGGTGGTTAGACCATGGTCGAACGCCGACCCGCCCGATATGACATGGCAGCCAACCCCGGCAGCTCACGACCGTTGGTCGTGAGGCAAGGCCTACCGACCAACGGTCGGTACCTGCGCGGTGCCTGCGGCACCTGCCGGTCGCCTGCCGGCGCCCGGGTCGTACTCGCCGCGTGGGGCGAGTACGACTAATGGCCAATAGCTTCGGTGCGTCAACGCGCCGCACCCTCGGCTCGACCGTGCCCCATGCGCGGCATCACCTTGCCACCCGGGAGAGAGGGCAACATGAGCCACCGTTTGCTGAGGACGACACGCCGGCCGTTGGCCGCCGCCATGTTCGTCGCACTGATCGCGCCAGGCATGGCGTTCGCCGAAACCGCAAAAGAGAAAGCCCTGGAAGCACGCGTCGTCGAGCTGGAGCGCCAGGTCCAGCTGCTGCTGAACAACCAGCAGCAACAGCAGGTCCAGATCAGCCAGGCCCAGACCGATGTCACCGCCGTGCGCACGGTCCAGGCACAGCAACCGGTGGCGGCCACGGTGCCGGCCGGCAAGCAGCCGATCCAGGTCACCACCATCACCCCCGGTGCCGCGCCGGGTACCACGGTCAAGATCGGTGGTTTCATCAAGGCCGATTTCCTGGCCACCCAGACCGGCGATGGCCAGCTGGCCGACGATGCCACCGGCCGCGCGCTGTATCTGCCGGGCCAGACCCCGGTGGCCGGTGCCGGCGGCAGCGGCAAGCGCTCGGACGTGGATTACAACGCCCACGCCAAGTTCTCGCGCTTCAATCTTGGCATCGACAATGTCAGCGAGGCCGGCAACAAGTCCGGTGCGTTCTTCGAGATGGACTTCTTCGGCAACTCGCTGGGCAACCAGACCGCGACCAATACCTACGGTGCGACCCTGCGTCACGCCTACATGTACTGGAACAACTGGATGGCCGGCCAGACCTGGTCGAACTTCATGGACGCCGCGTCGTTGCCGGAAGCGGCGGACTTCGTCGGCCCGACCGATGGCGTGATCTTCGTGCGCCAGGCACAGATCCGCTACACCCAGGGCGGCTTCAGCGTCGCGCTGGAAAACCCGGAAACCACGCTGCTCACCGGCACCCGCAACCCGGTCACCGGCGCGTGGACCAATGTAGCCAGCAACTCCGATCGCGGTGCGCTGCCGGATCTGACCCTGCGTTATGGCTGGAAGGGGGACTGGGGCACCTTCGGTGTCGGCGGCGTGGTCCGTCAGCTGAAGGTCGACAACCAGACCACCGGTGCCGATGCGGACAAGATCGCCGGCGGCCTCACCCTGGGCGGCAAATGGGTGATGGGCCCGACCGATACGCTGCATTACCAGGTCACCGGTGGCGAAGGCATCGCACGTTACATCGGCCTGGGTGTCACCGCCGATACCGCGTATGACATCGCCCGCGACGAACTCAACCCGACCGGCGTGCTGGCCGGCTATGTGGGCTGGCGCCACGCCTTCACCCCGAAGTTGCGCACCAACCTGATCTACGCGCGCAGCGATTACGACAACGACGGCAGCCTCGGCCCGCTGGTCACCAAGAGCGTGCAGAGCATCCGCGGCAACGTGTTCTACACGCCGATGCCCAAGGTCGATGTCGGCGCCGAGCTGATGTATGGCGTGCGCGAGATCGAGGATGGCCGCAAGGGCGATATCAGCCGCCTGCAGTTCACGACGAAATACAGCTTCTAAAACAAAAAACGCGTGCCGGCGTACAGCCGGCACACCACAACGATTGCTTCGGAGGGGAAGCGTCTTATGTCCACCACACCCGCACCAACGAAAGCCCAACTTACCCAGGGACACAAGAAGGTCATCTTCGCGTCCAGCCTGGGTACCGTCTTCGAGTGGTACGACTTCTTCCTGTACGGCTCGCTCGCCGCGATCATCGCCAAGCAGTTCTTCAGCGGCGTCAATGAAACCACGGGCATGATCTTCGCCCTGCTGGCGTTCGCGGCCGGCTTCTTCGTGCGCCCGTTCGGTGCCGCCTTCTTCGGCAGCCTCGGCGACCGCATCGGCCGCAAGTACACCTTCCTGGTCACGATCCTGATCATGGGCATCTCGACCTTCCTGGTCGGCGTGCTGCCCAACTACGCCTCGATCGGTTTCGCCGCCCCGGTGATCCTGATCATCCTGCGTCTGGCCCAGGGCCTGGCGATGGGTGGCGAATACGGTGGTGCCGCGACCTATGTCGCCGAGCACGCGCCGGCCGACAAGCGTGGCCTGTACACCAGCTTCATCCAGTGCACCGCGACGCTCGGCCTGTTCATGTCGCTGCTGATCATCCTGGCCTGCCGCTACTTCCTGGGCAATGAAGCGTTCGAAGCCTGGGGCTGGCGTATCCCGTTCCTGGTCTCGATCGTGCTGCTGGGCATCTCGGTGTGGATCCGCCTGCAGCTGAGCGAATCCCCGCTGTTCCAGCAGATGAAGGCCGAAGGCAAGGGCTCCAAGACCCCGTTCCGTGACAGCCTCAAGGACGGCAACCTCAAGCTGATGCTGCTGGTCCTGCTCGGTGCCGCAGCCGGTCAGGCCGTGGTGTGGTACGGCGGCCAGTTCTACGCGCTGTTCTTCCTGAGCAGCATGCTCAAGGTCGACGCGACCACCTCCTACCTGCTGATCGCCGCCGCGCTGGCGCTGGGCGTGCCGTTCTTCATCTTCTTCGGCTGGCTGTCCGACCGTATCGGCCGCAAGAAGATCATCCTGGCCGGCTGTCTGCTGGCTGCCATCACCTACATCCCGATCTTCAAGGGCCTGACCCACTTCGCCAACCCGGCCATCGAAGAAGCCCGCACCAACTCGCCGGCGCTGGTCAATGCCGATCCGAACACCTGCTCGTTCCAGTTCGATCCGGTCGGCCTGCGCAAGTTCACCAGCTCCTGCGACGTGGCCACCGCGGCCCTGACCAAGGCCGGTGTGCCGTATGAAGTGAAGCCGGCACCGGCCGGTACGCTGGCGACGGTCAACGTCGGGACCACCGCCGTGACCTCCTACGAGGCCGCAGGCCTGACCAAGGAAGAACTCAAGGCCAAGGGCGATGCCTTCGGCGGAGAGCTCAAGGGTGCGTTGGGTGCCGCCGGTTACCCGGCCAAGGCTGACAACGCGCGCATCAACATCCCCGGCACGATCTTCATGCTGTGGCTGCTGGTGCTGTACGTGACCATGGTCTACGGCCCGATCGCCGCCTACCTGGTCGAGCTGTTCCCGACGCGTATCCGCTACACCTCGATGTCGCTGCCGTACCACATCGGCAACGGCTGGTTCGGTGGCTTCCTGCCAGCGATTTCCTTCGCGCTGGTGGCCGGTACCGGCAACCTCTACTACGGCCTGTGGTACCCGATCATCATCGCGTTGATGACGGTCGTGGTCGGTGGCCTGTTCCTGCATGAAACCAAGGATGTGGATATCACCAAGTAACGGTGATCCACATGGCAAGACGAAGGGGCCGCGATGCAGATCGCGGCCCCTTCTGTGTCCGGGTAGTGCCGGCCGCTGGCCGGCTCCCGATGAACCTACGGAGAAGCGTGTGAGGCTGCCGGCCAGCGGCCGGCACTACCCTGACCCGCTGTCACGCAGCCTGCCGCTATAGTCGGCCCATGAGCGATGCCCACACCGATCCCGCCGCGCTTCCCGCGATCCTGCAGACCCTGCGTACCGCCTGGCAGGCCAACCGCCCGACGCTGGAACAGCGCCGCGATGACCTGCAGCGCCTGCGCGCCGCCCTCAAGGCGCGCCTGCCGGAGATGGCCGCGGTGATCTCGGCCGACTTCGGCCACCGCTCCACCCACGAATCACTGATCGCCGACGGCATGACCGTGCTGGGCGATATCGATCACCTGTGCAGCCACCTGCGCGGCTGGATACGCCCGCGCCGGGTCGGCGTCGGCTGGCGGTTCTGGCCGGCGCGCGCCCAGACCCGGCCGGTGCCGCTGGGCGTGGTCGGGGTGATCTCGCCCTGGAACTACCCGGTCAACCTGGCCCTGATTCCGCTGGCGACCGCGATCGCCGCCGGCAACCACGTGATCCTCAAGCCGTCCGAGCACACGCCGCGCACCAGCGCCTTCCTGCAGTCGCTGCTGGCCGACGTGTTCCCCCCGGATCGGGTGGCGGTCGTGCAGGGCGATGGAGACCTCGCCAGCGCCTTGGCCGGCTCGCCGCTGGACCACCTGGTGTTCACCGGCTCCACCACCATCGGCCGCAAGGTCATGGCGGCCGCCGCCGAGCACCTGACCCCGCTCACGCTGGAGCTGGGCGGCAAATCCCCGGCCATCGTCTGCAGCGATTACCCGCTGGAGAAGGCGGCCGCGCGCCTGGCCACCGGAAAATTCTTCAATGCCGGCCAGACCTGCATCGCCCCGGACTACGTGTTGATCGACGGCCATCGCCAGCGCGAACTGGTGCAGCAACTGCAGACCCAGGTGCAGGCGCGCTATGGCGATTTCAGCGACGCCGCCGATTACACGCGCATCATCCACGACGGCCAGTACCAGCGCCTGCGTGGCTATCTCGATGAAGCCCGCGCGCGGGGCGTGCCGGTGATCGAACTGGCCACGGTCGATCCCGAGCGTGCGCAGCGCGAGCGGCTGATCGTGCCGACCATCGTGCTCGATCCGCCGGCCGATCTGGCCCTGATGCGCGAAGAGATCTTCGGTCCGATCCTGCCGGTCTGCGCGTATCCGGATCTGGACGCTGCCATCGCGGACGTGCAGTCCCGTGACCGCCCGTTGGCGCTGTACGTCTTCAGTCACGAACGTACGCAGGTGGAACGGGTGCTGGCGCAGGTCGTGGCTGGCGGCGTCACCGTCAACGACACGCTGCTGCATTTCGCGGTCAATGGGCTGCCGTTCGGCGGCGTCGGCCCGAGTGGCATGGGCGCGTATCACGCGCGTGCCGGCTTCGATGCGATGAGCAAGCAGCTGCCGATCCTGTGGCAGTCGCGCTGGGCCGCCAGCGATCTGCTCAAGCCGCCGTATTCGAAGATCGCCGGGATGTTGAAGGCGATGGTGCGGTGAGGGCCGCCGGCATGGACGCCCGCTACAGACGCCTGAGCGCGGCCAGGAACGCGTCGGGATCCTCCGGGGAGACCAGCAGCGTGTAACCGGCCGTCGTCGGCAGGATCACCACCCTGTCCGGATCCGTCACCGCGGCAAATGCCTTCCCGTTGCTGGTGCGGAACCACCCAAGTGAGAGGCCCGGCATGCCGATGCCATTGGTTCGCAAGGTCAGTGGGGTGTCGTTGCTGCCGGGCAGCCGTCGGCGTGCAGCGGAGAGATCAATCTGCGCCATCGGGACCGATACGGTGTACGCGCCGCCCCCCACGGTCAGGGTCGTGGCGTCCGCCGTCAGTCGGATCGCGCTGAGTTGCCAGACGCCAAGCAGGCCGATGATGACGGCAAGTGAGGTGGCGCCGAGTGCGGCTATCTGGGAAATTCTGTCCTGCCCGAAGAAGTAGACCGCCATGCCGACCAACAGCAGCGGGACGACGCCGATCAGCAGCACCGCAGCGAGCGTTTTGTAGTTCAGCGCGTGGAAGGCGAATTCAATGGGCATGGGGTGTCGGAACTCCTTCGGGCATATGTTGCAGTCACGGGCGGCATGTCGAGAATCTTCCTCCGGTCGACAACGATACAAGTGGGGAAGCTCCTCGCCTTGATGTGCGAAAGCACCTACAGAAATCGAGGCAGCTGCGACATTTATAGCGTGATATCCCCTTGCCCACTGGACAATGTGTTGCGCCGCTGGCCCCGGCGCCTCCGCTGGCGAGTGACGCTGCGGGTCAATCACGTCATGTGGCGCAAAGCACCCTCAACGCCCCGCCTGCGACGACCGGCCGTCGTGGAACCACGCATAGGCCGCAGCTTCCAGCTCGCCTTCCTCGGCGATCACCGAACCGTCCTCGTCCAGCAGGGGGTAGTGGCGCTGGTCACCGCCCAGCGCGGCGCTGCCATCCAGCCCGAGCAGCAGGGTGTACAGCGCGTCGGTGGTGAAGACATCGAGCATCTCCCGCAACTGGTGGGTCTGCTCGGGCGACAGGTCCATCGCGGCGATCCTTGCTGCGGACGCCGTGCCTGGGGTCCATACAGCGGCCAGCAGGCGCACTTTCTCGGCGTACCACTTTGCTACGAAAGCATCTGCATCCATGGGATATCTGCGCTACTGGGGTGACTCACAGCCTAGCGGGGGACGCAGACGTGTGGCAAAAATCTGCGTGCCCCGAGCACGTGAGGCTGCCGGCCAGCGGCCGGCACTACCGTGGCTGCCCGGCGCGCGCCACAGGTAGAATGCCCGCATGAAAATCGCCTCCTGGAACGTCAACTCGCTCAACGTGCGCCTGCCGCACCTGGAACAATGGCTCACGGCGTTCGCGCCGGACGTGGTCGGCATCCAGGAAACCAAGATGGAGGACCACAAGTTCCCCGACGCGGTGCTGGCCGGGCTGGGCTACCGCAGCGTGTTTGCCGGGCAGAAGACCTACAACGGCGTCGCGCTGCTCTCCCGCGAGCCGGCGCAGGACGTGCAGATCGGCATTCCCGGTTTCGAGGATGAGCAGAAGCGTGCCATCGCCGGCACCGTCAACGGCGTGCGCATCATCAACCTGTACGTGGTCAACGGCCAGGACGTGGGCACCGACAAGTACGCCTACAAGCTGCGCTGGCTTGAGGCCGTGCATGCCTGGGTCGAGGCCGAGTTGGCCAGGTACCCGGAGCTGGTGGTGATGGGTGACTTCAACATCGCGCCCGATGCCCGCGACGTGCACGACCCGCTGGTCTGGAACGAGAACCACATCCTGACCTCCACCGCCGAGCGCGGCGCCCTGAACAAGCTCCTCCAGCTGGGCCTGCACGATGCCTTCCGCCTGCACAGCGAGGAAGAGGGCGTGTTCAGCTGGTGGGACTACCGGGCGGCCGGCTTCCGTCGCAACCTCGGCCTGCGCATCGACCTGACCCTGGTCTCCGACGCGCTCAAGGCGCGCGCGCTGGGCTCGGGCATCGACCGTGAGCCGCGTACCTGGGAGCGCCCCAGCGACCACGCCCCGGCCTGGGTGCAGCTGGGCTGACGGCGGAAACAACAAGGCCCGGCAGTGCCGGGCCTTGTCGATCACACGTTGTACGTGCGTTCGTTACCGGACGCTTCGACGCGTAAACAGATTCACGATCGCGAGCAGGATCACGGCGCCGATCAACGAGTACAGGAAGGTGCGGATGGTGATCGCTTCATTGATGCCACCGCCGAAAAAGTAGCCGGCAATCAGCGCGCCGACGATGCCGACCACGATGTTCAGGATGATGCCCTGCTGTGCATCGCGCCGCATGATGATGCTCGCAAGCCAGCCCACGATACCGCCGACGATCAACCAGATGATGATGCCCATGACGTTGACTCCCAATAAGTGGATGGCACCGGGCCAGTTGACGGTACGTGCCGTGAAGTCACCGTGCAGTGCTCTTTTCGGGGTGTTCGCATGACCCTGCCGGCCACCCTGGACGGCCCGTGGCGCTTCGGCCCGGTCACGGTCTGGCGCCTGCCGCATGTGCCGGGCACCCGGGGCGAGCCTCAGGCCCGGGTGCTGCTGGCCGAGCAGCTGGGCGGGGCGCCGGAGGACCTGCCGCTGCAGCGCGACCCGCGCGGCCGGCCAGCGCTGCATGGCCCGTTGGCGCATGTCGGCACCGGCTGGAGCCACAGCCACGGGCAGCTGCTGGTCGCTCTCGGTGAAGGCGTCCGCCTCGGCGTTGACCTGGAACCCCTGCGCCCGCGCCCACGGATGCTGGACATCGTGCAGCGCTTCTTCCACCCGGCCGAGATCGCCTGGCTGGAATCGCTGGACGAGAACGCCCGCAACCATTGGTTCTTCCGCGTGTGGTGCGCCAAGGAAGCGCTGTTGAAGGCGCAGGGGCAGGGCATCTCCTTCGGTCTGCACCGGCTGCAGCTCGCGCCCGGCATCGACGGTGGCCTGCACCTGGCCTGGTGTGATCCGGAACTGGGCCCGGCCGAGCGCTGGCACCTGCACGAGTGGCAGGCGGCCGATGATTTCCGCGCCGCGCTGGCCTGGCATGCGATGTGAGATGGGCAGCCGACCAACGGTCGGCTCTACCGACCTGCGATAATGGTGCCATGACAGAACACACCCTCCCCGCTGGCGTGGCCGATGCGCTTGAGCGCGGCCTGGCCGCCATGCAGCTGGACGCCGCGCTGGCACCACCGCTGCTGACCTACCTGACCCTGCTCGACCGCTGGAACCGCACCTACAACCTGACCGCCATCCGCGATCCGCTGGAGATGGTGACCCGCCATCTGCTCGATTCGCTGGCGATGCAGCCGTACCTGGAGACCGGCACCTTGGCCGATCTGGGCACCGGCCCCGGGCTGCCGGGCATCCCGCTGGCGATCGCGCGCCCGCAGTTGCAGGTGACCCTGGTCGAGAGCAACGGCAAGAAAGCCCGCTTCATGCGCGAGGCCGTGCGCCAGCTGGGCCTGGGCAACGCCCGCGTGGCCGAGTCGCGTGCCGAGTCGCTGGCCGAACCGGCCGCCTACGACCACCTGACCGCCCGCGCGATGGATACCCTGGCCGGGATCATCCGGGTCGGTGGGCATCTGCTGCGCCCGGGCGGCCGCCTGCTGGCCATGAAAGGCGTGTACCCGCACGACGAGATCGCGCAGCTGCCGGCCGGCTGGTCGGTCGAGCAGGTGCTGCCCTTGAGCGTCCCTGGATTGACCGGCGAACGTCATCTGGTGGTGGTCATCGGCCCGTGAGCCGGTGACTTCGCTGCCCGCAGCGCCCGCCCCACGGTCGTCCCGCCCCTTCCCGCGATGGCCCCATGCGGCGTCGTCGGCGTGCCCGTGGGCGTCGCTGCGGCATTGCGGCGCGTGCCTGCCACGCATCTCACAGTGCATGACACGCCCCATATACGCATAATGACCAGTCCCACTCCCTGCCGATGAGGCTCACCCGCATGGCCCGCATCATCGCCATCGCCAACCAGAAAGGTGGCGTCGGCAAGACCACGACCGCCGTCAATCTGGCCGCCTCCCTGGCTGCTGCACCCAAGCGCGTGCTTCTTGTCGACCTCGATTCCCAAGGCAATGCGACCATGGGCAGCGGCGTGGACAAGCGCGAAGTCGCCGCCTCCACCTGTGACCTGCTGCTGGGCGAAAGCACCGCGGCCGAGGTCCGGGTCAAGACGCCGGAAGGTTTCGACCTGCTCCCGGGCAACATCGACCTGACCGCCGCCGAGATCCAGCTGATGGACCAGAGCGAGCGCGAGCAGCGCCTCAAGCGCGCGCTGGCCCCGATCCGTGACGAATACGACTACATCCTGATCGACTGCCCGCCGGCGCTGTCGCTGCTGACGCTCAACGCGCTGGCCGCCGCCGATTCGGTGATCGTGCCGATGCAGTGCGAGTACTACGCGCTGGAAGGCCTGAGCGCGCTGGTGGAAACCATCGAAGCGCTGCGTGCCAACCTCAATCCCGCGCTGGAGATCGAGGGGGTGCTGCGGACCATGTTCGATGTGCGCAACAACCTGGCCAACGCCGTGTCGGCCGAGCTGACCGAGCACTTCGGCGAGCAGGTGTTCCGCACCATCGTGCCGCGCAACGTGCGCCTGGCCGAGGCGCCCAGCCATGGCCAGAGCATCGTCGGGTACGACCGTGCCTCGCGCGGTGGCGTTGCCTATCTCGGCCTGGCCGGCGAGATCATCCGTCGCAACAACCAACGCAAGAAGGCCGACAAGGCCATGGAGACCGCCTGATGAGCACCAAGCCTGCCCTCGGCAAGAAACGCGGCCTCGGCCGTGGCCTCGACGCGCTGTTGGGGCCCAAGGGGGCGGTGACACAGGTGCAGGCGGCGGCCGTGGTCGAACCGCTGCCGGGTGAACGCCTGCGCAAGCTGCCGGTCGGTCATCTGCAGCCGGGCAAATACCAGCCGCGCCGCGACATGGACGAGACCAAGCTTGCCGAGCTGGCCGAGTCGATCAAGGCGCAGGGCGTGATCCAGCCGATCCTGGTCCGCCAGCTGGGCGCGGACAGCTTCGAGATCGTGGCCGGCGAACGCCGCTGGCGCGCGTCGCAGCTGGCCGGTCTGGATGAAGTACCGGTGGTGGTGCGCGAGCTGGAAGACCGCACCGTCATCGCGATGGCGCTGATCGAGAACATCCAGCGCGAAGACCTCAATCCGCTCGAAGAAGCCGAAGCGCTGCAGCGGCTGATCAGCGAGTTCGCCCTCACCCATGCCGAAGCCGCCCAGGCCGTCGGCCGCTCGCGCGCGGCGGTGTCCAACCTGCTGCGCCTGCTGGAGCTGCCGATCGCGATCCGCCTGCTGCTGGAAACCCGCCGGCTGGAAATGGGCCATGCCCGCGCGCTGCTCACCTTGGCACCGGAACTGGCCAGCAAGCTGGCCCAGGAAGCGGCCGACCAGGGCTGGTCGGTGCGCGAAGTGGAACACCGCGCGCAGCAGTTCGCTGCTGGCAAAGTGCCCGGCGCGCTGCGCAAGAAGCCCACCGCCGCCGCGCCGCAGGCCGATATCGCTTCGCTGGAAACCGAGTTGTCCGAGTCGCTGGGCGCCCGCGTGGCGATCGCCCATGGCCGTGGCGGCAAGGGCAAGCTGATCATCCATTACACCGACCTGGACACGCTGGATGGCGTGCTCGACCGACTTCGCGCACAGAAGGGCTGAGTCCCCCGCAGGCGTCAGAGGATTTCCCCCAACCAATGAACCCCACCAAGGTCGACCGCAACCATCTGTTGCGTCTGACCGACCTGCCGAATGTCGGGCCGGCCTGTGAGAAAGATCTCCGTCTGATCGGCATCCGCGTGCCAGCGCATCTGCGCGGTCGCGATGCCTACGACATGTACGCGCAGCTGTGTCTGCGCACCGGGGTGATGCACGACCCCTGTGTGATCGATGTATTTCTGTCGGTGCTGCGTTTCATGCAGGGCGAGGCGCCGCGGCCGTGGTGGGATTTCAGCAAGGAACGCAAGGCCACCCTGGCCAAGGAAGCGCCGCTCAGCCTCTGGTGAGGCGGGCCACCGGGATGCGCGGATCGCCACGCGTGCGTCCCGGCAAAACACTGTATTGATACGTGGCTGCATGACGGACAGACCCCATGACGATTCTCGTGACCGGCGCCGCCGGTTTCATCGGCGCCAACACCTGCAAGGCCCTGCTTGAGCGCGGTGAGCGCGTCGTCGGCCTGGACAACTACAACGATTACTACGATCCGCAGATCAAGCGCGATCGCGTGGCTGCGCTGTGCCCGGAGGCGGACATCCGCGTGCTCGACCTGACCGACCGCGACGGCCTGGCCGCGCTGTTCGACGAGGTCCAGCCGACCCGCGTCATCCACCTGGCCGCACAGGCCGGCGTGCGCTATTCGCTGGAAAACCCGCATGCCTACGTCGACAGCAACCTGACCGGCTTCGTCAACATGCTGGAACTGTGCCGCCATCGCGGCGTGACCCATCTGGTGTACGCCTCGAGCAGCTCGGTGTACGGCGATTCGGCGACCCCGCCGTTTTCCGAAGACCAGCGCATCGACAAGCCGCGCTCGCTGTACGCCGCGACCAAGGCCGCCAACGAGCTGATGGCCTACACCTATGCCCAGCTGTATGGCCTGCACGCCACCGGCCTGCGCTTCTTCACCGTGTACGGCCCGTGGGGCCGCCCGGACATGGCACCGCTGCTGTTCTCGCGCGCGGTCCTGGCCGGGCGGCCGATCGACGTGTTCAACGACGGAAAAATGCAGCGCGACTTCACACATGTCTCCGACATCGTGGATGGCATCCTCGGCGCGCTGGCGCATCCGTCCAGCGAAACGGTGCCGCACCGGGTGTTCAACCTCGGCAACCACACGCCGATCGAGCTGGAGCACTTCATCGGCGTCATCGAGGCGGCGGCCGGACGCCCGGCGCAGAAGGTCTACAAGCCGATGCAGCCCGGCGACATGGTCCGCACCATGGCCGATACCACGCGTGCGCATGACGCTTTCGGCTATGAACCGGCGATGCCGATCGAGCGCGGTCTGCCGCCGGTGGTGGCCTGGTGCCGCGAGTATTTCGGCGATCACGCCTGACACACACGCGCCGATTCATCTTCGGATAACCTCGGGTGCGGAAAATGCGCGCTCTTTTTCGATCCTGGCCATTCGCAGAGCCCGACCATGAGCCAACCCCAGTTGTCGGTCGTCGTCCCGGTCTTCAATGAACGCGACAACGTCACGCCCCTGATCCACGAGATCACCACCGCACTGCGCGGGCAGGTCGATTTTGAAATCGTCTATATCGACGACCACTCGCGCGACGACACCCTGGCGGTGCTGCAGGCCCTGAAGGCCACCACGCCGGAGCTGCGGGTGCTGCACCACGTCACCCAGAGCGGGCAGAGCACCGCGGTACGCAACGGCGTCAAGCACGCGCGCGCGCCGTGGATCGCCACCCTGGATGGTGACGGCCAGAACGACCCGGCCGACATCCCCAAGCTGCTTGCGGCCCGTGCCGCGGCCGCCACCGAGGTCAAACTGTTCGCCGGGTGGCGGGTGAATCGCCAGGATTCGGGCAGCAAGCGCTGGGCCAGCAAGTGGGCCAACGCGATCCGCGCGCGCATGCTGCGCGACGATACCCCCGATACCGGCTGCGGCATCAAGCTGTTCGAGCGCGCTGCGTTCCTGGAGTTGCCGTACTTCGACCACATGCACCGCTACCTGCCGGCGCTGATGCAGCGGGCCGGCTGGAAGACCACCAGCGTGCCGGTCAATCACCGGCACCGCACCGCCGGGGTCTCCAAGTACAACAACCTCGGCCGTGCCCTGGTCGGCATCCGTGATCTGCGCGGGGTGGCCTGGCTGATCACGCGCAGCAAGCGCACCGTCGTGGAAGAACGCTGATGGAACTGCACTGGCTCGATCAGCCGCTCACCTGGCTGTACTGGACCGGCCTGCATGTGACCGGCTGGAAGCTGATCGGCTACACCGGCGCGCTGATGTTCGGCGGCCGCTGGCTGGTCCAGTTCGTGGCCTCGCGCCGCGCCGGCAAGCCGGTGATCCCGCGCCTGTTCTGGTACATGAGCGTGGTCGGCAGCCTGATGACGCTGAGCTACTTCCTGTTCTCGGCCAAGCAGGACTCGGTGGGCGTGCTGCAGAATCTGTTCCCGGCCTTCACCGCGTTGTACAGCCTGAAGCTGGATATCGCGCACCGTGGGTGGAAGCGGGACAAGGCGACGCACTAGGGTCGGGCAGGACCTTTGATCCATGCACCGCCCGCCGGCTTGGTGCCATGATCGGGGTTTGCCGTCCCTCGGGAACCCTTGACCGTGAAATCACCGCTCGTTGCTGCGCTGCTGCTCGCCCTGGCCCTTCCCGCCGGCGCTGCCCTGGCTGCTCCTCCGGCTGCCCCGGCTGCCGCCCCGGCCAGCCTGGCCACTGAAAGCCCTGCCGATGCGCAGTTCCGCGCGATCTACGAGAAGGAATGGGCCTGGCGCGAAGCCGGCGGCGGTGAAGCCAGCGAAGACGGTGACGGCCCGGCCAATGCCACCCGCATGCCCGATGTCGGCGCCGCCGCGCAGCAGGGCCGGTTGAAGGTCTGGGACGACGTCCTGGCCCAGCTGGACAAGCTCGACACCCAGGCGCTCTCGGCCGAGAACCGCATCAACTACGCGATCTACCGCGACCAGGTGTTCAACCTGGCTGCCGAGGTGCGCCTGCGCGCCTACGAAATGCCGTTCAACGCGGACTCCTCGTTCTGGTCCAACCTGTCCTTCATGGCCCGGCGCGAGATGAAGACCGCGCAGGACTACCGCAACTACATCGCACGCCTGAACGATGTGCCGCGCTACTTCGAGCAGCAGACCGAGAACATGCGTGCCGGCCTCAAGCGCGGTTTCAGCGTGCCGCGTGCGGTGCTCGATGGCCGCGAGGTGTCCATCGCCACCGTGTCCGAACTGAAGGACCCGACCCAGTCGCCGCTGTACGCCCCGTTCAAGAAGCTGCCGGCCAGCATCCCGGCCGCCGAGCAGGCACAGCTGCAGGAACAGGCCCGCCAGGCCATCGGCGGCAGCGTGGTGCCGGCGTTCGCCAAGCTGCGCACCTTCTTCGTCAGCGAGTACGTGCCGCAGGCGCGCACCACCCTGGCCGCCGAGGCGATGCCGGGCGGCAAGGCGTACTACAAGCAGCAGATTCACGAATACACCACGCTGGACCTGACCCCGCAGCAGATCCACGAGATCGGGCTGAAGGAAGTCGCACGCATCCAGGCCGAGATGAACGGCATCATCCAGCAGGTCGAGTTCAAGGGCAGCTTCGCCGAGTTCCTGACCTTCCTGCGTACCGATCCGCAGTTCTACGCCAAGACCCCGGACGAGCTGTTGCACCGGGCGGCATGGATCTCCAAGCGCGTGGATGGCGTGATCGGCAAGTACATGACGCTGCCGCGTGCGCGCTTCACCATCGTGCCGGTGCCGCCGGACATCGCCCCGTTCTGGACCGCCGGCCGCGGTGGCATGGGCACCTACTGGCTCAACACCTACAACCTGCCGGCGCGGCCGCTGTACAACCTTCCCGCGCTGACCCTGCATGAGTCCGATCCGGGCCATGCCCTGCAGGGCGCGCTGGCGGCAGAGCAGGGCGAGCAGCCCGCGTTCCGCCGCAACAACTACATCTCCGCCTATGGCGAAGGCTGGGGCCTGTACTGCGAGAAGCTCGGCGTGGAGATGGGCATCTACGAAACGCCGTACGAGGATTTCGGCCGCCTCACCTACGAGATGTGGCGCGCCGCGCGCCTGGTGATCGATACCGGCGTGCACCACAAGGGCTGGACCCGCGAGCAGGCGCTGTCCTACCTGCGCGACCACACCGCGCTGAGCGAGCACGAAGTGACCACCGAAGTGGATCGCTACATTTCCTGGCCGGGTCAGGCGCTGAGCTACAAGCTCGGTGAGATCGCGATCGTGCGCCTGCGCGCGCAGGCCGAGCAGGAGCTGGGCGACCGCTTCGACGTCAAGGCCTTCCACGACGCCGTGCTCAGCCAGGGCTCGGTGCCGTTGCCGGTGCTGGAGGCGCAGATCCAGGCCTTCATCGCCCAGCGCAAGGCCGCCGCCAGCTGAGGTGCGCGGAGCCGGCCATCGCGCCGGCCCCGGCCAACGTGAACCAAGCGGCCGGGCTGCGATTGTGTAACGGCTTCACGCCCGGCTACCCTGCGGGCCATGTTCCGTCGTGCCCGCCCGCGTCCGTCCCTGCTGCTCCGCCTGCTGATGCTGGTGGTGGTCGGTGTGGGCGTGTTCGGCAGCTCGCTGGCCTCGGCCCTGGCCGATATCCACCTGACCGTGCACGCAGACAGCAGCGAGCTGCACGGCACGGCCGATGACACGGCCGGCGCTGCATCCAGCGACGACGACGGCAACGAAGACTGGCTGCATGCCCTGGTGCATTGCGGCCACTGCCATGGCCATGGCGGCGTGCTGCCGATGGCCGCGATGGCCTGGAGTCTGCCGGCGCCCCCCAGCCATGGGGTCCCTGCCGGGTTGATCGCGCAACTGCGCACCCAACCGCCCGAGAACCTGCTGCGTCCTCCGATAGCGATCTGATGCCCTGCGGCCGCGTGCCGCCGTTTGCCCTCTGATCGCTTTCTGGAGACTCCCATGTGGATGCGTCTGGCAGCCTTGGCTGCCATTGCGTTCGTGCCGTGCGTGTACGCACAGGGCACGACACCTGCTGCACCGTTGACCCTCGACGACGCCATCGCGCGCGTCGCCCAGTACCACCCCGATCTGCGCCTGGCGCAGGCCCAGCGCCCGGTGTGGGAAGCCCGCCGTGACGCGGCCGGCCTGTCGCCCCCTTTGACCGTGGGCGTGGAGCTGGAGAACGCACTCGGCAGCGGTGACACCCGCGGCTTCGATGCCGCCGAAGTCACCGTCACCCTGGCCGGCGTGCTGGAACGCGGTGGCAAGCGGGATGCCCGCCGCGCCGTGGCCCAGGCCAACCTGGACAGCCTGGCCCCGCAGCGCGAAACCGCGCGCCTGGACCTGATGGCCGAGGTCGCCCGCCGCTACCTGGCAGTGACCGACGCGCGCCAGCAGCTGCGCATTGCCGAGACCGATATCGAGCAGCGCAGGCGCGCTGTCGCCGCCGCGCGGCTGCGCCTGCAGGCCGGCGCCTCGCCCGAATCGGTGCTGCTGACCGCGCAGGCGATGTTGGCCCAGGCCGAACTGGACCGCGATCGCGCCCGGCAGATGGATCAGTCCGCACGTGCGTCGCTGTCGGCGTTGTGGCGCCAGCGCGAGCCCGGTTTCGACGTGGTCACCGGCGATCCGATGCAGCTGCCCGCGCTGCAGGACTTCGCCGTGCTCGCCGAGGAACTGCAGCGCACTCCGGAACTGGCGGTGCTGGCCGGTGAGCGCCGCATCCGCGAAGCGCAGGTGCAGCTGGCCCGCACCCAGGCACGGCCCGATGTCAGCTGGCAGGTGGGCGTGCGCAACAGCCGCGATACCCGCGACACCTCCCTGGTGGCCGGTTTCAGCCTGCCGCTGGGCAGCGTGCGCCGTGCCGACCCGGAGATCCGCGCGGCCGAGGCCGAACTGGCACTCAACAGCGTCGAGCGCGACGCGCGCGCGCTGCAGCTGTACGCCACCCTCGCTGAAGCGCACGGCCGCTACCTGACCTCGCGGCTGGAAGTCACCCGCATGGCGCGCGACGTGCTGCCGCAGCTGCAGCGTGCCGAGAACGCTGCCGAGAAGGCCTGGCGTGCCGGCGCGATCAGTTACATGGAATGGGCGCAGCTGCAGGCGATGCGGATCGACGCACGCCAGCGCCAGCGTGAGGCGGCCATCGCCGCACAGACCGCCCTGATCGAACTCCAGCGCCTGACCGGCCAGAGCATGGTCGCCGCAACCGACACCGTGTCCACGGAGGACCGCCGATGACCCTTTTCCAGATCCGTACCGCGCTGGCCGCCAGCCTGTTGATCGCGCTGATGGCGCTCACCGGCTGCGGCAGCAGTGACCCCGCTGCGGCGCCGGCCGAGGCGGCCGCGACGGACGCCGGCCATGGCGAGGCCGGGCATGACGATGATCATGACGATCACGAGGCACCGGAAAGCACCACCATCACCGCGGCCATGGCCGAGCAGGCGGGCATCCGCGTGGCACCTGTCGTCGCCGGCACCATTGCCGACGAGCACGACGTGCAGGGCCTGTTGACCCCGGTCGATGGCCGCGTCGCGCAGGTGATGGCGCGCTTCCCCGGCCCGATCCGTTCGCTGCGCGCCAATGTCGGCGACCGCGTGCGCGCCGGCCAGGTGCTGGCCAGCATCGAGAGCAACCTGAGCCTGACCACCTACACCGTGACCGCACCGATCGGTGGCGTGGTGCTCGCGCGTCAGGCGCAGGTGGGTGGGGTGGCGGGCGAGGGCACGCCGTTGTTCGAGATCGGCGATCTGTCCACGCTGTGGGTCGACCTGCATATCTTCGGCAACGACACCCAGCACATCACCGCCGGCGTGCCGGTCACTGTGTCACGCATGACCGACGGCGTGAGCCAGGCCACCACGCTGGAACGCGTGCTGCCCGGCACCGCCACCGCCAGCCAGAGCACGGTCGCCCGCGCCACGCTGCGCAACGATGACGGCCAATGGCGGCCCGGCGCCGCGGTCAAGGCGCGCATCGTGGTGGCCACCACGCCGGCCGCACAGGTGGTGCCGCTGAGCGCGTTGCAGACGATGGATGGCAAGGACGTGGTGTTCGTGCGCGAAGGAGATACCTACACCGCGCGTGCGGTGACCCTGGGGGCGCGCGATGCGGGCAGGGTCGAAGTACTCAGCGGCCTGACCGTCGGCGAAGACGTCGTGGTCGAGCAGAGCTACGTGGTCAAGGCCGACATCGGCAAGGCGGGGGCATCGCATGAACATTGACGTGCTGCCGCGCCCCGCATCCGGAGGGCGCCACCATGCTTGAGCGCATCATCCGCGCCGCCATCGCCCATCGCTGGTTGATGATGGCCCTGACGTTGGTGCTGATCGTCATCGGCAGCTGGAGTTTCACCCAGCTCCCAATCGACGCCACCCCGGACATCACCAACGTCCAGGTGCAGATCAATACCGCGGCCCCCGGCTACTCGCCGCTGGAAACCGAACAGCGCATCACCTACCCGGTGGAGACGGTGATGGCCGGCCTGCCGGCGATGGAGCAGGCACGCTCGCTGTCGCGCTACGGGCTCTCTCAGGTGACCGTGGTCTTCAAGGACGGCACCGACATCTACTTCGCCCGCCAGCAGGTCGCCGAACGCCTGCAGCAGGTCAAATCGCAGATTCCCGACGGCCTGGATCCGCAGCTGGGACCGATCTCGACCGGTCTCGGCGAGATCTTCATGTACACCATCGATGCCGATCCCAAGGCACGCAAGGCCGATGGCACGGCGTACACCGCCACCGACCTGCGCACCCTGCAGGACTGGGTGATCCGGCCGCAGCTGCGCAACGTGCCCGGCGTGACCGAGGTCAACACCATCGGTGGCTTCCAGCGTCAGGTGCACATCACCCCGGATCCGGCGCGGCTGCGCGCGCTGGGCTTCACGTTGGAGGACGTGGCGCAGGCGGTGGAGACCAACAACCAGAACGTCGGCGCCGGCTACATCGAACGCAACGGCCAGCAGTTCCTGGTGCGCATTCCCGGCCAGGTCGCCAACCTGGAGGAGATCGGCAACATCGTGCTGGCCCGCCGCGAAGGCGTGCCGATCCACGTGCACGACGTCGCCCAGGTGCAGGACGGACCGGAGCTGCGCAGTGGTGCGGCCACCCAGAACGGCCATGAAGTGGTGATGGGCACCGTGGTGATGCTGATCGGGGCCAACAGCCGCGACGTCGCCCAGGCCGCGGCGGCGCGTCTGCAGCAGGCGCAGGCCAGCCTGCCGGAGGGCGTCACCGTCACCGCCAGCTACGACCGCACCGCGCTGGTCGACCGCACCATCGCAACGGTCGCCAAGAACCTGATCGAAGGCGCCTTGCTGGTGATCGTGGTGCTGTTCCTGCTGCTCGGCAATTTCCGCGCGGCGTTGATCACGGCCGCGGTGATTCCGCTGGCGATGCTGTTCACGCTGACCGGCATGGCCCGTGGCGGCGTCTCGGCCAACCTGATGAGCCTGGGTGCGCTGGATTTCGGTCTGATCGTCGATGGGGCGGTGATCATCATCGAGAACTGCCTGCGCCGCTTCGGCGAACGCCAGCACGCGCTCGGCCGCGACATGACCCGCGATGAACGTTTCGCCGAAACCGCCAGCGCCACCGCCGAGGTGATCCGCCCGAGCCTGTTCGGGCTGGGCATCATCACCGCGGTGTACCTGCCGATCTTCGCGCTCACCGGCGTGGAAGGAAAAATGTTCCACCCGATGGCGATCACCGTGGTGCTGGCCCTGACCGGTGCGATGGTGCTGGCACTGACCTTCGTACCCGCCGCGATCGCGCTGTTCCTCGGCGGCCGCGTGCAGGAGAAGGAAAACCGCCTGATGGCCTGGGTGCGCCGGCGCTATGAACCGATGCTGGCCTTTGCCCTGCGGCGCGGCCGCTGGATGGTCGCCGGTGCGCTGGTGCTGGTGATCGGTTGTGGACTGCTGGCCACGCGGCTGGGCAGTGAGTTCGTGCCGAACCTGGACGAAGGCGATGTCGCCATGCACGCCATGCGCATCCCCGGGACCAGCCTGACCCAGTCCATCGAGATGCAGAAGCAGATCGAGAACCGGCTGGTGCAGTTCGCCGAGGTGGACAAGGTGTTCTCCAAGATCGGCACGCCGGAGGTCGCCTCCGACCCGATGCCGCCATCGGTCGCTGATACCTTCATCATGATGAAACCGCGCAAGGCCTGGCCGGATCCACGCAAATCGCGTGCGGCACTGCTGGCCGAGCTGGAGGAGGCGGTCGAGCAGCTCCCCGGCAACAACTACGAGTTCACCCAGCCGATCCAGATGCGCACCAACGAGTTGATCTCCGGCGTGCGTGCCGACGTGGCGGTGATGCTGTTCGGCGACGATCTGGACACGCTGCTGTCGGTCGGCAAGCGGATCGCGGCGGTGGCCGGCACGGTGCCGGGCGCGGCCGACGTGCGGGTGGAGGAAACCAGCGGCCTGCCGCTGCTGACCGTCACGCCGAATCGCACCGCGTTGGCCGGTTATGGGTTGAATCCAGGGCAGGTGCAGTCCACCGTGGCCACCGCGGTGGGCGGCCAGGTGGCAGGGCAGTTGTTCGAAGGCGACCGTCGTTTCGACATCGTGGTGCGCCTGCCTGAAGCACTGCGCCAGGATCCGGCCGCACTGGCGGACCTGCCGGTGTCGCTGGAACCCGCGCTTGCGGATGCGGCCGATGAATCCAGCAGAGCAGGCAGCTGGACCAGTGGCAGTGCACGCACGGTGCCGTTGCGTGAGCTGGCGACCTTGAGCAACAGCGAAGGGCCGAACCAGATCAACCGTGAGAACGGCAAGCGCCGGATCGTGGTCACCGCCAACGTGCGCGACCGCGACCTCGGCGGGTTCGTCGGCGAGCTGCAGCAGACGATCGGGCGCGATGTGCAGGTGCCCAACGGCTACTGGATCGAGTACGGCGGCAGCTTCGAGCAGCTGATCTCGGCCAGCCAGCGCCTGTCGATCGTGGTGCCGGTGACGCTGGCGATCATTTTCGCACTGCTGTTCTGGGCGTTCGGCTCGGTCAAGGATGCGGCCATCGTGTTCAGTGGCGTGCCGCTGGCGCTCACCGGCGGCGTACTCGCGCTGGCCCTGCGGGGCATTCCGCTGTCGATCTCGGCCGGCGTGGGCTTCATCGCGCTGTCCGGTGTGGCGGTGCTCAACGGTCTGGTGATGATCAGCTTCGTGCGCAGCCTGCGCGAGCACGGCATGCCGTTGCCGCAGGCGGTGCGCGACGGTGCCCTGGGCCGGCTGCGCCCGGTGCTGATGACCGCGCTGGTGGCCTCGCTCGGCTTCGTGCCGATGGCCTTCAACGTCGGCGCCGGCTCGGAGGTGCAGCGTCCGCTGGCCACCGTGGTGATCGGCGGCATCGTCTCGTCGACGTTGCTGACCCTGCTGGTGCTGCCGGTGCTGTACCGGTGGCTGCACCGGAAGGACGCCGCCGCACCGGTCGCTGGGTAGCACCGGGTCGTCGGGCGCTGCCCGACCGTTGGTCGGGTGAACCCGCAGGCGGCACGCCATCCGCCGTGCACGCCATGGTCGCGGTCATCGAGGTGACAGATACGCCTCGATCGCCGCGACGCCAACGGCCACGCCGTCTTCGACCGTCATCGCCCGGCCAAGCGCGACGGCACGCGAGCGCGTGTCGGCCCGCTCGGCAACGGCAATGGCACTGGCCAGCCGGGTGGCGTCCAACCGCTTCGGCGACAGTGCTGCCGGTGCCACGCCCAGCACGTGCAGCCGATCTGCCCAGAAGAACTGGTCGGCGGCGAACGGCATCACCAGCGACGGCACACCGGCACGGCAGGCCGAATGCGTGGTGCCGCTGCCGCCGTGATGGATGATCAGCGCGCAGCGCGGGAACAACGCCTCGTGCGGGGTCGGCCCGATCACGAACACGTTGGGCGGCAGGGGAGCACTGGGCAGCCCGGCCCAGCCGGGGAACAGCAGCATCCGCCGCGGCGCCAAGGCCGCCAGCAGCGCGGGTAGCACCTGGTCGCGATCAAAGCCGGTCATGCTGCCGAAGCCGAGGTAGACCGGGGCGGGGCCGGCCTCCAGGAAGGCCTGCAGATCCGGCGGCGGCTTCCAGCCACGCTCGGGTGCGCGCCACTGGCCGCAGATCTGGTGGTTGTCCGGCCAGTCCGGCGGCGGTGGCAGCAGCCTGGGCGAGATGCCGTACAGCATCGGCAGATCCCGCCAGGGGGAGGCGCGCCTCGGCATCCCCAGTGCCTTGCGGGCCGCGTTGATCGGGCGGCGGAAGGTACGCCACACCGCGTGGTTGACCAGGGTGTAGCTGAGCCGGTTGAGCCCCCCCGGCAAGCGCAGCCGGGGCAGGAACGGGGAGGGGAAGCTGGCCGTTGGGGTCAGCGGGATCATCCCGGTGCCGATCACCGGCAGCCCGTGGTGCTCGGCCACGGTCAGGCCGACGAAAGCGGCCAGCCCGCCGGTCAGCACGGCATCGCATCCGGCGGCAGCGGCATCGGCCTGACGCATCCAGCCGGGCACGTGCCGTTGCGCCATCCGCGCCAGACCCCGCGAGGCGGCGAGACGGGCGTTACCGCGCGAGACCAGCGCCACCACCTCGTCATGGATGTCGCCTTCCAGCGCGGCATGCGGGACGCCCAGCTCGCGCGCGCTGCCCAGCGTGCCGCGCTCGGCCAGCAGCAGCACCTCATGGCCCGCGGCGATCAATCCATGGCAGAGCATCACCAGCGGGCGGGTGTCGCCTTCGGTGCCGTAGGTCAGGGCGAGCAGCTTCATGGGCGGTACTTCGGGAAGACGGCACGCCAGGTCATTGCGGGGATCTTCATGCGGGCTGTCCTTCTCAGGTGCCCAGCCTAGCGCAGGCACCGGTGACGACCGCATCGTTCACGCGCGCATCGCATTGGAACGGCACGGCATCTCTGCTACTTTCCGCCTCGGAACGACCGCGCTCGCGGTGTCGCAGGAAGCAGGGAATGGCTCGCAATCTGTTGTTTGGCAAGGAGGCCGCTACCGCGGGCCTGTCTGTCGCCACGCGCTCTCAGGCACGCACCACCACGCTGGGTGCGGCCTCGCTCGACAGCCGCCTCCGGCAGAAGCGATCGCCCGCGTACGTGCAGGCCATGACCAGGGTCGATGTCGGCGGTCACGTGCACGATCGCGACGCATTGGCGGCGCTGAAGCAGCTGGTCGCCGCGGAGCTCGGCGAGATCGCCCTGGAGGATCGCCTGCTCGGCATCGTCAGCCGTTGCATGCTGGGTCATCCCTATGAGGTCCATACACTGGACATGACCGGGCAGATCATCGAGCACTTCAAGATCGGCCACACCCTGCCGCTAACGCTCGAACGGGCACGCGCGCTGGCCCTGCATCCGTCCTACGCCTTCATCGAGGTGTACGCGAACCGGATGGTCACCGTCAGCGACTCCGGCCAGACCGCCGTCATCGAAGGAACGACATGAGCACACAACGCATCATCCATATGGCGGACCTGTCCGCCATCAACAGCAGCCTGCGCTCGCTGGGGCAGGATCTGGACGCTTTGCATACCCAGGCCCACGCGATCCAGAGCGATGTGGGTGCCACCCGCAGCGAACTGGCGCGCCTGGAAAAAGCGTTCATGGATTTCGTCGCGGCGGACCTGAAAGCCAAGGAACTGTCGCTGGCCGAAACCCGGCAGGTGAAGATCCGCCAGGAGCTGGAAAACCGGTTCGGCCACTACGCCGAGGTCCGCCGCCAGACCACCGGCATCCTGCAGGCGGCCGACATCAGCCTGGTCCGGCAGGACACCATCCGTGCCGCCAGTGAGAACCTCATGCTGGCGGCGCCCGGCTACTGGCTGGCCCCGGCACTGGTGGCGCTGGCCGCGTGGCTCAATGACCAGCAGGATCTGGCGCAGCGTGCGCTGGCCGAGGCCATCCGTCGCGATGACGAGAAAACCAGCCTGCTGTTCTCTCTCGTCAGCCGCCGCGCGGGTCGCCTGTCGGCCGCCCAGCAGTGGATGGACCGTTATCTGGGCATGCAGAACCCGGTGGAACTGGACCGCCAGACCGTGGTGCTGATCGACGCGATCGCCGGCGGTGTGTTCGGGGTGGAGACCGCCCGCATCTGTGTGGCCCGCACCAATGAATGGATCGAAGAACTGGCCCAGCGGGCCGGCTTCGTGGAGGCCCAGCGCAGCCAGTGGATCGACGCGCTGCGCTCCAAGACCCCCAATGGCGACGACAGCGCCCGCTACCCGCACCTGCAGCGCTTCAGCCCGACCTGGCCGGCCCTGCAGGACTCGCTCAATGCCACGGCGACCCACGCGGCCGTCACCCGGCATTTCCAGAGTGTGTTCAGCGGCGATGTACGTGCCACGGCCGGGCTGGCGGCGGATGTGGATGCGCTGCTGACCAAGCTGGTCTCGCACTTCGATGCCGAAGAGCTGCCGCTGCGGCGCGATGAAGCCCTGTGCAAGCTGATCATCGATGAGAACGGTGACCGCCCCGCGGCCGACCGTCGCTTCCAGCTGCAGGACCCGGCACTCGAGCACCGCATCAGCTTCACCCAGTTGCTCACCAACGCCGCGATGCACCCGGAAACCTCGCAGGCTTCGCGCGCCACCCAGCGCTTTGCCACCGCCCAGTCGCGCAGCTGGATTCTGGAAGCGCACCACGATCTCACTGCCAGCATCCGCCAGGCGATCCCGACCGAGGTGGAGGTCACGCTGGATGCCTGGCAGGGCAGCACCCGCGATGGCAGCAACCAGGTTGAATTGGAGACCTCGCTCAATGCGCACGTTGACACCGGGCTGGCCCAGGCGCTGGCCGGCGTGAAGCTGCGCTTCCAGCACTGGGCTGTCCTGGTGCTGGGTGTCCTGCTGCTGGTGATGACCATTGGCAACGTCATCGGCATGGTGATCGCCGCGCTGATGCTGCTCTGGGTCGGCATGGCCTACAAGAATCTGGAAAAGACCCGTGAAACGGTCCGTGCCGACTTCGCGCGCCAGCGTGAGCAACTGCAGAACGCGCTCAAGGCCTGCATGGCCGAAGTCGTGGAAGTGCGGCGTGATCTCGCCGCGCGCGATGCCCAGTCTGCCGAGTTGACCGCGTTGCTGGAGTCGATCACGCCCGAGCAGTTCACCCTTGGCGGTCATGACACTACCCGCCGCATTCTTGCCGCCACCGCTGAGGCCCGACCATGACCCGTTCCCTGCTCGATGCTTCCGCCGTGCCGCCGCCGCTGCCCGCCCAGGACGCCCTTCCACCGCCGCTGAACAACGCCGCGGTGGCCGCGCCGCCAATCACCGTTGCCGCCCCGGATGCGCTTGCCGGTGCCCTGCCTGGCTGGGACCTGCTGCCGAAGACCGGTTTCGTACGCCGCAAACGCGCCTCGCACGGATGACACTGCCGGTTCCGCGCACCTATGCCGAATGGAGCCAGGTCCTGGATGCGTTCAGCGAAGGGGGTCGCGAAGCCGAGGCGCTCGCGGCCATGGCAGCCGGGCGGCTGGACTGGACCCCCGGCGTGGCGCAGTTGTTCACCGACCGGGTGACCACGCTGCTCGACCTGCGGCTGAAGCAATGCAGCGCTCGTCTGCAGCGCGATCTGGGGGATCGGGCCGATGAAGTGACCCTGGTGCGCGCGCTGCTGGACGCGCGTCGGCATTTCAGCGTGCTGCATCAGCTGGCCTCGCTGGCGACGCTGCCTGAATCGCTGCGCGCGTTCCTGCGCGATGAACTGGTCCGCATCACCGCCAGGATGCAGGCCGACCTGGAAGCCAACGCACGCACGCTGCGCTGCGACCGCACCCTGCGCGCGGTGCGCTACAACAGCCTGTGCCACTACCGGCCGGCCGCGCTGGATGCTGCCGCGCCGCCGCCACTCCCGTCTGCTTCACCTGCCGATGGCCCCGCTGTAGCGGGCCGCCGGCGAACCTTGATGATCTGAATCCATGAGCGATACCCGCGAGTTCCATGCCACGCTGACCCGCTACCTGAAAGCGCGCGTGCCCTTCATCTCCATCCGCAGCACCGAACGCGCGCGGGTGCTGGATATCCTGCGTGACGTCGCCGGTGCGCTGAGTGCGCCGTTCTATGTACACACGCTCTCGCAGGGAACGCGCGAGCTGGCGACAGGGCGGATCGTCAACGAAGACCGCTCGGTCATCGGCGCGGTCGACTTCGCCAGCCAGCAGATGGCGCAGCGGCAGAACCTCAGTTTCGTGTTGACCGAAGTGTCCGACCTGGAGGACGACACGCCCTCGGCGCGGCAACTGATCGATGTGGCGATGCTGGCGGCCGACCACGGCGGCTCGCTGGTCGTGGTCACCAGCAAACCGGTGTTCGGCCAGCTGCAGCGCCTGGGGATGTCGCTGGTGCTGTCGCCGCCCACCGAAGACGAGATGGCGGCGATCATTCACGAACAGATCGATCCGTACCGCAGCCAGTTCCAGATCGAGTGGGACGACGCCGACATCCGCCAGGCGGCGGCCATCCTGGCCGGCATCTCGCGGTTGGAGGCGGAGAACATCATCGCCACGCTGCTGGTCAACGGGCGTATCGACAAGAATGATCTGGTCGAGTTGATGCACGCCAAGGACCGCATCTTCGCCGACATTTCCGGCATCGAGCGCGTGCCGGTGCGCGGGGGCGATCTGAGTGTGGGTGGCCTGGGTGGCCTCAAGAGCTGGCTGGCACGCGAACGGCCGTTGCTGACCGCTGATCTGCGCGAGCGCGGCATCCGTCCGCCGCGAGGCGTGCTGCTGGTCGGCGTACCGGGCTGCGGCAAATCGCTGTCGGCCAAGGCCATTGCCCAGGACTGGCAGTTGCCGCTGTACCGCCTGGACCTGTCCACCATCCACGGCCAGTACCTGGGCCAGAGCGAAGGCCGCCTCAAGGAAGCGCTTGCCACGGCGGATCACGTGGCGCCCTGCGTGCTGTGGATCGACGAGATCGAAAAGGGCCTGGCCGGTGCCACCGGGGGCGGCGACGGCGGCACCTCGACCCGTCTGGTCGGCCAGTTCCTGTACTGGCTGCAGGAAGCCCGTACCCGCGTGTTCGTGGTGGCAACCGCCAACGATGTGTCCAAGCTGCCCCCGGAGCTGCTGCGCCGGGGCCGGTTCGACGAGCTCTTCTTCGTCGACCTGCCGACCGCGCCGGAACGCCGCGACATCATCGGCATCTACGCCCGCCGGGGCCTGCAGCAGCGCGAACTGGCGCCGGCGCTGCTCGACGAGCTGGTCGAACTGTCCGAGGGCTTTGCCGGCTCGGACCTGGAATCGGCGGTGCGTGAGGTGGTGAAAGAGGCCTACCTGAAGGGCGATGCCGTGGTCACCGATGCGCTGTTCCGGCGCAGTTTCCAGAACGTGGTGCCGTTGTCGCGGACCGCACCGGAGCAGATCGAGAACATCCGCGCCTGGGGCCGTGAACGGGCGGTGCCGGCCTCGGGCGAGCCGATCGCGGCCAGCACCCCGGCCGCCGGGCGGCCGCGCCGCGCCGTTCTGGCATGAGCGACCGGGCCGGCAGGCCCTGCCGGCCTCGGTTGCGCCATCAGGGCCAAGCGGGCATAATGCGCGGCTCGCTGTGTCCAAAAACCTTTGGATCGGCGGCCGGGAACACGTCATCCGGCCCGCCCTCGACAGCGTAACCCTTTGATTCTCATGACGTGTGGCGGGAAACCGCCGAGGCCGCCGTCGCCCGGGCTATGGGCTGACAACTACTTTTATCGAGGTGCGCAATGTCCCGCGTATGCCAAGTTTCCGGCAAGCGAGTGCAGACGGGTAACAACGTCTCGCACGCCAACAACAAGACCCGTCGTCGTTTCCTGCCCAACCTGCACGAGCGCCGCTTCTGGGTTGCCAGCGAAAACCGCTGGGTCAAGCTTCGTGTTTCCGCGCATGCCCTGCGCACCATCGACAAGAACGGTATCGACTCCGTTCTGGCTGAGCTGCGTTCGCGCGGCGAAAAGGTCTGAGGAGTAAACGATCATGGCAGGCAAGCGCGATAAGATCCGTCTGATTTCGACGGCCAACACTGGCCACTTCTACACGACGGACAAGAACAAGAAGAACACCCCCGGGAAGATGGAATTCCTGAAGTACGATCCGGTCGTGCGCAAGCACGTCCTGTACAAGGAAGGCAAGATCAAGTAATCCGCAAGGGTTCTTGAGCTTCCCGACGAAAAACCCGCCCTCGTGGCGGGTTTTTTGTTGCCCCGGCGACGCACGGTGCCGGGCCGCAGCGGCTGCACCGGTCACCCCGGCGGCACAGCCGCCCATGGCAGAATGCGGTTCCCCTCCCGACGGGCGACGCGATGCTGTTCGAGTGGCTGCTGGGTTCGTGGTTGTTGATGCTGGATTGGCTGATCCGGCTGGCCGCGCTGTTGTGGATTCCCAGCCGCACCACGCCCGGTGCCGCGCGCAGCTGGTTGCTGCTGGTCGGCTTCGTGCCGCTGCTCGGGTTGCCGCTGTATCTGCTGTTCGGCCACCCGTGGCTGTCGCGCCAGCGCGTGCAGCGCCAGGCCGAGGCCTCCCAGGTGATCCGCGAGGAGCAGGCCCTGCAGCCGCCGCTGCGCTGGACGCCCCCACCGGAGACGGCCACCGCCGAAATCGTGCCGCTGATCGAGCGCCAAGGCGATTTCATGCCCATCCACGGCAACGCGGTGGATCTGCTCAATGATTACGACGCCTCGCTGCAGGCCCTGATCGAAGACATCGACCAGGCACGCGAGCGTGTGCACCTGCTGTACTACCTGATGTTCGACGATGCCGTCGGCGAGGCCATCGTGCAGGCGCTGCAGCGGGCCGCCGCACGCGGGGTGCACTGCCGCGTGCTGCTGGATGCAGTCGGCGCCAAGCGTGGGCTGCGCCACTACCGCCACCGTCTCCAGGCCCTCGGCGTAGATGTGCGCGCGATGCTGCCCGGTGGGCTGCGCTGGCGCCGCAGTGGCCGCATGGACCTGCGCAACCACCGCAAGATCGCGGTGATCGACAACCGCGTCGGCTACATCGGCTCACAGAACCTGGCGCGCGCGCAGTTTGTCGCCGGGTTCCCGAACAAGGAGCTGGTCGCGCGCGTGCGCGGGCCGGTGGTGGCGCACCTGGAAGCGGTGTTCGCCAGCGACTGGTACATGGAAACCGGGCAGCGCCTGGATGTGCTCACCGCGGTGCCGGTGTGCTCGGCCGATGTGCCGACCCAACTGCTGCCCAGTGGCCCGGCGTATCCCTTCAGCAACGCGCGCGATGCGGTGAACGCGCTGATCCATCTGGCGCGCCGGCGCATCGTGCTGGTCACGCCGTACTTCGTGCCGGATGAGGCGACCCTGAGTGCGCTGCGCATCGCCGCCTTGTCCGGCGTGCAGGTGCAGCTGATCCTCTCGGCCAGTACCAACCAGCGGTTGACCTCCTGGGCGCAGGAGGCCTACTACGATGAGCTGCTGCGCAGCGGCGTGCGCATCGCGCTGTACGAACCGCATTTCCTGCATGCCAAGCACCTGACCGTCGATGAAGACATCGCCCTGGTCGGCTCGATCAACCTGGACATCCGCTCGTTCGCGCTCAATGCCGAGATCGGCATGCTCTGTTACGACGCCGGCATGGTGCGCCAGCTGGCGCAGATCGAAGCGGACTATCTGGAACAGTCCCGTCCGCTCGATCTGGCGACGTGGCGCCAGCGGCCGGCGTGGAAGCGCAGCCGAGAAGGCATCGCACGGCTGGCCGATGCGTTGATGTAGCCCGCTGTGACGCACGTGGACGGCCGGTCCACGCGCATCGCCTACAATCGATGCATGACTGCGTCCGATACCCACCGCCAGTGTGATCTGGCCATCGTCGGCGGCGGCGCTGCCGGCGTCCTCGTCGCGCTGCAGGCCCTGCGCCATGCTGCGCGACCGTCACGCATCGTGCTGTTCGAGCCGGCTTCGGCGCTGGCCGAAGGCATCGCCTACGCCACGCCTTGGCCTGAGCACCTGCTCAACGTGCCGGCCGGCAAGATGAGCGGGCTGCCCGATCAGCCTGCGGATTTCCTGGATTACCTGATCGACAGCCAGGCGATTGCCGAGGTACCGCGCGAGGTGCTGGCGGACCAGTTCGTGCCGCGCCGCCATTTCGCCGCTTACCTGCGTGAGCGCCTGGAACAGGCGTGCGAGCGCAGCGTGGCGGTGCTGGAGGTGGTCGAGCAGCCGGTGTTCGCGCTGGAGCGGACCGGCCACGGCGTACAGCTGCGGCTCGACGATGACGTGACGTGGCGCGCGCAGCGCGTGGTGTTGGCCTGTGGTAACAGCATGCGTCCGCTGCCGGTACCCGGTGCCGACGCACTGCCGCCCGCGCAGGCGGTGGAGGCCTGGGACTACGACGGCGTGCGTGTGCTGGCCGGCGACGACGACCTGGCCATCGTCGGCTCGGGCCTGAGCATGGCCGACAGTGTGGTCGCCCTGGCCGCCGCCGGTCACCGCGGGCGCATCTACGTGCTGTCGCGCCATGCGCTGCTGCCGTTGCCACACGCCCACGGCGCGGCGGTCACCTTCGATCCGCAGCCGCTGCTGCCGATGTCGCTGCGCCAGCGCGTGCGGGAGCTGCGCGCGCAGGCCGATGCCGCCGTGGCACAGGGCATCCCCTGGCAGAGCGTGATGGACCGCATCCGGCCGATGGGCCAGGCGTTGTGGCTGAGCCTGGGCGAGGCCGACCAGCGCCGTTTCCTGCGTCACGTGGTGCGCTATTGGGACGTGCACCGCCATCGCATCGCCGGATCGGTGCATGCCCAGGTCGCCGAACTGGAGCGCAGCGGCCAGCTGCAGCGCCACCGGGCCCGGCTGGATACGCTGCTGGTGCAGGAACGTGGGTTGCAGCTGCACGGCCGCAGCCCGGACGGTGGCCTGCCGCCCCTGACCGTGGGCGCGGTGATCAACGCCACCGGGGTGGAGACCCGCGCGCTGTCCATGCGCAATCCGCTGATCCAGCAGCTGCTGGCGGACGGGCATGCCCGCCCGGGCCCGCACGGCCTTGGGCTGGAGACCACCGTGGACGACGGTGCCCTGATCGATGGCCATGGCCAGCCGCAGCCTGCGATCCGGGTGGTCGGCAGCCTGCGCATCGGCACCCTGTGGGAGAGTCTGGCGATCCCGGAACTGCGCGTGCAGGCCGAACAGGCCGCGCGCGGCTGAACCCGTTCGATCCGGGTGCCGGGTAACGGCCCGGAGCGCCCCGCCCGAGGGTAAAATGGGGACATGGATGTTTCCCACTTGCTCGACGGGTTGAACCCCGCCCAGCGCGAAGCTGTGTCCGCCCCGCCCGGCCACCATCTGGTGCTTGCCGGTGCCGGTTCCGGCAAGACCCGCGTGCTTATCCACCGCATCGCCTGGCTCAATGAAGTCTGCGGCGTGCCGACCCATGGCATTTTTGCGGTGACCTTCACCAACAAGGCCGCCGGCGAGATGCGTCACCGCATCGACCTGCAGCTGTCGCAGGGCAGCCGCGGTGCCTGGATCGGCACCTTCCACGGCCTGGCCCATCGCCTGCTGCGCCTGCATTTCCAGGACGCCAAGCTGCCCGACAGCTTCCAGGTGATGGATTCGGACGACCAGCTGCGGCTGGTCAAGCGCGTGGTCCAGCAGCTGGAGATCGATGACGGCAAGTTCCCGCCGAAGCAGATCGCCTGGTGGATCAACGAGCAGAAGGACGAGGGCCGCCGCCCGCAGCATATCCAGCCCGAGCCGCATGACGCGTGGCTGGAAACCATGCGCCAGGCGTATATCGCCTATCAGGAGCGCTGCGACCGCGCCGGTCTGGTCGATTTCGCCGAGCTGCTGCTGCGCGCGCATGAACTGCTGCGCGACAACCCGGCGCTGCTGGCGCACTACCGCTCGCGCTTCCGCGAGATCCTGGTGGACGAGTTCCAGGACACCAACGCCATCCAGTACGCCTTCGTGCGCGTGCTGGCCGGCGATACCGGCCACGTGTTCGTGGTCGGCGATGACGACCAGGCCATCTATGGCTGGCGCGGCGCCAAGGTCGAGAACGTCCAGCGCTTCCTGAAGGATTTCCCGGGTGCGCAGACCGTCCGCCTGGAGCAGAACTACCGTTCCACCGCCAACATCCTCGGTGCGGCCAATGCGGTGATCGCGCACAACCCGGACCGTATCGGCAAGGAGTTGTGGACCGACAGCGGCGACGGTGATCCGATCGATCTGTACGCGGCCTACAACGAGATGGACGAGGCGCGTTACGTGGTCGAGCGCGCGCGCCAGTGGGTGCGCGATGGTGGCAGCTACGGCGACGTCGCCGTGCTCTACCGCAGCAATGCACAGTCGCGTGCCTTCGAAGAAGCGCTGCTCTCCGAGCAGGTGCCGTACCGCGTGTACGGCGGCATGCGCTTCTTCGAGCGCGCCGAAATCAAGGACGCGCTGGCGTACCTGCGGTTGATGACCAACCGCAACGATGACGCTGCCTTCGAGCGCGCGGTCAACACGCCGACGCGTGGCATCGGCGACCGCACCCTGGATGAAGTGCGCCGCTTGGCCCGTACCCACGCGATCTCGCTGTGGGAGGCCACCATGCTGACCACCCAGGGTAATACGCTCGCTGCACGTGCACGCAACGCGCTGGCCGGCTTCCTGGTGCTGGTCAACCAGCTCCAGGCCGAAGCCGACACGATGACCCTGGCCGAACGCATCGACCACGTGCTGATGCGCTCGGGCCTGCGTGAGCACTGGTCCAAGGAAAGCCGCAACGCGCTGGATTCGGAATCGCGCGCCGACAACCTGGACGAACTGGTCTCGGTGGCCTCGCGCTTCGTGCGTCGCGAAGATGACGTCGAAGAAACCCAGGACATGAGCGAGCTGGTCGCCTTCCTCGCCTACGCCTCGCTGGAGGCCGGCGAAGGCCAGGCCCAGGCCGGCGAAGAAGGCGTGCAGCTGATGACGCTGCATGCCGCCAAAGGCCTGGAGTTCCCGCTGGTGTTTCTGGCCGGCATGGAAGACGGCCTGTTCCCGAGCGCGCGCTCGCTCGAAGAAAGCGGCCGGCTGGAAGAAGAACGTCGCCTGGCGTACGTGGGCATCACCCGCGCGCGCCAGAAGCTGGTGCTCTGCTACGCCGAATCGCGCCGTATCCATGGCCAGGACAACTACAACGTGCCCTCGCGCTTCCTGCGCGAGATCCCGCGTGAGCTGGTGAACGAAGTGCGCCCCAAGGTGCAGGTCTCGCGCGGCACCTCGCTGGGCGCCAACCGGGTGATGGGCCACGCCGCGCTGGAAGCACCGCCACTCAAGCTCGGTGCGATGGTCAACCATCCCAAGTTCGGCGAAGGCATGGTCACCGACTACGAAGGCAGCGGCCAGCACGCCCGCGTGCAGGTCGAATTCATCGAGGCCGGCAGCAAGTGGCTGGTGATGGCGTATGCCAATCTGACGGTGCTCTGAGTGACGGCCGTCATCCAGTAGTGCCGGCCGCTGGCCGGCAGCTGCCTGCCGCGGCGTTGTCGGGAGCCGGCCAGCGGCCGGCACTACAATGGGCGGCATTCCTTGTCGGGAGCTGGCCCGCGGCCGGCACTACAATGGCGCCATCCTCTTCGAGCAGGCCCCCGCCATGACCGATTCGCCGCTGCACCTCACCGTCAAGTTGAACGCCAAGCTCCAGCCCGAGCATCGCCATGAGCTGTTCGAAGATCCGCTGGATGCGCTGCTGGGCAGTGCCGAGCTGGGCGAGATCACCGGCGGTGGCACCGCGCTGACCGAAGACGGTGAAGTGGACTACGGCGATATCGAGGTCGCGTTGAACGATCCGGCCTCGCTGCCTGGCGTGATCGAGCTGCTGGAGCAGCTGGGAGCGCCGAAGGGCTCGCTGATCCAGCGCGGCGGCGCCCCCGATCAGCCGTTCGGCGTCACGGAAGGCCTGGCGTTGTATCTCAACGGCACCGATCTGCCCGATGAGGTCTACGAACAGTGTGATTCGAACTATGTGTTCGAACAGATCGTCGAGCGCATCGACGGCCACGGCGAGATCTGCAGCTGGTGGCAGGGCCCGACCGAGACGGCGCTGTATCTGTATGGCGCCTCGTTCGACACCCTGTATGCGTGCATCGCCGATCTGCTGGCGAGCTACCCGCTGTGCCAGGGCGCACGCGTGGTGCGTACCGCCTGATCAGCAGTCCGGCGCGTGGCCTGCTGCATAGCGCAGGCCACGGCGCAGCTGCGCCCGCACATTCAAGTCGGCAGACACCGTCGCATCGTGGGCCAGCCCGGTGCACCAGCTGCGGCCGCCATCGACTGGCATGGGCGGTGTCCTTCTCCGTCGTGCGCTGCAGCACAGGCCGCGTATGCCTGCGCTATCCGCGTTGTGGTGGGCCAGGGCGCCTCGCTTCATCCCCGATCGCCCCCGGCTCATCCCGGATTTCACACAGTTCGTCGCGTGCCGCTTGTCGCTCCCCCGGCCGGCGCCCAGAGTCTGCCCCTGTCCGCTGGGAGCGCACTCGTGAACAAGGGAATTCCGTATCTGCTTGCTGCACTGGTTCTGCTGACATGGTCGGCAGGCTGGGCCGAGCCGGTGCTGGCCCTGTTCCAGCACGCGCAGACCTGCCTGGCCGACGGTGGCGACTTCGATCTGCTGCGCCTGCGCTGCCAGCCGCAGCCCAGTGGGGTGTGCATCGGCCAGGCAACACTGTGGTTCTGGCTGAGCGGCATCGTCTTCGCGGTAGTCGCGCTGCTGGGCACGCGTCGCCGCACGCGCTGACAGTCGAACACGCAACCGGCATCATCGGCCTCTGTCTGATGGAGGCCATATGAGTCCGAGTGAAAAGGAAAAGATGCTGTCCGGGCTGCCATACCGCCCCGGGGATCCCGAGTTGCAGGCCGACATGGCCGCGGCCAAGGTGTGGATGGTCCGTTACAACGCCGCCCTGGCCGAAACCCCGGCCGTGCGCCGCGCGCTGTTGCGCGAGCAGCTCGGTGCAGTCGGCGAGGGTGCGGTGATCCGGCCGCCATTCCACTGCGATTACGGCTACAACATCCGCCTGGGGCAGGGCGTGTTCCTCAACTACAACTGCGTGATCCTGGACGTGGCCGAGGTCAGCATCGGCGATGGCACCCAGATCGGTCCGGCAGTGCAGCTGTATGCCGCCGACCATCCGCGTGATCCGCAGGCACGGGCGGAAGGCCTGGAGTCGGCCAAGCCGGTCCGGATCGGGCGCAATGTCTGGATCGGGGGCGGCGCGATCGTGCTGCCCGGCGTCACCATCGGCGATGACGCGGTGGTGGGCGCGGGCAGTGTGGTCACCCGCGATGTGCCCGCAGGCGCGACCGTGGTGGGCAATCCGGCGCGGGGGGTGCCTGCGCGCGCGCGCGGCGATTGATCCAGCTCAAGGCATCGCGTCCACATCGGGTGTGCAATGGTGATGTTCCCATTGCCACCCCAAGGAGCTCTGCCATGTACAAGCGCATCCTGATTGCCACCGATGGTTCGGAGCTGGCCGAGAAAGGCCTGGCCAAGGGCCTGGAGCTGGCCAAGGACCTCGATGCCGAGGTCGATATCGTGACCGTCTCCGAGCCATGGGCGGTCGGCATGTACGACGCGATGGGCTGGAGCGTGGGCTACATGAACACGCCCGAATACAAAGCCGACCGCGAAGAGACCGCGCAGAAGGTGCTGCAGCCGGCCAAGGCCGCCGCGCAAGCGCAGGGCCTGCGTACGGCGACCGTGCACGTGTTGGACCGCTATGCCGCTGACGGCATCATCGATACCGCCACCGAACGCGGCAGCGACCTGATCGTGATGACCTCGCATGGCCGCCGTGGCGTCACCCGCGTGCTGCTCGGCAGCCAGACCGCCGAAGTGCTGGCACGCAGCACGGTACCGGTGCTGGTCATCCGATAACGGGAAAGCGGTAGTGCCGGCCGCTGGCCGGCAATGCCCCTCAATCGCGCAGTTTCAACGTCTGCGATTCATCCAGCGTGCCGTCGGGCTGCAGCACCACATAACGCTCGCCGCTGCGGTCGAACAGCACCGGGATCGGGTCGCGGAACAGCGGGCGGCGCACGAAGCGCAGCTGCCAGCCGAAATGCTCCAGCGTCTCCACTGCCTGGCGCTGCTCTGCAGTGAGGCCGGCGCGCAGTTCAGCCGGATTCGGATCGTGGCGGCGTTCGGGTGTCGTCATCGAGCGTGGGCAAGCGGGGACGGGGGGCAGCGCCTTGCCGGCCCCGTGCGGTCACGGGGCAGCAGTGCGGTCGACGCCCGGGATCACCAGCTGTAGAGCTTCCAGTACACCGGCGAGACGCCGTCCTTGTCGCTGTCCATGCGGCCATCGCCGTTCTGGTCGTACATGTAGAACGGGGCACCGCGCGACGGGGTCACCTTGACCATCCGCAACTGGCCGCCCACCCGGTATTCCTCGATGGTGTCGCCGTTGTCCTGCACCGTCTTGACCACATCGGCGCCAGTGACATCGACCGGGGGCCTGCCGCCGCCGCCGGTGGCACAGCCAGCCAGCGCGAGCACGCCTGCGAGCAACAGAATCTTCATGGGCCGGGAGTCCTTGGGCGAAGAGGGCCTGATTATGCCCGATGGATCGTGAGGCCGGTGCCGACGACGGTCAGGGCCGGGCGCGTAGAATCGTCATATGAGCCGATTAGTCCTGATTGACGGGTCCAGTTACCTGTATCGCGCGTTCCACGCGCTTCCGCCGCTGACCAACGCACACGGTGAACCCACCGGCGCGCTGTTCGGTGTGGTCAACATGCTGCGCGCCACGCTGAAGGAGCGCCCCGAGTACGTCGCCTTCGTGGTCGATGCGCCCGGCAAGACCTTCCGTGACGACCTGTATGCCGGCTACAAGGCCAACCGCCCGCCGATGCCCGACGACCTGCGCCCGCAGATCGAGCCGATGTGCCGCATCGTCGAGGCGCTGGGCCTGAGCATCCTGCGCATCCCCGGCGTGGAAGCCGATGATGTGATCGGCACGCTGGCCCTGCAGGGTCACCGCGATGGCCTGCAGGTGACCATTTCCACCGGCGACAAGGACTTCGCCCAGCTGGTCCGCCCGGGTATCGAGCTGGTCAACACCATGACCGGCAGCCGCATGGATTCGGACGCGGCGGTGATGGAGAAGTTCGGCGTGCGCGCCGACCAGATCGTCGACCTGCTGGCACTGATGGGCGACGCTGTGGACAACGTGCCCGGCGTGGAAAAGTGCGGCCCCAAGACCGCCGCCAAGTGGTTGGCCGAATACCAGCACCTGGATGGCGTGATCGCCGCGGCCCCGACCATGAAGGGCAAGATCGGCGAGAACCTGCGCGCGGCGCTGGAGCGCCTGCCGCTCAACCGCGAGCTGGTCACGATCCGCACCGACGTACCGCTGGAGGTGTCGGCGCAGACGCTGCCGCTGCGCGAGCCGGACGTGCCGTCGCTGAGCGAGCTGTACCTGCGTTACGGCTTCACCCAGGCGCTCAAGGAGCTGGGCGGCCCCGTGCCGGCCCCGGCCGCTGCCAGCGATGCCCCGGTCAGCCTGCGTGGCACCGCGGCCGGCTACGCGCGTGCTACGCCGGATGAGGCGGTGGTGCCGGTCGACCCGGCGCTCTCCGCCCCCGGCGAGTACGAGATGGTGCTGACCAGCGAGCAGCTCGACGCCTGGGTGCAGCGCCTGGCCGATGCCGAGCTGATCTCCTTCGATACCGAGACCGACGCGCTGGACGCCATGCGCGCCAACCTGGTCGGCATCAGCCTGGCGGTCGAGCCGGGCCGGGCCGCCTATATCCCGGTCGGCCACGATTACCCCGGCGCGCCGGCCCAGCTGCCGCCTGAGCAGGTACTGGCGGCGTTGCGCCCGGCGCTGGAAGACCCCTCCAAGAAGAAGCTTGGCCAGCACGGCAAGTACGACCTGCACGTGCTGCGCCGCCACGGCGTGAACGTGCAGGGGTACCACGACGACACCATGCTGGAGAGCTTCGTGCTCAATTCCACCGCCACGCGCCATGACATGGACTCGCTGGCGATGCGCTACCTGGGCTACACCACGATCAAGTTCGAGGAGGTGGCCGGCAAGGGCGCCAAACAGATCTCGTTCTCGCAGGTGGGCCTGGACGAAGCCTGCCGCTACGCCGCCGAAGATGCCGACGTGACCCTGCGCCTGCACCACGCGCTGCAGCCACAGCTGCAGGCCACGCCCTCGCTGGACAGCGTCTACCGTGACATCGAGATGCCGCTGGTGCCGGTGCTGACCCGCATCGAAGCCAATGGCGTGCACATCGACATGGCCGAGTTGCGCCGGCAGAGCCAGGACCTGGGCTCACGCATGCTGGCCGCCCAGCAGAAAGCCACCGAGCTGGCCGGGCGCACCTTCAACCTGGATTCGCCCAAGCAGCTGCAGGCCGTGCTGTTCGACGAGCTGCAGCTGCCGGCGCTGGTGAAGACCCCCAAGGGCCAGCCCAGCACCAACGAAGAGGCACTGGAGGCGATCGCCGAGCAGCACGAGCTGCCGCGGGTGATCCTGGAGTACCGCGGGCTGGCCAAGCTGCGCAGCACCTACACCGACAAGCTGCCGGAGATGATCAACCAGGACACCGGGCGGGTACACACCAGCTACCACCAGTCCGGCGCCGCCACCGGCCGGCTGTCCTCCTCGGACCCGAACCTGCAGAACATCCCGATCCGCACCGAGGATGGCCGTCGCATCCGCCGCGCCTTCGTGGCCCCGCCGGGCCGCAAGATCCTGGCCTGCGACTACTCGCAGATCGAGCTGCGGATCATGGCCCACCTCTCCGAGGACCCCGGCCTGGTGCGGGCCTTCGAGCAGGGCGTGGACGTGCACCGGGCGACGGCGGCGGAAGTCTTCAGCCGCTCCCTGGAGGAGGTGACCTCCAACGAGCGCCGGGCCGCCAAGGCGATCAACTTCGGCCTGATGTACGGCATGAGCGCGTTCGGGCTGGCCCGCAACCTGGGCATCGACCGCGGCCAGGCCCAGGATTACGTGGCGCTGTACTTCAGCCGCTACCCGGGCGTGCGCGATTTCATGGAGCGGATGCGCCAGCAGGCCCGCGAACAGGGCTATGTGGAAACCCTGTTCGGCCGCCGCCTGTACCTGAACGACATCAACGCCCGCAACCAGGGCCTGCGGGCCGGTGCTGAACGGGCCGCGATCAACGCCCCGATGCAGGGCACCGCGGCGGACATCATCAAGCGCGCCATGGTGAAGGTGGACAGCTGGCTGGCGGATCACAGCGACCAGGCCAAGATGATTCTGCAGGTGCACGATGAACTCGTCTTTGAAACCGAAAGTGGTTTCCTCGATACCTTGCGTTTGAAAGTCGTGGAACTGATGTCCTCGGCCGCCGAACTGCGTGTGCCGCTGGTGGTGGATGCGGGCGTGGGCGACAACTGGGATGAGGCACATTGAGGCCTGAATCACAGTCAAAAGGCTGAATTGGTTCAGTGCGCCACGATAATCTGACTGTTGGATGAATGTTTCTGGGAAGAGGTCCGGATTAATTGGGCCCCTTCACGAACTATCAATGTTCGGAGTGCTTTTATAGACCTCGACAGGCGCAATGCCTGTTGTGGATCTCTCCCATCCCCTGGAGCAGATCTCGGAACGGGGGCTCCTCCCCAAGCGCCCGTTCCCCGGCCCCGCTAACCTCCCCCTGGTTGGCGGGGCTTTTTATTTGTGGCGCCGGAAAACGGCCATCCACGCCATCAGGCCATTGCCTCACGCCGGGTGCCGGCCCATGCTGGCCGGACCAGTCCGGGGAGAGGCAATGAGCGACCTGTTTGCATTGGCCATGCCGTGGTGGGAATTCATCCTGCGCGCGGTGGTGGTGTACGCGGTGGTACTGGGGATGGTGCGGCTCTCCGGCAAGCGTGCGCTGGGCCAGATCACCCCGTTCGATGTGTTGCTGATCGTGCTGCTGGGCAACGCGGTGCAGAACGCGCTGCTCGGCGAAGACACCTCCCTGGGCGGCGGGCTGCTGCTGGCGGCGACCCTGATTTCGATCAACTACGGCGTGGGTTGGCTCAGCACGCGCAGCCGGCGCGTGGAAACCCTGGTCGAAGGCGAGCCGATCCTGATCGCCCGCGATGGCAAGGTGCTCGATTCCGTGCTCAAGCGCGAGCTCGTCACCCCGGCCGATCTGGACGCAGCGATGCGTCAGCAGGGCTGCCTGTCCATCGACGATGTCGCCCTGGCGGTGCTGGAGATCAACGGGCACATCACGATCGTGCCGAAGAAATAACGGGGACGGAGGTAGTTAAGCGCGTGCGCTTAACTACCTCCGTCCCCGTTAGAGCCAGTCGCGCGGGACGAGGTAATCCGCCAAACGCGCCTCATCGCTGCCGGCCTCCGGCTGGAAGCCATACTCCCAGCGCACGCGCGGGGGCAGGCTCATCAGGATGCTTTCGCTGCGCCCACCGCTCTGCAGCCCGAACAGGGTGCCGCGGTCGTAGACCAGGTTGAACTCGACATAGCGGCCGCGCCGGTACAGCTGGAACTCGCGTTCGCGCTCGCCGTACGGCGTGTCCTTGCGGCGCTCGACCAGCGGCAGATAGGCATCCAGGAAACCATCGCCGACCGCACGCAGATACGCGAAATCACGCTCGAAATCGCCGTGCAGATCGTCGAAGAACAACCCGCCCACGCCACGCGTCTCATTGCGGTGGCGCAGGAAGAAATACTCATCGCACCAGCGCTTGTGCGCCGCATAGCGCTCTTCGCCGAAGGGCGCGCACAGATCGTGCGCCACCTGATGCCAGTGCCGCACGTCGTCGTCGATCGGGTAGAACGGGGTGAGGTCGAAGCCACCGCCGAACCAGGACGCCACCGCCACGCCATCGCGCTCGGCGCGGAAGTAACGCACGTTGGCATGGGTGGTCGGGAGGTAGGGATTGGCCGGATGGAACACCAGCGAGACGCCGGTCGCGCGCCATGATGCACCGGCCAACTCCGGCCGGTTCGCCGAGGCCGATGGCGGCAGGCGCGTGCCGGCCACATCGGAGAACCCGATCCCGGCCTGCTCGAACACGGCGCCATCGCGCAGGATGCGGGTCCGGCCACCGCCGCCCTCCGCGCGCTGCCAGAGATCTTCGGTGAAGCGGGCCTGGCCGTCGGCGGTTTCAATCGCCGCACAGATGCGGTCCTGCAGGTCGGTCAGATACGCGCGGACGCGGTCGAAGTCGTTCATGGGCGCTACTTTACCGCAGGCCGGTGCACGGCCTGCGTGTGCTCACTGGCGCTCAGTGGCCGCTTTTGCGGGTGCTGCTCTTGCTGTTCTTCGCCGGGACGGGCGCCTCGGCCGGTGCTTCGTCGCCTGCCTCGGCATCGGGCTCGGCTGCCATGCGTTCGGCGATCTGTTCCAGGCCGGCACTGACCTGCATCAGCCCCCAGTTGCGGGTCGCGTGCACATCGCAGGCCACGTGGGTGCCTTTGCCATCCTTGGCACAGATCGAGGCCATCTGCGCGGGCAGCTGCTCGTCACCGGTGTGCTCGTAGACGGTGGCCAGGTTCTCGCAGCCTTCGCGTACGCCGGCGGTGCACAGCGTCCTGTAGAACGGCGCCGCCTCGGCCCAGCGATTGCGCAGCGCCAGCTGATGACCGGCGGCATTGCAGCCCTGCAGCTTGCCCGCCGCACAGCACGCCTGGGCACCGCCCTCGCGGCCCAGCGTCGGGCAATCCTGCGGCAGCGGGGTTTCGACGAAAACCACCGGTGCACTGCACTGCTGGGCTTCGCCGGTGCGCTCGTAGTAGCTGAAGCGGTTCCAGCTGTCCATGCCGATCAGGTTGCCGTTGGCCAGGCGCTTGAACACGAAGTCGTCGCCCTGGTCATGGCGCACACGGATGTCGCCATCGACCAGCCGCGCGCGCAGCTTGCCGCCGAAGCCGCTGTCGATCATGCCGCCATCGCCGAACGGCAGATGGTCCATCAGGCCCTGGCTGGCGACATAGCTGCCGCAGGGCAGGGCGGTGGCTGCCATCGGGGTCAGTGCCCTGGCATCCAGCGTGGTCAGCGGCGCTGCACGCTCACAGGCGCGCGGGTCCTTGCCCACGGTGCACGCACGCTGCAGTGCATCGCGGGCCGGGATCAGGCGGCCGGCGTCCCACAACGCCTCGGCAGCGTTGGCGCAGAACGTGCCGCCGGTCTGTGCCCGGCACAGGGTGGTGATCTCATCGAGCTGCGCGGCCGGCAGCGGTGACGCCTTGGCTGCGCTGAGCCCGCCAAGCAGCGCCTTGGCCAAGGCTTGCCCCATGGCATCGCGCGCGGCCTCCAGACAGGCGGCCTGGTCGTACGCCGCGGACGCGGGTTTGCAGACCTCCGGCTCAGGCAGCTCCGGAGCATCGTCCTGGGTCGCCGCCAGCGTCCTGGCCTCGCGCGCCTCGGATTGGAAATTGGCCAGCAGACGCTTGCAGGCGGCCGGCACATCCTCACGGCACCACTGCCGCAGGCGGTCGTTGCTGGCGAAGAGCGTGTCGTTCAGGCAGGTACCGATCTCGGCCCGGCACGATCCGGGCGGGAACATCGCGGCGGGGCGACAGCTGGCCGCCTTCTGCAGGCGGTACGTATTGAAGCGATCGCTGAGCCGCCGACCGCTGTCTTCCAGGGTCAGCGAGCCGACGCCGCCGTTGTCCAGGTCGGCCAGCTTCAGCTCGTCGCCGAGGCGGCTGAGCACGTACGGCTCCGGTGCCCGCCCGGGAATCTGCCGCACGCCCTCGTTCGCGCTGTGCAGGGTCAGCGTGGTGCCGGTGTCCTCGGACACGAACATGCCGCACACCATCGTCTGCGTTGCCGCGGCCGCCGGCAGGCTGACCGCCGTGAGCAGGGTGAACAGGGTCGTGCGCCAGCCGTGGCGGCGCAGAAGGGGGAGGGAAACAGTCACACGATCATCCTTGCAGGTCGTGCAGCGCACCGTGGCGCTGCGGGAAACATCTCAGCGGCGGAACAGTGCACGCACATCGGGCGCGCACAGGCGCACGATCAGCCAGCCATGCAGCACGGCGAACGCTGCAGCGGTCAGGCCCATCAGTACGCCCCAGATCACGCGCAGTACCCGCAGGTCTCTGCGCAGTTGCAGTATCTCCAGCGAATAGGTCTCCGCCGGAAGCTGCGCCAGCAGGTGGCGGAAGGCATCGTCGACGCCCCAGACCACCACCCCATTGAGCACGGCCGTGATGGCGAGCAGCGCCACGAACGATCCCCACGCCCAGCGCCAGCGCCGCAGCATGCCCCAGCACGCCAGGACGCCCACCAGGCTCGATACGCACAGCAGCACGTTGGCGAGCACCGGGTGGGTGAGCAGCCAATCCACCCAGCCGGGCAGCCAGTGGAGGTTTTCATCGGTCAGCAGCGCCTGCAGCGCCTCCGAGCCCGACAGGGGTATCGCAATCAGTGCCAGCACCGCCCACAGCGCGGCCGTGACCAGGCAGACCAGCAGCACGGACTTGAGCAGGGGGGCGAGAAATCCAGGCGCACCCTCCCCGCTGGGGTGTGGCGTGCAGGAAGGCAATGGCGGGGGAAGCGTCGCTGACATCCGGTGTCCTGGTTGGGCAGGCCGCGACATCTAGGTCGCAGCCACCGCGGTCGCGGCCGCGGGCAGGATATGGTCTGCGCTCAACGGTGCCAAGCGCAGGCCATGCGGCGGGCGCAGCGGCACCCACGCAAGTTCGGCGATTTCCGCCTGCGCGCGCGGCGAACCGGTGACCGTCACCAGGTAAGCATTGGCCCGCACGCGGTGCCCGGTTTCGTGCACCGCCCAGGCCTCGAACCGGCCCAGCGGCACGGCAGTGGCCGGGTCCAACGTGACCCCGAGTTCCTCCTTGAGCTCGCGCGCCAAGGCAACCAACGGTGCTTCACCGGGCTCGGGCTTGCCGCCGGGTTGGATGAAGGTCTCCGAGCCCTGTTTGCGCACCACCAGCACGCGGCCGCCGGCATCGAAAACGACCGCGGCGACGATATCGATCGTCGCCGCGGCGTGCTGCACGTCAGTGGGGACCGACGTCATCGCTGGATTACTTCAGGTTCTCTTCGAACAGCTTGAGGATGCGCTTGTACTGGTCCAGCCAGGAATCGGCACGCACATAGCCGTGGCGTTCCAGCGGGTACGGCGCGATCGTCCAGTTGTCCTTGTGCAGCTCGATCAGCTTCTGGGTGAGGTTGACCGAGTCCTGGAAGAACACGTTGTCGTCCATCATCCCGTGCGCGATCAGCAGGTGATCCTGCAGGCCGTCGGCGTATTCGATCGGCGACGACTTGCGGTACGCCTCCGGGTCGATGTCCGGGGTGTTGAGGATGTTGGCGGTGTAGCCGTGGTTGTACTGGTGCCAGTCGACCACCGGGCGCAGCGCGGCGCCGGCCTTGAACGTGCCCGGCGAGCGGAACAGCGCCATGAAGGTCATGAAGCCGCCGTAGGAACCGCCGTAGATGCCGGCGTGGTCACGGTCGCCCTGCTTGGTGGCGACCAGCCAGTCCAGGCCGTCCTTGTAATCTTCCAGTTCCGGGTGGCCCATGTTGCGGTAGATCGCCGTGCGCCAGTCACGGCCGTAGCCGGCGCTGCCGCGGTAATCCATGTCCAGCACCACGTAGCCCTTCTGCGCCAGCAGGTTGTGGAACATCTGCTCGCGGAAGTAGGCCGGGTACTGCTGGTGCACGTTCTGCAGATAGCCGGCGCCGTGCACGAACATGGCGATCGGGTACTGCTTGCCCGGCTCGAAGGTCTCCGGGCCGTAGTACTTGGCCCAGACCACGCCGGCGCCGTGCTTGGACGGTACCTGCACCAGCTTGGGCTGGATCCACTCGCGCGCCTTGAACTCGGCGGTGCGGGTGTCGGTCAGCACCTTGGCCTGGCCACCGGCGGCGGGCACCACGGCCAGCTGGGTCGGCAGGTAGGCGCCGGAGTAACGCACCAGCAGCTGCTGGCCGTCCGGGGACAGCGAGAAGTCTTCCACGCCGTTGAGCGCGGTCAGCTCACGCACCTGCTTGCTGGCGGTGTCCACCGCGCACACTTCGTAATCGCCCGGCGATTGCTGGTTGCACAGGAAGTAGAAGCCGCGGCCGTCGGCGCTGGGCACCGGCATCGAGGTTTCCCACTTGCCACCGGTCAGTGCCTGCGGCTTGGCCGTGCCCTGCTGGGTGTACAGGTGCGAATAGCCGGATTCTTCGGACAGCAGCCACAGCGTACGGTTGTCGTTGGACCAGCCGAAATCGTTGAAGCTCCAGTTGATCCAGGCGCTGTCGGTCAGGCGATGACGCGTCTCCAGCTTGGCGCTGGACGGGGTCACGCTGGCGATCCAGCGGTCCTTGTTGTCGTTGGCGCGCAGCATGATCGCGGCCTGCTGGCCATCGGCGCTCCAGCGGATGCCGGGCGCGCCAGGGCCACCGAGTACTTCCACCGGGCGGTTGCCCTTCAGGGCGTCCTTGCCGGCGGCCTTGCGCAGCGCGGCCAGCGGGTCGGTGCCGATGCCCGGCAGGCCGTCCAGCGACAGCGGCCTGACCGTGCCGGCCACGGCATCGACCAGCCACAGCGCGTTCGGTTCCGGGTCGTTGCGGCCCACGCGGGTGCGGGTGTCCTCGAACTCTTCGTAACCCGATTCGGTCACGTACTTGGGCATCTTGCCGCCGCGGCCTTCATCGAAGCTCTTCGGCTTGGTGACCACGATCAAGGTGCGCGCATCGGGTGAGAGCACGCTGTCGACGATCTCCACATCCGCGCCCAGATACACCGGGCCCGGCGCGCGGGTGCCATCGGCGCGACGCCAGCTGGCTTCCTGCGCCTTGAGTGCCTCGCGCTGGGCGCGGTCGTTGCGCAGCGTGGCCAGGGTGCGCAGCTGCTGCTCGCGCAGGGTATCGGCCTTGGGCGCGTCGTCCGGATTCTTCTCGGCCTTCAGGCTGGCGACCTGCTGCACGCCGGCGGCGGCGGTCCAATGGAACCAGTTCTGGCCGGTGCGCCAGATCACGCCGCCGTCGCGGGCGAAATTGACCGCGCCGGACTTCTCGGTGCTGCGGGTCAGCTGGCTCAGCGCGCCGCTGCGCAGGTCGCGCACGAACACATCGCCATTGCGCACGAAGGCCGAGCGCTGGCGTGCGCTGTCGTAGACCGGGCTGTCCACATCCAGGGTGCCGCGCTGGTCATCGCCAACCTGTGCGGCCACACCGCCGGCGACCGGCTGGCGGAAGGTATCGCGCACCGGGCTGCCGTTGCGCTTGAGCTGGTACTCCACCTGCTGGCTGTTCCAGGACCACCACGCGCTCTCGACCGGCGGACCGATCCAGTCCGGGTCGGCCATGGCCTGCTCGATGGTGATCGGCGTCGGCGCCGCATGGGCAGCACCGCCGAGGGCGGCGAGCAGCAACAGGGACAACGGCAGCGTTCTGGGCATTGCGGGCGGCACCAATGAGGAAAACCCGGCAAGCGTAGCAGCCGCAAGGGTCGCGGGAAGGGGCCACAGGTCATGGCACCGGCCCATGGCCGGGATCGGCAAAGTCGTCCCGCCAGTGATGCTTCCACGCGCGGCGAAGGGCGATCCCGACCTGCGCCCGGACGGCGCAGGCCTTGCGCTGCCTTGCCCCGCCCCCCGCAGGGCAGCAGCGCGTCGACAGCCCGGAACCGGCTCTACGGTGGCCATGAACCCCGGGGTTCACGGGAGACATCCCTTTCAAGGAGCGATTCGATGTTCAAGACGATCACGCGCGTGACCGTGCTGGCCGGTGCCGCCGCGCCTGCGACAAAGTGAAGCAGCGCGTCACCGGGTCGCATGTGCCTTTCACGGATACAGGCCCAGACTGGTGCGGATTTCAGAGCCAGTCGGAGGCGTCTCTTGGACGCGTTGTTGTTGTCCCGGATCCAGTTCGGGTTCGTCATCAGTTTCCATGTGCTGTTCCCGGCCTTCACGATCGGTACCGCCAGCTGGCTGGCCTTTGTCGAATCGCGCTGGCTGCGCACCGGCAATCCGGTCTGGCGCGAACTGTATTTCTTCTGGCAGAAGATCTTCGCGGTCTCCTTCGGCATGGGCGTGGTCAGCGGCATCGTCATGGCCTTCCAGTTCGGCACCAACTGGCCACGGCTGAGCGAGGTCGCCGGCACGGTGATCGGCCCGCTGCTGACCTATGAAGTGCTCACCGCGTTCTTCCTGGAAGCCAGCTTCCTGGGCGTGATGATGTTCGGCTGGGGCAAGGTCTCGCCGCGCCTGCATTTCTTCTCCACCTGCATGGTGGCGCTGGGCACGCTGGTCTCCACATTCTGGATCCTGTCCTCCAACAGCTGGCTGCAGACGCCGGCCGGTTACGCGATGGTCGATGGCATCGTGCACCCGCAGAACTGGTGGCAGATCGTCTTCAACCCGTCCTTCCCGTACCGCTTGGCGCACATGGCCCTGGGCTCGTTCATCACCACCTGCTTCGTGATTGGCGGTGTGGGCGCGTGGTACCTGCGCAAGGACGTGCACCGCGAAGCCGGGCGCAAGATGCTGCTGGCGGCGGTGGGCTTCGCCGCGCTGACGGTGCCGGTACAGATCTTCGTCGGCGACATGCATGGCCTGAACACCCTCAAGCACCAGCCGATGAAGATCGCGGCGATGGAAGCGCACTGGCATTCCGAAGGCGAGGGCAAGGGCGTGCCGCTGGTGGTGTTCGCGGTGCCCAATGAAAAGGCCGAGCGCAACGACTATGAAATCGCGATCCCGCGCCTGGGCAGCCTGATCCTCACCCATTCGCTGGACGGCACCTTCGATCCGCTCACCTCGGTGCCTGCCAGCGACCGGCCGCCGGTGGTGCCGGTGTTCTTCGCGTTCCGGGTGATGGTCGGGCTGGGCACGCTGATGCTGCTGCTGGCCTGGGTCTCGGCGTTCCAGTGGTGGCGCGGCAAGCTGCTGCAGTCGCGCTGGCTGATCCGGGGCTGGAACTGGATGCTGCCCAGCGGCTTCATCGCGCTGATCTCCGGCTGGTTCGTGACCGAGATGGGGCGGCAACCGTGGGTGGTCTATGGCGTGCTGCGCACGGCCGATGCCGTGGGTCCGCAGAACGCGTGGATGACCGCGCTGTCGCTGGGCGTGTACATCGTCGGCTATGCGTTCGTGTTCGGCTGGGGCGTCTGGTACCTGGTGAAGATCATCCGCACCGGTCCCAAGCCGCATGACCCGGCCCCGGCGCTGGATGCCGGCAGCCACACCCCGGCGCGGCCGCTGTCCGGTGCCGATGAACCGCTGGAGGAGCGCTGAGATGGAGATGACGACCTGGCTGCCGGTGGCATGGTTCGCGGTGATCGGCTTTGGTGTGTTGATGTACGTGGTGCTCGATGGTTTCGTGCTCGGCATCGGGATCCTCGCGCCGATGGCCGAGGATGAGGAGCAGCTCGACATCATGATGAATACCGCCGCGCCCATCTGGGACGGCAACGAAACCTGGCTGGTGCTGGGCGGGGCCGGGCTGATGGCCGCCTTCCCGAAGGCCTACGCCGCGCTCCTGTCGGCGTTGTACCTGCCGGTCCTGTTGCTGGTGGTCGCGCTGGTGTTCCGCGGCGTGGCTTTCGAGTTCCGCTTCAAGGCGCACCGCTCGCGCAAGCTGTGGAGCGTGGCCTTCGGCCTGGGTTCGCTGTTGGCCGCCTTCGCGCAGGGCGTGATCCTCGGCGCACTCGTGCAGGGCCTGCAGGTCGTGGATGGCCGTTATGTGGGCGGCGCCTTCAGCTGGTTCAGCCCGTTCTCGATGTTGACCGGCGCAGCCGTGGTATTCGGCTACGCGCTGCTCGGCAGTACCTGGTTGATCCTCAAGACCGAGGGCCGCGAGCAGACCTTCGCGCGCACCTTGACCCGCCCGCTGGTGGTGGCGGTGATCGTGTTCATGGGCCTGGTGAGCGCATGGTTGCCGTTCCTGGATTCGCGCTTGATGGCGCGCTGGTTCAGCGATGGCAACTTCTGGTGGCTCTCGCCGGTGCCCTTGCTGACGTTGGCGGTCGCCACCGCGCTGTGGCGCAGCGCGATGCACCCCAAGCGCGATCTGCCGCCGTTCCTGTTGACGCTGGCCCTGTTCGTGCTCGGCTTCATCGGCCTGGTGCTGGGCATGTGGCCGTACCTGCTGCCGCCGAGCATGACGTTGTGGCAGGCCGCTGCGCCGGCCTCGTCGCTGAGCTTCAGCCTGGTCGGGCTGGTGATCCTGCTGCCGGTGATCCTGGGCTATACGGCGTGGTCGTACCGGGTGTTCCGCGGAAAGGTGCGGGCGGATGTGGGGTATCACTGAGGAAAGCGCGGTGGCTATTCCCGGTTCCGTGTGGGCGAGGGCGGTCAGACCCTGCCCGGACGCGCCGTAAACCCATCCATGGGGGCTCGTGAGCGGCATCCATGCCGCTCCAACGGTCCCGGCAGGGTCTGGCCGCCCTCGCCCGGCAGAGTCTGCGTCGTCGGTTGGAAAAAGCCAACCGTAAAAGAAGGGTCAAAGGCAGCCGACCAGCGGTCGGCACTACAGGGGCCTGCAGCCGGCGAAGGGAACGACAGCCGCCGCGAACTCAGCCGTGCAGCCCCTCGATCTCCACCAGCAGCTCCGCACGGCACACTTCGGCGTGCAACACCACGAACGGCGGCGCCGTCGGCAGCGCCGCCATCTGCGCCGTCACCGCCGCCATATCCTCCGCGCGCCGCACATACACCTTCAGCACCGAGGTCGAACCCAACGCCGGCGACAGCGACGGCCGCTGACCGCGCGCCGTATCCACCAGACTCTGCAGATTCCTCAGCGTCTCCCGCAACTGCTCATCCACCGCCCCCGTGTGCTGCGACACATGCCCCACGATCGCCGCCGTCCCCGACTGCAGCAACGGCAGGCCTGTGGCCAACGGCGGCAGCAACGCCCGCGAAAAACTCGGCGACTGCGGCCCGTACTGGCGTGGATAACGGAACGCGCTCACCTGGCGCGGATTCTCCAGCGGCAGGCCCGGCTCGCGCGCCGCCAGCCAATACACCTGCAGCCGGCGCTCACCGTCGAAACGACCAATGCAGGTCGCCGCCGGCAGTCCGGCTTCATCCAGTTCACGCAGGCCCCGCACGCGGCCCACGCAGAAACGTCGGTAGCGTTCATCGTCGCCATCGCCCTCGGTCACCGCGTCCAGATAGTTCCAGGTGCGCAGCAGATGCGGATAGCCGCAGCGCGACAGGAACGCGCTCATCCGCGCGTAGGCCTCGGCCGCAGCCGACTCGATATCGCTGTCGACCTCGTCGATCTCCAGCACCCCGAACAGCAGGCCGTCGGTGTGCGACCAGCGCACCCCATCGGTGGTGCCGTGCGCGACCGGCGTGCCGCCACGCCAGACCTCGATCTGCGCCGGGCCCTGCTCGGCCAGCGGTACCTGCAGCCAGCGCGGGTCATCCAGCGCGGCGTGGCGCAGGCCGAAGCCGAACACGGCCAGCGTCTGCGGGTCGGCCAGCGCGGCATCGCGCTGCGCGGCCGGGACGTAGGCCACATGGAACAACGCAGGTCCGGAGGAGGGAATAGCGACTGCCGGAGCTGTTGCGTTGTCGATCATGTTGCTCATTTCAGGATGTGAATGCTGCCAGTGCCGAGAGTGTCATGATAGCGTGCGCTCCTTTCTCGGTACCGCCACCGGTGCCAGGCGATGTCGACGGCCTTCTCTTGGTACCCATCCATCACGTTGGCGGGAATGATTGAGTTTTCTGTAATTGATTGGGCGGCGTGGGCGCCGGGCATCACCACCCGCGAGCAGTGGCAGGCGTGGGCGAAGGCCCCCTGGCTGCCAACCGGTGAGGACACCCCGGCACTGTCCGAAGTGCCGGCCATGCAGCGTCGCCGCATCGAGCGGCTGGGCCGCATGGCGATCCAGACCGCCTGCTGGTGCGAGCAGCCTGACGACGGTGGCCAGGTGCCACTGGTGTTCGCCTCGCGGCATGGCGACGTGGCCCGCTCGATGGAACTGCTCAATACCCTGAGCGCGGACCAGCCGATGTCGCCGACCGGCTTTGGTCTTTCGGTGCACAACGCGATCGGCGCCCTGTATTCGATCGCCCGTGGGCATCGGGGAAACTATCTGGCCCTCGCCGCCGGCCGCGCCACCGTCGAGACCGCCTGCATCGAGGCCTTCGGGCTGCTGGCCGATGGCGCGCCGGAGGTGCGTCTGGTGGTCTATGAATCCGCCTTGCCGCCGGTCTACGCGGGTTTCGCCGACGAACCCGACCCGTTCTTCGCGTGGTGCTGGCGGCTGGGGCCGGCCGACGGTCCGGGCACCCGGCTGTCGCTGGGCTGGGGCGACGGTGGTGAAGACCGCCCCTCCGAGGCGCTGCCACATGGCCTGGACGTGCTGCGCTTCCTGCTGGCCGGTGAACCGGCGCTGGCGCTGGACGCCGATGGCCAACGCTGGGCCTGGCAACGCCATGGCTGAGCGCTGGCCGGCCCGGATCAACCATGCCTGGCGGGTGCTGGGGACAGGGCTGAGCTTTGCCGCCTTCGGGATCGGGGGGCTGGTGCTGGGCGGTCTGTTGTTCCTGTCGTTGCTGCTGATCCGCGAGCCGGTGCGCCGGCGCGTGTTGGCACGCCGCCTGGTCCAAGGCAGCTTCGCCACCCACGTCGGCCTGATGCACCGGCTGGGGCTGATGACCTATGAGATCCGCGGGGGCGAACGCCTGCAGCGCAACGGCCTGCTGATCCTGGCCAACCACCCGACCCTGATCGACGTGGTGCTGCTGATCGCCCAGCTTCCCAATGCCGATTGCGTGGTCAAGCAGGCCGTGGCGCGCAATCCGTTCATGCGCGGCCCGGTCCGGGCCGCCGGCTACGTCTCCAATGATGACGGGGCGGGGCTGGTGGATGACTGCATCGCCGCGGTCCAGGCCGGCGGCAACCTGGTGATCTTCCCGGAGGGCACGCGCACCGTGCCGGGCCAGCCGCTGCGCCTGCAGCGCGGGGCGGCCAACATCGCGGTGCGGGGCCGGCTGGACATCACGCCGGTCCGGATCACCTGCACCCCGCCGACCCTGACCAAGGGCCAGAAATGGTATCGTGTGCCATCACGGCGATTTCACGTTCAGCTGGAAGTCGGGGAGGATCTCCCGATTGCCCCGTTTCTGAACGAGATCGGCGATGCGCCCAGGGGGGATGCCTTGGCCGCCCGGCGTGTGACCGATCATCTTGTCCATTACTTCGACTTCGCTGGAGACCCGACCCGTGCAAGCACTTGAGCACGAGATCAAGGAATTGATCATTTCATCGCTTTCACTGGAAGACATCACTCCCGAAGACATCGATGCCGCCGCGCCCCTGTTCGTTGAAGGGCTGGGCCTGGATTCCATCGACGCGCTGGAACTTGGATTGGCCCTGCAGAAAAAGTACGGTGTCAGCCTGTCAGCCGATTCGGAAGAGACCCGTCGCCATTTCTCCAGCGTGCGTGCCCTGAGCGAGTTTGTCGCCGCACGCCAGCCGTCCTAACGGCGCGTCAGGATTTACCCATGACCAAGAACGAACTTTTCGAGCGCATCGTCAAGATCCTCAAGGACAGCTTTGAGATCGAGCCGAGCCGTATCACGCCCGCGGCGCGGCTGTATGACGACCTGGACATCGACAGCATCGACGCGGTCGACCTGATCGTGCAGCTCAAGCCGCTGCTCGGCCGCAATCTGCAGCCGGAAGCGTTCAAACAGGTGCGCACCGTGCAGGACATCGTGGATGTGGTGCACGGGCTGTTGCCCGGTCAAGCGGCCGCCTGACGGCCATCGCTGAAGACTGACCATGGTCCGGGTACGCGTCGCGGCGTTTGCGTTGCTGTCGCTGGCATACCCGCTGGTGGTCTACCTGTCGCTGGGCCGGTTCGAGCCGCGCTGGTTGTCGCTGCTGCTGTTCACCCTGGCCGCGCTGCGCGCGCTGACCACCCGCCAGGCGGTGTGGTGGGTGGCCGCACTCGGCACCGGTGTACTCGCCCTGGTCGCCACGGCCTTCAACGAGGCGCTGCCGCTGAAGCTGTACCCGGCGCTGGTGAACGCGGTGATGCTGGTGATCTTCGCCACCAGCCTGCGCTTCGGGCCGAGTGCCGTGGAGCGCCTGGCGCGGCTGAGCGAGCCGGATCTGCCGCCGTTCGCCGTGATCTACACCCGCCGCGTGACCTGGATCTGGTGCGGGTTCTTTGTTCTCAACGGAAGTCTGGCCCTGGCCACGGCGCTGTGGGCGTCCAACCAAGTGTGGGCGTTCTACAACGGAGTGTTGGCGTACGTGATGATGGGTGCTCTGTTTGGCGGGGAATGGCTGGTCCGGCGACGGGTCAAGGCGGCGCATGCCCATGGCTGAGTGGATCGCACTGGACCGGCTGGCGCTGGCCCCGCGGCCGGGCCGCATCGTCGGGATCGCCGGCGACACCGTGGTGGAGCACCCGCAGTTCCGCGCGCAGGTGCTCGGCTGGCAGCAGGCGTTCGCGCGTGCGCCCGGCACCGACTGGGCCCTGTATTTCGATGACACGCTGAGCTTCGCCGCCGCCCTGCTGGGTGCCTGGCATGCCGGCAAGCGGGTGTTCCTGGGCGGGGACAACCTGCCGGCCACGTTGGAAGGGCTGAGCCCGTGCGTGGCCGGGTTCGCCGGCGACGTGCCGGCCCGGTATGCGCCGCTGCAGCCCGATGCGGCGGCCGATCCGGATCAGGTGCTGCAGCCGTTGGACGAAGCGGTGCTGGAGCTGGTGGTGTTCACCTCCGGCAGCACCGGCGCGCCGAGCGCCATCGTCAAACGCATGCGCCAGCTGACCCGCGAGGTGGATGCGCTGCAGGCCGCCTTCGGCGAGCAGCTCGACGGTGCGCAGGTGCAGGGCACGGTCTCCCACCAGCACATCTACGGGCTGCTGTTCCGGGTGCTGTGGCCGCTGGTGGCCGGGCGCGCGATCCAGCCGCGCCGGTTCTTCCACGAAGACCTGATCAGCGCGCTGGGCGGCCAGCCATCAGTTCTGGTGGCCACCCCGGCCCATCTCAAACGCCTGCCCGAGCAGCTGGACTGGTCCTCGCTGGACGGTCAGCTGCGCGCGGTGTTCTCCTCTGGGGGGCCGTTGCCGACCGAGGCGGCGCTGCAGGTGCGCACCTTGATGGGCGTGGCCCCGACTGAAGTCTTCGGCAGCAGCGAGACCGGTGGCGTTGCGTGGCGGCGCTGGAGTGCAGCGCGGCCGCAGTGGCATCCGTTGCCCGGCGTCGCCTGGCGGATCGACGAGGGCTGCCTGGCGGTCCGCTCGCCGCACCTGGCGAGCGAGGACTGGTGGCTGACCCAGGACCGTGCCGTGGCCGACGATGGCCACAGCTTCCGCCTGCTCGGGCGCGCCGATCGCATCGTCAAGATCGAAGAGCGCCGCGTCTCGCTGGATGCCCTGGAGCAGCAGCTGCGTGCGCACCCGGCGGTGCAGGACGTGCGGGTGCTGGTGCTGCCGGGCGCGCGCGAGCAGCTGGCCGCCGTGGTGGTGCCGCAGGCGACCGGGGTCGCGCAGTGGGACGACGCCGAGCGCCGCCGCCAGGCGCAGCAGCTCAGCGCGCATCTGGCCCGCAGCCATGACGCCGTGACCCGGCCGCGCCGCTGGCGCTTCATCGACGACCTCCCCGTCAACGCGCAGGGCAAGGTCACCGCCGCGGCACTGGCGGCGCTGTTCCGCCCGTTGATGCCGACGGCCGAGTGGCAGCAGCGCGATGACACCATCGCGTCGCTGCAGTTTGTTCTGGATCCTGACCTGGTGGCGTTCGACGGGCATTTCCCGCAGGCGAAGATCCTGCCCGGCGTGGTTCAGCTGGACTGGGCGATCCACTACGGCCGCAGCGCCTTCACGATGCCGCCGCGGTTCGTACGGATGGACGCGGTGAAGTTCCAGCATGTGGCGCGCCCTGGCGACTGCCTGCAGTTGAGCCTGGGCTGGGATGCGGCGAAATCGGCAATGAGCTTCCGCTATGTCTCCGACCATGGCGTGCATGCCAGCGGCCGGGTGGTGTTCGGCGATGCGTGATGACACGGGCAGTGGCATGAGCAGGCCTGCCTTCGCCCCGTTGGTGGTGATCCCGGTCTACGACCACGCGCACGCGATCGGCGCGGTGGTGCAGGGCGTGCTGGCCAGTGGCCTGCCATGCCTGCTGGTGGACGATGGTTCGCATCTGGACTGCGCGCAGGTGCTCGATGCCCTGGCGCGCGCGCACGCACCGCAGGTGACGCTGCTGCGGCTGGCGGTCAACCAGGGCAAGGGCGGCGCGATGCTGGCCGGGTTCGCCGAGGCCGCGCGTCTGGACTACAGCCATGTGCTGCAGATCGATGCCGATGGCCAGCACGACACCGGCGATATCCCGCGCTTCGTCGCGCTGTCGCAGGCGCAGCCGGAGGCGGTGATCTGTGGCACGCCCGCCTACGATGCCAGCGTGCCCAAGGCGCGCCTGTACGGCCGCTATGCCACGCACATCTGGGTCTGGATCAACACGCTGTCGCTGCAGATCCGCGATTCGATGTGCGGCTTCCGCCTGTATCCGCTGGCACCGGTGACGCGCCTGATCGGTGAGGAAACCATCGGCCGGCGCATGGATTTCGACAGTGAGATCCTGGTGCGGCTGTTCTGGCGTGGGGTGAAGGTGATCAATGTGCCGACCGCGGTGACCTATCCCAGCGATGGCGTCTCGCACTTCGATGTGTGGCGCGACAACGTGCGCATCAGCCGCATGCACGCGCGCCTGTTCTTCGGGATGCTGTGGCGCGCGCCGCGGCTGCTGTGGCAGCGCATCGCAGGTCCTCGCGCATGACCACGCCTGCACCTGAGAGCGCGCCGCACTGGGCCGACATCGGCGAGTCGACCTCGGCCGCCGGCGTGCTGTTTCTGTGCTGGGTGCACCGCTGGTTCGGGCGCTGGCCGTTCCGCCTGTGCGTCTACCCGGTGGTGCTCTGCCACTGGTTGACCAACCGGGTTGCACGCCAATCCTCGCTGCAGTACCTGCAGCGTCTACAGGCGCATACCGGCGTGTTTTCCGCACCGCCGGGCCGCTGGCAGAGCCTGAAGCACTTCGCGCTGTTTGCCGACACCATGCTCGACAAGCTGCTGGGCCTGGGCGGTCGCTACCCACCCGAGCGCATCTATCTGCAGCGCGACCTGGTGCTGGACAAGATCGCGCGCCGTGAAGGCGGCCTGATCCTCACCGCGCACATCGGGTGCCTGGAGTTGTGCCAGGTGCTGGCTGAGCAGGTGCCCGGCTTCCACATCACCGTGCTGGTGCACACCGCGCACGCGCAGCGTTTCAACCGGCTGATGCAGCGGCTCGATCCGCTGGCCTCGGTGGAACTGCTGCAGGTCACGGACATGGGCCCGGCCACCGCGGTCGAGCTGCAGCGCCGGGTCGAGGCGGGTGGCTTCGTGGCCATCGTCGGCGATCGCGTGCCGCTGCGCGGCGGTCGCACGGTACCGGCTTCGTTCCTCGGCCACACCGCGCAGTTCCCGATCGGCGCCTACGTGCTGGCTGCGGCGCTGGCGTGCCCGGTCTACACCATGGCCTGCCTGCACCACGGCGCAGGCTACCGCGTGCGTTTTGAGCACTTCACCGAGCGCATCGTATTGCCGCGCGGTTCGCGTGACGCCGCGCTGACTGCGCAGGCTGAAGATTTCGCCCGGTGGCTGGAAGTTCAGGTCACCCAGGCACCCTTGGACTGGTTCAATTTCTTCCCCTTCTGGGATCAGGCATCGCATGGCAAGTAAGGCCGATCAGACACCCTCCGTCCGCTTCGGCGATGCGCCGCTGACCATCGAAGACGTGGTCGCGCTCTCGCAGCGGCAGGCACAGGCCGTCGTCACCGACGATGCGGCATTCACCTCGCACATCCAGCGCGGCGCGGATTTCCTTGATCGCCTGCTGCGCGAAGATGGTGTCATCTACGGGGTGACCACCGGCTACGGCGATTCGTGCACGGTGAACATTCCGCCGGCGCTGGTGGCCGAGCTGCCGCATCACCTGTTCACCTACCACGGTTGTGGCCTGGGCCGTTTCCTGGATCCGCAGGAGACCCGCGCGGTGATCGCTGCACGCCTGGCCTCGCTGGTGCGTGGCATGTCCGGCGTCAGCCACCCGCTGCTGCAGGGCCTGGCCACCCTGCTGCGCCACGACGTGCTGCCGCTGATTCCGGCCGAGGGTTCGGTCGGTGCCAGTGGCGATCTGACCCCACTGTCCTACGTGGCCGCGGTGCTGTGCGGCGAGCGCGAGGTGATGTACCAGGGGGCGCGCCGCCCGGCCGCCGAGGTGCTGGCCGAGGTTGGCATGGCCCCGCTGCGGCTGCGCCCCAAGGAAGGCCTGGCGATCATGAACGGCACCGCCGTGATGACGGCGCTGGCCTGCCTGGCGTATGACCGCGCCGACTACCTGACCAGGCTCGCCACGCGCCTGACCGCGTTCAACGTGCTGGCCAGCGACGGCAACGCACATCACTTCGATGAGATGCTGTTTGCCGCCAAGCCGCACCCGGGCCAGATGCAGATCGCCGCGCGCCTGCGCCAGGACCTGCACAGCGACCGCCCGCCGCGCAACGAACAGCGCCTGCAGGACCGTTACTCGCTGCGCTGCGCGCCGCATGTGATCGGCGTGGTGCAGGACGCGTTGCCGTTCTTCCGCCAGCTGATCGAAACCGAACTCAACAGCGCCAACGACAACCCGCTGATCGACGTCGAGGGCGAGCGCATCCTGCATGGCGGGCACTTCTATGGCGGCCACATCGCCTTTGCGATGGATGCGCTGAAGAACACCATTGCCAACCTGGCCGATCTGCTCGACCGGCAGATGGCGCTGGTGGTGGACGCGCGCTTCAACCACGGCCTGCCGGCCAATCTGTCGGCCGCCACCGGTGAGCGTGCAGCGATCAATCATGGCCTGAAGGCGCTGCAGATCAGCGTGTCGGCCTGGACCGCCGAAGCGCTCAAGCAGACCATGCCGGCCTCGGTGTTCTCGCGGTCCACCGAATGCCACAACCAGGACAAGGTCAGCATGGGCACCATCGCCGCGCGCGATTGCCTGCGCGTGATCGAACTGACCGAACAGGTCGTCGCCGCGCTGCTGATCACTGCCCGCCAGGGCGTGGCGCTGCGCGAGCGCGTCGGCATGAAGGCGACGTTGCACGGCGATCTGGCTGCGATGTACCAGGACCTGTCCGAGCGCATTGCCCTGATCGAGGAAGACCGCGCGCTGGATGGCGAGCTGCGCGCCCTGCTGGATGACATCCGCGCACAGCGCTGGGAGTTGTATGTCGACGCCTGATCTGAGCTGCGAGGTAACGCTGTCGCCGGCCTTCCATGACTGCGACGCCATGGAAGTGGTCTGGCACGGCAATTACTTCAAGTATTTCGAGATCGCGCGCTGCGCACTGCTGCAGCGCCACGATTATGACTATCCGCAGATGCGTGATTCCGGCTACCTGTGGCCGGTGGTCGATGCGCGGGTGAAGTACATCCGGCCGCTGCTGTACGGCCAGGCGCTGCGCGTGCGCGCCACGATCACCGAGTGGGAAAACCGCCTGAAGATCGCCTACGACATCCTGGATGCGGACAGCGGTACCACGCTGACCCGCGCCCACACCATCCAGGTCGCGGTCGACGCGGCCACCAATGAAATGCTCTACCTGTGCCCGCCGGTGCTGTGGGAGCGTCTGGGAGTGCAACCGCAATGAACCGTTTCCTGCGCACGCTGTGCGTGCTGGTGATGCTGGCCATGGTCGCCCCGGCGCTTGCCGCCACCGATGTGGAGGCCGTCAAACAACGCGTAGCCAAGGTCGACGTGCTGCGTGGCGAGTTCTCCCAGGAGAAGCAGGTCGCCGGCTTCAAGAACCCGCTTCGCTCGCAGGGCCGCTTCGTGCTGGCCCAGGATCACGGCGTGATCTGGACCACGCTCAAGCCGTTCCCGTCCGAGGTGGTGGTCACCCGGGACCGCATCCTCAGCCGGCAAAGCGATGGCAGCAGCCGGGTCGAACTGGATGGCCGTCAGCAACCGGCGATGCGCTCGGTCAACGCGATCATGTTCGCGCTGATGAGTGGCGATGCGCAGGCGCTCTCGGCGCAGTTCACGGTCAAGGTCGAGGTGCTGCCCGGCAACGCCTGGAAAATGCAGCTGACCCCGCGCTCGGCGATGCTCGGCAAGGTGTTCGCGCAGCTCACCCTGAGCGGCGACCGTTACGTGCGCGAGGTCCAGATCAACGAGGCCAACCAGGATGTCACCCGCATCCAGTTTGCCGGCATGAGCGATACGCCGGCCACGCTCAGCACCGACGAGGGTCGCAGGTTTGAATGACGTGCTGACCTCGAACGGCCGACTGCAGCGCATCTGGCGCTGGCTGGCCATCGCCTGGTTGCTGGTGCTGGTCGGCCTGGGCGTGCAGCAGTGGCAGCTGTGGAAGAGCGAATCGCGGATCGACACCGACATCCTCGCGCTGTTGCCGCAGGACGCGCATGACCGTCTGTTGTCCGATGTCACCCGGCGCATCGCCGATGCCAATGCGCGCCAGATCGTGGTGCTGCTGGGCAGCACCGATGCCGCGCAGACCAAGGCGGCCGAGGCGACCTTCCGCGCCACCCTGCGCGACAGCGCCGACGGCAAGGCCCTGCTCCAGGAGAGCGGCTCGATCGAGGGCTGGTTCGATCAGGCCCGTGCGTTTTACGCACCGTATCGCGATCGCCTGCTGACCAGCGCACAGCGCGAGCGGCTGCAGAACGAACCCACCCAAGGCCTGGCCGAGTCGGCGCTGGCGGCGCTGTACGGCCCGATGGGCGCACCGCGCCTGACCGAGTGGCGCCAGGATCCGCTGTCGCTGTGGCCGCAGTGGTGGCAGGAACGCGCGCTGGGCTCGGGCCTGCAGATGGGCGACGACGGCCTGCTGGAGGCCGATGGCAAGCACTGGTCGATCGTGCAGTACGACACAGTCGGCTCGGCGTTCCAGCTCGATGGCGAGCGCCATATCGATCTGCTGCTGGATACCGCCGCCGAGGCCGCCGCCAGGCAGGCGCCGGGGCTGGAGGTGCTGCGTGCCGGTGTGCCGCTGCATGCCGAGGCCGCTGCGGTGCAGGCCAACTGGGAAATCAACACGATCGGCTGGGGCTCGCTGGCCGCGGTGCTGCTGCTGGTGTGGCTGGCATTCCGCTCGCTGCGCCCGATCCTGCTGGTGGCCGCCTCGCTGCTGATCGGCTGCGGTGTCGCGCTGGCGGTGACGGTGCTGGTGTTCGGCAAGGTGCACGTGCTCACGTTGGTGTTTGGTGCGTCACTGGTCGGTGTTGCCGAGGACTACGGCATCCACTGGTTCGCCTCGCGCCAGGCCGAGCCGGCCGACCGTCGCTGGAAACTGCTGCGGCATCTGCTGCCGGGCCTGTGGCTGGCGTTGCTGACCAGCGCGCTGGCGTATCTCGCGCTGGGCCTGGCCCCGTTCCCGGGGCTGCGCCAGATGGCGCTGTTCTCGGTGGTGGGCCTGGCGGCCGCGTTCCTGACCGTGATCTTCTGGTTCCCGTGGCTGGATGGCGGCGAAATCCGTCGCACCGGCTTTGCCCGCTGGCTCGGCGCCACGCTGGAGCGCTGGCCGCGCCTGCATGGGCGCAAGGCGGCGATGTTCCTGGGCGTGGTGACGTTGCTGTCGGCGATCGGCATCGCGCGCCTGCAGACCAACGACGACCTGCGCAGCCTGCAGTCCTCGCCACCGGAGCTGATCGCCCAGCAGATCCGCATCAGCCAGATGCTGGGCATGCCCAGCCCGGCGCAGTTCTATCTGGTCCAGGGTGACACCGCCGAGCAGGTGCTCGAGCGCGAAGAAGCGCTGATCGACCGCCTGCGCGTGCTGGAAGCAGACAAGCAGATCGGCGGCTACCGTGCGATCAGCGATTGGCTGCCTTCGCAGAAGCGCCAGCAGGCCGATGCCGCGCTGACGGCCAAGGTCGAGCCGCAGGTGCTGGCCCAGGTCGGTGAGGCCGTGGGTGAGCCGCTGCTGCGCCCCGCCTATGCCGCGCAGGATCTGCAGGCCGAAGCCTTCCTCGCATCGCCGGCGGCGATGCCGTTCCGCCACCTGTGGCTGGGCACGGTCGGGCAGGGCGTGGCGTCGGTGGTGATGGTCGATGACCTCTCCCGCGCCGATGCACTGGCCCTGCTGGAAGCACAGGCCAAGGGCATCGATGGTGTGCGCTGGGTCGACCGTACCGCCGATTTCTCGCAGTTGCTCAAGCACTACCGCAAGCTGATGAGCGGCCTGCTGCTGATCGGTATCGCGCTGGTGTTCGCGGTGCTGTACTGGCGCTACCGCGGGCAGGCCTGGCGCGTGCTCGCCCCGACCCTGGTTGCCGGTGCGCTGACGCTGGCCCTGCTGGGCCTGTTCGGGCAACCGCTGCAGCTGTTCAACGTGCTCGCGCTCATGCTGCTGCTTGGCATGGGCATCGACTACGGGATCTTCCTGATCGAGCACCGCGGCGATGCCAGTGCCTGGTTGGCCGTGTGCGTTGGCGCGGCCAGCACCTGGCTGTCGTTCGGCCTGCTCGGGCTGTCGGCCACGCCGGCGCTGCGCGCGTTCGGCTTGACCCTGCTGTTCGGCATCGGCCTGGTCTGGCTGATTTCGCCGCTGTTCCGCCCCCCGCCGCACGACGCCCCACACTGAGCGACCGCGTTTTCCTCACCTGATCTGATCAAGGATGTACCGATGAATCCGCACGTGGAACGTACTGAAATCCTGGTCATCGGCGCCGGTCCGGCCGGTTCCGTGGCCGCTGCGATGCTGCGCCAGCAGGGCCGCCAGGTGCTGATCCTGGAGCGCCAGCAGTTCCCGCGGTTCTCGATCGGCGAGAGCCTGCTGCCGCAGAGCATGGAGTACATCGAGGCCGCCGGGCTGCTGCAGGACGTGGTGCAGGCCGGGTTCCAGTACAAGAACGGTGCCGCGTTCGTGCGCGGCCAAGCGACCACCGAGTTCGATTTCCGCGACAAGTTCTCGCCGGGCTGGGGCACCACCTACCAGGTGCAGCGCGCCGACTTCGATGATGTGCTGGCGCGCGGTGCCGAGCGCATGGGCGCCACGCTGCGCTTCGGCGATGAAGTGCTCTCGGTACAGCCTGGCCGCCCGGCACAGGTGCAGGTGCGCCGCCCGGATGGCAGCGAATACACCATCGAGGCCGGTTTCATCCTCGACGCCAGTGGTTTCGCCCGGCTGCTGCCGCGCCTGCTGAAGCTGGAGTCGCCGTCGAACTTCCCGGTGCGCGGCGCGATCTTCTGCCACGTGCGCGACCACATTCCGGCCGGCGCGGGGTTTGACCGCAACAAGATCCTGATCACCACCCATCCTGAGCACGTGGACGTGTGGTACTGGACGATTCCGTTCTCCAACGGCTGCTGCTCGCTGGGCGTGGTCGCCGAGCCGAGCTTCTTCGAGCGCTACGCCGGTACCGATCTGGAGAAGCTGCAGGCCATCGTCGGCGAAGACCCGAACCTGACCCGCCTGCTCAGGAACGCCGAATGGGCGGTGCTGCCGGTGCGCACCATCACCGGGTATTCGGCCAACGTCTCCTCCTTGTGGGGTGAGGGCTATGCGCTGCTGGGCAATGCCGGCGAGTTCCTGGACCCGGTGTTCTCCTCGGGCGTGACCATTGCCTTCAAGTCGGCGCAGCTGGCCAGCGCGTGCCTGGCGCGCGAGCATGCTGGTGAGACGGTGGATTGGGAGCAGGCGTTCTCGGTGCCGCTGCGTGCCGGGGTGAAGACCTTCCGTCGTTTTGTCGAAGCCTGGTACGCCGGTGGCTTCCAGAAGATCATCTACCATCCCGATCCGCAGCCGGAGGTGCGGCGCATGATCTCCTCGATCCTGGCCGGCTACGCCTGGGATACGCAGAACCCGTATGTCGCCGATGCCACGGGCCGGCGCCTGCGCGTGCTGGAGGAACTGTGCAGCGCCTGATCCTGACCCTGTTGCTGAGCCTGCTGCTGGCCGCGTGTGCCAGCACCCGCATGCCCACACCGCTGGTGCAGCTGCCCACGCTGCAGCTGGCGCCATCGGCATTGCCGCAACCGGTGCAGCTGCAGCAGCGCCTGCAGTTCCGCTTCGGCAGCCACGCGCGCGAGCTGGATGCGCTGCTGGAAGTGGACGCCGAGCAGGTGCGGCTGGCCGTGCAGGCGATGGGCCAGACCGGCGTGCGCATGGTCTGGGACGGGCAGCACCTGGAGCAGACCCGCGCCCCATGGCTGCCGCCGCAGGTGCGCGGCGAGCGCGTGCTGGACGACCTGCAGTTCGCGTTGTGGCCGGCGGCGGCGATCCGCGCCGCGCTGCCCGCCGGCTGGACCCTGCAGGAGACCGATGGCGTGCGCAGCCTGGTGCAGGGCGGCACGCCTTGGCTGGTGCGCGACACGCTGCCCGATGGCCGCGTGCGCCTGCGCAACCTGGCCGAGGGCTATGAACTGGTGATCGAATCAATGGACATGGGGCAGGGCCAAGAGTGAGCAGCAGCGCGGTCTATCTGAACGAGCTGGGCGTGATCTGCGCGCTGGGTGCCGACCGCGCCCAGGTGCGCGACGGCCTGTTCGCGGCGCAGCCCGGTGGCCTGCGCGACAACGCTGCGATCCTCCCCGGGCGCACGCTGGCGCTGGGCGAAGTGCATGCGCCGCTGTCGGACCTGTCCGCCCTGCCGGTGGCCCTGCGTGGCCGCAACAACGGCCTGCTGGACGCGGCGCTGGAGCAGATCCGCGCGGGCGTGGCTGCTGCCGTGGCGCGCTTTGGTGCCGCGCGTGTGGCGGTGATCATCGGCACCAGCACCTCGGGCATCGGCGAATCGGAGAACGCACTGCGTACGCATCACCGCGACGGCGTGTGGCCGGCCGATTTCCATTACGCCCAGCAGGAAATGGGCACCGCCGCGCGCTTCGTGCGCGAGCGGATCGGCAGCACCGGCCCGGCGTGGACGATCTCCACCGCCTGTTCGTCCAGCGCCAAGGCGCTGATGTCGGCCGCGCGCCTGCTGCAGGCCGGCGCGGTCGATGCCGTAGTGGCCGGTGGCGCCGATTCGATGTGCCGGTTCACCGTGGCGGGTTTCAGCGCATTGGAGTCGGTCTCGGCGGCGCGCTGCAATCCGTTCTCCGTCAACCGCAACGGCATCAACATCGGCGAAGGCGCGGCGCTGTTCCTGATGACCCGTGAGCCGGGCCCGGTGCGGCTCTCCGGCTGGGGGGAATCCTCCGATGCGCACCACATGTCCGCGCCGGATCCGCAGGCACGCGGGGCGATCGATGCGATGCAGCAGGCGCTGGAACGGGCCGGCCTGACGGCCGCGCAGATCGACTACGTGAACCTGCACGGCACCGCCACCGGCCACAACGATGCGATGGAAAGCCAGGCGGTCGCCGCTGTGCTCGGCACGCAGGTGCCGGCCAGCTCGACCAAGCCGCTGACCGGGCACACGCTGGGTGCGTCCGGCGCGATCGAAGCGGCCCTGTGCTGGATGACACTGGCCGACAACCCTGACCAGCAGTTGCCCACCCACTGGTGGGATGGGCAGGCCGATGGCGCGTTGCCGGCACTGGCGCTGGTGGCACCGGGGACGCGTGCCGCGCAGCCGCTGCAGCACGTGCTCAGTCACTCATTCGCCTTCGGCGGCAGCAATGCCGTGCTGGCACTGGCCAAGGGATGAGCATGCCGCTGCCCCCCGACATCAACGCCGTGCTTCCGCACCGCGACAGCATGCGCCTGATCCACCGCGTCGTGGCCTGGCAGGACGAGTCCATCGCGGTCGAGGTGGACGTCCCGACGCAGGGCCTGTTCTGCACCCCCGACGGCGTGCCCGCCTGGGTCGGGGTCGAATACATGGCCCAGGCGATCGCCGCCTGGGCTGGGTGCCGTGCCTGGCAGACCGGTGCGGAACCCTCGATCGGCTTCCTGCTCGGCAGCCGTCGTTACACCGCCCACCAGCCGTACTTTGCCGCCGGCAGCTGCCTGCGGGTGGAGGCGAACTGCGAGCTGTTGGGCGAGAATGGCCTGGGCATGTTCGCCTGCCGGATCCTGGCGGGCGATATCGAAGTGGCAGTTGCCAACGTTTCCGTGTTCCAACCTACGGATGCAGCGGCTTATCTGGAGAGTGGAGAGGCATGACAGGGAATTTGACCGTGCTGGTGACCGGCGCCAGCCGTGGCATCGGCCGTGCCGTGGCGCTGCGTTGCGCGCGCGACGGCTTCGACGTGGTGGTGCATTGCCGCAGCCGCATCGAAGACGCGCAGGCTGTGGTGACCGAGATCCAGGCGCTGGGCCGGCAGGCCCGGGTGCTGATGTTCGACGTGAGCGACCGCGATGCCGCGCGCACTGCGCTGGAAGCGGACATCGCCGAGCACGGTACGTATTACGGGGTGGTCTGCAACGCCGGCATCGCCCGCGACGGCGCCTTCCCGGCGATGCCGGCCGAGGATTGGGATGCGGTCATCCACACCAACCTGGACAGCTTCTACAACGTGCTGCACCCCCTGGTGATGCCGCTGGTGCGCCGGCGCAAACCGGGCCGCATCGTGACCTTGTCCTCGGTGTCCGGCCTGGTCGGCAACCGCGGCCAGACCAACTACAGTGCGGCCAAGGCCGGCATCATCGGTGCCACCAAGGCGCTGGCGCTGGAGCTGGCCAGCCGCGCGATCACCGTCAACTGCGTGGCCCCCGGGCTGATCGAGACCGAGATGGTCAATGAAGAAGTGGTCGAGCACGCGCTCAAGCTGATTCCCGCCAATCGCCTGGGCCAGCCAGAAGAGGTCGCTGCGGCGGTGTCCTTCCTGCTCTCCGAATCGGCCGGCTACATCACCCGCCAGGTGATTTCGGTCAACGGAGGCATGGTCTGATGGCCCGCCCCGATCGTCGTGTCGTGGTCACCGGCGCCGCTGCCATCAGCCCGCTCGGGCAGGATTGGGCGAGCATCCGCGCGCGCCTGCAGGCGCGGACCAATGCGGTGCGCTACATCCCCGAGTGGGAGGTCTTCGATGGCCTCAACACGCGCCTGGCTGCACCGGCTGAAGATTTCGAACTGCCCGCCAACTACAACCGCAAGACCACCCGCAGCATGGGCAAGGTGGCGGTGATGTCGGTGCGTGCCACCGAGCTGGCGCTGGAGGCGGCCGGTCTGCTCGGCCATCCGGTGCTGCGCAGTGGCATGGCCGGCGTGGCCTACGGCTCGTCCTCGGGCAGCCACGAGGCCACCGCCGAGTTCGGCCGCATGCTCCATGAGCACACCACCGAAGGCATCAGCGCCACCACCTACCTGAAGATGATGAGCCACACCTCGCCGGTGAACATCGGCGTGTTCTTCGGCTTGTCCGGCCGCGTCTACACCACCTCCAGCGCCTGCACATCGGGCAGCCAGGGCGTGGGTTCGGGCTATGAAGCGATCCGCAGCGGCAAGCAGACGGTGATGGTCACCGGCGGTGCCGAGCAGCTCGACGCCACCGCCGCGGCGGTGTTCGACACCCTGTTCGCCACCAGCGTGCGCAATGATGCGCCGCAGACCACGCCCAGCCCGTTCGATGCGCACCGCGATGGCCTGGTGCTGGGCGAGGGCGCCTGCACGCTGATCCTGGAAGAGCTGGAGCATGCACAGGCACGCGGTGCCACGATCCTGGCCGAAGTGGTCGGCTATGGCACCAACAGCGACGGCCAGCACGTCACCCAGCCCAGCGCCGGCACCATGGCCCAGGCGATGCGGCTGGCGCTGGAAGATGCTGACCTGGCTGCCGATCGGATCGGCTACGTCAACGCGCACGGCACCGCCACCGAGCACGGCGACATCGCTGAAACCCAGGCCACCCACCAGGTGTTCGGCCCGGGCATGCCGATCAGCTCGCTCAAGAGCTACGTCGGGCACATGCTCGGGGCCTGCGGCGCCTTCGAGGCCTGGCTCAGCATCGAGATGATGCGCGACGGCTGGTTCGCCCCGACCCTGAACCTGCACGAGGTCGATCCGCGCTGCGGCGCGCTGGACTACATCGACGGCGAAGGGCGTGCATTGCAGACCGACCACGTCATGAGCAACAACTTCGCCTTCGGTGGCATCAACACCTCGTTGATCTTCCGCCGCTGGCAGGACTGACCGCTGTTTCCGGCCTGCCGTGCGGGCCGGCCGTTTCCGTAAACCCCTCGCGTCCCCAACAAGGAGAAAGTTGAATGCGTCGTTTTACCCTGATGGCCGCCACCGCCCTGCTGGCTGTCGCCAGCACCGCCCAGGCCCGCGATACCCGCGTGGAGCAGTCGCTGCATGAGCTGGTCAATTCCGCCGAAGCCCGCAATGTGGGCATCGACGGCAGCGTGAAGTTCTATCTGGCCGGCGAGAACGTCAGTGTGCTGCAGCGCCTGGGCGAGGATGTCACCAACAAGAAGACCAACGCGGCCAACAAGAGCGACGCCGAAGCCTGCCGCTGGGTGGCCCTGTCGGCGCTGCGCGCGCTGCAGGACGGCGCCAAGTCGCGCGGCGCCAACGCCGTGGTCGACATCGTCAGCTACTACAAGAAGAACGAGTTCAAGAGCACCACCAACTACGAATGCTATGCGGGCACGATCCTGGCCGGCGTGGCGCTGAAGGGCACCTACGCCAAGGTGAAGTAAGCCGAAAGACCACCGCCTTGTGGGCGGTGGTCTGCGGAATGGGACGACCGTGGGCACCGACAGACCCGCCGCGGCCACGCATTCATCACGGCGGTATGGGCAGACTGCAGCGGCGCCCAGCTGAACGACATCGCGACATTGATGAACCTGATGCTGTCGCGCGACGGAAAACCGACAGGGGACAGTGCACGCAGCTTTCACCTGTGCCAGCTTTCCTCCACAATCAATGTCATTCACTACCCTGGGCAAAGCCCTGCGGCATGCAAGCCTACGTCTATAAAAGCCAACGCAAGCAGGACAGCTTCGTCTATCTCGCCGTTCGTGATGACTTCTCGGTCATCCCTGACGCGGTGAAGGCCTCGCTGGCGCCGTTCCAGTTCGTTCTCGAAGTGGCCCTGACTCCCGACCGTCGCCTCGCCCAGGCCGATGCCGCACAAGTGCGCCAGAACCTGACCGAGCGTGGATTCCACCTGCAGTTGCCGCCGCCCCCGTTGGCGCCGGTCCGGTTCGCGCGACGCAATGACTGAATCCCAACGCCCCCGCGCTGTTGCCTCTGCGGCCGCGCTTGGTGTGCTGCTGGCCCTGGCCGCGGCCGTCGGTGGCGTGCCCGGTGCGGTGTGCGCCGCGCTGGCCCAGCCGGCGTTCGCGCTGGCGGTATCGTGGTGGCGCCGGACGCGCCCGCTGCAGCCATTGCCCCAGGTGGTCCGCCATGACGCGCCCGCGCTGCTGGCGCTGTGGTCGCTTGGCCCGCTGCTGCTGACCCTGCTGGTGGCCTGGCCGCTGAGCGCACTGCACGACAGCGGCAGCCTGGCCGCCGTGCTTGGCCTGAGCGTGGCGGTCAGTGCCGCGCTGCTCGGGGTCTGGCGGACCTGGCCGTTGTGGAATGACGTGGAACGCAGCGAAGGTAGCCTGGCCCGCCATTGGCAGACCCTGGCCGGGCGCGACCTGACCGCCTGGCGCGGGTTGGCCGTGGCCGCACTGGTGGTGCTGGTGTGCGCGCTGGTAGTGCTGCCGGCGTGGCCGGGCCTGGTGTCGGACGCGCTGCATTGGCCGATCGCCGCCGCGGTCGTGCTGCTGTCGCCCTTGGCGCACCTGCTGCTCCAGGCGATCGCACCGGCGACGACCCTGGGCGCGCCGATGCCGGCCGAGACGCGCGGTGACCGCGACGAGCCCTTTGCCGAGCCCTACGCCGAGCCCAAGCCGCTCGAATCGATCGGCCTGCATGAACAACAGCCGGCGCTGTATGACGCCGCGCGCAGCGGCCGGGTCGATCGCGCCCTGCAGCTGCTGCAGGCCGGCGCCGATCCGCACGGGCTGCCCGATCCGGCCTGGCGCGACCAGCGCAGCCTTGCCGTGCTCGCCGCGGTGCTGCCCGACCTGCGTCTGCTGCGTGAACTGATCGCCCGCGGCGTCGGCGTCAACGCCCCGCACCGCGGTATGACCCCGCTGCTGGCCGCCACCCGCGACAGCTGGCACGGCCGCCCCGAGGCGGTGATGACCCTGCTCGCCAACGGCGCCGACCCGCGTGCGGTGGACAGCGAAGGCAACACCCCCCTGCATCACGCCGCGCGCAGTTCCGATCCCGGCGTCGCCGCATTGCTGCGCGATGCCGCCGCCGAAGTGGATGCGCTGAACGACGATGGCTGGTCACCGTTGGCCGTGGCCTGCCAGGTCGGCAACTGGCGCCTGGCCAAGTTCCTGCTGGAACGCGGGGCCAAGACCGAGCCGGCCGAGGGCACGCCCGTGTTGCTTGCCGCTGCGGGCACCGAAGAAGACGATCCGGCCGGTGTGCAGCTGCTGCTCAAGCACAAGGCCCGCGCCGATGCGCGCGACCGCCAGCGCCGCAGCGCGCTGCACGAAGCCGCGCTGGCCGGCCATGTCGACATCATCGACGTGCTGCTTGCTGCCGGTGCCAACCTGGAAGCCCGCGACGCACTGGCGCGTACCCCGTGGCTGGAAGCCGCGCGGGGTGGCCGTGCCGGCGTGGTCGAACACCTGCTGCCGCACCACCCCGATCTCAATGCGGTCGATGGCGAAGGCCGCAACGCGGTGCTGCTGGCCTGCATGGCCGAGAACGTCTCGCCGCTGCTGATCCGTCGCCTGCGTGACCTGGGCATCGCCGTCGATGTGGCCGATCCGCAGGGCCGTCGTGCGGTGGATATCGCTGCTGGCGCCGGGCGCTGGGCGATCGTCTCGCTGCTGGATCCCGCCTATCCGCTGCCTTCCGCGGTCAGCGACGGGCTGGTGATGTCCGGCGACAGCGATGCGGCCTCGCCCTCGCTGCCGGATCGCCCACCGCTGGAGCTCCTGCGCGAAGCGCTGAGCTTCGGCAACGTGGAGGGCATGGCCGCGCTGGCCCGCCTGTGTGCGCCGGAGGAACTGGGTGCGCTGCTGCACGACGCCGAACTGGCGCTGGATCCGCAGGCGCTGGACTGGCTGCTCGCGCACGGCGCGGCGCCGGAAGTCCTGGATGCCTGCGGTGATACCCCGATGTTCGCGCTGCTGGCGCGGGGCATCGACGCGGTGCCGGCGCTGCAGGTGCTGCTGCGCCGTGGCCTGTCCCCGGCCGGTCGCGGTGGCCTGGCACGCCTGCTGAGCGCCTGCGCCCAGCACGACCACGCCTCGCGCGGGCTGGAACAGCTTGCGCTTGAACTGCTCGAGCGCGGCGCGGATCCGTTCGCGCCATCGCCGGCCGGCGATCCGCCGCTGTCGCTGGCCGTGCGGCTGGGCTGGCTGCGGCTGCAGCAGGCCCTGCTCACTCAAGGCGTGGACCGTGAAGCACGCGACAGCCATGGCATGACCGCCCTGCATCTGGCCACCGCGCTCGCGCGCGAAGGCTCGATCAAGCTGCTGGTGCAGCAGGGCGCCTCACCCGAAGCCCGCGCCGCCGACGGCCAGACCCCGCTGGGCGTGGCGCTGTCGATCGGCCGCCGCGATCTGGCCGACTGGCTGGACTGGCGGGTGTGGCCGCTGCCGCGCCGCGCGCTGCGCGACGGCGACCTGCCGGCGGCCGCGATGGCCGGTGACGCCGATGCCGTACGTCGCCTGATCGATCTCGGTTTCGCCGTTGATGTGGTCGACGCCCAAGGCTGCACCGCGCTGCTGCGTGCCGCCGGGGGCGGGCACCTGGCCGTGGTCGACCTGCTGCTCACCCGTGGCGCGAATCCGCAGCACGCCGCGGCCAGCGGTGCGACGCCCCTGTCGGCGGCGGTCAGCATGCGCCAGATCGATATCGTCTCGGCCCTGCTCGATGCCGGTGCCGAACTGGAATACCGCCTGCCGGGCGGCGTCACCGTGCTGATGCTTGCCTCGGCGCTGGGCCTGCCCGACATCGTCTCGCGCCTGCTCACCGCCGGTGCCAACGTGCACGCGGGCGATGCCCAGCAGCTTGGCCCGTTGCACTGCGCTGCGCTGTACGGTTTCAGTGCGCGCGACCGCGCGCGACTGCTGGCCCTGCTCGACACCCTGCTGCTGGCCGGTGCCGAACCGGACCTGGCCGCCGCCGGCTCGGTCACGCCGCTGCTGCTGCTGCTTGGCGCACGCGCCGAACCGGGTACCGCCTGCGATGAGCAGATCGTGCTCGCCGCGGTGGAACGCCTGCTCGACGAAGACGTTTCGCTGGAGGTGCGCGATCCGCGCGGTTTCGGTCCGCTGCATCTGGCGGCGCTGCACGGCCTGCCGCTGCTGGTACAGCGCCTGCTGCGTGCCGGCGCCGACCCGGACGTGCGCGATGCGCTCAACCGCAGCCCGCGCGAGATCGCGGTGATGCGCGGCTTCATCGACGTCGCCGGGGAGTTCGAACCGCTGGTGCCGGGCGTGTCTTCGATGGCCCGGTTCCTGCGCGATAACGGCTGAGCCCCGCCTGGTAGTGCCGGCCGCTGGCCGGCAGCGCTCAATGAGGCACGGGCAGGTGCACCTGCAGGTTCATCAACGCGGTGGGTTGCCGTCCACACCCTTCCCCTCACTCTCCGCATCCGCCTCGAACAGATGCATCAGGTCCGCGCGCGCATCGCGCGAGGTCTGGATCACCGCCGCCTCGTCGTCGTAGACCAGGTACTGATCGCGCAGCAGCTTCTCGTCGTGCTCGCGGAAGCGCTGCACATGGCTGCGTGCGGTTTCCACCGACATGCCCAGCGCGATCAGCATCCGTTCGCTCAGTTCCAGGCTCGTCCCGAACACCTCGCGGAACGGCTCGGCGGACATGTCCATCAGGCGCCACGCATGCTGGCGGTTACGCGCGCGCACCAGCACCACCGCATCGGGATACATGCGCCGGATCAGCCGCGTGGCCCGCATGTTGGCGTCTGGATCATCCAGCGTGACCACGTAGACGCGGATGTGCTCGCCGCCGGCGGCGCGCAGCATTTCCGGCCGGGTCGGGTCGCCGTAATAGAGCTTGTTGCCGAAGCGGCGCAGGTCCGAGACCGTATCCGGATTGGATTCCAGCGCCACGAACGGGATCTTCTGCGCGGTCAGCAGGCGCGCGACCACCTGGCCGAAGCGGCCCATGCCGGCGATCATCACCTGTGGCTGCACATCGGTGATGTCGACCTTGTCGGCGGGCTGGGCAGGCGTCTTGGGGCCCTCGTCGCGGCCCAGCAGGCGGATCAGGCCGATCATCAGCAGCGGCGTGATCGCCATCGACAGGCCGACAATCGCCACCAGCCGATCATGGTTGGCGTTGCCAAGCAGGTGCGCGCGCTGGGCCTCGTTGAACACCACGAACGCGAACTCGCCGCCCAGCCACAGCACGCTGCCCAGCAGCACCGCGTGGCGGGTCCGCAGCTTGGCCAGCTTGCCGATGCCGAACAGCAGGCCGAACTTGACCACCAGCAGGATCGCCACGCCTGCCGCGATCATCATCGGCTCGGCGACGATGCGATCCAGGTCGATGCCCATGCCCACGGCGATGAAGAACAGGCCGAGCAGCAGGCCCTTGAACGGCTCGATCTGCGATTCCAGTTCGTGGCGGAATTCCGAATCGGACAACAGCACACCGGCCAGGAACGCACCCAGGCTCGGGCTCAGTCCGGCCTCCTGCATGAACCATGCGGTGCCCAGCACCACCAGCAGCGCAGTGGCGGTGAACACCTCCGGGCTGCGGGTGCGCGCAATGATGTTGAACAGCCGGCGCAGCACCGGGCGGCCGCACAGGATCACCACCGCCAGTGCGCCGATGGCGATGGCCACGTCGTTCCACTGCAGGGTGTCGTTGCGCGCACCGCCGAGCAGTGGAATCGCGGCCAGCAACGGGATCGCGATCAGGTCCTGGAACAACAGGATGGCAAAACCCAGGCGCCCGTAATCGCTGTTGATCGCTTTATGCTCGGACAGCAACTGCAGCCCGACCGCGGTGGAGGACAGTGCCAGCGCGATGCCGACGATCAACGCGCTCTTCCACTGGAAGTGATCCAGCATCAACAGGCTGCCCAGCACCAGCGCGCTCAGCGCGACCTGCAGCGCGCCAGCGCCGAACACCGAGCGGCGCATCACCTTCAGGCGGGCGGGCGACAGCTCCAGGCCGATCACGAACAGCAGCATCACCACGCCGATCTCGGCGGCGCTGAGGATGCGGTCGGCATCCTGCACGAAACCCAGGCCATCCGGGCCGAGCACCACGCCGGCCGCCAGATACCCCAGCACGGCGCCCAGGCCGAGCTTCTTGAACACCGGTACCGCGATCACTGCAGCCAGCAGCAGCACCAGGGCCAGCTCGAGCGCGCCGCTATGCATGGGGGAACCTGCTCATGGGGGTGTGTGCCGTGCGGGTGGAAAGCCTCCCCGGGGCGGCCGGGGCCTGTGGCCAGGGCCACGCAGTATTATGCGGCCGCCATGGGCGCCCAAGGCGACTGCCACCGGAACGGCATCCCGGACAAGGGTTGACCTGCGTCACACCCGGGTCCAGACTGCCCGCCGCTGCTGGCGTCCGCCGTCGGCAGTAAACCCTTCCGGAGTCCCCAACCCATGTCCAGCGACAGTAGAAGTCGACCTTGCTCGACGCCAGCGATGGCCACCGCCTGACACGGGTCGGTTCGCCAGCGTTGGCGTCGCGCAATGCGATACCCACAGGCGAATACGATGAACCAGAAAGACCTGCTGCGCCCGGTGGCCGATGCCGCCTCGTTGAGCGCACCCCTCGATAATTTCAACACCGCCGACGCGGTGGAATTCCTCAACACGCTGAGCCTGTCGCGCGCCGCCGACACGCTGGCCGCGTTGCCGTTGCCGCGCGCGGTGAAGATGCTCGAGCAGCCCGAACTCAACCGCGGCGGCGATCTGATAGCGGCCATGCCGGTGGCCCGGGCGGCCGCCCTTCTCGGGCTGATGGCCGATGACCGCGCCACCGATATCGTCCACGAGCTGGACGAGGACGAGCGCGCACGCCTGATCCCGCTGCTCAGCCCGGAGGCGCGCAAGGCGATCCAGCAGCTGCTGAGCTACCCGGCGCACACCGCCGGCGCGCTGATGACCACCGAGTTCGTCAGCGTGCCCTCGGACTGGACGGTTGGCCGCACCCTGCAGCACATCCGCGAAGTGGAGCGCACCCGCGAGACCGTCTACGCAATCTATGTGCTGGACCCGCACACCCGCGCGCTGGTGCAGGTGGTCACCATGCGCCGGCTGATCACCGGGCTGCCCGAGGAGCCCATCCTCGACGTCGCCCAGGTCAACCCGCCGGTGACGGTGGATGTGCAGCTGGATCAGGAAGAGGTGGCGCAGCTGATCCGCCGCCACGACCTGCTCGCGATCCCGGTGGTGGACGCGCAGCACCATGTGCTGGGCATCGTCACGGTGGATGACATCCTGGATGCGCTGATCGAAGAATCCACCGAGGACGTGCACAAGTTCGGCGGCATGGAGGCGCTGGAAAAGCCGTACATGCAGATCGGCTTCTTCGAGATGCTGCGCAAGCGGGCCGGCTGGCTGAGCGTGCTGTTCCTCGGCGAAATGCTGACCGCCAGCGCGATGCAGCATTACGAAGACGAGCTGGCGCGCGCGGTGGTGCTGACGCTGTTCATCCCGCTGATCATGAGTTCGGGCGGCAACTCCGGCTCGCAGGCGACCTCGCTGCTGATCCGCAGCCTGGCCCTGCGTGAGCTGCGCCTGCGCGACTGGTGGAAGGTGGCGCTGCGCGAGGTGCCGACCGGCATCACCCTGGGGGCGATCCTGGGCGTGCTGGCGATCATCCGTATCGTGTCCTGGCAGCTGCTGGGCCTGCACGACTACGGCGAGCACTGGCAGCTGCTGGCACTGACCATCGGCGCGGCACTGGTCGGCATCGTCACGTTCGGCTCGCTGTCCGGCTCGATGCTGCCCTTCATCCTCAAGCGCCTGGGCTTCGACCCGGCCAGCGCCTCGGCCCCGTTCGTGGCCACGCTGGTGGACGTCACCGGTCTGGTCATCTACTTCAGCATCGCCGCGATGATCCTGCGCGGGACCCTGCTTTAACAGGGACGGAGGTAGTTAATAACAGGGACGGGGGTGATTATTAATCACCCCCGTCCCTGTTACTGTCTGGTCGCATGAGCACCTACCACCTGCAAGCCGTCTTCCGCCCGCAGTCGGTCGCCGTGATCGGCGGCAGCCCGCGTGAACGCTCCGCAGGCCGCGCGGTAATGCGCAATCTGCGCGACACCGGCTTCCCCGGCAAAGTGGCCTGGATCAATCCGCGTTACAGCGAGATCGATGGCATCCGCACCGTGAAGCGGCTCAAGGATCTGGACTGGGTGCCGGAGCTGGTGGTCATCACCGCCCCGGCCAGCATCGTGCCGCAGGTGGTGGCCACCGCCGCCGAGCGCGGTGTCAGCGCGGCGATCATCCTCACTGCCAACCTGGGCGAAGGCCCGGGCTCGCTGGCCGCGCAGGTGGAGGCGGCGGCACGGCCCAAGGGTCTGCGCATTCTGGGCCCGCACTGCCTGGGCGTGATCGCCCCGCATGCGCGCTTGAACGCCAGCATCGCCGCGCACTTCCCGCAGGCCGGTGACCTGGCCTTGATCTCCGAATCCAGCGCGATTGCCGCGGCCCTGGTGGAGTGGGGCGTGGCGCGCTCGGTCGGTTTCTCCGCCGTGGTTTCGCTCGGCGACACCCTGGATGTCGACTTCGGCGACCTGCTGGATTACTTCGCCACCGATTACCGCACCCGCGCGATCCTGCTGTACGTCGAGCACATCCGCGATGCGCGCAAGTTCATGTCGGCCGCGCGTGCCGCTGCGCGCGCCAAGCCGGTGGTGGTGGTCAAATCCGGCCGCCACATCCGCATCAATCCCGATGCCGATACCCACGTGCAGGCGCTGGCCAGCGCCGATGCGGTCTACGGGGCGGCATTCAACCGCGCGGGCCTGCTGCGCGTCAGCGCGCTGGATGAGCTGTTCACCGCGGCCGAAACACTGGGCCGGCTCGGCACCTTCCCCGGGCGTCGCCTGGCGATCCTGAGCAACGGCGGCGGGGTGGGGCGGCTGGCGGTGGACCAGCTGCTGGCCCTGCGCGGCAGCCTGGCCGAGCTGTCGCCGGCCACCGTCGCACAACTCGATGCGGTGCTGCCGCAGGGCTGGTCGCGCAGCAATCCGGTCGACATCGTGGTCGATGCCGACGGCGACCGTTACGCCGCGGCGATCGAAGCGCTGATGTCCGATACCGAGAACGACGCGGTATTGGTGGTCAACGTGCCGACCGCGTTCACCTCCTCGGCCGATGCCGCGCAGGCGCTGACCCGCACGCTCGGCCTGCGCCCGCGCCACCATCGCGACAAGCCGGTGTTCGCGGTGTGGCTGGGCAACGACGATCGTGCCACGGCCACGCTCAATGCCGCGCGCGTGCCGACCTACCCGACCGAAGCCGAGGCGGTCCGCGGCTTCCAGCATCTGGTGCGCTACCGCGACGCGCAGGCCGCGTTGATGGAAACCCCGCCCAGCCTGCCCGAGGATTTCGTGGTCGATACCGCCGGTGCCCGCGCGCTGGTGGAGGCCGCACTTGCCGCCGGCCAGCAGTGGCTGGACCCGATCGCCACCCACCAGCTGCTCAGCGCCTACGGCATTCCGTCCGCGCCGGTGATGCAGGCCCGTGATGCCCACGAGGCGATGGACCTGGCCCAGCCGCTGCTGGAGCAGGGCGCCACCGTCGCGATCAAAGTGTTCTCGGCCGATATCCCGCACAAGTCCGATGTGGATGGCGTGCGCTTGAACCTCAGTACCCTGCAATCCGTGCATGCGGCGGCCACCTCGATCATCGCGCGCGCGCATGAAAAGCGACCCGACGCGCGCATCGATGGCGTACTGGTGCAGCCGACCATCGTGCGGCCCAAGGCGCGCGAGCTGATCGCGGGTATCGCCGATGACCCGACCTTCGGCCCGGTGATCGTGTTCGGCCGTGGCGGCACCGCGGTCGAAGTCATCGACGACAAGGCGATTGCCCTGCCACCGCTGGACCTGCGCCTGTCGCACGAACTGATCGGGCGCACGCGCGTGTCGCGCATCCTGAAGGCCTACCGCGATGTCCCGGCCGCCGACGAACGCGCGGTCGCGCTGATCCTGGTCAAGCTCGCCCAGCTTGCCGCCGACATTCCCGAGATCCGCACGCTCGACATCAATCCGCTGCTGGCTGACCGCGACGGCGTGATCGCACTCGATGCGCGCGTGGCGATCGAACCGTCCCGCAAACTGCACAAGGGCCGCGGCCACCCACGCTTCGCGGTATTTCCGTACCCGAAGGAGTGGGAGCGCACCATCACCCTGTCCGACGGCGCCCCCGCCTTTGTACGCCCGGTCCGCCCCGAAGACGACGCGCTGTTCCGCGCCTTCTTCGCGCGCGTCACCGATGACGACCTGCGCCTGCGCTTCTTCCAGTCGGTGAAGCATTTCAGCCACGAGTTCATCGCGCGCCTGACCCAGCTCGACTACGCCCGCTCCATCGCATTGGTGGCGATCGATCCGCGCAGTGGCGACATGCTCGGTGCCGTGCGCCTGCACGCTGATGCGGACTACGACCGTGGCGAGTACGGCATCCTGATCCGCTCCGACCTCAAGGGCCATGGCATCGGCTGGCGGCTGATGGCGATCATGATCGAGTACGCGCAGTGGCTCGGCCTGAACATCATCGAAGGCCAGGTGCTGCGCGAGAACAGCACCATGCTGGCGATGTGCCAGAGCCTGGGCTTCAAGACCCGGCTCGACCCGGACGATTCGACGGTGATGGTGGTGACCCTGCCGGTGCAGGATGTGCAGGTGCCGCAGGCGCCCGATCCTGCAACGCACTGAGCCGATCGCGGTACGGCGCGGGCACGTGGGCGGGGCGACAATACGGCATGACTGATCGTATCCCCCTGCTGCTGCTCCCCGGCCTGCTCAACGACGCTGAACTCTGGCGCGCGCAGATCGCCGACCTGTCCGATATCGCCGCGTGCATCGTCGGCGACCAGACCCGCGGCGAGACGATGCAGGCGGTGGTCGAGGACGTGCTGGCGCAGGCACCGGCGCGTTTCGCCCTGGCTGGTTTTTCACTGGGCGGCTTCGTGGCGCAGGCGATCCTGCGCACCGCGCCGGAGCGGGTGCTGCGGCTGGCCCTGGTCGATACCTCGATCCATGCCGACTCGCCCGAGCGCGCCAAGCAACGCCAGACCCAGCGGGCCAGCGTACGCCTGCCCGGGAAATTCCACGGCTTCGGCGACACCCTGATGCGCAGCTACATCGATGCCTCGCGGCTGGATGATGACGTGCTGGTGCAGCGCGTGCGCGACATGACCGCGCGGCTGGGTGCGGACGTATTCCTGCGCCAGAGCGCATTGGACCGGGTGGATGGCCATGACATGCTGGCCGGGTACCGCGATCCGCTGTTGATCGTATGCGGTGCGAACGATCGCATCACCCCGCTGGCGATCAGCGAGGCGATGCACGCGCTGGTGCCGGATTCAACCCTGGTGGTGCTGCCCGATTGCGGCCATCTGGCCCCGATGGAGAAGCCCGACGAAGTCAGCGCGGCAATGCGGGACTGGTTGCTCCGGTAGGTGCCGGCCGGCGGCCGGCACGCACCATCCCGCGCCCGACCAGCGGTCGGGCGCTGTCCATCAATCCCAAGCCGGCGCGATCTCCTCCGGATTGGCCAGGCGATGGCCCCGATCCAGCGCCGCGATCTGCGCCATGTCCGCCTCGCTCAAGCGCAACTCGGCGGCCAGCAGATTGCCGGCGAGGTTGTCGCGCTTGGTCGAGGACGGAATCACCGCAAAGCCCTGCTGCAACGCCCACGCCAGCGCGACCTGGGCCGGGGTGGCCTGGTGGCGCGCGGCGATGGCCTGGATGACCGGGTCCTTGAGCACTTCGCCGTAGGCCAGACTCATGTAGGCGGTGACATGGATGCCCTGTTCCTTCAGGAACGCGATCAACGCGCGGTTCTGCAGGTAAGGGTGGACTTCGATCTGGTTGGTGGCGATCGCATCGGCACCGAGGATCTCGATCGCCTGGCGGGTCTGGGCGATGGTGAAGTTGGAGATGCCGATCTGGCGGGTCAGGCCCTGCGACTTGGCCTCGGCCAGTGCACCGAGATACTCGGCCATCGGCACCGCGTCCTTCGGCGACGGCCAGTGGATCAGGGTCAGCTCGACATGGTCGGTGCGCAGCTTGCGCAGGCTCTCGCGCAGGCTCTCCAGCAGCGCGTCGTGGTGGAAGTTGGCGATCCAGATCTTGGTGGTGAGGAACAGATCATCGCGCGCCACGCCGGACTCGGCGATGGCCTGACCGACCTCGGCTTCGTTCTCGTAGATCTGCGCGGTATCGATGGCGCGGTAGCCGACGTCCAGTGCGTTGCGCACCGAGTCGATCACGGTCTGGCCCTTCAGGCGGAAGGTGCCGAGGCCGAAGGCGGGAATGCTCATGGAAACTCCTTCATGGGGGTGAGGTGCAGGCTACGCCGTGCACCGTAAAGCGACGTAGAGCCGACCGTTTGTCGGCTGCGGTTGCGTGAAACGAATCGTGGGTCGGCTGTTGTCGCGTACTGCCGACCGTCGGTCCGCTGCCGGGAGCGATCAATGCGCACTCACGGCGATGCCTTCGGCGCGGTCGGCAACCCCATCGCGGCGGTCCAGGCGGCCACTCCATGCGGTCAGGCCGAAGGCGCCCATCACCACCAGAGCGCCCAGCCACGGGGTGTGCATCAGGCCGAAGTGATCGACCACCAGGCCACCCAGCGAAGCACCGAGCGCGATGCCGACGTTGAACGCGGCGATGTTCAGGCCCGAGGCCACATCGGCGGCCTGCGGGGCGAACCGCTGTGCCTGCTTGACCACGTATACCTGCAGCCCGGGCACGTTGCCGAACGCCACCGCGCCCAGCGCCAGCACGGTCAGCAGCACCAGCCAGGCGTTGTAAGCGGTGAAGGTGAGCGCGAACAGCACCGCGGCCAGCAACGCGAAGATCAGCTTCAGCGCCGGGATCGGGCCGCGGCGGTCGGCCAGGCGGCCGCCCCACAGGTTGCCGATCGCCACCGACACGCCATAGACCAGCAGCACGCCACTGACCGCATTGGCCGAGAAACCGGTCACGTCCTGCAGGATCGAGGCCAGGTAGGTGAAGGACAGGAAGGTGCCGCCGTAGCCGAGCGCGGTGATCGCATACACCAGCAGCAGGCGCGGCTGTGCGAGCACGGCGAGCTGCTGGCCAAAGGTGGCCGGTGCGCTGCGCTGCAGGTTGCGCGGGACGAACAGCAGACTACCGATCAGCGCGATCACACCGAGCCCGGCTACGGCCAGGAAGGTGGCGCGCCAGCCCAGGTGCTGGCCGATGAAGGTACCCAGCGGCACGCCGGTGACCAGCGCCACGGTGAGGCCGGTGAACATGATCGCGATCGCGCTGGCGGCTTTTTCCTTGGGCACCACCGAGGTGGCGATGATCGAGCCGATCGAGAAGAACACACCATGCGCCAGGCCGGTCAGCACGCGCGCCACGATCAGCGAGCCATAGCCCGGGGCCATCCAGGCGATCACGTTGCCCAGGGTGAACAGCAGCATCAGCGCGACCAGCAGGGTCTTGCGCGGCACGCGCCCGGTCAGCGCGGTAAGCACCGGTGCACCGACCGCCACGCCCAGCGCATACAGCGATACCAGCAGCCCGGCCGAGGGCAGGGTGACGCCGAGGTCGGCGGCGATGGTCGGGATCAGCCCGACGATGACGAATTCAGTCGTGCCGATGGCGTACGCACCCAGCGTCAACGCCAGCAAGGCCAAGGGGATACCACGGGACATGGACGGATACCGGTGGGGAGCAAGGCTGCGCAGTCTGCGCGCCGTACTCTTGCGGAAAAAGCGGCCTTCACGCCAATCACTGTTGCCCCATGGTCAATAATGGGCCCCTTCCGCCCGGCCGCCGCCATGAAAACCACCCTCGATGAGATGCAGGCCTTCATCGCGGTGATCGACAGCGGGTCGATCACCGCCGCCGCCGAACAGCTTGGCCAGACCACGTCCGGTGTCAGCCGGGCACTGGGCCGGCTGGAGGAGAAACTCGGCACCACGCTGTTGACCCGCACCACCCGTCGCCTGCAGCTGACCGAGGAAGGCGACGCCTTCCTGGCCCAGGCCCGCGCAATCGTGGCCTCGGTGGAAGCGGCCGAGGAGCAGATCGCCGCCCGGCGTCAACGCCCGGCCGGGCGCCTGCGTGTGGATGCGGCGATGCCGTTCGTGCTGCACGTGATCGCCCCGCTGGTGGCGAGCTACCGCGCGCGCTATCCCGAGGTGGCGCTGGAGCTCAACAGCAGCGAGCGCTACATCGATCTGCTGGAGCGGCGCACCGATGTGGCCATCCGGATCGGGCCACTGGCCGATTCCACCCTGCATGCACGGCCGCTGGCGCACAGCCGCCTGCGCGTGATGGCCAGCCCAGCCTACCTGCAGCAGCACGGCACCCCGCGCGATGTCGCGGCACTGGGCACGCACACCCTGCTGGGTTTCAACGAGCCCGATTCACTCAATCACTGGCCGCTGCCCGGCGCGACCGACGCGCTGCTGCACGTGCGCCCGGCGGTGGCGGTCTCCAGCGGCGAAACGCTGCGCCGGCTCGCGCTGGAAGGGGTGGGCATCGTCTGCCTGTCCGACTTCATGACCCACCGCGACCGCGAAGCCGGCACCCTGGTGCAGCTGTTGCCGGACCTCACCGTGGAGGTACGCCAGCCGATCCACGCCGTGTACTACCGCAACACGGCGGTCTCGGCGCGGATCAGCTCGTTCCTGGATCACCTGGCGCAGGCCATGGTGGGCACCCCCTACGCCCGGTAGTGCCGGCCGCTGGCCGGCACTACGGCTGCATCACGCCGCGCGCGCCAATCCGCTCACCGCCCCGCGCCCGGCATCCAGCACGAACACATCCACCGCGGCATTCAAGGCCACGGCCTGCTCTTCCATGCTGCGTGCCGCCGCGGAGGCTTCCTCCACCAGGGCCGCGTTCTGCTGCGTGGTTTCGTCCATCTGCACCACGGTCTGGTTGACCTGTTCGATGCCGGCCGACTGCTCCTGCGACGCGGCGGCGATGTCGGCCATGATGTCGGTGACGCGCTGCACGCTGCCGACGATCTCGCCCATGGTCTGCCCGGCCTGCCGTACCAGTGCTGCGCCACTGTYGACATCGGCGACGGACTGATCGATCAGCGCCTTGATCTCCTTGGCCGCACCGGCCGAACGCTGCGCCAGCGTACGCACTTCGCTGGCGACCACCGCAAAGCCGCGGCCCTGTTCACCGGCACGTGCCGCTTCGACGGCTGCGTTCAACGCGAGGATGTTGGTCTGGAAGGCGATGCCGTCGATGACGCTGATGATCTCGGCGATCTGCCGCGACGAGGACTGGATCGCGCCCATCGTGGTGACCACCCGGCCGACCACCTCGCCGCCCTGCGAGGCGACGGAGGCGGCACTGATCGAGAGCTGGTTGGCCTGGCGTGCGTGTTCGGCGTTCTGGCGCACCGTGGAGGTCAGCTCTTCCATCGAGGCGGCGGTCTCCTCCAGATTCGCTGCCTGCTGCTCGGTACGGCGCGACAGGTCGCTGTTGCCTGCAGCGATCTCGCCCGCGGCGGTCTGGATCGACTGCGCGGCCTGCTTGATGTCGCCGACGATGGTGGTCAGCTGACCGGTGGTACGCGCCATGTCATCGCGCATGCGGGCGAACACGCCGTGGAAATCGCCCCGCATGCGCGCGCTGAGATCACCGCCGGCGATCGCCTGCAGCACGCGTGAGACCTCGCCCAGATCCTGCTCGGTGGTCTGCATCAGGCGGTTGAGGCCGCCCACCATCTCGCCGAAGTCGTGCTGGTAGCGCGCTTCATCGCCGCGCTGGCTGAAATCGCCTACGGCAGCCGCTGCGGCCAACCGCTTGATCTCGGCATTGATCGCACCGAGGTTGGCCTTGGCCGTATCCAGCGCCTGGGTGATCACCGCCTTTTCGCCGGGCAGGCGCTCCATGTCCACCGACAGATCACCGACCGCGTAATGGCCCATGATCTCGATCGCGCGCAGCTTCACCTGGATATGGTTGGCGACCAGCGTGTTGGTGTCGCGCACCATCTGGCCGTAGCCGCCGGGGAACACGCTCGCGTCCATGCGGTAGCTGATCTCACCGGCATCGTGGCGCTGCGCCATCGTCGCCTGTGCGGCCAGCACGTCCTTCAGGGTCTGGGTGACCTCGCGCATCGCGGTGCCAAGGCGACCGATCTCGTCGCCGCTGCGCACCACCACGGCATGCTCCAGATCACCGCGTGCCACCGCGCGCGCGGCCGCCTCCACCGCAACCACGGGCGCGATCACCGCGCGGCGCAGCCACAGGGTGAGCACCGCCAACAGCATCAGCGCCGCCAGCGCCGTGACCATGGCCGAGGCGACCAGCGCGGCGCGTGCGCGTTCGGAGGTGGCGTTGGTTTCGTACTCGGCACGTTCGCTGGCACGCGCGGCCAGCGCATCCAGCGTAGTGCCCACGGCCCGGTCGGCGCCGAGCACCAGTGCATCGCCGGCCTGGGTGTCATAACCGCTGGCCGCGAACGCCTCGAGCGCGCCGCGGTAGCGAGCGTCCAGTGCGCGGTGCTCGGCCAGGAACTGGTTGGCCAGCGTGCGGGTCTGTTCGTCGCGGCTGGTGGCGAGCGTACCGGCCAACGCTTCGATGCGGCGTCCTTCCGCATCAAAGGCTGCCAGGTGGCGTTCGCGTTGTGCGTCGTCCGCACCGCGGATCAACACGTTCTTCCACTCCTGCACCTGCAGGCGGAACTCGCGCTGCAACAGCTCGGCCTGTGCCTTGCGAGCCACCTCGACCGGCACCTCGGCCGAGAGGTTGCGCCAGGCCGAACCCAGGCCGGCCAAGGCGGCCAGCACGATGATGACCAAGCCGAGCGACAGCGCGCCCAGCAGTTTGAATTGAAGACTCAGGGCGCGTGGACGCGCCGGTGCGGAGGACGTCATGAGAGATCAAAAGTGAGGAAGGGCGATGCGGTATCGGTCTGTCAGGAACAGGCTGAAGTGCGACGCCAATCACGGTTACCGTTCCATTAAATGTTGTGATGATGGCGTGTAGATGAAATATGGTCATGCATGGAACAAAACAGGACTGGACAGGCAACTGATATGTAACTATCGTTGTTACATGAAAGCCAGCAACCAGTTCTCCGACGCGCTGCACGTGATGGCCCATCTGGTCGGCCAGGACGGCCCGCGCACCTCCGAGCAGCTCGCCACCTGCCTGCCCACCCATCCGGTGGTGATCCGGCGCCTGCTGTCCGCCCTGCACAAGGGTGGGCTGGTCACCAGCGTGCGTGGCCATGGCGGCGGCAGCCAGCTGGCCCGGGAACCGGCGCAGATCACGCTGTATGACGTGTACGTGGCCATCGGTGCGCCTGCCCTGCTGCACACCGGCGCCCGCGAGACCGGCCGCGGCTGCCCGGTGCAGCGCGTGGTCAACGACGCGCTCGATGACAGTTACCGCCAGGCTCAGGCCCTGCTCGAGGCCCGCCTGCGCGACACCACCCTGGCCACCCTGGGCGAGGCCTTCGCCCGCCACCTGGCCCACCACGCTGCAGGAGTTCCCCATGACCTTTGATGCGATTGTCGTCGGCGGCAGTTTCGCCGGCCTGTCCGCCGCCCTGATCCTGGCGCGGGCCCGCCGTGAGGTGCTGGTGATCGACGGCGGCCTGCCGCGCAACCGCTTCGCCGCGCATTCGCACGGCGTGCTCGGCCAGGACGGCATCGCCGGCGCCGAGCTGCTGCGCAACGCCAAGACCCAGCTGCTGGACTACCCCACGGTGCGGTGGATCAGTGACACGGTCACCACCGCCCAACCGACCGTGGATGGCTTCGTGGTCGGCACCGAGAACGGTGACACCTGGGCCACGCGCAAGCTGCTGCTGGCGACCGGCATCCGCGACGAACTGCCCGAGCTGCCGGGACTGGCCGAGCGCTGGGGGCACAGCGTGGTGCACTGCCCGTACTGCCATGGCTACGAAATCGGCGGCGGCGCGATCGGGCTGCTGGGCGGGCATGAGAAATCCGCCACGATGGCCGCGCTTCTCGCCGACTGGGGCGACGTCACCCTGTTCGCACACGGCATGACGCTGGAGACCGACGACCTGGCCGCGCTGCAGCGCCGCGGGGTCAGCATCGAGCATGCGGCGGTGGTTGGCCTGGAAGGCGAGGCACCGGCGCTGAGCGCCGCCGTGCTCGCCGATGGCCGCCGGGTTGAACTGCGCGCGCTGTTCGTCACCGCGCGGCAGCACATGGCGACACCGCTGGTGGAACAACTGGGCTGCGTGCTGGAGGACAGCCCGATCGGCGTGCTGGTCCAGGTCGACGCGGGCAAGCAGACCAGCGTGCCCGGCATCTATGCCGCGGGTGATGCCACGCTGGTCGGCAACATCAGCCTGGCCAGTGCCGAAGGCGTACGCGCCGGGGTGAGCCTGCACCATGCGCTGGTCGCCGAAGACAGCCGGGCCAGCCGATAAGACCCGGGGCCCGGCCGGTCCGGGAGCGGAATGCCCAGCCCAAACGGACACAGCCGCCCTGCGGCGGCTGTCCTCCGTCAGACCTGCCGGTGGGCTCAGGCCTGTTCGGCGCTCGCCGCATCCAGCTGCTGCACATCCTGCGCCGACAGCGCGACCTTCGCGGCCGCCAGCACATCCTTCAACTGCTCGACACTGGTGGCGCTGACGATCGGCGCGGTGATGCCCGGGCGCGCGATCAACCACGCGATCGCCACCTGCGAGGGGCTCACGCCATGCGCGCTGGCTACATCGTCCAGCGCGGTGAGGATGCGCAGCCCGCGCGGATTGACGTACTTGTCGACCACGCTCTGGCCGCGCGCGCTGCTCTTGCCCGCATCGGCCGCACTGCGGTACTTGCCGCTGAGGAAGCCACTGGCCAGCGAGTAGTAGCTGATCACGCCCAACTGCGCTTCGCGCACCACCGCTTCCAGCCCGGATTCGTAGCCGGCACGGTCGTACAGGTTGTACTCCGGCTGCAGCGTTTCATAGCGCGGCAGTTTGTAGTCGGCCGATACCCTCAAGGCATCGCGCAGACGCTCGGCGCTGTAATTGGAGGCACCGATCGCGCGCACCTTGCCCTGTTCGATCAGGCGACCGAAGGCGGCCAGCGTGGACTCCAGCGGCGTGGATTCATCATCTTCGTGCGCCTGGTACAGATCGATCACGTCGGTCTGCAGGCGGCGCAGCGAATCCTCCACCGCAGCGGTGATGTTGTCGGCCGACAGGCCGGGGTGTTCGGACCACTTGGCCACCTTGGTCGCCAGCACCACCTTGTCGCGCTTGCCGCTGTGCTGGAACCAGCGGCCCAGGATGGTTTCCGATTCGCCGCCCTGGTTGCCGGGCACCCAGGCGGAATAGACGTCGGCGGTATCGACCAGGTTGAAGCCGGCATCGACGAAGGCATCGAGCAGGGCGAAGGAGGTCTTCTCGTCCGCACTCCAGCCGAAGACATTGCCGCCGAAGGCGATGGGGGCGACATGGAGGCCGGAACGACCGAGTTCGCGCGTAGCAGTCATGGGTGATGTTCTCCCTGGGAATCCTTTCCACAGCATACGGCCGGGGTGGTGACAGCGTTGCGGCAGCAGGCACAAAACAGTGTTCCGGAATGCTGCGTCGCACTAACGTTTTGTGAACACCTGTACACGCTTCGCTGCTAGGCTCGCGGCATCCCGTTACCGGAAGCTCGCCGATGAAAGCCCGTTCGTTGACCTGTGCCTGCCTGTTCACTGTTTCCACCCTGATGCTTGCCGCCCCCGCGATGGCGATCAAGCCCGCCGGTCCGAACGCGCAGGTCGCGATCACCCCGGCCGTGCAGAAGGCCGTGCAGGACAGCCGCCGCGATCCGGCCAACGTCAAGCGCGATGCTTACCGCCATCCGGCGCAGACGTTGTCGTTCTTCGGTGTCGCGCCGGGCCAGACGGTCATCGAGATCACCCCGGGCAACGGCTGGTATTCGGAGATCCTCGCGCCGCTGCTGCACGAAAAGGGCCAGTACGTCGCCGCCGTGGTCGATCCGATGGCCGTGGCGGAGGGACGTGGCCGCGACTACCAGCAGCGCAGCCGCGACGGGCTGGACAAGAAATTTGCCGGCGACGCCGCGGTGTTCGGCAAGAGCCGTGTGGTCGCCTATGACCCGAAGGCCCCGGTGTTCGGCCCGGCCAACTCGGCCGATGTAGTGCTGACCTTCCGCAACGTGCACAACTGGCGCAGCAGCGGCCAGGCCGAAGGCATGTTCAAGGGCTTCTTCTCGGTGCTCAAGCCGGGCGGCGTGCTCGGCGTGGTGGAGCATCGTGCCAAGGCCGATGTGCCGGCAGACGACAAGACCGGTTACGTGGGCCAGCCGCAGGTGATCGCGATGGCCAAGGCCGCCGGCTTCGAATTGGCCGGCAGCAGCGAGATCAACACCAATCCGCGCGACACCAAGGATTACCCGAACGGTGTGTGGACGCTGCCACCGACCAACCAGCATGACGCGGCCGATGAGGCCAAGTACCAGGCGATCGGCGAAAGCGACCGCATGACGCTGCGCTTCGTGAAGCCGGGCAAGTAAGCGACCCGCACAGGCCATGGCCCGCGCGTCCTGCTCAAAATGAACGTCATCGGCTGACGTTCGCGCGGATCGCGGCGGCGGCACGGGGATGGGACAATGGGCCATCCCACCGCCGCTGTTGCCCCGATGCTGATCGCCTTCAACAAACCGTTCAACGTGCTGTGCCAGTTCACCGACCGCAGCCAGCCGCCACGCGCGACCCTGGCCGGTTTCGGGCTGCCACCGGCGGTGTACGCGGCTGGCCGGCTGGATTACGACAGCGAAGGCCTGCTGCTGCTCACTGATGACGGCGGCCTGGCACACCAGTTGACCGATCCGCGGCACAAGGCCGACAAAACCTATTGGGTGCAGGTCGAAGGCACGGTGACCGATGAGCAGGTCCAGGCGCTGCGCCGTGGCGTGCTGCTCAACGATGGGCCAACGCTGCCGGCCGGTGTCGAACGGCTGGAACCGTCGCCTGAGCTGTGGCCGCGCACGCCGCCGGTGCGTTTCCGCAAGACGGTGCCCGATGCGTGGCTGGCGATCACGCTGCGCGAAGGCCGCAACCGCCAGGTGCGACGCATGACCGCGGCGGTCGGACTGCCCACGTTGCGCCTGGTGCGTGTCTCGATGGGCGCACATGCGATCGGCGATCTTCAACCCGGCCAATGGCGCGAGATCGGAAAATAAAAAACCGCCGGTAGCGACCGGCGGTTTCGATGCGCGTGCGGTAACGCGTCAGCGGATCAGGCGTCGCTGCCGATATCGCTGGTTTCGTCCACCACGGTCTCGTTGCGGCGGTTGCGTGCGCTGATGCGCTGCGCCTGGCCGTTCACCACGCCGCCATTGGCAAGCTTCTTCTTCTGCTGCTTGCGGTACAGCGCGTAGCCCAGCAGCCCCACGCCGACAGCGGCAGCGGCGATGGTCACGGCCGGATTGCGGCGCACCACCTTGGCGGCGACCTTGCTGCCGGTCTTGACCGCACCGAGTGCGGCGCCAGTCTTGATCCAGTCGGTCGCCTGCGGCCCGAAGTGACGCAGGTTGCTGCCGGCATGCTTGAGGCCGTCACCGGCGGTGCTGGCGATGTCCAGGGCACGCTCGAGGGCGCGGTCGGTAATCACAGTCAATCTGCTCATGGGGGGTCCTTGCCTAAAGGTTCTGATCCAGTGTCGCGCGGTGGCCGTGTAGGGCGTGTTATCCATTTGCCACGGCCGGATCACGACTGTAGCCGGTTCCCCGCGCTGCGCGAGCCACGTGCCGGGCGATGGTCAGGTGACAGCCATGAATGCGCGCATCGGGTGAGGAAGGGGGCGGCGTGCTCACGTGCCGCGCGGCTTGGCGCGGTGTGTCGCGTTCGCCGTCCACGGATCGTCCGGCCACGGATGCCGGGGATACCGCCCCTTCATTTCCTTCTTCACCTCGGCGTAGGTGTTCGCCCAGAAGTTGCGCAGGTCCTGGGTCACCTGCAGCGGGCGGCCGCCGGGGGACAGCAGGTGCAGCGTCAATGGAATGCGGCCATCGGCGATGCGCGGGGTATCGCTCAAGCCGAACAGCTCCTGCAGCTTGACCGCCAGCACCGGCGCCTGCGGGCTGATGCCGTCGGCATCCACTGTGTAATGGATCGGGCGCTCCATGCCGGAGGGCACGGTGATGCGGACCGGGGCGTGGCGATCGATCAGCTGGCGTTGCGCCCACGGCAGCGGTGACTTCAGCGCTTCGCCGAGGCTGGATTCGTCGAGGGCATCCAGGCGTGTCTTGCCGTTGAACGCGGGCGTCAGCCAGGTCGGCAGCGTCGCCATCAGCGCTGCATCGGAGACGTCCGGCAACGCCAGTTCCGGCATCCACGCGCGCACCGCCAGCGCACGCGCCTGCCATTGGCGCAGGCCCTCCGTCCACGGCAAGGCATCCAGGCCGAGTTCGGCGACGGCCTCGGTCAGGGCTTTCGCGGCGTGGGCGGGGTCCACGCGGCCGGCCGAGCGGCTGTCCAGTACGATGCGATCGAAGCGGGTCTCACGGCGGGCGACCAGTGCGCGCTTTTCGCCGTCCCAACGCACCACGTCGTCCTGCGTGAAGCGCGCCGGGAAGTCACGGCGCAGGCGGTTCTCGTCCACCGGCGCGGCGCGCAGCAGCAACGCGTCGCGTGCCTCATAGCGCAGTTCAACGGCAACCAGCCACGGCTCACCACGCAGGTCGCTGGGATCGAACAGGCGCGCGCTGCGGCCGTTGGCCAGCAGGTAGCGCAGCGGATCGGTGGGATGGCGGGCGGCGATCCGGTCCGGGAACGCATGTGCGAGCAGGTCGCCGAGCTGATGCGCTTCGACTGACGAAGGGGGCGCGGCATCACAGCGCAGGCGTCGCCGCCACTGTTTGCTGGCGGCATCGATCGTGGCCAGGCCGCCGCGGTTGGCGTCGTGGGGTGCCCGCCCGTGGCGGAACGCCGCCAGCGCCCGCCAGCGCGCGGCGAGTGCATCACCGCCCTGGCGCAGCGGATCGCGCGCTTCCACCAGCGCGGCCAGATCGCAGGCCAGGGCCAGCTCGACACCACTGCCTGCCGCCATCAGCATCGCCGCAAGGCGCGGATGCGTGCCGAGGGTCAGCATGCGCCGGCCCAGCGGGGTCAGCGTGCCGCTGTCGCTGAGCGCGCCCAGGCGCTGCAGCAGTTCACGCGCGGCGGCCAGTGCACCGGCCGGCGGTGTATCGACGAAGCGCAGGTCGTCACTGCCCCAGGCAGCCAGTTCCAGTGCCAGCGAGGCCAGTTCCACCTGCGCGATCTCGGGCCGACGCTGTGCCTCCAGCCGCTGCGACTGCGGCCACAAGCGCCACGCCCAGCCCTCGGCGACACGGCCGGCACGGCCGGCACGCTGATCGGCCGAGGCCTGCGCGATGTTCACCACGTCCAGGCGCGCGAAACCGCTGTTGGGGTCGTAACGCGGCTCGCGTGCCAGACCCGCGTCGATCACCACCCGCACGCCGGGCAGGGTCACCGATGACTCGGCCACGTTGGTGGCCAGCACCACGCGGCGCCGACCGCCGGGATCGGGCTGCAGCACCTGCGACTGCTGGTCCACCGGCAGTTCGCCGTGCAGCGGCAGCACCTGTACGGCCGGGTCGAGCACAGACTGCAGCGCCGTCTGCACACGCGCGATCTCGCGCTGGCCGGGCAGGAACACCAGTACATCGCCAGGATGCTCGGCCAAGGCCTGCTCCACCGCGCGCCGTGCCTGCGGTTCCAGTGCCTCGTCGCGGCGGGCGGGGAAGTGCGCGATCGTGACCGGGAAGCTGCGGCCCTCACTGCTCAGGCGCGGCGCATCGAGAAACTGCGCCAGTCGCTCGCCATCCAGCGTGGCCGACATCACCACGATGCGCAGGTCCTCGCGCAGCTGGGACTGCACGTCCAGCGCCAGGGCCAGGCCCAGATCAGCGGCCAGATGCCGTTCGTGGAATTCGTCGAACAGCAGCGCGCCCACGCCCTCCAGCAGCGGGTCGTCCTGCAGCATCCGGGTCAGGATGCCCTCGGTCACCACCTCGATGCGGGTCCGCGCGGAGATCTTGTTCTCGAAGCGGATGCGGTAGCCGACGGTCTCACCGACGTTCTCGCCCAGCTGCCGCGCCATGAACTGCGCGGCGCTGCGGGCGGCCACGCGGCGCGGCTCCAGCATGATGATCTTCCGGCCTTCCAGCCATGGCGCATCCAGCAAAGCCAGCGGCACCTGGGTGGTCTTGCCGGCGCCCGGTGACGCTTCCAGCACCAGGCACGTGTGGCCAACCAGGTGGTCGAGAATCTGTGGCAGCAGCGGGGAGATCGGAAAAATCGGCGCATTCATGGCGCAAGGATACGGTGTCTGCAGGGCGCGCTGATTGCCAGCCACGGGCAGGCATGCTTCCCTGTGCCGCCCCGCTGTACCCGGACGTGTAGATGTCGCGCTTGGCTCCCCTGTTGTTGTCGCTCCTTCTCATCTTTCCGTTGGCGACGGTCGGCGCTGCCAGCCCTACCGCGGTACCTGCCGAAGACCTGGGCGAGGGATTGCACATGCCCTACGACGGCCACCCGCTGGCGATGCTGCTGCGCCCTACGCTGGATGCCCGCTACCTGCCTGCCGGGTTGGACAGCGAGGCGGCGATCCGGCGCGCAGTGGCCGATGGCACGTTGCGCGAGCCGCTCTACCCCAGCCTGCAGCTGGCCAACGATCGCGCCTTTGTCTGGCTCTCGCAGTTCGGCCGCAGCACATTGGGCATGCACAGCAACACGCTGGTGCGCTGCGCCGGCACCACGGGCTTTCGCCTGCTGCTCGGCAGCGAAGACTGTGCCGACGCCCAAGCGCCCAGCCTGCACTTCGAGGGCCCGACCGACACCGAGCTGGTATGCCGCGAATGCGCGGGCGTGGGGATTCCCGAGCGCTGGCAGCGCCAGGCACCTGGCGCGCAATGCGCGCTGCCACACTGGAACCTGGACGCGGCGCGCCTGCAGTACCGCGCGTGGCTGAAGCGTTTCGACCACGACCTGCAGCCGTTCCTGCACGGCGCCAGCGAGGCGCTCTGGAAGGGGCAAGGCCTGTCGCTTCGGACAAGCGTGGTGCCGCGCTCGCGTGCCACCGCGACCTTGTTCGCCATGAGCACCGCCCCCGAGGCCGTCAGCGCATCGATCGGCATGGAGGACGCTGAGCTCCATGGCGACCTGCTGCCGCGTCTGCTGGCCCTGTTGAAGACCGCCGAGGTGGCGGGCCGGGGCGGTACCTACCCGGAACCGCTGCCGGCGTATTCTGCGTTGTGCGCGGAAGTCTGGTATCTGCGCAATCCCACAGGTGGCATGGTCGATGCCAGCCTGGTACCAGGCGACATCCTCGAACGCGATGGGTACCCGTTCATCACCGTGATGCGCGACGGCGACCGGATCGTGCTGACTGGTCTGTCGCGTGAACTGGTGCAACGGCTGCTCACCGGGCCTGATCCGGAGTGAGCCTGGACGGGGGCAGCTACAATGTGCGGGTTACCTGCCTCGTAGCTCCCCATGCAACTGATCGATATCGGCGCCAACCTCACCCACGATTCCTTTGATCGCGACCGCGACGCCGTGCTGGCGCGTGCGCGCGAGGCGGGGGTGGTGCAGATGGTGATCACCGGCGCCAGCCGCGAGCATTCGCCGATGGCGCTGGATCTGGCCCGCCAGCATCCGGGGTTCCTGTACGCGACCGCGGGCGTGCACCCACACCATGCGGTGGAATACACCGACGAATGCGACGCGGAAATGCGCGCGCTGCACGCCCATGCCGAGGTGGTGGCGGTAGGTGAGTGCGGGCTGGATTACTTCCGAGATTTCTCGCCGCGCCCGGCGCAGCACCGTGCCTTCGAGCGCCAACTGCAGCTCGCCGCCGAGAACGGCAAGCCGCTGTTCCTGCACCAGCGCGACGCCCATGCCGATTTCATGGCGCAGATGAAGAATTTCGACGGCAAGCTCGGCCCGGCGGTGGTGCATTGCTTCACCGGCGAGCGCCAGGAACTGTTCGATTATCTGGACCAGGACTGGTACATCGGCATCACCGGCTGGTTGTGCGATGAACGCCGCGGCGCGCACCTGCGCGAGCTGGTCAAGCACATCCCGGCCAACCGGCTGATGATCGAGACCGACGCACCGTACCTGCTGCCGCGCACGCTCAAGCCGCTGCCAAAGGACCGTCGCAACGAGCCGATGTTCCTGTCGCACATCGTTGAAGAGCTGGCCCGCGATCGTGGGGAAGACGTGGCGACAACGGCCGCCAATGCGACGGCGGCTACGCGCGCGTTCTTCCGCTTGCCTGGCGCGGCCTGAGAAGGTAGGTACCGGTCGTGGGCTACCGCAGCGCAGGGCGTCCGTCGCCGTGGGCCCACGCGTCGTCCAGCCCTTCGCGGTAGGTCGTGAAGCGTGGCTGCCACTGCAATGCGGCGCGCGTGACGCGGCCATCGATGCGCTTGTTGCTGGTGTAGAAGCGGCGCAGTGAGGCGGCCACCTCGGGTGCGTCCCACGCCTGCACGACGGGCAGCGGCAGCCCACTCAGCGCCGCCGCGTAGGCCACCACGTCCTGCGGCGGCGCCGGTTCGTCATCGCTGAGCAGATGGAGCGCATGGCCTTCGGCCTGCTGCATTGCCGCCAGCACCGCGCTGGTCAGATCCTCCACATGCAGCCGGTTGAATACCAGCCCCGGCCGCACGACATGCCTCGCCTTGCCCTGCGCCAGCTGGACCAGTGCATTGCGCCCGCGCCCGTACAGGCCCGGCAGCCGGAACACCGCCGAGGCGATGCCACGGGCCTGCGCGACGGCCTGCCACTGCTGTTCCGCGTGCAGGCGTTTCAAGGCGGTCTCATCGGTCGCATCGGCGGTGGATGTCTCGTTGACCCAGCCGCCAGCGCGGTCGGCATACACCGCAGTCGAGGAGAGATAGCCGACCCAGCGCAGGGCAGGGCTGTCACTCAGCGCATCAGTGAGCAGGCGCAAGGCCGGGTCGCCCTCCGCATCGGGTGGCACGGCGCAGACGATGGCCTCGGCCGTGCGGATTGCCTCGCACAGGCCCGCGCTGATCGGTTCGCCTGCCACCAGACGGTGGCGGAGCAGCCCATCCTCCGGCGCACTCGCCGGATCACGCACCGTGCCACTGCAGGCCACGCCATGCGCGTGCAGCAGCGCGGCCAGATGCCGGCCGCTGTAGCCCAGGCCCAGCACCAGCACGCGGGCGGGCAGCGCGGTAGGCATCGTGCTCAGGCGCTGCGCAGCTGCTGGTAGGCCTGCAGGTGCGCATAGGCCACCGCCAGCAGCGGCGCGGCCTGCCCGGCTGCGCGTGCACGCACCAGCATGTCGCCGACGATGTGCTCAGCCTCCACCTGCTGGCCGGCCTCCAGATCGCGCAGCATCGAGGCCTTCAAGGCAGAGTCGGCCTGGGTGGTCGCGGTCAGCGCGATCTCGCGTGCCTTGGCCGGGATCGGCTCGCCAGCCGCCTCGGCAACGGCCACGCATTCGTCGTAAAGGCCGCGCACGATCGCCGCACCGTCATCGGTGGCGACGATCGTGCCGACATCGGCGCGCATCAGGCACGTCGCCGCCGCCAGCGTGGTCAGGAAGGTGTACTTGATCCACTGCTCCTGCCCGATGGCATCGCTGGCGACGTGGTCCACGCCCGCCTGTACGCAGGCCGCCGCCAGCGCCAGCACGCGCGCGCTGCTGCCGGTGCCGTCGCGCTCGCCAAAGGTCAGCTTGGCCGCCGGTGCCAGATGCACCACCGCGCCATCGGCGGCCTTGGTCGCGCTGATGAAGCACAGCCCACCGAGCACCGCATCGCGGCCGAAGCGGGCGTCGAGATCGGCGTAATGGCGCAGCCCGTTGAGGATCGGCAGCACCGTGGTGCGCGGCCCGACCGCCGGGGCGATCGCATCGATCGAACTGGCCAGGTCGTAGGCCTTGCAGCTCAGGATCACCAGGTCGAACGGTTCAGCGCTCGCCAACGCGGGCAGCGCCTCGGCGGTGACGTGCTGGACCGGGAACGCCGCATCGCCCAGCGGGCTGCGCAGCACCAGCCCTGCCGCGTCCAGCTGCGCCGCCCGGGCCGGGCGCACCAGGAAGGTCACGTCCACGCCGGCCTGGGCCAGGCGACCACCGAAGTAACCACCGGTCCCACCGGCGCCGAGAATCAGGATGCGCATCAGCTGCGCATCCCCACACCACGCTTCAGCAGCCACAGCGCCAGCGCGGTCAATGCGACCACGAAGCCGATCATCAGCGCGTAGGCCACCCACAGCGGCACGTCGCTGGTGCCCAGCAGGCCGTAGCGGAATGCGTTGACCATGTAGAAGATCGGGTTGGCATGCGTGGCCGCCTCGGCCCACGTCGGCAGCAGCTTGACCGAATAGAACACGCCGCCCAGGTAGGTCAGCGGGGTCAGGATGAAGGTCGGCACGATCGCCACGTCATCGAACTTCTTGGCGTACACCGCGTTGATGAACCCGGCCAGCGAGAAGATCGTCGCGCCCAGCAGCACCGTGGTCAGCGTCACCAGCGGATGCGGGATGCGCACCGGGGTGAAGAACATGGCGATGATCAGCACGATCACGCCGACCATCATGCCGCGCAGCACAGCACCGGACACATAACCCCACAGGATCACCCAGTTCGGCATCGGGCTGACCAGCAGCTCTTCCACGTGGCGGCCGAACTTGGCGCCGAAGAACGAGGAGCTGATGTTGCCGTAGCTGTTCTGGATCACGCTCATCATCACCAGGCCCGGCACGATGAACTGCATGTAGCTGTAGCCGCCCATCTCGCCCACGCGCGAGCCGATCAGCCCGCCGAAGATCAGGAAGTACAGGGTCATGGTGATCGCCGGCGGCACCAGGGTCTGGCCCCAGATGCGCAGGATGCGCGCCACTTCACGGCGCACGATGGTCATCAGGGCGATGCGGTTGCGCTGGCCGTCGGTCAGGACCGGGGTCGGGGTGCTGCTCATGCCACGTTCTCCTGGTTGCCGGTGAGGCGCACGAACAGCTCCTCCAGGCGGTTGCTCTTGGTCCGCATCGAACGCACCCGGATGCCGGCGGCGTTCAAGGCGTCAAACACCCGGTTGAGGTCCATCGCGCGCGGCATGTCCACATCCAGCGTGTGGCTGTCGGTGGCGATCAGGATCGCGCCGTCGATCTCCGGCAGCTGGGCTGGCAGGCTGCCGTCGATGTCGAACAGGAAGCCTTCCACGTCCAGCTTGGCCAGCAGTTCGCGCATCGGGCCCTGGGTGACGATCTGGCCATGGTTGATGATGGCCAGGTTCCGGCACAGGTGCTCGGCTTCTTCCAGGTAGTGCGTGGTGAGGATGATCGTGGTGCCGGCGGCATTGATCTCCTTGAGCACGCGCCACATGTCGCGGCGGATCTCGATGTCCACGCCGGCGGTCGGCTCATCCAGGATCAGCAGGCGTGGGCGGGTCATCATCGCGCGGGCGATCATCAGCCGGCGCTTCATGCCGCCGGACAGGGTGCGGCTCATCACCTGCGCCTTCTCCCACAGGTGGGCGCGCTTGAGCTCTTCCTCGGCCATCTTCTCGGCCTCGGCACGCGCCACGCCATAGAAGCCGGCGTAGTTGACCAGGATGTCGAAGGGCTTTTCAAACAGGTTGAAGTTGATCTCCTGGGGGACCAGGCCGATCAGGCGCATGGTGGCGCTGCGGTTGCGCACCAGGTCGCTGCCGAATACCTCGACCTGGCCTTCGCTGAGGTTCACCAGCGAGCTGATGATGCCGATCAGGGTCGACTTGCCGGCGCCGTTGGGGCCCAGCAGGGCGAAGAAGTCGCCCGGGGCCACGTCCAGGGAGACGCCCTTCAGCGCCTGGGTGCCGTTGTCATAGGTTTTGCGGAGGTCACGCACCCGCAGGGCGGGCGCGGCGGTGGGCGCGGGAGTGTTCTGGGAAGCCAAGCTCTTGCCTTCGCGCCTAAGGGCTGGCGCTGGATAGGGGCGGGGAGCGGCTATTATAGAAGACCCCGAGGGCTCGCCCCGGCTACACACTGTCCCGAAACGTCGTGCCTGCCCAATTCCCCCTCAAACTGGTCGACCGGCGCATGCTGGCGCCCACCATCGGCCATTACCAGTTCCTGCGTGATGACGGCCAGCCGCTGGATTTCCAGCCCGGCCAGTTCATCCAGGTCCATTTCGAGTACGCCGACGGCACTGCCACCAAGCGCAGTTACTCGCTGGCGACCATTCATGATCATGCGCTCGGCGCGGGCGATGCGGTCGATATCGCGGTCAGTTTCGTCCCCGGCGGCGCCGCCACGGCCCTGTTCGAGGGCCTGGACATCGGGGGTCACGTCAGCGCCAGCGGCCCGTTCGGCCGGTTCTGCCTGCAGCCGGGCGACCACAACGCCCGCTACCTGCTGATCGCCACCGGAACCGGGGTCACCCCGTACCGGTCGATGCTGCCGCTGCTGGCGACCGCCATGGCCGAGCGCGGGGTCGAGGTGGTCCTGCTACAGGGCGCCAGAACGCCGGCCGAACTGCTCTACAGCGAGGACTTCTATGCCTTCGCGGCTGCCCATCCGGGCTTCCGCTACGTGCCGTGCCTGTCCCGCGAGCTGCCGGAGAACCCTCATCCGGACGTGCGCCACGGCTACGTGCAGCAGCATCTGGCCGAATTCGCCCCGAACCCGGCCACCGATATCGCCTATCTGTGCGGCAACCCGGACATGGTCGATGCGACGTTCGAGGTTCTGAAGGCTGCCGGCCTGCCCACGCCGCAGGTGCGGCGCGAGAAGTACGTCAGCAGTAAGTAGTCCCCGGCAGCCGTGCCTCAGGGCAGGGCCGCCAGCGGCATCGGCGCGCGGCGGGCGGTAAGATGCGCCGCGCGCCGCTTCCGCCTGGCTGACCCGATGCCCCTGGATTTCCCCACCATCGCCGTGCTCGGCTTCCTGCTGTGCCTGGGCATCGCCATGGGCTTTTCACTGCTGCTGCTGGTACTGCGGCGGCAACCGGCACTGCGGCTGTGGACGGCCAGCCTGTGGATGCTGTCGGTCAGCCTGACGCTGGTGGCGCTGCGGCCCTATCTGCCGCAGGTTGCGGGCATCCTCGTCGGCAATGTCGCCGTCGCGCTGTCCGGTGTCCTCATGCTGTATGGCGTGGCGCGCCATCTGGGCCGCCGGCTGCCCGGGTGGCAGCCGCTGGCATTGGCCACCACGTATCTCGGCGCCATCGCCTTTTTCCTGGTGGTCCATCCCAGCCTGGTCATCCGGCTGAATGTGTTCAGTGTATTCGCGGTGCTGCTCAACGCCTGGATGGCGTGGTTGCTGCTGCGCCACGCGCCGCCTGCCCAGCGCACCAGCTGCCGGCTGGCAGCGGCGGTGTTCGCCGCGCAGGCCCTGTTGTACCTGGTACGCCTGTTCCTGCCGGTGGCGCCAGATGCGGGCGAGGACATCATGCGCGCCGGTTCGCCGGTATTCGCCACGTATCTGGCCGGCCTGATTCTGGAGCTGGCGCGTTGTTTCGCCCTGGTGCTGCTGCTGGTGGAACGGATGCTGGTCGATCTGCAGCGGCTGGCGCGCACCGACGTATTGACCGGCCTGCTCAACCGCGGTGCCGTGCTCGCTGATGGCGCGAACCTGTTGCAGGTGGTGCGCCGCACGCCGCGACCGCTGGCCCTGCTGCTGCTGGACGTGGACCACTTCAAGCAGATCAACGACCGCTGGGGGCATCTGGCCGGCGATGCGGTGCTACGGCATGTGGCCGACGTGCTGGCCGGCTGCGTGGCCGACCGCGAGCACCTGCTCGGGCGCTATGGCGGTGAGGAGTTTGTTGTGGTGTTGCCCGGAGCCGATGCCGCGCAGGCACTGCAGTGTGCGGATCGGATCCGGCGTTCGCTGCGCGAATCACCGGCCCGCGTGGAGAGCCTGCTGGTGCCGGTCACGGCCAGCATCGGCCTCGCCATCGATGCGGGCCGTGACGACATCGCACGCCTGCTCGGCGACGCCGATACCGCGTTGTACCGTGCCAAAGCCGAGGGCCGCGACCGCACCATCAGCGCAGCGGCGATCCTGGTGGACTGACGCCGCTCGGCGGGTCCACAGGAAGATCTTCGTGCACCGGGCGCAACGGCGGCCTCAACGCGTGTAGTCACATCCGCGCCGCCCGGTCGTCATGGCATGCTGAGACCCTTCACTCCAGGACGAGATCGACCATGCGACTTCCCTGCCGTCCCCTGGCCAGCGCAGCAGTCCTGCTGCTGGCTGCCTGCCAGGCTGCCCCGGAGGCGACGCCCAAGGCGGCGGAGCGCCTCTACGGGACGCTCGCATTCCAGCCCTGCACCCTGACCAGCGCACAGGCCAGCGCGAATGTCGAAGCCCAATGCACCACGCTGCAGGTGCCGGAGAACCCGGCGGCACCGGACGGTCGCAGGATCGGCTTGAACATCGCCTGGCTGGGCGCCGGCAACGATGGCGCGGGCAACGGCGACCCCGTCTTCTTCGTCGCCGGTGGCCCGGGCCAGGCCGCGACGGAGGTTGCCGCACCGGTCAACATGGCACTGCGCGACGTGCGCAAGCAGCGCGACATCTTCCTGATCGATCAGCGCGGTACCGGCAAGTCCAATCCGCTGAGCTGCCTGGACGCACAGGGCAAGGAACTGCCGCTGGACGAGAATGCGGCGCCGAGCAGCACGCTGATCGAGGACTACGCCCGCCAGTGCGCGCAGTCGCTGACCGGCCGCGCCGACACCCGCTTCTACACCACCACCGAGGCCGTTGGTGATCTGGATGCGGTGCGCAAGGCGCTGGGCGTGGACAAGGTCAACCTGGTCGGTGGCTCCTACGGCACCCGCGTGGCACAGCAGTACGCCGCGCGCTACCCGCAGCACACCCGCACGGTGGTGATCGACGGTGTGGTGCCGAACGATCTGGTGGTTGGCGGTGACTTCGCCAACACCTTCGAAGATGCGATCAGCCTGCAGTCGGCGCAGTGCCGCCAGGATCCGATCTGCGCCAAGCGCTTCCCGGTGGATACCCGCACGCAGCTGCGCAACGTCATGGCGACCCTGGCCAAGGCCCCGGTCGAGGTCGAGTACCGCAACCCGGGCACCGGTCAGGCAGAGCATGGCGTACTGACCGCCGACTCGGTCACCGCCCTGGCCTTCATGTTCTCGTACATGCCCGAGCTGTCCTCGCTGCTGCCGGTCATGCTGGATGAAGCTGCCCAAGGACGATATGCACCGCTGATGTCGCTGAGCAAGATGGCCAGCCGCACCCTCGGCGTGCAGATGAACCGAGGCATGCAGTGGTCGGTGCTGTGCGCCGAAGATGCCGATCGCTATCAGGAAGGCGCGCAGGGCGACCGCGTGCTGGGCCCGGAAGTGGCGCGCATGTTCTTCGCCGCGTGCCCGGCCTGGAACGCCGGTTCGCGACCAAAGGATTTCACCGCGCCGTTCGCCTCGACGCTGCCGGTGCTGCTGCTGTCGGGCCAGTTCGATCCGGTCACACCGCCGCGCTACGCCGAGCAGGTGGTCAAGCAGCTGCCCAACGGCCGTCACCTGCTCGCCAAGGGGCAGGGCCACGGCACGATCAACGCCGGCTGCATGCCGCGCATCCTCGGGCAGTTCATCGACACGGCCGACGCCAAATCCCTCGACGCCACCTGCCTGGATACCCTCAGCCCGGTGCCCGCCTTCACCTCGTTCAACGGGTGGGCCCCATGAACCGTACTTCGTACCGCACCTGGGAGGTGCGCGCATGATCGTCGCCGAGAATCTGCATAAAGCGTTCAAGACCAAGACCGGCCTGATCCAGGCCGTCCAGAACGTGGGCTTCCAGGCCGATGATGGCCGCATCACCGGCTTGCTCGGCCCCAATGGTGCCGGCAAGACCACCACCATGCGCATGCTGTACACGTTGATGAAGCCCGATCAGGGGCGCGTGCTGGTGGATGGCATCGACGCAGCGGTGGACCCGGTCGCGGTGCGTCGTCAGTTGGCGGTCCTGCCGGACGCGCGCGGGGTGTACAAGCGCCTGACCGCGCGCGAGAACATCGCCTACTTCGGCCAGCTGCACGGCCTGAGCGCGGCGCGGATCCGTGAGCGCACCAAGGTGTTGGCCACGGCGCTGGAGATGGATGACATCCTCGACCGTCAGACCGAAGGTTTCTCGCAGGGCCAGCGCACCAAGACCGCGATCGCCCGCGCGCTGGTGCACGACCCGCGCAATGTGATCCTGGATGAGCCCACGAACGGGCTGGACGTGATGACCACGCGCGCGCTGCGCGGGTTCCTGCGGGGACTGCGCGACGAAGGCCGCTGCGTGATCTTCTCCAGCCACATCATGCAGGAGGTGGCTGCGCTGTGCGACCACGTGGTGATCATCGCGCAGGGCACGGTGATGGCCGCCGGCAGCGCCGATGAGCTGCGCGCACAGACCGGGGAAAGCAACCTGGAAGATGCCTTCGTCAAGGCGATCGGTACCGAAGAAGGATTGCACGCATGAGTTCGTTCGCCACGCTGTTGACCGTGATGCGCAAGGAACTGCGCGATCTCTCCCGTGACCGTCGCACGCTCGCGCTGACGCTGCTGCTGGGGCCGCTGTTGTACCCGGTACTGATCCTGGGCATGAGCAAACTGGCCGAAAGCCGGGTCAAGACGCAGATCGAGCAGCCGCTGGAAATTCCGATGATCGGCGGCGAGCATGCCCCCAATCTGGTGCGTTTCCTGGCATCGCAGGGTCTGAATGCGACCGAGGCACCGAAAGACCTCACCGAGGCGATCCGCAGCCAGCGCATTGATGTGGCGCTGCGCATCAGCCCGGACTTCGGCAAGGACTGGGCCGACGGCCGCCCGGCGCTGGTGGAGATCATCAAGGACAGTACGCGCCGCGCCGCCGATATTCCCAGCAGTCGCCTGGAGGCGGCACTGGGCGGCTACAGCCAGCAGGTCGGTGCGCTGCGCCTGCTGGCCCGCGGCATCGATGCGCAGGTGGCGCGACCGCTGGACGTTGCCGCACAGGATCTGGCCACCGCCGAAGCCAAGCGCGGGATGATGCTGTCGGTGCTGTTGCCGATCCTGCTGACCATCACCTCGTTCCTGGGCGGCGCCTACCTGGTGATGGATACCACGGCCGGCGAACGTGAGCGGCAATCGCTGGAGCCGCTGCTCGCCACCCCGGCACCGCGCAGTGCGATCGTCAGCGGCAAGATCGCTGCGGCCTGCGCGGTCGGTGTGGCGTCGCTGTTGCTGACCCTGGCGGCCTTCAAGATCAGTGCGCAGCTCTCCTCCGGCGGGGTAGGCCGGCAGCTCAACATGGGCTTCCTGCCGATGCTGCAGATGCTGCTGATCATGCTGCCGATGCTGTTCATCGGCACGTCGCTGCTGACCTTCCTCTCGGCCGCCGCCAAAAGCATGAAAGAAGCCCAGAGCCACATGACCTGGCTGATGCTGCTGCCGATGCTGCCGGGGTATGCGCTGATGGTGTACCCGATCAAGAGTGAGCTGTGGCAGTTCGCGGTGCCGTTCCTGGCGCAGAACCAGATGCTGCTCAAGATCATCCGCCACGAAGCGATCAGCCCGCAGATGTGGGCGGTCTACCTCGGCGCGGGCTTCGGTCTGGCGGCGCTGTTCTGGTATGCCGCAGTGCGTCGCTACCACCAGGAGCGGTTGGCGATTTCGGGTTGATCGACGAAGGGCTCCGAAAGGAGCCCTTCTTCTCAACGGGGACGGAGGTAATTAATAACAGGGACGGAGGTAGTTAATTCGGGGGTGTCAGGTGGTACCAGGACGCTGACCGATAGTCTGCTAGTCGCCCGTCTCCTTGACCGGTCTTCCCGCAGGCCTGCAGACCACGGACCTCTGCAATGCCCGTCCCACCATGTCTTGGAAGCGCGGGCTGCCCAACGCGCGCTCCTGCGCGACGTAGATCACGATCCGCTCTCGTTCGTCTGGTTGAATGCTGGCCCGCAGCCATTCGCTGTATGCATTCGCACGCGCTTCCGGCGTCGGGCCCAGGAGGGTGTAACAGGGATGTGGTGTCAGCATCGGGTTGTGCTCAAGGCCGAGGTACACCCGAACGCTGGACCATCGATATTCCTCTGGAAACGCCACCATCGCGGCCCGTACCGGATTCAGCTCGATGTATCGATGCACCATCAACAGGTAACCATCGGAATCCACCAGACAGGATTTGAACCGGCCCTCCAGCAACGTACCGCTCCGCACATGTCGCTTGTTGAAGTACTGCACATAGTTCTGCCCACACTGCCGCATGGCGGGGGCCAGCCCCTCCACTGTAGACGGTGTGATCAGAAGATGGACGTGATTGCCCATCAGCACGAACGCGTGAATGGCAACCGCCTGCTTGCGGCAGGCATTGCGCAACAGGCGCAGGTAGTGACGCCGGTCTTCATCGTCGATGAACAGTGCAGCGCGATTGACCCCACGTTGTATGACGTGAAGCGGAATGCCGGGGAGAACCAAGCGAGCGGAACGGGGCATGGTCGGCACCGTTGATGGCGAACCGTTACCTTGCAGACCCACGCAGGGAAAAGAGCTAGGCCTGTGGTGCACGCAGCCGTAAGAGAAGCGCGCTTAACTACCTCCGTCCCCGTTATTAACCACCTCCGTCCCCGTTAAAGAAAAGGCCCGGATCGCTCCGGGCCTTTCGTCATCCAACGTGACGCCGCGATCAGCCGCCTTCCGGCGCGAAGGCAAGCGTACGGCGCGTCGTGACTGGTGCACCGACCGGTTCGAACTTCCAGCGCTTGACCGCATTGAGCGCTTCGCGATCGAACACGCGGGCCGGGGTGGCGCGCAGCACGCGAGCGGCGGTCACCGAGCCGTCGGTGCCGACCGTGAGTTCGACCAGTACTTCGCCGGAGATGCCCGAGCGCAGGGCGTCGGCCGGGTAGCGCGGGGCGGGCGTGCTGACTGGGCGCAGGCTGGGTGCGGCGGCGGCCTGGCGGGTCGCCGCCGCCTGCTGGGCGGCCGCCTGCTGCTGGCGCTGTTCGGCCTCGCGACGGGCGGTGGCCTGGCGCTCGGCATCCTGCGTATCACGGCGCGCGGCTTCCTGCTGCGCGGCGATCTGCCGTGCGGCCTCGGCTTCGGTGGTCTGCTGCTGGGCCAGCTTCTGCTGTTCCACCAGCTGCTTGGCGCGGGTCTCGGCGTCCTTCTTGACCTTGTCGGTCTCTTCCTGGGTTCGCTTGAGCGCGGTCTGCATGCTGCCGCTGATGCCCTGCTTCAGGCGCGGCAACGCCGGGGCGGTCGGGTCCACTTTTTCGATCAGCGCGACCAGCCGCTGGGTCTCGGCGAAGTCCTCGCGGCCCAGGTTCTGCTCGGCGGCGATCAGGGTGTAGGGCAGCAGATCGGTCAGCGCGCTCTTGACCGAGGCGTCATCCGGCGTCTTGTCGCGCAGCGCCAGGTAATACTCGATGGCATTGTCGCCGGCCGGGGCGTACATGCGGTTCTCGCGCAGCGCCTTGCTGGCCAGCTCGCGCAGTTCCTCGGTGCCCATCGACTGGACCTTGGCCGACACCGCCGGTGCGGCCGGGGCAGCAGTGGGGGCCACAGGGGCCGCCGGCGTCGCCGGTACGGTCTCGTCCTTGCCCGAGCAGGCGGACAGGGCCACCAGCAGGATCATCGGCGCGAACAGCCGCGCCGGGCCATGAGTCTTGACGTGCGACATCCAACTCCCCTTTGAAGACGACGATACGTAGAGCCTGATGCGGTCAGGCCGACCGAAGGCCATGGACGTTTCCCGACGTCCACGGCGGACCCGCAGGTGTGCAATCTAGCATCACCCCGCCCGGCCCGGGGGCCAGGCGTCCAGGGCAGGGGGCATCCTCACCGATGCCGCCGCTGCCGTGCAAGCCTCAGTGAGACAGTGCCTTGCTTGGCGTGCCGCTCATCAGCTTGTCGGTGTAGGCGATGCCGATCGCCGAGAGGATGAAGGCGCCATGGATGATGGTCTGCCACATCACACCGTCGGAGGTCATCGTGGAGCACTTGATGACATCGCCCACGGCGGCGACGGCCTTCAGGTACGCCTCGCTGTTGCAGGCGGGCAGGGCGCCCAGGTTGCCGGCACCAATGAAGGTCTTGAGCAGGTGGATCGAGGAGATGCCGATGATCGACAGCGCCAGCTTTACCTTCAACACGCTGGCGTTGACGTGGCTCAGCCACTCCGGCTGGTCCGGATGACCTTCCAGGCGCAGACGCGACACGAAGGTTTCATAACCCCCGACGATCACCATCACCAGCAGGTTGGAGATCATCACCACGTCGATCAGGCCCAGCACCAGCAGCATGATTTCCTGCTCGCCCATCTGGTTTGCCTGGTGCAGCAGGTGCCACAGTTCCTTGCCGAACAGGAACACATAGACGCCCTGGGCCAGGATCAGGCCGAGGTACAGGGGCACCTGCAGCCAGCGCGAGGCGAAGATGAGGGTGGACAGGGCGTTCGGGGATTTCGAGGTCGAGCTCATGCTGGAATGCTGCGTTGCGGGGACGGCGCAGCGTAACGGTCCGGCTTGACCCTGCCAAGCCGAGTGACGGACTAGACTCGGGATTCTCTCTTCGCGAGCCCTCGCCATGATCGATCTGTACTACTGGCCTACCCCCAATGGCCACAAAGTCACGCTGATGCTGGAGGAAACCGGGCTGCCGTACCGGATCCAGCCGGTGAACATCGGCGCCGGGGACCAGTTCACGCCTGCCTTCCTGGCGATCTCACCCAACAACAAGATGCCGGCGCTGGTCGACCACCCGCCCACCGACGGCGACGCCCCGCAAAGCGTGTTCGAGTCCGGCGCGATCCTGCTGTACCTGGCCGAGAAGACCGGCCGCTTCCTGCCGGCCGACACCCGCGGCCGCGTGGCGGTACTGGAATGGCTGTTCTGGCAGATGGCCGGGCTCGGCCCGATGAGCGGGCAGATGGGCCATTTCAACGTCTACGCGCCCGAAAAGATTCCCTATGCGATCGAGCGCTACAACAACGAAGTGCGTCGCCTGCACGGGGTGATGGACAAGCGCCTGGCGCAGAGTGCCTACCTCGGCGGCGATGACTACAGCATCGCCGATATGGCCAGCTATCCGTGGATCGGGGCCTACGACACGCTTCCGGTGGACTTTGACGCCTTCCCGAACCTCAAGCGCTGGCATGACGCGATCGCCGCCCGACCGGCCACCCAGCGCGCGTATGCCCTGCGCGAGCAGGTGAACCCGCAGGCCGGCAAGCCGCTCAGCGAGGAAGAGCGCAAGCACCTGTTCGGCCAACGCTGACGCATTGGTCGCCTGCCCGGTCATGCCGGCCGCTGGCCGGCTTTCCGGCACGCTTGGCGCGGCAGGATACCCGCCATCCCCGGCACGATCGGAGCGGTTTTGGTTAGGATGAAGCGTTCCCCGTGCCGTTTTCCTGGCCGGGGACTGCCCAGACGCTCCCGGAACCCTCCATGCGCCACCTGTTTGCTTCGCTCGCCCTGATGCTCGCCTCGACCTCGATCGCCCACGCTGAAAAACTGACCCTGGATGCCATCACCGGCCCGCTGCCGTTGTCCGGCCCGACCCTGATGAAACCCAAGGTGGCCCCGGATGGCTCGCAGGTCAGCTTCCTGCGCGGCAAGGATGCGGACCGCAACCAGCTGGACCTGTGGGCGTACGACATCGCCAGCGGCCAGGCCCATCTGCTGGTCGATTCCAAGGTGGTGCTGCCCGGCACGGAAACCCTGAGCGACGCTGAAAAGGCGCGCCGCGAGCGCCAGCGCATCGCCGCGATGACCGGCATCGTCGATTACCAGTGGTCGCCGGACGCCCGCACCCTGCTGTTCCCGCTCGGCGGCGAGCTGTACCTGTACGACCTGAGCAAGCAGGGCAAGGCCGCGGTGCGCCAGCTCACCCACGGCGAAGGCTTCGCTACCGATGCCAAGCTCTCGCCCAAGGGCGGCTTCGTCAGCTTCGTGCGCGCCCGCAACCTGTGGGTGATCGACCTGGCGAGCGGCCAGCAGCTCCAGCTCACCGGCGATGGCAGCGACACCATCGGCAATGGCGTGGCCGAGTTCGTCGCCGATGAGGAAATGGATCGCCACACCGGCTACTGGTGGGCGCCGGATGACTCGGCCATCGCCTTCGCCCGCATCGATGAGTCCCCGGTGCCGGTGCAGAAGCGCTACGAGATGTATGCCGACCGCACCGAGATGATCGAGCAGCGCTACCCGGCCGCCGGCGACCACAACGTCACCGTCAAACTGGCGGTGATCGCCCCGCGCCGCAACGCCCCGCCGCGCTGGATCGACCTCGGCCGCAACCCCGACATCTATCTGGCCCGCGTCGATTGGCGCGACCCGAAGCACCTGACCTTCCAGCGCCAGTCGCGCGATCAGAAGACGCTCGAACTGGTGCAGACCGAACTGGCCAGCGGCCAGCAGCGCACCCTGGTGACCGAAACGTCGCCGACCTGGGTACCGCTGCACAACAGCCTGCGCTTCCTCAAGCAGGGCGGTTTTGTGTGGTCGTCCGAGCGCAGTGGTTTCGAGCACCTGTACCGCATCTCCGATGACGGCAAGACCGTCACCGCGCTGACCGCCGGCAACTGGCCGGTGGACGAACTGCTGGCCGTGGACGAAGACGCCGGCAAGGTCTACTTCCGCGCCGGCGTGGACAGCCCGCGCGACAGCCAGCTGTACGCCGTGTCGCTGCAGGGTGGCGCGCCGCAGCGCCTGTCGCAGACCCCGGGCATGCATACCGCCAGCTTCGCGCGCAACGCCAGCGTCTACGTGGACAGCTGGTCCAACACCACCACGCCGCCGCAGATCGCGCTGCACCGTGCCAACGGCGAGAAGATCGCCACCCTGGTCGAGAACAATCTTGAAGACCCGGCACATCCCTACGCGCACTATCTCGATGCGCAGCGCCCGGTCGAGTTCGGCACCCTGACCGCCGCCGACGGCAAGACCGAGCTGCACTACAGCCTGATCAAGCCGACCGGTTTCGATCCGGCCAAGCGCTACCCGGTGGTGGTGTATGTCTACGGCGGCCCGGCCTCGCAGACGGTCACCAACAGCTGGCCCGGCCGTGGCGATCACCTGTTCAACCAGTACCTGGCCCAGCAGGGCTACGTGGTGTTCTCGCTGGACAACCGCGGCACCCCGCGTCGCGGCCGTGATTTCGGCGGTGCGCTGTACGGCGTGCAGGGCACGGTGGAAGTGGCCGACCAGCTGCGCGGCGTGGCCTGGCTGAAGCAGCAGGCTTGGGTCGATCCGGCGCGCATCGGCGTGCAGGGCTGGTCCAACGGCGGTTACATGACCCTGATGCTCCTGGCCAAGGCCTCCGACAGCTACGCCTGCGGCGTGGCCGGTGCACCGGTGACCGATTGGGGCCTGTACGACACCCACTACACCGAGCGCTACATGAACCTGCCGGGCAACAATCCCAAGGGCTATGAAGAAGCGCGCGTGCTGGCGCATATCGACGGCCTGCGCTCGCGCCTGCTGCTGATCCACGGCATGGCCGATGACAACGTGCTGTTCACCAACTCCACCGTGTTGATGAGCGCGTTGCAGAAGCGCGGCCAGCCGTTTGAACTGATGACCTATCCCGGTGCCAAGCACGGCCTGTCGGGCAGCAATGCGCTGCACCGCTACCGCCTGGCCGAGGATTTCCTGGGGCGCTGCTTGGCGCCCTGATCCGCCGTTCCTGCCACCGGCCTGACAAGGAGTTTGCCGATGACATTGCCGCCCGCACTTCCTGGTACCACCGTGTCCACCGGCTGGTGGCGACGCCACTGGCGCTGGGCCATGCCAGTGGCGGTGGTGGTCGGCATGGCGGCGGCAGCGGGCGCGGTGTGGTTCGCGCTGTCCCAGTGGGCGTACTGGAGCAAATCCAGCACGCCCTACCAGGAGGCCATGCGCCGCGCGCGCTGCAACGTCGAGCTGGTCGAAGCGCTGGGTGAGCCCCTGCGCGATGGCTACCTGCCGGCCGGCTCGATGCATTCCAATGGCCAGAGCCAGTTCGTGATCGGGGTGAGCGGTCCACAAGGGAAGGGCCGCCTGTTCCTCAATGCCAAGCGCAGTGGCGTGCACTGGGACTACCCGATGCTGTATGTGGTCACCGATGCCAACGACGCCATCGATCTGACCGCGCTGGATGATGCCGAGGCCGCCGAGCGCTGCGCGCTGGCCGAGTGCCGGGCCAAGGGCGAGTGCCCACCGTCGCTCCGTCTTTGAGGGGTGGCTTGGAAGCGTCAGCCTTTCGAATCCGAGATGACGGATGGTTTCGTTGATACCGTGATGCCGCGCGGCGTTCCGCGCACCTGCTGCCGTTAGCCTCGATGCACCTGCCCGGTCGGGCAACGCTGCAGGCGAGGTGGAGACGTGAAACGCATCCTGTGTGGTTGGTTGATCGCGGTGTGTGGCGTGTTGCTGGCGCCGACGACCTGGGCGGCGGTACCGTTCATCGAGGTGCCCGCCGACGGATGGGACCCTGGACCGGAGGCGCGCAAGCGCTACTCCAAGGGCATTTTCGACTGGGCCCGGCGGGTAGAGGTGCACCGTGCTGCGCTGGCGGCTGACCAGCTTCAGGTCGATCTGTTTGACGGCATTCTCGTCGTCAACCGTATGCGCGCTGCCAATAGTGAGACGGACATTACACCGCTCTATCAGGCCATCGGAACGGGACGGGAAGTCCATCGTGAAGCCACGTCGTCGCGGCACCTGTGGGTGGGTGAAGTGGTCGGTGGGCGTGGTGCAGGGGGCATGCCCCAGATTGTCCACGTCATCGAAATGGAAAATGGCGAGTTGATGACGAGCTTCACCCGAGGTCATCTTCGTTACCAACTGTTCGGGAACCTGTTGGTGCGCAGTGATCTGCGGAGGCTGCCGAACGAGGCACCCACGGTGCGCGACCCATATCCAGTGGATCCGCTCATTCTCGACCAAGTCACTCAGTCCGATGAGCGATCCACTATCCGGGTCGCCTTCGGCTATGGGAACAAATCACTGGCGGATGGGAGAGAGCAGATCTTTAGCATGATGCAAAGAGCTGTCGCACATGCAAATGAAGGATTTCGAGAGAGCGGAGTTCTCGTTGACCTGCAGCGGGCGGGAAATGCGCTCCCCGGATATGCCGAATCGACCGTGTTGCAGGCGCTGGACGATCTAGCGTTAGGCATCGAAGGGCCGCTCTGGCTCGTCCATAGAATGCGGCAGATGGAGAAAGCGGATCTCATCTTGATGATCGTCGATACAGACGACGCACCTACTGTTTGCGGCCAGGCACAGCGCTTGCTGGCAACGAAGGAGACGGCGTTTGCGGTGGTGGAGCGGAACTGCCTTGCAGACGAGAAGAACAGCCTTGCTCATGAAATTGGCCACTTGCTTGGCGCCGATCATGACCTGGCGCATGCCTCCGTCCATCCTCCGAAATTCGAATATGGCCACGGCTATCAGGCGCCGCTGAACACGCCTGATCGTTGGCGGACAGTGATGGCTTACGATTGCAGCGACCGCGAATGCGGTCGCATCAATCGATGGTCTTCGCCAAGCGGAAGTCACAATGGACTACCCGCCGGAACGGCGCGGCAACATCACAACGTTCGCGTGCTGAACGAGACGCGTGCCACGATTGCGGCCTTCTATCCAGACCCTTGATCATTGCCTACAGGCGAGAGAACTACGCAATGTGCCTAGCGTTAGCTAGTGAAATTCCATTCATCATGCCAGCGTTGAAACGTGGAAAGCCGGGTCGGGCAATGTCCGGCAATGCTCCAAGCGAGGTGGAGACGTGAAACGCATCCTGTGTGGTTGGTTGATCGCGCTTTGTGGTGTGTTGCTGGCGTCGACGACGTGGGCGGCGGTACCGTTCATCGAGGTGCCCGCCGATGGATGGGGCCCCGGGCCGGAGGCGCGCAAGCGCTACTCCACCGGAATGTACGACTGGGCACGGAGGGTCAAGGTGGACCGGACCGCACTGGCCTCCGATCGGATCCAGGTCGATCTGTTCGACGAGGTGCTCGTTATCGAACGTACGTCCCTCATCGCCACCGAGCCGGAGGATGTTCGTCTGTATGTGGCGGAAGGCAGCACACATGTTGTCCAGCGCTCGTCCACATCGCGGCGACTTTGGACAGGAACGATCATCGGGGTGCGCGGGCCTGGGGGAATACCGAGCACCGTGGACATCACCGAACTGGGCAACGGCGACTTCATGTCCAGTTTTTCACGGGGCCACGTGCTGTATCAGCTATTTGGGGATCTACTGTTGCGCATCGATCTGCGTCGGGTTCCCATGAGGCACCCACGGTGCGCGACCCATATCCTGTCGACCCGTTCATTCTCGACACCGCCGGCCAGCCTCCCGGCGGGGCATGACCTCCGGCCAATTGCCCCCGGCCCGCCAAGTGCGTAGGGTCGCAGGCATCCTGCCCTGGAGTTCCTGCATGAAGCCGCTTGTCTTCGCTGTCGCGTTGGCCCTGACCGTTCCCGCCGCGTTGTCGGCCCCGCCGGCCTTGGCCGCCCCGGCTGCCGCCAAGCCCGCCGCCTCGCCGGCCTGGGTCACCCGCAGCAACACGCTGGCGCAGATCCTGCTCGATGCGCAGGGCCCGTTCCAGCCGGAAGAGACCGGCTTCTTCGGCGTACCCGGCTATGACGACAAGGTGGCCGATTTCGGCCCCGACAACGGTGCTCGCTACCGCGCGGCGATGACCAAGGCCCGCGGTGAACTGCAGGCCAAGCTCGCCACCGAACGCGATCCCAACGTCCGCCAGGACCTGGCGATCATGATCGCCGCTGCCAACCAGAACATCGAAGGCAGCGAACTCAACGAGAAGTACCTGCTGCCGTGGAGCGACACCCCGCAGACGGTGTTCAGCGGCCTCAACCTGCTGCTGTCCGACCAGGTGCCCACCGAGCGCCGGGCCAAGGCGCTGGATCGCCTGAAGGCCTACGCCGGGCTTGCCCCGGGCACGCAGCCGGTGACCACGCTGTCGCGCCAGCGCTATGAAGAGCGCCTGGGCGACAAGACCCTGCTGCAGCCGACTAAGATCGAAGTGGAGCAGTCGCTGGCCAATGTGGACACCTACATCACCGGCATCGAGCAGCTGTTCGGCAAGTACAAGGTGGCCGGCGCCGAGCAGGCGCTGCAGACCATCGCCAGCCAGCTGCGCGAGTACCGCGATTGGACCCGCCGCGAGGTGCTGCCCAAGGCCCGCACCGATGCGCGTCTGCCCGAGCCGCTGTATGCGTACCAGCTCAAGCGCGTGGGCATCGACATCGCCCCGGCGCTGCTGATGCAGCGGGCCCAGCTGGAATTCATGGAAACCCGCTCGGCGATGCGCCAGCTGGCACCGCTGGTAGTGCAGGCCAAGGGCCTGAAGGTCACCGACAGCACCGACCCGGTGGCCGTGGTACGTGCGCTCAAGGGCGACAAGATTCCCGACGATCAGCTCGAGCACCACTACCGCGGCGTGATCGATGCGATCGACCCGATCATCCGCAAGGAAAAGATCGTCGATGTGCCGCAGCGCCCGATGCAGATGCGCCTGGGCTCGGCTGCCGAAAGCGCCGCCTCGCCGGCACCGCATTTCCTGCCGGCGCCGCTGGTCGGCAATACCGGGCAGCAGGGCACCTTCGTGTTGCCGCTGGGCAACCCGGCCGCTGGCGACAAGGCCGCGCAGTACGACGATTTCAACTTCGGCTCGGCCGCCTGGACGCTGAGCGCGCATGAAGGCCGCCCGGGCCACGAACTGCAGTTCACCGCGATGGTCGAGCGCGGCATCTCGCTGGCCCGCACGATGTTCGCCTTCAATTCGGTCAACGTGGAAGGCTGGGCGCTGTATGCCGAAGCGGAGATGGTGCCGTACGAGCCGCTGGACGGTCAGCTGATCGCGCTGCAGTTCCGCCTGCTGCGGGCCGCACGCGCGATGCTGGACCCGATGCTCAACCTGGGTCAGATCGACCGGGCCAACGCCGAGCGCGTGCTGATCGATGAGGTCGGCCTGTCCAAGGCGATGGCCACGCAGGAGCTGGACCGCTACATGGTGCGCATGCCCGGCCAGGCCGGCAGCTACTTCTACGGCTACACCCGGATTCTTGAGCTGCGCATGCAGACCGAGCTGGCGCTGGGCGATCGCTTCGACCGGCTGGCGTTCAACAACTTCCTGCTCGACCAGGGCCTGCTGCCGCCGGACCAGCTGGCCAAGGCCGTCAATGACGTCTTCGTGCCGAAGTACAAAAGCGCGGCCAAGCGCTGACGCGTTTGCGGTAGGCACCGACCGTTGGTCGGTGCGCTATCCCAGCAGCCACGACCAACGGTCGTGGTCTACCGCGGCCTTCGTTACCGCTGCGGCGTGATCGTCTGCGTCGGCAGGCGCGGCGCCGGCGGCGGATTCGGGACCCAGATGGCCACACCGGCCGCGCGCTTCTGCGTGGTCGGGATGCCGATGCCCACACCACCGCCCACGTGCGAGCCGTAGCTGCCCGCACCGACGGACATGCCGACTGGCGAGCCGCTGGAGCCCACGCCCATCAGGATCACGCCGTTGGCACCGAGGGCGGCGGCCTCACGCTTGAGCCGCATGACCGCGGCATCGGTCTGGCCCTGTGTGCCGAAACCGACCGCACTGGCCGATTCGAGCTGGGCGATTTCCTGTGACCCTGCCGGCGGCGTGGAATAAATCTGCACCGTGGCCGGATCGACCGGGGCACGCGCCTGGCCGAGCATGACCTTGGAGGTGCTGGCGCAGCCGGCGCTGAGCAGCGCCAGGCCCAGCAATGCAGCGCATCGGATGTTCATGGCGTTACCCCTGTGTGTCATGGCTGGGATGATCGGTGCTGGCGACTGAATCGGTCCCAACCCCTGCCAATGCACCCTAGCACCGCCCCGGTGAGGCCCCCGCCAACGGCGTCTCGCTGCCGCTTGCGCCTGCGCCGGGAACCGCTATGGTGGGCCACGCATTCACCTCAAGGAGCCGGGCATGGGATTGATCAGTCTGTTGTGGGGCATCGTCGCGCTGCTCTGGATGATTGTGGCCCTGATCCCGCTATTGGGCTGGGGCAACTGGTTCCTGATCCCGTTTGCCGCGGTGGGTGCGGTGATCGCCGCCATCGGCATCCTGTTCACCCACGCCAGCAAGCGCGGCCGGGCCTGGACCGGGCTGGTGCTCAACGGCATCGTGGTGGTGGTGGGGATCGTCCGGCTCGGGCTGGGTGGCGGCATCATCTGAGCCGTGCGGGTGCGACCGACCGTCGCAGCTCACGGCCGCCCGGTACCATCGGCGTAGAATGACCGGCTGCCGCATCCGGCTCTGCCGGCGGTCCACGCCCGTCCGGGCGCTCTCCCTGCACCGATGATCATTCGTCCTCGTCCCCACGGCTGGCAACTGCTCTACATCCTGCGCGGCTCCATCGTTCCGGCGGTGGCTCCGAAGGTCGTGGCGATCCTATTGCTGTCGGTCGCGGTCGCGGCCCTGGCCGAGCTGTGGCACCCGCCGGGCATCGAGCGCGTGTCGGTGGCACCGTTCACCCTGCTGGGCCTGGTGCTGTCGATCTTCCTCAGCTTCCGCAACAACGCCTGCTTCGAGCGCTGGTGGGAAGGCCGCAAGCTATGGGGCCAGCTGATTTATGAATCACGCAGCCTGGCCCGCCTGTGCCAGGCGCTGCTAGTCGACGATACGGCGCTGCGTGATCGCGTGTGCCGGCTGTGCATCGGTTTCGCGCATGCGCTGGCGGCCCGCCTGCGTGGCCGCGACATGGCGCTGGCGGCGCTGCCGTGGGTACCCGAGGCCGATCGCGCGCGGTTCGGCCAGCGCCTCAATGCACCGGATCAACTGTTGGCGATGATCGCTGCCGATCTCGCCCAGGCGCTGCGCGCCGGTCAGCTGGATTCGTACCTCTACACGCAGTTCGAAACACGCCTGCATGCGCTGTCCAGCATCCAGGCCGGTTGCGAGCGCATCCTGACCACGCCGCTGCCGTTCGCCTACACGCTGCTGCTGCACCGGTGCGCGTGGCTGTTCTGCGTGCTGCTGCCCTTCGGCCTGGCCAGTTCGCTGGGTTGGGCAACGCCGGTGGTCTCGGCCGTGCTGGCGTATGCGTTCTTCGGCCTGGACCAGCTCGGCGAGGAGATGGAAGAGCCGTTCGGGCTGGAATCCAACGACCTGCCGCTGGATGCGATGGTGCGCACCGTCGAAATCGATCTGCTCGACAGCCTGGGCGTCCAGCCGCTGCCCGAGCCCCTGCAACCGCGGCAGTACCTGCTGCAGTAATTCCTGCCTTCCGTTCCGGAGCTTCTCATGGCACATCCTGACTATCGCCCCCGCCGCATGCGTCACGACGAGTTCTCGCGTCGTTTGATGCGCGAGAACACGCTGACCACCGACGACCTGATCTATCCGGTGTTCGTGCACGAGCTGGCCGGCCGCGCGCCGGTGGCTTCGATGCCCGGCGTGGAGCGGCTGTCGATCGACGAGCTGTTGAACGTGGCGGAAGAAGCGCTGGAACTGGGCATCCCGGTGATCGACCTGTTCCCGGTGATCGATCCGGCCGGCAAGTCGCTCGATGCCGCCGCGGCGTGGGATGAGAATGGTCTGGCACAGCGCGCCATCCGCGCGTTGAAGTCGCGCTTCCCCGAGCTGGGCGTCATGACCGATGTCGCGCTGGATCCGTACACCACGCATGGTCAGGACGGCATCATTGATGACAAGGGTTACGTGCTCAACGACATCACGGTGGAGGCGCTGGTCAAGCAGTCGCTGTCGCACGCCGAAGCCGGCGTGGACATCATTTCCCCGTCGGACATGATGGATGGCCGCATCGGTGCGATCCGCCGTGCGCTGGATGCCGCCGGCCACGTCAACGTGCGGATCATGGCCTACTCGGCCAAGTACGCCTCGGCGTTCTACGGTCCGTTCCGCGACGCGGTCGGCAGCTCCACCGGCCTCGGCAAGGCGGACAAGAAGACCTACCAGATGGACCCGGCCAACGGCGACGAGGCCATGCGTGAGATCGCGCTGGACCTGGAAGAGGGTGCGGACATGGTGATGGTCAAGCCGGGCATGCCCTACCTGGACCTGGTGCGCCGGGTGAAGCAGCAGTTCGGCGTGCCGACCTTCGCCTATCAGGTCAGTGGCGAGTACGCGATGATGAAGGCCGCCTTCGCCAATGGCTGGCTGGACGAGCGGGCCTGCGTGATGGAATCGTTGATCGGCTTCAAGCGCGCCGGCGCCGATGGCGTGTTGACCTATTTCGCCCCGCAGGTGGCGCGTTGGCTGCGCGAACGCTGACAATACGCGCCCACCCCGATACAGGACGAGGATGATGCAGACGATGGGATGGCTACAGTGGGTGACCTGGACGGCCGGCGTGCTGGCCTTTGCCGTGGTCATCGGGCTGGTGATCCGTGGTGTGCGCCGCGCCGCGCGGCAGGCGCCGGAGCAACCCTCCGCCGCCGCGCGCATTGCCCGTGAGGCGCAGCTGTCGCCCGCCTTGCAGGCACAGCTGGCGGCATTGAACCAGCGCAAGGATCACGGCGAGATCAGCGAAGCGCAGTACGAGCAGCAACGCGCGGCGCTGCTGCAGGCGCACTAGCGCTCGGCCAGCACGATCACGGGTAGCGCCACGCCATGCGTGGCGGCCTTTCGGCGACCGCGGCGTCAACCGCAGCCGGCACCTCGCGGTGCTGACGGCGCCTTGATCCGGTACAGGTCCAGCCCGCCGGCACGCGGTGCGCGTGCCATGCCAGCCAGGACCATCTCCGAAGGCTTGGACGCGTCCACCACCGGCGCGCCGGTCTGGCCGTCGGCGGTATTGAACGACAGCGTCAGCGGCACCGCCGCCTGGCGGTGATCGCAGCTCGCCAGCAGGACCTGCGAATGCCCCCGGCTTGCGCGGGTGAAGGCCAGCGCGCCCGCATTGTCCAGCCAGGCGGCCCCGAGTTCGTCGGCGGCCGTATTGAGCGGGGCCGGCAGGGCCTGCGCCGTGCCAAATCCCTCGCCCTGCACGGGCGCCAGATACAGATCGAAGCCGCCCTGGGTGGCTGTGCCATTGCGCGAGAACAGCAGCGTGCGTCCATCCGGACGCAGCGCAGGGGCACGTTCATCGGTGCGGGTGTTGAGCGCCGGCAGGGCCTGCACGGTCCCGAAGGTGCCATCGGTGGCCACCGGGGCACGGTACAGATCGAACCCGCCCTGGCCGCCGCGGCGGTTGGAGGCGAAGTACAGCCACTGGCCATCGTGGCTGAAGTACGGGTCGCGTTCGTCGTCGGCGCTGTTGAGCGCGAGCGGGGCAGGGTCCTGCCAGCGCCCTTCGCGCAGCACCGCCTGCCACAGGTCCCAGCCGCCGCTGGCCCCGGCGCGGTCGCTGGCCCACACGATGCGCTGGCCGTCCGGCGCGATCGTGGCCTGGGCTTCGTTGGCCTTGGTCGAGACCACGCCCATGCCCTCGATGCCGAATTCGGAAAGCGCCATCGCGGCGGGTGTGCAGAGTAAACTGGCGCTCAGCGCGAGCAGAGACAATGGAATGCGCATCATCGCGTCCGTTGGGGTTTGCGTTCCATTCTAGGCCCGGAGCAGGAAACCCATGACCGACCGTTACGCCGTATTCGGCCAGCCCATCGCGCATTCGCAGTCGCCGCACATCCATGCCACGTTCGGCCGGCAGGAAGGCCTGGCGCTGGACTACCGTGCGATCGAGGCATCGCCGGCCGAGTTCCTGGCAGCGCTGGAGGCCTTCGCTGCCGAGGGTGGCGTGGGCGCCAACATCACCGCGCCGCACAAGGAAGCTGCCTTCGCGCTGTGCACCACGCTGACCTCGCGCGCGCGCCGCGCCGGTGCGGTCAACACGCTGCTGCGCAAGGGCGACCGCTGGCATGGCGATACCACCGATGGCATCGGCCTGGTCCGGGATCTCACCGACCGCCACGGCCTGGACCTGCGTGGCCGCCGCACCCTGCTGATCGGCGCCGGTGGCTCGGCGCGCAGCGTGGCCCCGGCGCTGCTGGATGCCGGCATCCTGGAGCTGGTGGTGGTCAACCGCACCCCGGAGCGCGCCGACGCGCTGATCGATGCGATGGGCGAGCCGGGCCGCGCCATCACCCGCTACTGGGAAGACATCCGCGAACTGGGTGATTTCGAGCTGATCATCAATGCCACCTCGGCCGGCCGCGACCGCGCCGCGGAGTTCAAGCTGCCGCTGTCGCTGGTCAACAGCATGACCACCGCGGTCGATCTCAACTACGGCGAGGCTGCGATTGCCTTCACTGCGTGGGCGCGCTCGGCCAGCTGCCGCAACATCGTTGATGGCCTGGGCATGCTGGTCGAACAGGCGGCGGAGAGCTTCCTGCAGTGGCACGCCGTGCGCCCGCAGACCGATGCCGTCTACACCGAGCTGCGCACCCAGCTGGCCCCGCTGGCCGGCGAGGACTGAACCGGTGGACATGGATCTGCTGATCTCGATGCTGACCATGGTGGGCGTGCGCCTGCCGGTGCTGATTGCGCTGGCAATCGCCGTGGTCTGGGTGGTGGATACCCCGCGCGGCGCGATCCGCAGCGTGGCCCTGGGCGCACTGGGCGTGATGGCGCTGACCACCCTGGCCGGCCTGGTGCTGAACCTGGTGCCGATGTGGATGGTGCAGCAGGGCAACTACGAGAACCTGCAGCTGATGTCCAAGCTGCTCGGTGCCGGCCACTTCGCACTCAATCTGTTCGAGGCGCTTGCGCTGGTGCTGCTGGTCTGGGCGATGACCCGCGCGCTGCGCGGCCACGCCGTTCCGCCCGTTGCGCCGCTGCCGCCGCGCTGAGCAGGTGCAGCAGGCTGTCGCGGCCCACAGCGTTGGCGTGGGCCGCGTCACGGATATGAACCGCCGCGGAAAATGGCGCCGGTCACGGCCCCCGGGTCGTGAGAAAATGGGGACTGTGATCCAGTCAGGCAGTCCCCCGGCGTGACCGAAAAAGTTGAAGCCCCCCGCGCCCTGAACGACGAGCTCAAGGCCGGCATCCGCGATGCTTACGCCAAGCTGCAGGCCAATACGCCCGGCTTCAGCACGCGGCGTTCGCAGAGCCAGATGATCGGCGTGGTGTCGCGTGCGCTCTCGCACAGCGGCGGCGTCGGCGTGGTCGAAGCGCCGACCGGCGTCGGCAAGTCGCTGGGCTACCTGACCGCCGGCGTGCCGATTGCGCTGGCGACCAAGAAGAAGCTGGTGATCAGCACCGGCACCGTGGCGCTGCAGTCGCAGCTGGTCGAGCGCGACATCCCCAATTTCCTCAAGGCCACCGGCATCGAAGCCACCGTGGCGCTGGCCAAGGGCCGCACCCGCTACCTGTGCACCCGCAACGCGGCCGAAGCGCATGGCGACGGCGCGCAGGAAGGCATGTTCGACGACGAACAGCCGTTGTTCGACCGCCCGTTGGCGCCGATCGAGATGGACCTGGCGCAGTCGCTGAGCAAGGCCTTCCTCGAAGGCCGCTGGAACGGTGACCTGGACAACGCGCCGGAAACGATCAGCAACACCCTGCGCTCGCGCATCACCACGCCCGCCTCGGGCTGCGCCGGGCGCAAGTGCGCCTACTCGGCGCAGTGCGCGGTACTGCGCTCGCGCAACACCGTGCGCGAGGCGCAGATCGTGGTGACCAATCACGCGCTGCTGTTGTCGGCGCTGTCGATCGGCGAGAGCGACAACGGCCAGCCGCTGATCGCGCCGCCCTCGGACATGCTGCTGGTGCTTGATGAAGGGCATCACATCGGCAACGTCGCCATCGACCAGGGCGCGGCCAGCCTCGCGCTGGACGAAATGGCCAAGCGCACCGGCCGCCTGCAGGTGCTGATCGCTGCGTCCTACCGCGCGGTGGACAAGGACAAGCTGGGCAACCTGCTGCCCAACGAGGCCATCGAAGCCGCCGCCAAGGTCAGCAAGCAGCTCAAGGCGTTCCGCGATGTGATCGACCGCAGCTGGCGGCCGGACCCGGCCGCCCAGGAGCCGATGTGGCGCGCCCCGAACGGCCGCCTGCCGGAGATCTGGATGCCCGATATCGAGGCCATCGCCGACGACACCCGCGCGCTGTTCAACTGGGCGCATGCCGCGCTGACGCAGGTCGCCAAGGGCAAGCCCGAGGATGCCGCGCGCGAACGCCTGCAGCGCAACCTTGGCATGGCGCTGGAGATGATCGAGCAGCAGCACAATCTGTGGACCGGCTGGCGCCGCGAAGACAAGGAGGGCCAGCCGCCGACCGCGCGCTGGATCACCCTCTCGCGCGATGGCGACCTGGTCCTGCATGGCTCGCCGGTCTCGGCCGCGAACGTGCTGCGCAAGCTGCTCTGGGATGAAGTGGATTCGGTGGTGATGACCTCGGCCACGCTCACCGGCGGTGGCGATTTCCAGGCGCTGGCGATCGACAACGGCATTCCGGCCGAAGCCGAGATGGTCTCGCTGGCCTCGCCGTTCGATCTGCCCAACCAGGCCCAGCTGATCGTGCCAGCGTTCCCGGTGACCCCGGATGACAAGGAAGGTCACCCCAAGGAAATCGCGAAGTACCTGGTCAAGGAGCTGGACTGGGGCAAGGGCAGCATCGTGCTGTTCACCTCGCGCTGGAAGATGGAGAAGGTGGCCGAGCTGATGCCGGCCGCGCAGCGCAAGCACGTGCTGGTGCAGGGCGAGACCGCCAAGCAGAAAATGATCGACGAGCACCTGCGGCGCACCTCGGCCGGGGAGGGCTCGGTGCTGTTCGGGCTCAATTCCTTCGGCGAGGGCCTCGATCTGCCCGGCGAGGCCTGCACCACGGTGGTGATCACCCAGGTGCCCTTCGCGGTGCCGACCGACCCGCAGACCTCCACGCTGAGCGAGTGGTTCGAAAGCCGTGGCCTGAACGCCTTCAACCTGATCGCGATCCCGCACGCCCTGCGTACGCTGACCCAGTTCTCCGGCCGCTTGATCCGCACCTCCACCGATACCGGCCGCGTGATCATCCTCGACTCGCGGCTGCTGACCCGCCGCTACGGCAAGCGCATCATCGATTCACTGCCGCCGTTCAAGCGGGTGATCGGGTAGCGGTACACGACACTTGCAACGGGGCGTTGCGTTGCGAAACGGTAGAGCCACGCCATGCGTGGCTGCTCTCCGATCAGAACGCGCCGCAGCCTGAAACTGCACCCATCCACGCGTGGCGTGGAGCTAGTCCTCCAGTTTCGCAAGGTCGCGCACCGCGCCCTTGTCAGCACTGGTGGCCAGCAACGCATACGCCTTCAGTGCACCGGTGACCTTGCGCGGACGCGCCTCGCGCGGCTTCCAGCCGAGCGCGTCCTGTTCGGCGCGGCGTGCGGCCAGCGTGGCGTCATCGAGCAGCAGATCGATGCGCCGTGCGGGAATGTCGATACGGATGCGGTCGCCGTTGCGGACCAGGCCAATGGTGCCGCCCGAGGCCGCTTCCGGCGAGGCATGCCCGATCGACAGGCCCGAGGTGCCACCGGAGAAACGGCCGTCGGTGAGCAGGGCGCATTGCTTGCCCAGGCCCTTGGATTTCAGATAGCTGGTCGGGTACAGCATTTCCTGCATGCCCGGGCCACCGCGCGGTCCTTCGTAGCGGATCACCACCACATCGCCGGCGACCACTTCATCGGCGAGGATGCCCTGTACAGCGGCGTCCTGGCTCTCGAACACGCGCGCGTTGCCTTCGAACACGTGGATGGATTCATCGACGCCGGCGGTCTTCACCACGCAGCCATCAACGGCCAGATTGCCGCGCAGCACCGCCAGCCCGCCTTCGGCCGAATAGGCATGCGCGACGGCGCGGATACAGCCTTCGGCACGGTCCACGTCCAGCGTCGGCCAGCGCGTGGCCTGGCTGAACGCGACCTGGGTCGGGATGCCGGCGGGCCCTGCGCGGAAGAAATCGTGGACCGTCTCATCGGTGCTCACCGCGACATCCCAGCGCGCGATCGCCTCGGCCAGGGTGCGGCTGTGCACGGTCGGCACGTCGGTATGCAGCAGGCCACCGCGCGCGAGCTCGCCGAGGATGCCGAACACACCGCCCGCGCGATGCACATCCTCCATGTGGTACTTCGGTGTGTTCGGCGCAACCTTGCACAGCTGCGGCACACGGCGTGAGAGTTCGTCGATGGCATGCAGATCGAAGTCCACCTCCGCTTCCTGCGCCGCGGCCAGCAGATGCAGGATGGTGTTGGTGGAACCGCCCATGGCGATGTCCAGCGTCATCGCATTCTCGAACGCTTCGCGGGTGGCGATGCCGCGCGGCAATGCACCCGCTTCTTCGCCCCCATACCAGCGATGGCACAGCTCCACGATCAGGCGCCCGGCGCGGCGGAACAGCTGCTCGCGGTCGGCGTGGGTGGCCAGCGTGGAGCCGTTGCCGGGCAGCGACAAGCCCAGTGCTTCGGTCAGGCAGTTCATCGAGTTGGCGGTGAACATGCCCGAGCACGACCCGCACGTGGGACAGGCGCTGCGCTCGTACTCGGCGACCTTCTCGTCGCTGGCGCTTTCATCGGCGGCGATCACCATCGCATCGACCAGGTCCAGCTTGTGCTCGGACAGGCGCGTCTTGCCGGCTTCCATCGGGCCACCGGAGACGAACACCACCGGGATGTTCAGGCGCAGCGCGGCCATCAGCATGCCGGGGGTGATCTTGTCGCAGTTGGAGATGCACACCAGCGCATCGGCGCAATGCGCGTTGACCATGTACTCCACCGAGTCGGCGATGATCTCGCGGCTGGGCAGCGAATACAGCATGCCATCGTGGCCCATGGCGATGCCGTCATCCACCGCGATCGTATTGAACTCCTTGGCCACGCCGCCGACCTGCTCGATCTCGCGCGCCACGAGCTGGCCCAGGTCCTTGAGGTGCACGTGGCCGGGCACGAACTGGGTGAACGAGTTGGCGACGGCGATGATCGGCTTGTGGAAGTCGCCATCGGTCATGCCGGTGGCGCGCCACAGGGCGCGGGCGCCGGCCATGTTGCGGCCGGCGGTGGAGGTGCGGGAGCGGTATTCAGGCATGGTGGCTGGCAGGATCTGGCGGGCCGTGGGGGCGCATTTCAGCTCGATTCTGCCGAAAAATTCCGGTTGCGTTTGCAACCACCTTCGCCGCTGCCGCGGCCCCGCCCAGAGCGAATGCTGAAACGCTGTTCATGTTTTGGACTTTGCCGGTTTTGGTTGTTCGCCCCGATCAGGCATGATTGGGGAGATAACCGTACTAGGGGGCATGACGCCATGAAACGTTCCAGGACTACTGCGCTGCTGCTGATGAGCGCTGCGCCGCTGCTGTTCACCGCCTGCCAGAAGAACGAGGCCGTGCAGGTGCAGGAAGGGCTCTACACCTCGGTGCAGGCCTGTACCGAAGCCACCGGCGATCCGTCCAGCTGCCGCAACGCGTTTGCCGAGGCGCAGAAGCAGTCGGCCGATGCCGCCCCCAAATACGCCACGCGCGAAGCCTGCGAGGCCGAATACAACGCCGAGCAGTGCGTGGAACAGAAGACCTCCACCGGCCATTCGTTCATCGGCCCGATGATGATGGGCTTCTTCATGTCGCAGATGCTCAGCAACCGTGGCGGCGCGGGCCTGGCCCAGCAGCCGGCGGCGAGCCCGGCCTATCAGGACAAGGCCAAGGGCTGGGCACGCCCCGGTCCGTCGACCGGCGGCATGAACACCGCCAGCGGCATCGGCGCCGGCAAGGCCGGCCTGGCCCCGGTCAATGCCACCCCGAACCGGGCGGTCACCGCCAGCCGCGGTGGCTTCGGCAACACCAGCAGCAACCGCAGCAGCGTCGGCGGCTGATCGATGCAGCGCGTGCGTATCGCCGAGCGCAGCCAATGGCGCGCTCGGGCCGAAGAGTCGGGTTTCCGTTTCCACACCATCGATGGCCTGCCGTACTGGGATGAAACCGCGTACTACGCCTTCACCCTGCGCCAGATCGAACAGGACATCGAAGACCCCAGTGCCGAGCTGCATGCGATGGCGATGGACCTGGTGGACGAGGTGGTGGGCAGCCAGCAGTTGATGGACCAGCTGGCGATCCCGCCGCTGTTCCGCGACTGGATCGCTGACAGCTGGCGCCGCCGCGAGCCGCACCTGTATGGGCGGCTGGATTTCGCCTACGACGGCACCGGCCCGGCCAAGCTCTACGAGCTGAATTACGACACGCCCACCTCGCTGTTCGAAGCGTCGTTCTTCCAGTGGCAGTGGCTGGAGGACCAGCGCAACCAGAACCGGCTGCCACCGCATGCCGATCAGTTCAACGCGATCCATGAGGCGCTGGTCGAACGCTTCGGCGAACTGGCCGCGCAGCTGCCGCCGCCGCTGTATTTCAGTGCTGTCGGTGCGTCGGAGGAAGACCAGGGCACGGTCGCCTACCTGCGCGACTGTGCGGCCCAGGCCGGCCTGCGTGGCGACGCGATCGCGATCGAGGATATCGGCCTGTCCGAGGACGGGCGCTTCACCGCGCTCGACGACACCGTGATCGGCAGCCTGTTCAAGCTGTATCCGCTCGAAGACCTGATGACCGAGTCGTTCGGCCAGGCGCTGCCCGCTTCGGGCGTGCAGCTGCTGGAACCGGCATGGAAGGCGATCCTCAGCAACAAGGGCGTGCTGCCGCTGCTGTGGCAGCGTCACCGCGGCCACCCGAACCTGCTCGCCGCCGAGTTCGACGATGGCAGCGAGCTGCCGCGCGGCTGGGTCCGCAAGCCGTTGTTCTCGCGCGAGGGCGCGAACGTGGCGATGCACCTGGCCGATGGCAGCTGGCAGGAAAGCGAAGGCCCGTACACCGGCCCGGCGATCCGCCAGGCCGCGCATCCGCTCACCGCGTTCGATGGCGGTTATCCGCTGATCGGCAGCTGGATCGTGGGCGACCAGGCCTGTGGCATGGGTATCCGCGAAGACAACAGCCGGATCACCCGCGACAGCGCCCGCTTCGTACCGCACGCGATCATCGATGAAGCGCCGACGCGCATCTATCTCTGATCGTTACAACAACCCATCCCGCTTGACCGCCAGGTAGCGTTCCACCAGCGCGCCAGGCAGGGCCTCGGCGGTGACATCCAGCACCATCACCCGGTGGCTGCGCAGCGCGTCATGTGCGTCGCTGCGCTGCTGCAGGTAACGTGCGATCGCACCGGCCTGGGCAGCGTCCTGCAGGCTCTCCACCGGCTGGGCCAGCGCATCGTCCAGCGCGCGCTCGCGCAGGCTGGCCACGCAGACTAGATGCTGGCGCTGCAGCAGGCGCACGGCCGCGAGCAGATCTTCAATGTCCTCATCGCGCACGTTGGTGACCAGCATCACCAGCGAGCGACGGCGCTGACGCAGTGAAAGCTCGGTGGCTGCGGCGAGGTAATCGGTGGCGACCGGCTGCGCCTGCAGATCGTAGCTGGCGCGCAGCAGGGTATCGATGGTGCCCATGCCACGTTTCGGCGCGACCCAGCGGCTGTCGCCCCCGGCCGCGAACAGGCCCACGCCGTCGCCTTGGCGCAGCGCGAGGTAGGACACCACCAGCGCCGCATTGAGCACATGATCGAAGTGCGACAGCCCGCCTTCGCTGGCCATCATGCGCCGGCCGGTGTCGATCATCAGCACCAGCTGCTGGTTTTTCTCGTCCTGGTATTCGCGGGAGATCAGCTTGCGCGCGCGGGCGGTCGCCTTCCAGTCGACCTGGCGCAGGCTGTCGCCGACGCGGTACTCGCGCATCTGGTGGAAATCGGTGCCTTCGCCGCGGCGGCGCTTGAGGTGCGCGCCGACCAGGCGCGAGGCCTGTTCGGCACTGAACAAGGCGAAGCGCGTCAGCGGGGCGAAGTTGGGGTAGACGCGCACCGTCATCGCCGGCGGCAGCTGCCGCCGTTGATGCCACAGCCGCCACGCACTGTGCATGCGCAGGTGCACCCCCTCGAACACGAAACGGCCACGCGCGGTCGGGGTCAGTCGGTACGCCACGCTGCTGGTGACCAACGGTTTGAGCGCCAGTGACCGTGGCAGGCCCTGCAGGCTCCAGCCGCCGGGCACCAGATCGAATACCTCCACGCGCTGGTGCCGGCTCGATTCCAGCCGCAGCGTCGCCTCACGCTCGACATTCAGTGCCAGCGACTCCGGCAGCTCGCGGTGCACACTCGGCGAGGGTTGGCGACGCAGGCGCAGCAGGTCCACCAGCGCGATCAGCGCCACGCCACCACCGATCGCCCACCAGACCGCGTGCGGCCATGCGCCGATCACCACCGGCACGCCGAGCAGGCCCCAGCCGGCCAGCAATGCCAGCAGCAGTGCGCCCGGCCTCATGCCGGTCGCTCGCGATGGAGGACGCGCCCACTCATTTGCGCGGTGCGTCCACCTTGGCCAGCAGCGCGGTCAGCGCGTCGTCGGCGCTCTGTCCTTCGATCTGCAGTTCCGGCGCGAGCGCAATGCGATGGCGCAGCGCCGGCCTGGCGATGTCGCGCACGTCATCGGGGGTGACGAAATCACGGCCGGACAGCACCGCCTGCGCACGCGCCGCACGCACCAGCGCGATGCTCCCGCGCGGGCCGGCACCCAGCGCGATACCCGGCCATTGCCGCGTGGCGGCGACGATCCGTACCGCGTAGTCGATCACTTCCGGGTCGACCGTGATTGCAGCGGTCGCCTGCTGCAACGCGACCACCTCGGCCGCGTTCAGCACGCGTGGCACCTGCGACAGATCGAAATCGGCGGCGCTGCGGCCGGTGGTGATCGCATCGACCATGCGCTTCTCATCGTCCAGCGTCGGGTAGTCGATCAGCACCTTCAGCAGGAAACGGTCCAGCTGCGCTTCGGGCAGCGGGTAGGTACCTTCCTGTTCGACCGGGTTCTGCGTGGCCAGGGTCAGGAACGGCGGGGTCAGCGCGAACGCCTTGCCTTCGATGGTGACCTGGCCTTCCTGCATCACTTCCAGCAGTGCCGACTGGGTCTTGGCCGGGGCGCGGTTGATTTCATCGGCGAGCAGCAGGTTGGTGAACACCGGGCCGCGACGGATCTTGAAGCTCTCGGTCTTCGGGTCATACACCGCATGGCCGCTGACATCGCTGGGCATCAGGTCCGGGGTGAACTGCACACGGCCGTAATCCAGCTCCAGCGCCTGGGCGAGCGCGCGCACCAGCAGGGTCTTGCCCAGCCCGGGCACACCTTCGATCAGCACGTGGCCGCCGGCCAGCAGCGCGATCAGGATCTGGTCCAGCACCTCGGGCTGGCCGATGAAGGCGCGGCCCACGGCCTCGCGCACGGCATCGACGCGCTCGGACAACGGCGACGGCGATGGCGACGGCGTCACGGCGGGAGGGGACAGCGGCGGCGGAAGCGTCGGCTCGGTCATAGCAGGTTTCTCATCTGGATCAGCAGGCGGATGCGGTCGCGCAGGCCGGCGACGTCGTGGGAAGCGGGTGGAGTCAAGGCGGTCTGCACGCGCTCGTTCGACCACTGCAGCAGGCTGGCGACGGCCTGCACCCGGGCCTCGCCGGTCAGTGCGGCCGCACTCGGCGAACGCCGCCGCAGACGCGCCAGGAACGCGCGGCGGACCGCGTCATACAACAGCGGTGCCTTGCCGAAGCGCAGCAGGTGTTCGCCGCTGGCGCGGATGTGTTCGAGCAGCGAGCGGCGTTCCGCGGCAGGCGAGGGCAGCTCACTGCCCAGGCGCTGCGCGCGCTGCCAGAGCCAGCCGAGCAGCGCCAGCAGCAACGGCGCCCACACCGGCCAGCCGAGGTAGAACACGCGGTTCCACAACGACGGCGGGCGCGAGGCGTAGACCAGCCACATCGTGCCCTTGCCATAGTTGGGCGCCAGCACGTAGCGGGTCAGGTCGCGGTGGGCCTTGTCGTGCAGCCCATCAACGAGGGCGTTGGCGGCGTTCGGCGGGGCGGCCGGGTTGGGCCGGCCCTTGCCCTGCATGAAGGCCATGTCGGCCAACACATCGATGTGCCCCCGGCCGTGGCGCAGGCGGGCGAAGACCAGGTCGGCCGCGGTGCCCCACTCGCGCTCGACCGCCATGCCCGCGGCTGGCTCCACCGCGAAGCGACGGCCGGTGCAGAACTCCACATGCTGCGGGTCATCGCGCACGTGGAACTGCTGGCAATAGCTCCCGTAGCCCGCGCTGTCCACGCCGAGCGCGTCCAGCAGCGGGCCATTGCGGGCGGCGTCCTTGCCCACCGGTGGCGTGCGCACGATCAGGTGCCCACCACGCTCCACCCAGGCCATCAGCGTTGCTACGGCAGGTGCGGGCACTTCCGCGCTGTCCTGCAGCAGCACCACGGTATCGCCCGGTTCCAGCGGCATCCGGGTCAGGTCCAGGCGTGGCCGCGACTGCACGGTCAGCCCGTCCGCACGCAGCGCCTGGCCGAGTACGTACAGCGGGTTGTAGCTGGCTTCGCCCTGTGGCGGCAGGTGCTCTGTGTGCGTCACCCGCTCGTGGGTGCGCAGGAACAGGATCGCCAGCGGCACGCCGATCACCAGCAGGCCCAGGACGATCAGCAGCCAGCGCAGACGGACGCTCACGCGCGCCACCCGAACTGGGCCTGCAGAATCGTGGCCAGCGCATTGAAGTCTTCATCGCTGGGCAATCGGCCGGCATACGCCGCGTACTGCCAGATCCGCACGATGCGCGCGAACAGGCTGCGGTCGGCCTCGACCGGCATCCGACGCGAGGCACGCAGGCACTGCGCTTCGGTGGCACCCGGCGGAAGCGTGATCCCGGCGCGCTCGCTCATCGATTCCACACTGGCGCGGTACAGCAGCGCCAGCGCCTGGCGGGGGCGTCCTTCCTGCCACAGGGCACGCGCACGCGACGCCGGATCGGGCGGCACGACGTCCGGTATCCGGATTGGTTCTTCGATGACCGCTGCGGCCTTCGCACGACGGCGCTGGCCGGAGCCGCGCAGCCACGGCAGCCAGCGCGGTGCGGTGGCCAGCAGCAGCAACACCAGGACCCCGACCACCGCCCACAGCGTCCATTCGGCGATCCGGGCCGGCAACAGCGGCCCTTTGCTGCCGCGTTGGCCAGTGGCCTTGGCCGCAGCCTCACGTTTTGCCTTCTCCGCTTCGGTTGCATCGCTTTCGATGCGCGTCCACTCGGTGACCTCGCGGGTCGGGCTCTGCAGCGGGTCTTCATACGCGCGCTGCACGGCTTGTCGGAAGCCAGCCGTATCCACCGCTTCAGCGCCAAAGATGACCGGGGGCGTGTTGTCCGGATCGTTGTCGTACGTACGCGGCGGGTCATCGGCGTCATCGTCTTCGCTACCGTCGGCGTCCGAAGCCGCATCGGCGTCTTGCGCAGGTGACGGAGCGTCCTCGGCCGGCACCGGCAACGCACCCTTGGTGTTCGACTGCGTCGGCGCCTGTTGGGCGTGCAGTGCCGCGCCTGGCCAGACCAGCACGAGGGCCAGGACCAGCAGCGGCGCAGCGCGCTGCAACCGTGCATGCAGGCGCCGGAAGGCGATCTCCACATCCCATGCTTCCATCTGCGTGCGCCGGTCCAGGTACAGGCCGAAGCCGGCACCGACATAGAACGGCCCGATCAGCGTGGCGGCCAACCAGAACAGCAGGTTCACGCCCAGCTGCATCCAGGCCGGCATGTCCTGCTTGGCCAGCTCCCACGCCGCGCGCCAGGACTCGGACAGCAGGTCCACCGGAATGAACAGGAACACCGCGGCGATGCCGCCGACCACCAGCACGATCTCGAAGACCATGCACACCAGCGTCAGCAGGACGGCATGGCCCATCGCACCCCCGGCGATGGCGCGCCGACGTTGGCGACGATGTGCCGGATCCGCGCCTTCCAGCAGATTGACCGGCAGCAGCACCGAACGCAGCGGGCTCAGGCGCCGCCAGCCGAGATAGCCCCAGAAGCCCTCCCAGCCCCACGTGCGCTGCGCGCGCAATGTCTGCGGGGTGGTGGACGCATCGCCGAACACCCCGCGCGAGATCACATACAACGCGATGCGCTCGAACAACGGCTTGAGCCACCACATCGCCAACCAGGCCCAGCCGAAACTGTGGGTCCACCAGGCCAGCGCGTTGAGCAGCACGAATACCGGCAGCGACACGATGACCCAGGGCGCCCAGATCGCCGCGGCATGCCGGCGCACCAGCGCCATGCCCAGCTCCATGGCTTCCCAGCCCGAGCGTGCGCGCAGCACGACGTTGAGGCGATCAATCTGCATCGGCCGCTCCGCGTCCGCCGCGCCACAACCACACGAACACGGTGGTCCACAGCACGGCCGCCACGCTGTATTTGCCCCACGCCGGAACCGCGGCGATCGAGGACCAGAACGCTTCGATGAAGGCGGCGATCAGCAACATCGCCGCGACCCCCACGCACAGCCTGGCCCCGATCACGCCGCCCTCGACCAGCGCATCGATGCGCCGCCGGCGGCCGGGCGCGAGCAGTTTCATGCCCAGCTGCAATCCAGCGCCGCCGGCGATCACGATCGCCGTCAGCTCGAAGGCACCATGACCGGCCACGAAGCGCCAGAACGGATCGCCGTGGCCGACGTGCTGCAGATGGCCGGCGACCGATCCGATGCCGACGCCGTTGAACAGCATCACCAACACGGTGCCGACGCCGGCAATCAGCCCGAAGGCGAACGTGCGCAGGCCGATGCTGATGTTGTTCATGATGTAGTAGCCGAACATCGTCCAGTTGGTGCCGCTGTCGCGGCCCAGGTTCGGTGAGGCCGGGTCGTACATGCGTTCGAATTCGGCGATGCGCGCGTTGTCCATCAGCAGATGGATCAGTTCGGGGCGCCACAGGATCAGCGCGAAGCTGCCCACCAGCGGCACCACGAACAATGCGGCGGCCACCCACATGCTGCGCGCCTGGCTGCGCACCAGCTGCGGGAAATCGGCGAACAGGAAGGCGAGTGCGCGCTGCCACTGCGGACGTGGCGTGCGATAGAGCGACGTGTGGCCCTGCTGCATCAACTGCTGCAGGCGTGCGACCAACTGCGGGCTGTAACCGCGTCGGCGCGCCAGCGCGAGCTGTTGGCACAGGCGGCGGTAGCGCTGCGGGAAATCGCCATCGTCCAGGCCCTCGTGGGCCGGCTGCCGGCGCGCCTGCCGCGGGCGCTCACCGCGCTGGGCCAGCCAGTGTTCCAGCGCCTGCCACTCGGCCTGGTAGCGGGCGACGAACTGCTCCTGTCTCATCGCCGTCCCAGCAGCCAGTTGGCCATCGCATACAGGCGCAGCACGCCGACCTGGCCGTGGCTCCCGGTCAGCGGCGAGGCGATGTCGGCCAGTTCCTGCTGGCGCGGCACCGACAGCCGCGGCGCGCGCTCGGCGAAGGCGACCACGGCGGCCTGTTCGGCCGGCTGCAGGGGCTGCGGCGGGGCCAGCACGCTGCCGACCGGTAGGGTACCCCCCAGCGGCGCTGCGCCCTGGTGGATCACCACGGTTCCCGCGACCAGGTCACCGAGACGGCGGCCATGGGTATCGAACAGACTCGACAGCAGTCCCAGCGCATAGCCGAACGGCAGCATGTCCACGGTGCGCAGCAGGTTGCGGGTGATCGCGCTCATCCAGCCGATGGGGCCGCCATCGCCCGCCACCACGCGCAGGCCCATCGCGCGCTTGCCCAGCGTGCGGCCCCAGCAGGCTTCCTGGACGATGGTGTAGGCCCACATCAGCAGGAACATCAGGCCCAGGTAGAGCCCTTGGCCGAACCCGCCGAGGAACGCCAGCGGAATGCTCAGCATCATCAACGCGCCAATGCGGATCACGAAGTCGATGGCCCAGGCCAGCGCACGCGGCAACGGCCCGGCCACGGGCAGGTGCAGAGGCACGCCTTCGGGGGTGATGACCTCCCGGTAGGTATCCAGCATGGGCGCGCTCATCGGCGGCGCATCACGGTGGATCGTACGGAAGGCCACAGGGGACGCCGGATTCCTCTCCGGTCTGCCAGCGGGGGCATGCGGTTCTCGACTGCTTCCTGGTCGGCTGAGGACTTTACCGCGCACGGATCCCGATGCCCAGCGGGGTGGCCGCAATCAACCCCGGTACTGGTCCTTCAGGCGCACGTAGTGATCGGCCGAGTAATGCAGCGACTCGATCTCCTTGTCGCTGAGCGTGCGCGCCAGCCGTGCCGGGTTGCCCAGCCACAGCTCGCCTTCGCCGACCACCTTGCCCGGGCCAAGCACCGCGCCGGCGCCGAGGAAGCCGTGCGTGCTTACCTGCGCGCCATCCAGGATGCAGGCGCCCATGCCGATCAGGCAGTAATCGCCGATCGTGCAGGCATGGATGATGGTGCCGTGGCCGACCGTGACGCCCTCACCGATGATCGTCGGGTAGCCGCCCTTGTTGAACGGGCTGTGGTGGCTGACGTGGATGATGGTGCCGTCCTGGATGTTGCTGCGCGCTCCGATCCGCACGTGGTTCACATCGCCGCGGATCACCGTGCCCGGCCACACCGAGACGTCATCGCCCAGCACCACATCGCCGATGATCGTGCACGCCGGATCGATGTAGACGCGCTCGCCGAGCATCGGCAGTGTGTCGAGGAAGGGGCGGATCGGGGACATGCGCAAACTCCGGCAACGCAGGGCTGGGACGCCGCCTGCAGCGTTGTCCCGGCCCCCGATGATAGCGCGGGTGCGCCCGCCGCCTGCCGATGGTCCGTACACCACCGGTCGGCTCTACCGGCGGTCGGTGCCGTGTTACGCGGCGCGGGTACGGCGCGCGCGCTCCAGGTGCACCAGCAGCAGCGAGATCGCCGCCGGGGTCATCCCGGGGATGCGCTGGGCCTGGCCGAGGGTCTGCGGCCGCACGCGCTCGAGCTTCTGTTGCACTTCCGCCGAGAGACCGCGTACGCCGGCGTAATCGAAATCGGCCGCGATCGCGGTGTTCTCGTGACGCTGCTGGCGCTCGATCTCGTCGCGCTGGCGGTCCAGGTAGCCGGCGTACTTCACCCCGATTTCAACCTGCTCGGCGACCTTCGCATCGGCCACGGCCGGGCCGAGCGACGGCACCTGCATGAGCGTGGCGTAGTCCAGTTCCGGGCGCTTGATCAGATCCAGCACGTTGGTTTCGCGGCTGACCGCCACCCCCAGCGCAGCTTCCACCTCGCGGCCCAGCGCGTTGCCCGGCGTGGCCCACAGTGCACGCAGCCGTGCGGTTTCCTGCGTCACGGCGTCCTGCTTGGTCTGGAAGGCCGCCCAGCGGCGGTCGTCGACCAGGCCCAGCTCGCGGCCCAGGCCGGTCAGGCGCACATCGGCGTTGTCCTCGCGCAGCTGCAGCCGGTACTCGGCGCGGCTGGTGAACATGCGATACGGCTCGTTGGTGCCGTGGGTGATCAGATCGTCGACCAGCACGCCCAGGTACGCCTCGTCGCGGCGCGGGCACCAGCCGGCATCGTCGCGGGTGTAGCGCGCGGCATTGAGCCCGGCCAGCAGGCCCTGCGCGGCGGCTTCTTCATAGCCGGTGGTGCCGTTGATCTGGCCCGCAAAGAACAGGCCGCTGACGGTCTTGGTCTCCAGCGTGTTCTTCAGCCCGCGCGGATCGAAGAAGTCGTATTCGATCGCGTAGCCGGGGCGGGTGATGTGCGCGTTCTCGAAGCCGCGCATGCTGCGCACCAGCTCCAGCTGCACATCGAAGGGCAGCGAGGTGGAGATGCCGTTGGGATAGATCTCGACCACGTCCAGCCCTTCAGGCTCGACGAAGATCTGGTGGCTGGCCTTTTCGGCGAAGCGCACCACCTTGTCCTCGATGGAGGGGCAGTAACGCGGGCCGATGCCTTCGATCTGGCCGCTGTACAGCGGCGAGCGGTGCAGCGCATTGCGGATGATCTCGTGGGTGCGCTCGCTGGTGTGGGTGATCCAGCAGCTGACCTGCGCCGGGTGCTCGGCCACGCTGCCGAGGAAGGACATCACCGGGCGCGGATCGTCGCCGGGCTGTTCCTCCATGAGGCTGTAGTCCAGCGAGCGGCCATCGATACGCGGCGGGGTGCCGGTCTTGAGGCGGTCGATCACGAACGGACGCTCGCGCAGGCGCGCGGCCAGCGTGGTCGCCGGCGGGTCGCCCATGCGGCCGGCGGCGTACTGGGTCTCACCCACGTGGATCTTGCCGGCCAGGAAGGTGCCGGCGGTCAGCACCACGGCGGCCGCGCTGAAGCGCAGGCCGGTCTGGGTGATCGCACCGCGCACGGCATCGCCTTCGATGATCAGGTCATCCACCGCCGCCTGGAAGACGGTCAGGTTGGGCTGGGCTTCGACGATCTGGCGGATCGCCATCCGGTAGAGATTGCGGTCGGCCTGGCAGCGCGTGGCGCGCACGGCCGGGCCCTTGGAGGCATTGAGCGTGCGCCACTGGATGCCGGCGCGGTCGGCGGCATGCGCCATCGCGCCGCCCAGGGCATCGATCTCCTTGACCAGATGGCCCTTGCCGATCCCGCCGATGGCCGGGTTGCAGCTCATCGCGCCGATGGTTTCCACGTTGTGGGTCAACAGCAGGGTGCGCGCGCCACTGCGCGCGGCCGCCAGCGCCGCTTCGGTGCCGGCGTGGCCGCCGCCGATGACGATGACGTCGTAGCGATAGAAGGAGTCAGTCATTGGCGGGAGGAACTCGGGACGGGGCCGGGCGGCCCAGGGTCAGCCCTGGAGGCAGGGCGCGGGTGGCGATTTTAGCGCCATTCGTCGGGGGCGATGAAATCCACCCTCAAGTTGGCACGTTTTCTGCAGATAACCCAATAGCACCCAGGATGGCATGCGCCTTGTGCGTAACGGACCGGAATTGGAACAGGGGCCGGTCCAAGCGCATCGTGGGGAAGCAGAGGGGCCGGTAGTCGGGGGACTGCCGGCCCTGTTTTTTTGCCGGCGCGCGGCGGCTGGCTGGGCGCCAGATACAAAAGGCCCCGCCATTGGCGGGGCCTTCTGCGTTGTAGGTGCCGACATCCGACAGGGCCGGAACAGGGGGGATCCAGATGTTCCTGGCGGATATCGACATAGAGCCGAATGTGACGTCACTTGTCGCTTTTGGCACTTTGTGACCGTCACTGTCACTGCCCGACTAGAGTGAACTGCCGGGCGCGTGAAAATCAAGCCATCTCACGGCTCAACTGTGCGTTGGTTCGCATTGTTGAGATTCCGCCACGGGGAACCGTTCATCCTCGGCGCAGAGGGACGCGGGGCCTGGGCCGGGCGTGCCTGGGGCGGTGGGGATGGGCGCTGCTGTTGCTGCTGCTGCGGGCGGCGCGGGCCACCCACCGAATCCATGTTCCGCCACGGCGAGCCGCCGTTGTTCGGACGCGGGCGATCCGGCGGACGGGTGGGGTTGCCGTTGCCGTTGCCGGGGCGCGGCGGCGGCCGATGATTGTGCGGCGGGCGATAGTTCGGGTACGGGCGATACACCGGATAGCCGTAACCACCGCCATACCCGCCGTAGCCGTAATAGCCACCGCCGCCGTAATAGCCGCTGCCGTAGCCGTAGGGATAGCCGGCCGGGTAGCGATACTCGACCGAGGGTGCGCCGTGGTAGTAGCCATTGCCGCCGCCACCGCCGACATAGTCGTACGTCGCGCAGCCGGACAGGGCCAATAACAGGCCACCGGCAAGAACAAGGCGCATTTTCATGATGGGGTCCCCCCAAAGGGCTGTAGGGCCAGCTTCAGCCCAGGGCATTGAATCGGCCCTTAACTCAGCCCGATCCGAATGAATGGTTGCCATGCTGACACGTTCATCCGGACGGGTGTGGGCATGGGGCATACGTTAATCTTGCGTCATGAGCGATTCACCCTTGCCCTGTGTTGACGACGTGCTGGCGGCGGCGGCGCGCATTGCCGTGCACGCCTGCGTGACGCCGGTACTGCGCTCGCGCACGCTGGATGCGATGACCGGCGCCACTGTGTTCTTCAAGGCCGAGCATCTGCAGCGCAGCGGGGCGTTCAAGTTCCGCGGTGCCTGCAATGCCGTCTGGGCGCTGGAGGAGGCGCAGGCCCGGCGCGGGGTGGTCACCCACTCCTCCGGCAACCATGGCGCGGCGTTGGCGCTGGCTGCGCGCACCCGCGGCATCGCCTGCCACGTGGTCGTGCCCGAGGGCGCGGTGGCCGCCAAGCTGGCCAACATCGGCCGTCACGGGGCGACGCTGTGGCGCTGCGATGCCTCGATCGCCGCGCGCGAAGCGATGTGCGCCCAGGTCCAGGCCGAAACCGGGGCGACCCTGGTGCATCCGTATACCGACCCGCAGGTGATCGCCGGCCAGGGCACGGCGGCGCTGGAGCTGCTGCACGCCAGCGAGGGCCTGGACATGATGGTGGTGCCGGTGGGCGGCGGCGGCCTGGCCTCGGGCACGCGGCTGGCGCTGCAGGCGGTCGCCCCGGCAACCGGGCTGGTTCTGGCCGAACCGCTGGGCGCGGCCGATACCGCACGCTCGCTGGCGGCTGGCGAGCGCCGCATCGACTTCACCCCCGACACCGTCTGCGATGGCCTGCGCGGGACGCTCGGCGCGCCCAACTTCGCCCTGCTGCAGGGCGCGGCGCAGGTCATCACCGTCGCCGATGAGGCCACCGTCGCCGCAATGCGGCAGATCTGGCAGGTGCTCAAGCAGGTGGTGGAACCGTCCTCGGCCATCGCCCTGGCGGCGATCCTCGCCGAACCGGCGCGCTTTGCCGGCAAACGGGTCGGCGTGGTGCTGTCCGGTGGCAATGTCGATCTGGATGCCCTGCCGTGGGGTGCGGCATGAGCCGGCGCACGCGGGTGGGTGTGTTCGGGTGGCTCTGGCGGCTGTGCATCGTGCTGGCGGTGTGGCTGCTCGGGGTCACCGCGTGGATCGTCTGGATCGGCGAGCGCGACCAGGCGCAGAAAGCCGATGCGATCATCGTGCTCGGCGCGGCGGCCTATGACGCCAAGCCGTCGCCGGTGTTCGAAGAGCGCATCCGGCACGGGTTGGACCTGTACCAGCAGGGCTATGCGCCGCTGCTGATCTTCACCGGTGGCTACGGCGGCACCGGCGCGCGCTTTTCCGAATCGCAGGTGGCGCGCCGCTATGCGCTCAAGCAGGGCGTGCCCGACGATGCGATCCTGATCGAGACCGCCTCACGCACCACGCGGCAGAACCTGATCGAGGCGCGGCGCTTGATGGATCAGCGCAAGCTGCACCGCGTGATCATCGTCAGCGACCCGCTGCACATGGCCCGCGCGCTGCGCCTGTGCCGCGAGCTGGGCATCGATGCGCTGGCCTCGTCCACGCCGAGCACGCGCTTCCGCAGCTTCCACACCAGCTGGCGGTTCCTGGCGCAGGAAATCTACTTCTTCCATCGCGATCTGTTCCCGTCGTAGCGCCGACCCGTGGTCGGCTCTACGCGATCAGTGCGGTCGGCTCAGGGCGTTTTGCGGCGGATCGGAATCGCCGAGACCGGCACCGTGGCAACATCGCGCCCGCGCTCGCGGATCGGCGCGCCGCCTTCCGGCGCCCAGGCGTGTGCGTAGATCACTTCCCAGCTGCTGGGCAGCGTGCCGTCTTCGCGCCGCAGCGGCTCGTAGGCGGCCCGCGCGGCATCGAAGCGCCCGCGCCCGGTCAGGGTGTGGCGGCGGTCCTGGCGCGCGTTGGTGGCGCCGATCGCCTGCAGCTCGCGCATCAGTGCGGTCAGGTCGTCGTAGGTCAGGGTGAACAGGTCGCGGTCCAGCACCGGATCGCGGAAGCCGGACATCATCAGCGCATCGCCGAACTGTGCGATCGGTGCGAAACGGCTGACATGCGGCACCTCGTCGGCGGCGGCGAACGCATCGCGCAGTTCGATCAGGGTCTCCGGCCCGAACGTGGAGACCAGCAGCAGGCCCCCGGGCTTGAGCGCGCGGCGGAACCCGGCGAACACCGCCGGCAGATCCTCCACCCACTGCAGGCACAGGTTGCTGAAGATCACATCCACGCTCTGGTCCAGCACCGGCAGCGCCTGCGCATCGCCGCACACGCGCGAGAACGGCTTCCACCAGCCCGCCTGCTTCTTCGCCTCGCGCAGCATCGGCTGGGCCAGATCCAGCGCGATCACCTGGGCCTTCGGCCAGCGCTTCTTCATTACAGCGCTGGCATGGCCGGTGCCGCTGCCGACATCGAGCACCACCTGCGGCTGGCGGTTTTCCAGGTAATCCAGCGATTCGAGCAGGCGCTTTTCCACCTCGCGCTGCAGTGCCGCGGCGGCGTCGTAACTGCTGGCGGCGCGCGAGAAGGCGCGGCGGACGTGATGGGGATCGAAGCTGGACGTCATGGGGTACTCACGGCTCAAAACGGTGGTGCGGTGGACTCAGAAGGTGCCCGGGTAGGCGCCGCCATCGATCAGCAGGTTCTGCCCGGTGATGTAGCCGGCCTGTGCGCTGCACAGGAAGGCGCAGGCGGCACCGAACTCATCGGCGGTGCCGAAGCGGCCGGCGGGAATATGCGTGCGTTTGCGCTCGGCAAGCTGGCCGGCATCGATGCCCTGCTGCTGCGCCAGGTACGCGAAGTTGCCGCGCAGGCGATCGGTATCGAACTGGCCCGGCAGCAGATTGTTGAGGGTGACGTTGTGGGCGACGGTCTTGCGTGCCAGCCCGGCCACGAACCCGGTCAGGCCGGAGCGCGCGCCGTTGGACAGCCCGAGGATGTCGATGGGGGCCTTCACCGAGGAGGAGGTGATGTTGACCACGCGGCCGAAACCACGCTCGATCATGCCATCCACCGTGGTGCGGATCAGCTCGATCGGGGCCAGCATGTTGGCATCCAGTGCGGCAATCCAGTCCCCGCGGGTGAACTGGCGGAAATCGCCCGCCGGCGGGCCCCCCGCGTTGTTGACCAGGATGTCGACCTGCGGGCAGGCGGCCAGCGCGGCGGTACGGCCTTCCGGCGTGGTGATGTCGGCAACCACGCCGATCACCCTGCGTGCGCCCGGCAGGCCCTGCAGTTCGAGCACGGCGCGTTCCAGGGCCGCTTCACCGCGCGCGGCGATGACCACGTTGACGCCCTCGCGGGCGAGTGCGCGTGCACAGCCCAGCCCGAGGCCTTTGCTGGCGGCGCAGACCAGGGCCCAACGGCCGGCGATTCCAAGATCCATGGGGTCAGTCCTGTGGAGAAAGGCAGGCGTACATGATCGGCGATGCGCGGCCGGAACAGGTCAAGGCAGCGCGGCAACAAAGTGTTGCAGCTGCGCGGCCACCTCGTCGGTATGGCCGAGGAAAGGGGCATGCCCGCCCTGGGCGATCACATGCGCCTGCGCGCCCGGCGCCAGCGCGGCGGCAGCCTGCATGGCGCGCGCCGAGACCAGCCGGTCGCGCTGGCCGGCCAGCCACAGGCTGGGCTTGCCCAGCTGGGCCAGGGCGCCGCGCAGATCGGTGTTCTCCAGCAGGCGCAGGCCTTCCTGCAATGCGCGTGGGGTGGGCTCACCGCGCGCGACGAGCATCCCGCGCAGCGTGCGCAGTTCCTGCCGGGCGTGTTCGGAGCCCATCGCATCCAGCGCGAGGAAGCGCTCCAGCGTGCCGCGATAATCCTGCGCGAGGTCCTGACCGAACTGTTCGAACACCGCCGGCTCCACCGCATGCGGCCAGTCGTCGCCGCGCACGAAACGCGGCGTGGCGGCGATCATCGCCAGCGCACGCACCTGGGGCAGGGTCGCGGCAGCATGCAGCGCGAACAGACCCCCTAGCGACCAGCCGCACCAGACCGCCGGCGGCGTGGCGGCGGCGATGGCATTGACCACGTACGGCAGGCGCAGCGGCGTGGTGTCAGCGCGGCTGGCGCCGTGGCCGGGCAGATCCACCAGGTGCAGCTGGAAGTGCGCCGACAGGCGGTCCACCAACGGTGCGAACACGCCGCCGTGCAGGGCCCAGCCGTGGATGAGGACCAGCGCGGGGCCCTGGCCGATGACATCGATCTGCATGCTCAACCCAGCGCTGTCACGCGGTCACGGCAGTCAGCGATGGCGGCTGCACCACAGTGTCGCGGGCGTGCGCGATCGCATCGACCAGTGCGCGCACCTCGGCAGGTGTGTGCAGGGCGGACAGGGTCACCCGCAGGCGCGCCTTGCCCTCCGGTACGGTGGGCGGACGGATCGCGCTGACCAGGAAACCGGCGGCTTCCAGCGCGGCCGACATGCCCATCACCGTCGATTCGGCGCCGCACAGCAGGGGTTGGATCGGGGTATCCGATGGCATCAGTTCCAGGCCGTGCTGGCGGGCGCCGGTGCGGAAGATGCCAATCAGTTCGGTGAGCTTTTCGCGGCGCCAGTCATCGCGGCGGGCCAGCTTCACCGCGGCCAGGGCGGCGGCCGCCTGCGCCGGCGGCACGGCGGTGGTGTAGATGTAGGGGCGCGCGGTTTCGGCCAGGTGCTGGATCATCGCCTCGTCGCCGAGCACGACCGCGCCGCTGCCGCCGAGCGCCTTGCCGAGCGTGGCCAGCTGCAGCGGCACATCGTTCACGCCCAGGCCCGCATCGGCCACGCAGCCGCGGCCGTGTTCGCCGACCACGCCGATGCCGTGCGCGTCATCGACGTACAGCAGCGCTTCCTGCATGCGCGCCACCAACGACAGGGAACGCAGCGGGGCAATGTCGCCGTCCATGCTGAACACGCCGTCGGTGGCCAGCATCGCCGCGCCGTTGGGCGCGTGCTTGAGCTGACGCAGCGCGCCTTCGGTATCCAGATGCGGGTAGCGGCGCAGGCGGCAACCGGCCAGGCGCGATGCATCGAGCAGGCTGGCGTGGTTGAGGCGGTCCTGTACGCACACATCGTCTTCTTCGCTGAGCAGGGCCTGCTGCACCGCGAGGTTCGCCGCGAAGCCACTGCCGAACAGCAGCGCCCGCGGATAGCCGAGCCAATCGGCCATTTCCTGTTCAAGCGCTTCATGCAGCACGTGGTGGCCGCAGATCAGGTGCGATCCGGTGGCGCCGGTGCCTTCGCGCGCGGCCGCATCCTGCAGTGCGCTGACCACGCCGAACTGCTGCGACAGACCCAGATAGTCATTGCTGCAGAAACCGGTGAGCCACTGGCCATCGACGTCCAGCCGCACGCCATCGCGCCGGCTCACCACGCGGCGCACGCGAAGGCGCCCCTGCGCGTCGCGGAGCTTGCGCAGGGCCTGGATGCGGTCGTGCAGGTCAGGACGGGCCATTGTCGTCAGGGGGTCCGGGTGGGCCGTTAGCGTACCCGGTTGCCGGGCCCGCTGCTCGGGGCTCAGGCCGCCCGCCCGCAGCCGCCGCCGGCGGTGATGTCGGCGTGCACCGTGCCCGGGTGGTCGTGCCCGTCGGCATCCACCGTGACCGGCATCGGGCGCAGGCCCAGCCGCGCGAACAGGGCCAGGTCGCGCCCGGTGTCCGGGTTGCCGGTGGTCAGCAGCTTTTCGCCATGGAAGATGGAGTTGGCCCCGGCCAGGAAGCACAGCGCCTGCAGCTCGTCGCTCATCGCCTCGCGTCCGGCCGAGAGCCGCACCATTGCACGTGGCATCACGATGCGGGCCACCGCGATCATCCGCACGAACTCGAAGGGGTCCAGCTCGGCGGTGCCATGCAGCGGCGTGCCGGCGACCTGTACCAGGCGGTTGATCGGCACCGAATCCGGGTGGGCGGGCAGGGTGGCCAGCGCCAGCAGCAGGCCGGCGCGGTGCTCGCGGGTCTCGCCCATGCCGACGATGCCACCACAGCAGGTCTTCAGGCCGGCATCGCGCACGTGCGCCAGCGTGTCCAGGCGGTCCTGGTACTGGCGCGTGTGGATGATCGAATCGTAGTAGTCCGGCGCGGTGTCCAGGTTGTGGTTGTAGTAGTCCAGCCCGGCCTCGCGCAGGGCGGTGGCCTGCGCGCCGCTGAGCATGCCCAAGGTGGCGCAGGTCTCCAGGCCGAGTGCCTTCACCTCGCGGATCATCGCCGCCACCTTGGGGATATCGCGGTCCTTGGGCGAGCGCCAGGCCGCACCCATGCAGAACCGGGAGGCGCCGGCGGCCTTGGCCTGGCGGGCCTTGGCGACGACATCGTCGGTGGCCATCAGCTTCTGTGCGTCCACCCCGGTGCTGTAGCGCTGCGCCTGCGGGCAGTACGCGCAGTCTTCCGGGCAGCCGCCGGTCTTGACCGAGAGCAGGGTCGAAATCTGGACTTCCGCTGGATCGAACTGCTCGCGGTGCACGCTGGCCGCGCGGTGCAGCAGCGCCGGGAAGGGCAGCGCGAACAGCGCCAGCAGTTCCTCGCGGTGCCAGTCGTGTCGGATGACAGAAGCCATGGGAGTGTCCTGACAGATAGTGGAACGAAAGGGCGGCAGTCTGGTGAGGCCGCCCTCATCTGTCAACCATATGGGCTTATCAAAAGTTTACGGCACCTTGGGCTGGCTGGGCTGGCAGATCCTCCCGCTGCGCTGCCTGGTCTGCGAGTGCCCGGGCGCGGACGGGATGGATCTGTGCCGCGCTTGTCATCAGGCGCTACCGTGGAACGACCGCGCCTGCCGTCGCTGCGCCCTGCCGTTGGCGGCGACTGATCCCGGTGATGCAGCGGGGGACCACTGCGAGCGGTGCGTGGACGAGTATCCCCGCCAGGCGGCGGCCAGTGCCGCGTTCCTGTATGCGCCGCCGATCGACCGGTTGCTGATCCGGTTCAAATTCCATCAGGACCTGGCCGCCGGCCGGCTGCTGTCACAACTGATGCTGCAGCGCGTGCCGCCCTTTCTGGCCGGGCCGCTGCAGCCGATGCCACTGCACCGCCGCCGGTTGCGTCTGCGCGGCTACAACCAGGCGCTGGAGCTGAGCAAGCCGCTGGCGCGCGGGCTGTGCTGCCCGCTCTGGAACGGGCTGCAACGGACCCGCGAGACCGCGGCGCAATCGAACCTGGACGCGGATGCCCGGCGCTGCAACCTGCGCGATGCGTTCGCGGTACGCGGCCATCCACCGGCCGGGCTGACCATCGTCGACGATGTGATGACCACCGGGGCAACCACCGATGCCGCGCTGCGCGCGCTGCAGTACGCCGGTGCCGGCCCGATGCAGGTCTGGGTCTGTGCGCGCGTGCCGTGAGCGCCGTTGCCGCGCCTTGCACGCTGCGAGGACGTACCATCGGGGTGTCATCACCCTCGCAAGGACGTCCCATGAACCTGCCGCCGGATCCGCGCACCTCCCCGCTTCTCACTGCGATCGGCCGCAGCTGGTGGGTGCTGATGCTGTACGGCGTGGTCGCCGTGGTCTTCGGTCTGGTCGCGATCGCACGGCCGCTCTCGGCCGCCACCGCACTGGCCTGGGCGATCGGCGTGATGGCGCTGGTGGAAGGCCTGATCAGCCTGTTCGCGCTGTTCGGCCGCAGTGGCGTGCCGCGCGGGTGGCTGCTGGTCTACGCGCTGGCCTCGGTGGTATTCGGTGTGCTGGCCGTGCTCAACCCGCTGGCCACGGCCAGTGTGCTGATCCTGTTGCTGGCCGCCTGGCTGATCGTCGCCGGTATCTACCGCATCGTGTTCGCGATCCGGGTGCGCAAGGAAATCCAGGGCGAGTGGCTGCTGATCCTCAGTGGCGTGCTGGCGATCGTGCTCGGCGCGATGATGGTGGCCAACCCGATTGCAGGCATTGCCGTCACCACGCTGTGGATCGGCATCGGCAGCCTGCTCTACGGCGTGCTGCAGATCGTGGTCGCCTGGCGCATCCGCCGCCTGCGCTGAGCACGCGCAGCGGCGATACTCGTGTCCTTCCTGATGCAGAGATACGCATGCGCAGCACCCTTTTGATCGTCACGATGGCGCTGGCGTCCGGCCTCAGCGCCTGCACCCAGGCGCCGCCTGCACCCGCCGCGCCCGAGACGCCGGCGGGCGTCGCACCGTTGGCGAACGCACGCATCCAGATGCGGGAGGTGGCCGAGGATGCCCAACGCCCCGGCGTCACCACGCTCAAGGACCGCGACGGCAACGCGCTGCCCTTGATCGAGCCGGCCTTCATCACCACGGCCGACATCGCCACGGTGGCCGTGGGCAGCGACGGTCATACCGGCCACGGGACCCTGATCCTGCGCTTCACGGATGACGCGGCACCACGCATCCTTGCGGCGACCGAAGCGCGCGTCGCCAAGCGTGTGGCGTTTACTGTCGGCGATCAGGTCCTCAATGTCGCCGTCATTGCCGGCCCCTTCGCCCAGACCATGCAGGTGAGCGGGCTGGACAGCACGGAAGAAGCGCACCGGCTGTATACGGAGATCACGGGCAAGGCTCCCTGAGCCCCAAGTCGGGCTGCGGACCGTTCAGCGGAAATTCGCCTCGATCTGCTCCAGCGATTTGCCCTTGGTCTCCGGCAGCCAGAACGCGGCGATCAGGAAGTACAGCAACGTACAGCCGGCCCAGAAGAAGAACATGCTGGCGTAACCATGATGGCCGACCGTGGGCAGGAAGATCGCGGCGATCACGGTGGAGACGAACTGGTTGATCAACAGGGCGATGCTCATGCCGTTGGAGCGGATGCGGGTCGGCATCAGCTCGGACAGCGCCAGCCACACGCACACGCCCGGGCCCACCGCGAAGAACGCGACGAACAGCAGAATGCAGCCGGCGACCAGCCAGCCGTGGGTGGGCGAGGGCACCGGGCCGATCACCGCACGTTCGATCACCAGCGGCGCGTTGGCGGCCTGCGCCGGGTCCGGGAACGGGTTGAGATGCAGCGTGCGGAAGAAACGGCCGATCACGCTGTCGGCCGACACCGCGTCTTCGCGACGGATCTGCAGCGTGGCGTCGATCGGGTTGTCGCTGCGTAGTGAGCGCACGTTGCTGAAGCCGCCGTAGGCATACGACACGGTCAGCTGCTGCGGCGCGGCGCCGGCGTTGCCATCCAGCCGCTGCCATTGCGCGGCATCCAGCGGCAGCGACAGGGTGGTGCCGCTCACCTGCTGCTGAAGCGTGGCGTGCACGTCCAGCCGCCCACGCTCGCTCTGCACGAACAACACTGCAGCCGCCAGCAGCGACAGCGTGATGCCGCCACTGCCCAGCATCAACAGGAACTTGCGGCCTTTGCGGTCCACCAGTACCAGCGCGACCACGGTCATCACCGCGTTGAGCAGCTTGATCGCCACATCGGCGCCGTTGGCCACCGAGCCGGGCAGGCCGGCCTGGTTGAGGATGTTGACGGCGTAGGCCAGCACCGAGTTGATGCCGGTGGCCTGGGTGAAGGCCAGCACCAGGCAGGCCAGCACGAACGGCCACACGTAGCGGCGGCTGAGCAGCGGGTCGCGCTTGCCGTTGCGGCCGATCTGGAGCTCGTCCGGCGCCTGCATGCGCTGCAGGGTCGGCTCCACGTCGCCCGCGGCGACGGTACGCTGCAGGGCGTGGCGCGCCTTGTCGATGCGGCCACGGTGCACCAGCCAGCGCGGGGATTCACTGATCAGCAGCACGCCGCCGGTGAATACCAGGCCGGGCAGCAGGCAGCTCCAGAAAATGGTACGCCACGCATGGTCCTTGACGTCGAACAGCAGGCGCTGCTGCTCCGCACCGGGTAGATGGCGCACGGCGGCGGTCGCGGCATCCACGGCATGCGCGTGGTACAGCCCGATCACCGCGGCCAGCACCAGGCCGATGGTCAGCAGCAGCTGGAACATCGCCGCGCCACGCCCACGTCGTTCCGGGCTGAGCACTTCGGCCAGATACAGCGGTACCACCACGCCGATCAGCCCGCCACTGATGCCCTGCAGCAGGCGCCCCATCAACAGCGCGCCATAGCCATCGGACAGGGCCATCACCGGAATGCTGGCGGTGAACAGCACGCCGGCCAGCAGCATCGCGCCACGGCGGCCGATCAGGTCGGCGAGCATCCCGGCGAACAGTGAAGACAGCACACTGCCGAGCAGCACCGCGGCCACCACGAAACCCAACTGCTGGCTGGTCAGGTGCCAGCTCGCGGTGGCGGTGGCCTCCAGATAGGGCAGGGCGCCGGCGATGATGCCGATGTCGATGCCGTAGAGCAGCCCCCCCATGCCGCCGATGAACAACAGATAGCGTACCGGCCAGCGTGGCGCGGAGGCGCCTGCGTGCACGGGCATGGCTGCGGAAACATCGTTCATCGTGCCGGTCCTGTCTGCAAGTGCGTGCGCCATGGCGGCGCGGGAGTCAACGCTCAGTCGAGCGCGATGTCATCGCCTTCCACCACCACGCCGCGCACGCGCAGGTCGTGATCGAGCACCACAAGGTCTGCCCAGGCACCGGTCGCGATGCGGCCGCGGTCGTCGATGCCGAGGTAGTCGGCCGGGTAGCGCGACAGGCGGTGGGAGGCATCGGCGATGTCCAGGCCGAGCGAGACCAGATTGCGCAGCGCCTGGTCCATGGTCAGTGCACTGCCGGCCAGCGAGCCGCTCGACAGCCGCACGCAGCCCAGGCATTTGTGCACGCGCTGTACGCCAAGCGCGTATTCGCCATCGGGCATGCCAGTCGCCGCAGTCGCATCAGTGACGCAGTACAGGCGCGGGATCGCGCGCAGCGCGGTGCGTATCGCGCCGGGATGCACGTGCTGCAGATCGGGAATGAGTTCAGCGTACTGCGCATGCGCGAGCGCGGCGGTGGCGATGCCGGGTTGGTAGTGATCCACGCCGGTCATGCCGTTGAACAGGTGGGTGAAGCCGGCCGCACCGGCGTTCAATGCAGCCACGCCGTCTTCGTAGCTGCCGGCACTGTGGCCGAGCTGCACGCGGATGCCGAGCGCGCTCAGCGCGGGAATCAGCGCCAGGTGCTGGCCTATCTCCGGAGCAAGGGTAAGCACCTTGATCGGGGCGATCGCATGCAGGCGCTGCACGTCGGCCAGCGTCGCCTCGACCACCAGCGGTGGCTGGGCGCCCAGGCGCTGCGCACTGATGAACGGCCCTTCCAGGTGCACACCGAGCACGCGGGCCATGCCGGGTGCGCGCGTGGCGATCGCGGTGGACAGGCCCTCAAGCGCGCGGGTGATGTCGTCTTCCTGCGCGGTCATGGTAGTGCCCAGCAGCGCCGTGGTGCCGTGCCGGGCATGTGCGCGTGCCACCGTCTGCGCAGTCGTCCCGCCCTGCATGATGTCCACGCCGGCACCGCCATGCACATGCAGGTCGATGAAGCCGGGCAGGATCAGCGGGACTTCGTCGTCATTCCGCGGATCGGCGTGCGCGGTATCGATGGCGGTGATGCGCTGGTCGAAATGGAGATCGCCGCGGACCCAACCGGTGTCGGTGAGCAGGCGGCCGTGCAGGGAGCGGGACTCGGTCAAGGCGGGGACTCGGCAATGATCACTTCGACGCCCAGCCGTTGCAGCCCTTCCAGGTACTCAGGCTCGATGCTGCCGTCGGTGATGATGGTATGGACCTGGTCCAGCCGCGCGATGCGGTGCAGGCTGACCCGGCCGAACTTGGACGCGTCGGTCAGCACCACGATGCGGCGCGCGCGCTCGACCATGCGGTGATTGAGGCTGGCTTCGGCCTCATGGTGGGTGGTGAGGCCGAACTGCAGGTCCAGGCCATCCACGCCCAGGAACAGCGTGTCGAAGCTGTAGGTGTTGAGGCTCGCCTCGGCCTGGGTGCCATGCAGTGAGAGCGACTGCTTGCGCAGCAGCCCGCCGGTGAGCAGCAGCTCCACCCCGGGCGCGTTGGCCAGCTCCCAGGCGATGTTGAGTCCGTTGGTCATGACCGTGACATCGCGATGCCCGCGCAGGTGCCGCGCCAGGGTCATCGTGGTCGAGCCGGAGTCGATGATGATGTTGTCGCCGGCTTTGACCAGCTTGGCCGCCTCGATACCGATACGGTCCTTCATCGGCAGGTTCAGGGCGTCCTTTTCATGGATGTCCTGTTCCTGCGGCGGCGTACGCACCAGCGTCGCGCCCCCGTGGGTGCGCGTGGCCAGCCCCTGCGATTCGATGTGGGTCAGGTCGGCGCGGATGGTGACCGCCGAGACCGCAAAGCGCGCCACCAGCTCGCTGACCTGCACGTTGCCGTGCTCGACCAGGGTCTGGAGGATCTGCTGGCGGCGCTGCCGTGTGTTTCGCATGGGGGCGATTCCGTTCGAAAGGGAAAGCCGAAGCTTACCGTTCCGAAAGCTCCTTGGCCTGCCGGGTTTCGTTATCCGCCCCTGAGCGGTTGCGATTGCAGGCCCGGGCATACTCGGCCAGGCGCAGCGCCACCTTGTGCTGGATCAGCGCCAACGGCGACGGCTGCAGCTCACCGGCCTCGATCGCCTTGAGCTGCTCGGGCATGAACTGGCTGAGCAGCATCTGCGGCGGCGCGTGCGCGGTGAGATTGGCGACCAGCGTGTCCAGCGCCGCCTGTACCGCCGGCTCGCCCCAGTAATAGCGGCTGCGGTCGCTGAGCGAGTACGCGCGCAGCAGGCGCAGTTCGTGTTCGTCGCCCTGGTAGTAGCTGCGCCAGCTGGCGGGCTTGTCGACCATGCAGCGGTCCAGCACCTCGATCAGATGCGAGCATTGCGCGGCGGGCAGCAGTTCGCGCTCGATCATCGCCAGCGCGAACACCGCCTCGCGGAACGCATAGGTCGCCGCCGGGCCGACTTTCAGGATCGCGAAGTGATCACGGACCAGTGCATGCAGGCCGGCTTCGGTCTGGTAATCGGTGGAGTGTGCTTCGAACACGATGCCCGGCTGCTGCTCGACGAAGGCCGACAGCTCCGCGGCGGCGGCCGGGTCGTAGTAGTGCACGCTGCTGTGGTCGAAATCCACGCCGGGCTGCACCACCATCGCGATCACGCGCTCCCAGGCCGGCAGCAGGTCCGGGGCGGAGAACGCCTCGCGGTGAATTGCCAACGTGGTCGCTGCGGCCGCCGGCGTGGTCACCTGCAGGCCGCCGGCCAGCGAGGCTTCACCGCCGGGAATCGGTACCTCGGTGCCGATCACGTAGACCGGTGGCGGCAGCCCGTGCTCGGCGGCCGTGCGCTCGGCAATCCGCGCCAGTTCGGCCGAGCGTGCGGCGACGATGGCGTCCGGCAACGGGGTCGGGTCATCGGCGCAGGACATGCTGCAGTCCAGGTGGATCTTGTGGAAACCGGCGGCGACATAGGCGGCGATCAGGTCACGCGCGTTCGCCATCGCCGTTGCTGCCGGGCCCTTCTGCCAGGCGTTGGGACCGAGGTGGTCGCCACCGAGCACCAGCCGCTCGGCCGGGAAGCCGGCATCGCGCGCCAGCTGCAGCACGTAGTCGCGGTACTGCGGCGGGGTCATGCCGGTGTAACCGCCGAACTGATCGACCTGGTTGGAGGTTGCCTCGATCAGCAGCAGGGTGTCGTAACGCTGCGCGACCTGCATCGCCGCCAGCAGCACCTGCGCGTTGCTGCAGCACACGCTGTACAGCCCGACGGGGTGGCCCTGGCGATGGGCGGCGATCAACGATTGGACGGCGGACATGGCAACTCCAGTAACAACGGTGTTCAGGGGGAGGGAGGGTGCTGGCGCGCGAGCAGGGCCGCGCCCCGCGCACCGCCGGCATCGCCGAAGGTGGGCGGCAGGATCGGCGGCACGCGTATGCCGTCGAACAGGTAGGGCGCGATCGCGGCCGGCAGATCGCGGTACAGCTGCTCCAGTTTGGACAGCCCGCCGCCGAGCACGATCACGTGTGGGTCCAGCGCGAGGATCAAGCTGGCGAAGCTGTAGCCCAGTAGATCGCGGTGGATGACCAGCGCCTGCTGCGCGATGGCATCGCCGGCCTGCGCGCGTGCGACCACCTCGGCGGCATCCAGCGCGTCGCCACCGCGGCGTTCATGGATCATCGCCAGGCCGCTGCCGGACACGTAACGCTCCAGGCAGCCGCGCAGGCCGCAGCCACAGTCCAGCACCGGCAGGTCGTGGCGCTGCTGCAGCGTGGCGGGCAGGCTCCAGTGGCCCCACTCGCCGGCGATGCCGTTGTGCCCGGCGATCAGCCGGCCGCCGACGCAGAAGCCACCGCCCGCCCCCGTGCCGAGGATCGCCCCGAACATACTGGGGTAGCCTGCGGCGGCGCCGTCATGGGCTTCGGACAAGGCGAAACACTGCAGGTCATTGCCCAGCTCCAACGGGCGCTGCAGGCGTGCCTGCAGGTCCGCACCGACCGTCTGACCGGTCAGGCTGGGCACGTTGGCACTGAGCTGGCGGCCGCTGACGCGATCACGCACGCCGGGCAGGCCGATGCCGACCCCCAGGCCGCGCAGGCCGAGTGCGGCGTCTGCCGCCTCGACCAGATCGACGATCGCCTGCAGGAACGCGGCGTAGTCGCGGGTCGGCGTCGCCACGCGTTGGCGGTGATGGACCCCCAGCGCGGCGTCGCACGCGACCAGTTCGATCTTGGTGCCGCCGATGTCGATGCCGTACCAGGTCTGCATGCGTGCTCAGCCGTGGGGGTGGATGGTCACGCCCTGCACCACACGGTTGACCGTGCCGTCGGGGAAGGGATTGTCCGGGGTCATGCCGAGCGCGGCCGAACGCTGCAGCGCATAGCACTGCGGCACCAGCAGCCACAGCGGGGCCAGCCACGGATCCGGCAAGGCGGGTGCGGCGAGGACGAAGTCGCCGTCGGCGCGGTCCGCATCCTCCGGCCCGATCGACAGCACGCGTCCGGCGATGCCGTCGCGGCGCAGTTCGTTCAACAGGTCCTGCTCGTAACGGCGGGCCAGCGGCTGCGCGCTGCGCAGCATCACCACCAGGGTCTCGCCGTTGAGGGTGGACTTGGGCCCATGGCGGAACCCCAGCGGCGTATTGGCCAGCGCCAGCAAGCGGCCGGCGGTGAGTTCGAGCACCTTCAGCGCGGCCTCGCGGGCAACCGCTTCGAGGGGACCGCTGCCGAGATAGATGACACGCGAATACGGCGCCTGGGCGAGGGTGGCCACCGCGCCATCCCAGGCATCCAGCGCACGCTCGCCCTGGCTGGCCAACGTGCGAAGACGCTCCAGGCGCGTTGCCCACGGGGCGCTGTCGAACGCACTCAGCGCGGCCAACAGCATGCAGCTCAGGCTGCTGGTCATGGCGAAGGCGCGATCACAGCTGGCCGGCGGCATCAGCAGCGAAAACGTATCGCTGCGGCCGTGGCCACGCGTGGCGAGTTCGCCTTCGGCATTGCAGGTGATATCGACGAAGCGCGCGTGCTCCACCTGGTCGCGGACCAGATCCACCGCGGCCACGCTCTCCGGGCTGGAGCCGCTGCGCCCGAACGACACCAGCAGGGTCGGGCGGTCGCGGCGCAGGTACAGCGCCGGATGGGTCAGCAGGCTGGTGGTATGCACGGCGCGCACCTCGGCAGGCCACTGCGCATTGATCTGGTCGGCCACCATCTCGGCAATGAAGCCCGAGCTGCCGGCACCGGTGAAGATCACCAACTGGCTGGGATCGCGCAGGGCCTCCCCGAGGAAGCCATCGATGCGCACCTGCGCAGCCTCCAGCAGGCTGGCCAGCGCGGCCCACACGCGGGGCTGCTGGGCGATTTCTTCGGCGGTATAGGCGCCACCGAGGCGCTGCCACGTGGGCAAATCAGGGAGCAGAGAAGCGTCCATTCGCAATTCCTGTTGGGCGACCGCACCTTCTTCGTTTTCTTTCGAAATGTCAAATATCGAAAGATAAAGAAAAGGTCGGTGGGTCACAGTTTTCGCTGTTCGATCGGTGTCTGAACGCCATGGGTGGCCGTGGATGCCGCGCTGCACCAAGGTTTCAGGCGGCAACAAACGCGTATTCAGGTGGCGTTTGGAAAGTGTCGCGCCGCCACATCTTTCGTTTATGTTTAAATATCCTTCCTTTTTCTTTGCAATTTGTTGACATCTTTCGAGACCCTGCCCTAGAGTCGGCCGCACTGGTTTCAGTTTCCCGCTGACCGCGGGCTTGGGGGCAAGGTGGACTTCCGGTTTCGACGCACTGGTCTGACGATCGCACTGCTTACCGCAGTAGCTCTGGCTGCCACTGCCAACGCTGAGCCGGTGGGCAACCTGCGTGCGATCAGCGCCGCCCCCGCCAACGACGGCACCGCCGGCTGGACACTCAGCACGGATACCGGCGCCACCCTGCGCGTGGAGTTGCTGCGCGATGACGTGCTGCGTGTGCGCGCCGGCCGCAACGGCACGCTCACCGATGCCAGCGACAAGGCTGCCCCGATCGTACTGCCGCAGCCGGCCGCGAAGGTCGCCTTCGAGGTGGAGGAAGATGGCAACGAGGTGCGTATCCGTACCGACGCCCTGGTGCTGCGCATCCAGCGCCAGCCACTGCGCCTGTCGCTGGATCGCCGCGACGGCGAACGCGATGTCGCGTTGTGGCACGAACTGCAGCCGCTGGACCTGGACAAGGACCAGAGCGTGCAGGTGCTCTCCAGCGAAGGCGATGAGCACTTCTACGGCGGCGGCCAGCAGAACGGTCGCTTCGAGTTCAAGGGCCGCGAACTGGAGGTCTCGTATTCCGGTGGCTGGGAAGAAGGCGATCGCCCCAACCCGGCGCCGATGCTGCTGAGCTCGCGGGGCTGGGGCATGCTGCGCAACACGTGGAGCGACGGCACCTATGATCTGCGCCAGGCCGACCAGGCCACGCTGCTGCACCGCGAAGACCGCTTCGATGCGTACTACTTCGTCGGGCCCAGCCTGCACACGCTGCTGGACCGCTATACCACGCTGACCGGCCGCGCCGGCCTGCTGCCGCGCTGGGCGTTCTCCTATGGCGACGCCGACTGCTACAACGATGGCGACAACATCAAGAAGCCCGGCAGCGTGCCCGAGGGCTGGAGCGACGGCCCGACCGGCACCACGCCGGATGTGGTGGACAGCGTGGCCCGGCAGTACCGCGACCACGACATGCCCGGCGGCTGGATCCTGCCCAACGATGGCTACGGCTGCGGCTACAAGAAGCTGCCCGAGACCGTGCAGGGCCTGGCCAAGTACGGCTTCAAGACCGGCCTGTGGACCGAGAACGGCGTCGACAAGATCGCCTGGGAAGTCGGTACTGCGGGCAGCCGCGTGCAGAAGCTGGACGTGGCCTGGACCGGCAAGGGCTATCAGTTCGCGATGGATGCCAACCAGTCCGCGTTCAACGGCATCCTGAACAATTCCGACTCGCGCCCGTTCCTGTGGACGGTGATGGGCTGGGGCGGCATCCAGCGTTACGCGGTGGCCTGGACTGGCGACCAGAGCAGCAGCTGGGATTACATCCGCTGGCACATCCCGACCCTGATCGGCTCGGGCCTGTCCGGCATGGCCTACGCCAGTGGCGACGTGGACGCGATCTTTGGCGGCAGCGCTGAGACGTTCACCCGCGACCTGCAGTGGAAGAGCTTCACCCCTGTGCTGATGGGCATGTCCGGCTGGTCCGGCAATGCGCGCAAGCACCCGTGGTGGTTCGATGAGCCCTACCGCAGCGTCAACCGCGACTACCTCAAGCTGAAGATGCGCATGACCCCGTACATGTACGGGCTGGCACACGATGCGGCGACCAGCGGCGCGCCGCTGCTGCGCGCGCTGATGTGGGACTACCCGCAGGACCCGCAGGCCTATACCGAAGCACACAAGTACCAGTTCCTGCTCGGCCGCGAGCTGCTGATCGCGCCGGTGTACCGCAGCCAGGCCGCGAGCCGTGGCTGGCGCCGCGACATCCACCTGCCGCAGGGCCGCTGGATCGACTACTGGGACGGCCGCCAGCTGCTCGCCGGCGCCGAGGGGCGCTCGCTGGATCGCCCGGTCGACCTGGCCACGATCCCGGTGTTCGTGCGCGCCGGGGCGATCATTCCGATGTACCCGGCGATGCTCTACGACGGTGAGAAGCCGCTCGACGAAGTGACCTTCGATCTGTACCCGCAGGGCACCTCGCAGTACACGCTGTACGAAGATGATGGTGCCACCCGCCGCTATGAGAAGGGCGAATCGAGCACGCAGGCGATCACGGTGCAGGCCCCGGCACAGGGGACTGGCCCGGTGCAGGTGCGCATCGAGGCGGTGCAGGGCCAGTACGCCGGCCAGCTGCCGCAGCGCCGGTATGCGCTGCGCGTGCTCAGCCGCCAGCGCCCGGCGGCGGTGACGCTGGACGGCCGCGCGCTGCCGATGCTGGCCGACCCGGCGGCGTGGCAGGCCGCGGGCGAGGGCTGGTACTTCGATGCGGCCGAGCGCCGCGGCACCCTGCACGTGCGCACCGCACCGACCGACATCCGTCAGCCGCTCGCACTGCAGCTGGAGCTGCCGATCGCTGCCGCACCGGCCGACGATGCCTTCCCGGCCGCACCGGAACTGGGCCGCGCGCTGCCCTCGGACAGCCTGCTGGTGGTCAACCGCCCGGCCGAGGAGCAGGGCTACGAGATGGAGAAGGCCTTCGACGATGACCCGGCCACGTGGTTCCGCACTGTGCGCAACCAGGCGGTCAAGACCGGTGCGCACGAGTGGGTGCTCGGCTTCGGCGAACGCAAGCTGATCGACGGCATCGAACTGGCGCCACGCAACGACCAGCATTGGAAGAGCGGGCAGATCCGCGATTACGAAATCTACATGGCCGACAGCAATGGCGAGTGGGGTGAGCCGATCAAGCGTGGCCGCCTGACCCTGCAGCAAGGCATGCAGCAGATCGATTTCCCCGCCCATGCCGGCCGCCTGCTGCGCTTCCGCGTGCTCAGCACGCAGAACCCGGAAGGCGACGGTGCCAGCGCTGCCGACCCGATGGTGACCGCGGCGCAGGGCAGCGTGGCGCGTGCGGTGGATGCGCTGCAGCCCCGCGATGTCGGCCCGATCGTGCTGTCCACCTTCCACGTGCTGGAGCATCCGCAGCCGGAGGGTCCCGCGCAGCAGCTGTATCTCTCCGCGCTGCGCATGCCGGCCCCGGTGAAGGCCAGCGTGGCTGCCGACCGCGCCCTCGGTGGGCAGGCGGAGATGCGCATGAACGGGCTGCATTTCCGCCGCGGCCTGGGCGTCAACGCCAACAGCCGGATCGATCTGAAACTGACGGGCAGCTGGCGCCTGCTGCGTGCCGACCTGGGGATCGATGATCAGTGCCGCACCGCCGGCGGCATGCAGTTCCAGGTGTGGGGTGACGGTCGGCTGCTGTACGACAGCGGGCTGGTCACCGCACCCGGCGTGGTCAAACCGGAGCTGGACGTGCGCGGCCTGCAGCGGCTGAGTCTGCGCACGCTCGGGGCGCAGGGCGATCACCCCGCGCAGGTCTGTGGCAACTGGGCCAATGCCGCCCTGATCGGACAGGAGGGCGATACCGCCAGCATCGTGTCGCCGTAACCGAACCGCCTGTCGAAACACCGCTCTCTCCCGTTTCCCGTCTGCGGCCGTCTGGCCGCGGCACGGGGGACGTTTGCCCGAAAACACCCATCCACCGCCAGCCCCACGCTGCGGATCGAACAAGGAGCCAAAGATGTTGACCGAACGCCATCGCCATCGCCGCATCACCGCCACCCCCTTGTCCATCGCACTCGGCCTGGCCGTCGCGGTGGTCGGCAGTGCCAGCGCCCAGGACGCATCACCCGATACGAAAGCCACCGAGCTGTCGCGCATCGAGGTGACCGGCTCCAACATCCGCCGCAGTGATGTGGAAACCGCCTCGCCGGTGCAGGTGATCAGCAAGCAGGACATCGAGAACATGGGCGCGCGCACCCTGCTGCAGGTGCTCGACAACCTGCCCGCCGCGCGGCCGGGCCAGCAGGACTCGCGCTCGCTGTTCACCGGTTCGGATGGTGCCTCGCAGGCCAACCTGCGTGGCCTCGGCGCACAGGGCACGCTGGTGCTGCTCAATGGCCGCCGTCTGTCCTACTACGGCGCGCCGGCCGGCTTCCAGACCCAGTTCGTCAACATCGATGCGATCCCTGCCGCAGCGATCGAACGCATGGAAGTGCTGACCGACGGCGCCTCGGCCGTCTATGGCACCGATGCGGTGGCCGGCGTGATCAACGTGATCACCAAACGCTCCTACCAGGGCGCGGAGATCAACCTCACCACGGACAAATCCTCGCGGATCAGCTCCTACGGCGAGCACCAGGGCAGCATCACCGCCGGCTTCGGCGATCTGGATGAAGACCGCTACAACGTCTACGCCTCGGTCAACCTGTATCGGCGCGATGCGATCCCGCTGAGCGACTTCTACGACAAGCGGCCCGACCAGTACTACGTCAACAACCCCAACTACCTGCCCAACCTGCGCCTGGGCACCGGCAGCAAGCCGGGTGAGTTCAACCCGGGCAGCTACTTCGCCTTCGATCCGGTCACCGGCCGCCGTGTGCAGGAGGCCGCGCCGGGCTGCAACAACGTGCTCACCAGCGAAGCGGCCGGACCCCGCTGTATCTGGGAAACTTGGATGAACAACGAGATCGACGCCGGCGCCAAATCCGAGCGCAACACCGCGTACGTCAACGCCCACTTCCTGATCGGCGACAGCACCGAAGCCTTCGCCGAAGCGACCTACACCGACATCGACCTGACCGCCAACGGCGGTACGCCGCGCGCCTACGGCACCACCACCGGCAACCCGACCAGCTGGTTCTCGCGCAACACCGGCACCACGGTCAACCAGTTCCTGTATCCCTACCTGGGCCCGAACAACGAATACAACAACGCCTCGCCCGAACTGAAGGCACTGATGGGCGGCGTGGTCGGCCTGCAGTACCTGCTGCAGGACGTGGGTGCCAACCACTTCGGCCAGCGCAACACCGACCAGAGCTACCGCGTGGTGGCCGGGCTGCGCGGTGACATCGGCGACTGGAACTGGGAAACCGCGTTTGCCACGGCCGGCAGCCACTCGGTCACCTACCAGACCACCAACGTCAACCTGGCCGGCTTCGAGAAGGCCTTCGGCCCGTACTCGGTCGATCCGGGCACCGGCCGTGTGATCATTTCCGATCACCCGGCGTACAAGTTCGGTGAGATCAGCGAAGCCAACGCCGCCCTGATCCGTGAAGCATTCCCGACCTTCGACATCCAGTCCTGGACGCGCCTGCATACGCTGGACGGCAAGATCGAAGGCCCGCTGTTCCAGATGCCGGCCGGTGAAGTGCGTGCGGCCTTCGGCTTCAACGCCAGCCGCGAAACCTTCTACACCCCGGGCAACCCGGATGCGGCCAACGGCCTGATCACCCAGCAGGGCGGCTCGTGGTTCGACGGCAAGCGCAATACCTATGCGCTGTTCGCCGAGACGGTGGCGCCGCTCACCGAGAAGCTGGAGCTGGACGCCGCGCTGCGCGTGGACAAGTACCCGGACTTCAGCGCCAACCTGGCCCCGAAGATCGGCCTGAAGTACCAGATGTTCGATCAGCTGATGCTGCGCGGCACCTACTCCACCGGCTTCCGCGCCCCCAGCCTGGCCGAGTCCGGCAACGGTGGCGTGTTCGCCCAGTTGGGGGGCTACCGTGATGAAGTGCGCTGCAACGAGACCAACGCCATCGCCAACCTCCTGCTGCGGTCGCAGCGCGGCGGGGACGTCGACCTCGGCAACTCCCTGCTCAATACTGATTGCAGCCGCACGGTGGCGCGCATGACCCAGCCCAACCCGGACCTCAAGCCGGAGAAGGCCAAGATCACCACGCTCGGTTTCGTCTACGAGCCGACCCAATGGTTGTCGGTGTCGGCCGATTACTGGTTCATCTACCGCAGCAATGAAATCGTCGCCCCGGATTTCACCCGCGACGAAGACATCATTTCCTCCACGCGTTCGCCGATCACCGAAAGCGACCGCGCCAACCTGGCCGCCCTGGCGGCGATGTGCGCCGACCCGGCCAGCGGCGTGGCCTGTCCCGGCACGCTGCCCGGCTACAGCGTGGGCAACGTGGCCAGCGTGGTGGGCCAGTACAAGAACCGTGGCAAGACCCTGATCGACGGCTTCGACATCGATGCGCGCAGCCGCTTCTCGCTGGGCGAGTGGGGCAACCTCAATATCGGTGTGGCCGCCACCATCGCCAACCGCAACCGCTCCTACCTGGATGATGAAAGCGGCTGGTACTACGGCGACCTGGTCGGCTATTACAACAACCCGAGGCTGCGCGCCACGTTGAACGCGGACTGGAGCTACAAGCAGGTCACCACCAGCGTCTTCGTCAACTACGTGGGTGGCACCAAGTGGGCGCTGCAGCAGATCGACGAGGAGGACAACAATCCGCAGACCTGCACCGCCGGCTACCTGCCGGTGGAGCAGAGCAAGTGCGATGGCGCCCCGTCGTGGTGGACCGCCAACCTGAGCGTGGCCTGGCGCCCGGATGCGCATTGGAACGTCGGCTTCACCATCAAGAACCTGTTCGACCGCCTGCCGTTCTATGACCCGAACAGCTTCCTCGGCGATTCCAGCGATTACGCCACCATCTTCGGTCGCGGCTACAGTCTCACCGTCGGCTATAAGTTCTGATGCTTCCCCCGCGCCGGTCCCGGCCGGCGCGATCTTCACACGAGGTACTGTCCATGAAACGCAGAGAATTCATCGCCGCCAGCGCGGCCGTCGCCGCCACCAGCCTGCTGCCCAACACGCCCGCCTGGGCACGCGCGCGCAAGGTGCGGCTGGGCCTGATCGGCACCGGCATGCGCGGCCAGGTATTGCTGAAGGAACTGGTCCGCCGCGATGACGTGGAGGTGGTCGCGCTGTGCGACATCGAGCCGATCATGCTCAAGCGCGGCATGGACATGGTCGCCAAGGCCGGCAAGCCGGCGCCCAAGGCGTACGGCCAGGACGGCGACGTCAACGCCTGGAAGCGGCTGATCGAGCAGCGCGGCCTGGACGGCGTGATCATCGCCACGCCCTGGGAATACCACGCGCCGATGGCGATCGCGGCGATGCAGGCCAAGGTCGCGGTGGGCTGCGAAGTGGTCGCCGGCATCACCCTGCAGGACCACTGGGACGTGCTCAAGACCCAGCTGTCCACCGGCACGCCGTACATGCTGCTGGAGAACGTCTGCTATCGCCGCGATGTGATGGCGGCGCTGCAGATGGTGCGCCAGGGCTTGTTCGGGGAACTGGTGCACCTGCAGGGCGGTTACCAGCACGACCTGCGCGGGGTGAAGTTCAATTCCGGCGATCCCAGCCAGCCGTATGACAGCGGCGTGGAGTTCGGTGCCAAGGGCTGGTCCGAAGCACGCTGGCGCACCGAGCATTCGGTGAAGCGCAACGGTGAGCTGTACCCCAGCCACGGCATCGGCCCGTGTGCGATGTACACCGGCATCAACCGTGGCAACCGTTTCACCCACATCAACGCGTTTGCCAGCAAGGCGCGTGGCCTGCACGAGTACACCGTGGCCAAGAGCGGGGGCACGACCCACCCGAGCACCAAGGTGGCCTTCAAGCTCGGCGACATCGTCACCACCACGCTGGCCTGCGAGAACGGCGAGACCATCCTGCTGCAGCACGACACCTCGCTGCCGCGGCCGTACTCGATGGGCTTCCGCGTGCAGGGCACCAAGGGCCTGTGGATGGACGTGAACCAGTCCATCCACATCGAAGGCCGCAGCCCGCCGCACAAGTGGGAACCGTTCCAGACCTACCAGGACCAGTACGAGCACCCGCTGTGGAAGCAGCATGCCGATACCGCCGCCAGCGCCGGCCACGGTGGCATGGACTGGTTCGTCATCCATGCCTTCGTGGAAGCCCTCAAGGCCAAGGCACCGATGCCGATCGACATCTACGACGCGATCACCTGGAGCGCGATCACGCCGCTGTCCGAGCAGTCCATCGCCAACAGTTTCCAGACGCTGGAATTCCCGGATTTCACCGCCGGGCTGTGGAAACAGCGCAAGCCGATCTTCGCGTTTGATGGGACGTACTGAGGAAGGCTGACGTCCCAGGGCCGGTACCGATGTGTACCGGCCATTCCGTGCGCGCGTTCACCCGGTCGGCCAGGCGATGGCGCGGCCCAGCCTGGGCGCGGTCAGCGCAGGCAAAGCAATGAACACGGGGAAGTGGCGAGGATGGTGCGCCCGGAGGGATTCGAACCCCCGACCAATGGCTTCGGAAGCCACTACTCTATCCGGCTGAGCTACGAGCGCGTTGTGTCCTGCGTCCCGCCGGGCCGCCTGATGGGGCCACGAACCGCCAAAGCGGCGCGGGAGGAGCATTCTATCCGTAAACGCCGCGCAGGTCTGCCCCCTGCACCGATGCGCCGGGCGGCGGCGCGCCCGGCCAGCCCAGGCGGTATCCTTTACCGATGGCTTACGAACGTTTTGAAGCGCCCGAGGCGGCGCCCCCGTCGCGCTGGCGGCACTACTGGAAGTTGATGCGCGCCGACCGCCCGATCGGCACCCTGCTGCTGCTCTGGCCCACCTGGTGGGCGCTGTGGCTGGCCTCCGGCGGGCTGCCGCCGCTGTGGACGCTGTTCGTGTTCACCGCCGGCGTGTGGCTGACCCGCTCGGCCGGTTGTGTGATCAACGATTACGCCGACCGCTGGCTGGACCCGCACGTCAAGCGCACCAAGGACCGCCCGCTGGCCAGTGGGGCCGTGTCCGGCCGTGAGGCGCTGGCCCTGTTCGCCGGGTTGATGATCGTCGCCTTCGCCCTGGTGCTGACCCTGAACTGGCTCACCATCGGCATGAGCTTCATCGGTGTGTTCCTGGCCGCCAGCTACCCCTACCTCAAGCGCTACACCCACCTGCCGCAGGTCTACCTCGGCATGGCCTTCGGCTGGGGCATCCCGATGGCCTTCGCCGCGGTGCAGGGCGAGGTGCCGGTGATCGGCTGGCTGCTGTACGGCGCCAACATCCTGTGGTCCACCGCGTATGACACCTGGTACGCCATGGTCGACCGCGATGACGACCTGAAGATGGGCTCGCATTCCACCGCGATCCTGTTCGGGGATCTGGACCTGATCATCCAGGGGATTCTCTACGCGCTGTTCCTGGGCACGATGGCGCTGGTCGGCCTGCGCGCCGGGCTGGGCGTTTACTACGGCCTGGGCGTCGGCGTGGCCGCCGGGCTGATCGCCTACGAGTTCTGGATCGCCCGCAAGCGCGAGCGCGACCCGTGCTTCAAGGCCTTCCTGCACAACAACTGGGTCGGCGCCGCGCTGTTCGCCGGTATCGCGGTGTCGTTGGGGGTGCGCTGAGGTGGCCACCCGACCAACGGTCGGGTGCTACCCGTAACGCGCGCAGTGGTAGTGCCGGCCGTTGGCCAGCTCCCGATCACCTCGCAGAGCCGGGCAGCGCCCGGCACTACGACCATTAGGCGACTGACAGCGCCGTTCCCAACGCCCAGAATCGCTCCCATTGAATGATCGGGGAGGGCGGGGCAATGAGCACATCGACAGTGGTGCAGGACGGCTGGATGGCGCGCGCGGCACTGCGCTCGGCCGCCTGGGCGGAAAAATGGTTCCCCGATGCCTATGTGTTCGCGGTGCTCGGCGTGGTCATCGTCGCGGCCGCCGCGATGGGCTTCGGCGCGACCCCGCAGGCCACCGCCACGGCCTTCGGTGAGGGCTTCTGGAGCCTGATTCCCTTCACCATGCAGATGGCCTTCGTGGTCATCGGCGGCTATGCGGTCGCCACTGCACCGATCGTCGCGCGCTTCATCAATCTGCTGGCCCGTGTGCCCAAGACCGGCCGTGGCGCGGTGGTCTATGTCGGCCTGATCAGCATGCTCGCCTCGCTGCTCAGCTGGGGCTTCTCGCTGGTGTTCGGTGGGCTGCTGGTCCGCGCGCTGGCCCGTCGTGAATCACTCAACATGGACTACCGCGCCGCCGGTGCCTCGGCCTACCTCGGCCTCGGTGCGGTCTGGGCGATGGGCCTGAGCTCCTCGGCCGCCCAGCTGCAGGCCAACCCGGCCAGCATGCCGCCCGGCCTGGTCGAGATCACCGGCGTGCTGCCTTTCACCGAGACCATCTTCCTGTGGCAGTCGATCGCGCTGACATCCGCGCTGATCCTGGTGTCGCTGCTGATTGCCTGGCTGACCGCGCCCGGCGCCGCCACTGCGCGCACCGCCAAGGACTTCGAAGGCGCCGCCCGCGCCGAGGCCGAGCCGCTGCAGCCGCGCACCCGCCCCGGCGAGTGGCTGGAGTACAGCCCGCTGCTGACCGTGCTGCTCTCGCTGCTCGCCTTCGGCTGGCTGTTCGGCGAGTTCGCCAGCAAGCCGGTGGTCACCGCCATCGCCAACCTCAATACCTACAACTTCCTGTTCATCTCGCTCGGCCTGCTGCTGCACTGGCGCCCGCGCAGCTTCCTCAACGCGGTGGCCAAGGCCGTCCCCAGCACCACCGGCGTGCTGATCCAGTTCCCGCTGTATGGCGGCATCGCGATGATCCTCACCCACGCCACCGGCAGTGGCGATGAGACCCTCGCCCATCGCCTCTCCACCTTGTTCGTGCATATCGCCACCACCGACACCTTCGCGCTGGTGATGGGCGTGTACTCGGCGGTGCTCGGCTTCTTCGTGCCCTCCGGCGGCGGCAAGTGGATCATTGAAGCTCCGTACGTGATGCAGGCCGCCAACGAACTCAAGGCCCACCTGGGCTGGGCGGTGCAGGTCTACAACGCCGCCGAGGCACTGCCGAACCTGATCAACCCGTTCTGGATGCTGCCGCTGCTGGGGGTGCTCGGCCTGAAGGCGCGCGACATCGTCGGCTTCACCTTCATCCAGCTGCTGGTGCACATCCCGCTGGTGCTTGGCCTGCTGTGGCTGCTCGGCATGACGCTGACCTACGTGCCGCCAGTGATGCCGTGATCGTCATCTGCGCGTCATCTCCACCCGCAGGATCGGGGATGCCCTGTTCAGTCACGCTCCGGGGTGTTTGGGGGATGGTGGCATAAGGGAATTCGAACCGTTCATATGCGGGCCAACGCTTACTGCGACATGGGGTTTGTACCTGCAGAAAACGTTGGCGTGGAGACGTTGACGAATTCGTATACAAACCCCCACACGTCGTTAACCTCGCGCTGCAGAGGATGGCCCCGACCGCGACATTCCGTTTGCGGCGACCGGAGAACCGAGATGGCTCAGCAGAACCAGCAGAACCCGAATCAGCGCGGTGAACAGCAGGAACGTGGTCGCGACCAGCAGCAGCAACAGCAGCAGGAACAGCAGCAGGAACAGCAGCAGCGCAACCAGAACCAGCAGCAGGGCGGCCAGCAGGACGAGGAAGAGTGAGCCCATCCGGCTGTTGGGTGAACTGAAGCCCCGCTCCGGCGGGGCTTCATTCGTCTGCGGCCTGCTCAGGCCGAGCGCAGGTGCCAGCCCAGCGCGTCGTCTGCGACCACCGCGCCAGGCATGACGTCATGCAACACGACGCGGAGGCCGCGCGCATTCGGCAGCACTTTCTGCTCCGGGAACCAGCGGCGCGTCGCATCGACCACGATCAACAGGCCTTCGTCATCGCCGAGCGGTGCGAAGTGCGGCGTGGGCTGTGACAAGGGATTCAACCCGAAGGCCGCCTCGGCCTTCGCCTGCACTTCGCCCACGTGTTCAGCGGGCAGGCCGACCTCGCTGATGCAGGTCATCTCGCTGCCATGGAACGCGCCCTGGCGCTCGCCGGCAGGCAGGCGCCGGCGCGCGATCAGCTCCAGGATCAGGCCGTCCGGACCGGGGAAATAAATCGATTCGGAATCCCAGCGGCCATCGAAGGTGAAGTGGTCATGGCCCTTCAGATCGCGCTGCAGGGTGGCGCGTGCTTTCAGCCAGTCGGTGGCCGCTTCGAATCGATTGGCTGGGACGTTGAAGGCCAGGTGCGCACCGCCGACCGGATTCGATCCTGCGGGTTGCAGCTGCAGGGTGCTCCAGCCGATGCGCACGGCCGAGCCCTCAACCGGCAGCTGAAGTTCATCGCGGAAGTACGCCACGGTGGCGGCGACATCGGACACGGGAAGATCGATCTGGTGGATACGCATGATGGTGGGAGTCTCGCGTAAATACATCGACATTCTGCCGCAGCTGCGTGTGCTGCGGTGATGAACGCGATGAAACATGCACCCGCTGCGAGGGCCCATCACCGGGCATTGCCGATGCGTTTGCTACAACCCGCTGTAGAAGCCGGCACGCACCACCGGCATCACACACCGCTATCAGAGGAGTACTCCCGCGATGGGCATGCTGGTCGATGGAACATGGCAGGAAGGCACCGCGGGTGCCGCTGACAAGGATGGTCATTTCAAGCGCGAGGAATCCACCTTCCGCGATTGGTTGAGCGCTGACGGCAGCGCTGGCCCGAATGGCGAGCCTGGTGTCAAAGCCGCGCCTGGGGAGTTTCGCCTGTACGTGAGTCTCGCCTGCCCGTGGGCACACCGCGCGCTGATCGTGCGCGCGCTGAAGGGCCTGGAAGATCTGGTGCCGGTGTCGGTGGTCAACTGGCACATGGGTGATCAGGGCTGGACCTTTGAGCCCGGCCCGCAGGTAACGCCGGAGCCCGAACGCGGTGCACGCTATCTGCATGAACTGTATGCCGCCGCCAAACCTGGGATGACCGGCAAGGTGACCGTGCCGGTGCTGTGGGATCGCGAGCGCGGGACGATCGTCAGCAATGAATCGGCGGATATCATCCGGATGTTCAACACCGCCTACGACGGGCTGGGCGCGAAAGCCGGTGACTTCTATCCGGCTGCATCGCGTGCTGAGATCGATGCGGTCAACGAACGGGTCTATGCCACCGTCAACAACGGTGTGTACCAGGCGGGCTTTGCTTCAACGCAGCAGGCGTACGAAGAGGCTGTTGGACCGTTGTTCGATTCACTCAGCTGGTTGGACGGGCGCCTTCAGCAACGCGAGTGGCTGGTGGGCGATGCCATGACCGAAGCTGATATCCGTCTGTTCACCACCTTGATCCGCTTCGATTCGGTCTACTACGTGCACTTCAAGTGCAACGTGCGGCGCATTGCAGACTTCGCTGGTCTGCATGCGTTCGTGGCGCGGATGATGGCGATTCGCGAGGTGGCGAATACGGTGAACTTTGAGCACATCAAGCACCACTATTACGGGAGTCATCGGCATCTCAATCCGTCGGGGATCGTGCCGGTGGGGCCGGAGTGCGCATACTGAGCCAGCATTCCGGGCATCACGGCGTCTCGCCTCACCCGCTACCGCCCCGATCCAACTGCCGATACCCGATCGCTTCCGCCAAATGCGCGGTCGCGATGTCCTGCGCATGCCCCAGATCCGCCAACGTCCGCGCCACCCGCAGGATGCGATGCATCGAACGCGCCGACAGCTGCAACCGTTCCACAGCATCCTCCAGCAATTGCTGATCCTCCGGTGACAACCGGCAATGCTCACTCAGCTCGAACGGCAGCAGCTGTGCATTGGCCTTGCCACTTCGCAGCAGCTGCACTTCCCGCGCGGCCACCACACGTGCGCGAACACTCGCGCTGTCCTCGCCGAGCGGCGCGTCATCCCGCAGCTCGCGCGGGTCAAGCCGAGGCACTTCCACATGCAGATCGATGCGGTCCATCAACGGTCCGGAGACACGCCCGCGGTAGCGACGGATGACATCCTCGGTGCAGAGACAGCGTCCGCGGCGATCCCCGGCCCAGCCGCAGGGGCAGGGGTTCATCGCCGCAACGAGCTGAAACCGCGCAGGAAAACGCTCGGTACGCGCAGCGCGGCTGACGACGGCAACCCCGGATTCGATCGGCTCGCGCATGACCTCCAGCGCGTGTCGACTCCACTCCGGGAGTTCATCCAGGAACAAGACGCCGTTGTGCGCCAGCGATATCTCGCCAGGGCGAGGATGCGAGCCGCCCCCGATAAGCGCGACCGCGCTGGCTGTGTGGTGCGGCGCTCTGTAGGGCCGCTGTCTCCAGCGCCCCGCATCAAGGCCCTGGCCACTGCAGGAGGCGATGGTGGCCGCTTCCAGTGCTTCAAGCTCGCTGGCCGCGGGCAGGATGCCGGGCAGGCGCGAGGCCAGCAGGGTCTTTCCGCAGCCGGGCGTGCCGAGCAGCAACAGGTGATGCCCGCCGGCCGCCGCCACCTCCAGCGCCCGGCGCGCCTGCAGCTGGCCGCGCACGTCGCGCAGGTCGGGAATGCCGGCCGGGAGTGGGTCAGCCGCCACGGCAGGTGGCAGCGTGCCGCTCTCAAGGGCGCTGCAGACCTCCAGCAGGGTGCGGGCGACGCGTACGTCGGCGTGCTGGGCCAGCGCGGCTTCCTCGCTGTTCGCGGCGGCCACGATGAGGCTGCGACCGTCCCGGGCGGCAGCGATCGCCGCAGGCAGGACGCCGTCGACACCGCGCAGTTCGCCGGTCAGGGCCAGTTCGCCGAGGAACTCGTACTTGTCCAAGGACTGCGCATCGATCTGGCCACTGGCGGCGAGAATGCCCAGCGCGATGGCCAGATCGAATCGCCCACCCTCCTTGGGCAGATCGGCCGGGGCCAGGTTGATGGTGATGCGCCGCTGCGGAAACTCGAAGCGTGCGCAGATCAGGGCGGCGCGCACGCGGTCGCGCGATTCCCGCACGGCGGCGGCCGGCAGCCCCACGATCTGGGTATGCGGCAACCCGCCGGACAGGAATACCTCGATCCTTACGGCCGGCGCTTTGACGCCGGCACGGGCACGGCTGTGCACCAGTGCAAGGCTCATGCGGTTGTTTCCGGGGTCTGCGGCATGCCAAGCACAATGGCAGCACACGGAGCACCTGATCCATCAGCACTTGCCGCGCCGTGGGGTAGGCAATCGCCGCCACCGTGTCCGGTAGTGCCGCTAGACTGGATGCCCCCACGCTCCACGCCGTCGAACACCATGGATATGCACCACCGCTCCGGTCCCATCGAACTGGTCGCCATCGATATGGACGGGACCCTGCTCGATCCGTCCCACACGCTCACGCCCCGGGTCATGCACGCCATCGCGCGCGCCCGCGCGCAGGGCGTCCAGGTGGTGCTGGCCAGCGGCCGTCCGGTGTCGGGGATGGCGCCGTTCCTGCAGCAGTTGGGTATCGAGAGCGAGCAGGACTATTGCATCGCCTGCAATGGCGCCGTGGTCCAGAACATCGGCAGCGGCCAGCGCGTCATCGAGTTTCCGCTGAGTTTCGAGGACTTCGTGTTCTGTGAGCGGATCTCACGCGAACTCGGTATCCACTTCCAGGCGCTCGATGGCCGCCGCATGTACACGCCCAACCAGGACATCAGTATCTACACGGTGGCCGATTCGCACCTGTCGAATGTGCCACTGTCGTATCGCCGGGTGGCGGACATGGACCCTGCGATGCAGTTCATCAAACTGATGATGATCGATGAGCCGGACGTGCTGGATGCGGCCATCCAGCGTCTGCCGTCCGAACTGACCGACCGCTTCGCGGTGCTCAAGAGCGCGCCGTTCTTCCTGGAAGTATTCGATCACCGGGCCGGGAAAGGGCCGAGCCTGGAGAAGCTGGCCGCGCACCTCGGCGTGGACCGTGCCAACGTGATGGCGGTGGGCGATCAGGAGAACGACCTGACCATGCTGCAGTTCGCCGGGACCAGCGTGGCCATGGGCAACGCGATTCCGGCGGTGAAGCAGACGGCGCGCTTCGAGACGGCGAGCAACGCCGAGGATGGCGTAGCGTTGGCGATCGAGCGGTTCGTGCTGCAGGACGTGTAAGAAACGCGCCGTCCGAGACTGGCTTATTCGCGAGGCGCAGCGGCCCCACGCGCTTCCAGCTCGGACACCACCTTCTCCAGCGCCTCCAGCTTCTCGCGGGTGCGCAGCAGCACGGCACGCTGCACGTCGAACTCCTCGCGGGTCACCAGGTCCAGCTTGCCCAGCCCGGCCTGCAGCGCGGTCTTGAAAGTAGCCTGCAGTTCTTCGCGCGACTGGCGCAGGCCCGGGGGGACTATATCGCTCAGGCGACGGGCGAGGTCATCGAGGTGGTTGAGGTCGATCATGCTGCGGCTCCGCGGGGTATGTGCCAAGGATAAGCCGCCACGCTGCCGGCGGCACGGACTGCGCGCATCGCGTTCACCGGCGGACAGGCGTTATCCTCGCAGCCTGGAACACAGGAGTGCAGACGGATGAAGATGGTCATGGCGGTGGTCAAGCCGTTCAAGCTCGACGACGTGCGCGAAGCGCTGGCCGAGCGCGGCGTCACCGGGATCACGGTCACCGAGGTCAAGGGCTTCGGGCGGCAGAAGGGCCACACCGAGCTCTACCGCGGGGCGGAGTATGTGGTCGATTTCCTGCCCAAGGTGAAGATCGAAGTGGCCGTCGTCGACAACCAGGTCGAGGAGGTGGTGGAAGCCATCGTCAAAGCCGCCGGCACCGGCAAGATCGGTGACGGCAAGGTCTTCGTGTACGACCTGGGCACCGTGGTGCGCATCCGCACCGGTGAGCTGGACGCCGACGCGCTGTAACGCGCGCCGGCTTTCCCGAGAGTACCCGCGATCAGGCGTGGCCCTTGAACCAGCGGTAGAAGCGCTTCCAGGCCACGCGCACGCCGGCCACCCAGCGCGGGTCGGCCACCTGGGCCGCCTCGGAAGCGCTGGGGCGCTCGCCGGTCAGGCGCTGGCGCATCTTCAGCAGGTTCTTCATGTCGCTGCGGCGCAGCTGGCGCGAGACCGGGTGCACCGGCAGCCAGCGCGGGCTGCGCCAGGCCGAGGTGAAGTCCACCAGCACCGGCACGCCCCCGCTGACCATCACGTTGGTGCCATGCAGATCGTTGTGGGTGATGCCGGCGGCATGCAGGCGGGTGAGCGCGTACTGCAGCTGCTCGAAGACTTCGATGCCGACCGACTGGGCCGCGCTCAGGGTCTGGCCGGGAATGAACTCCATGCCCAGCGCGAGGCCACCGATGGTGCCGAGCAGGGCCGGGGCGTGCTTCCAGCCGCTCAGGCGCTGCAGGATGCGCGCTTCGCGGCGGACCAGCAGGCGCGCGATCGGCGACAGCGGGGTGCCGCGATACCGGGTGTAATCCTTGACCACCGCGGGCTGGCCATTGAGGCAGGTGCGGTAGACGTCGGGTTCCAAGAGGCGTTCACCGCGCTTGAGCAGCTCGGCGGGGGCGGTGTCATCGACACACGGGGCAACAATTGTGTTCATAGGGGTCTGTGCGACCCGGCGGTCGGCGCAATGCGTCAGGCGTACCGGTGCTGCTTACTGTGGGGAACTAAAGATTTCGTTAATTTTAGTACTCGCCAGTACACGAATCCAGATGATGTCGGAGAAATGTCGTCGCCCAGCGTGGAACAGTTCGTCACGCTGAAGCGGACAATCTTGTATCGATTGGAAGAATTTCGTTTTCAATCAGCGGGTTGGCTGCCATTGCTGGAGAGTGCAGGGCAGGCACGGCTGCCGTGCGCCCCGTGCAGGAGGCCGTTCGATGGACCTCAGGGGCTCCGCGCGCCCGCCTGCTCCCAGCGCAGGCAAGCACCCGCAGGCTTCCGCTGGGGGGGCCGTTGAGCCACGCCGCGCTGAACATCGCTCAGCCCATGCTTGACCGCGACGCAGGCGCTGCCGACCATATGCTGTTGCTCGCGACATCGGCGGCCGCCCCTCTCCGGCACGTCCCCGCCTTCTGCCGCCCTTTCGATGCCGGTCGCTACCGTGCATCGCCCCCACCATTTCGGGTCCGGCCATGCCGGAGGAAGACTGATGATCAAGATCGTGCTGGCAGGGCTGTTCATCGCCTGCGTGCTGTACATCCATTACCGCGGCAAGGTGCGCGCGCGCTGGTCGCGCCAGCTGCTGGACCACTCCAGCTTCATGGCCCCGATCAACGTGATCATGTACGCGTTCTCGAAGGTGCCGACCACGCCGTTCCTGGATCCGGGCAAGGAATTTCCGCAGCTGGAGCCGCTGCGCCAGAACTGGCAGATGATCCGCGATGAGGCACTGGCGCTGCGCGATGCGGACAAGATCGCCGCCTCCAGCACCTTCAACGATGCCGGCTTCAACTCGTTCTTCCGCCGCGGCTGGAAGCGCTTCTACCTGAAGTGGTATGGCCCGTCGCACCCGTCGGCCAAGGCGCTGTGCCCGAAGACCACCGCGCTGCTGGAATCGCTGCCGGACGTGCGCGCGGCGATGTTCGCCCAGCTGCCCTCCGGCAGCGAACTGCGCCCGCACCGCGATCCCTTTGCCGGCTCGCTGCGCCTGCACCTGGGCCTGGCCACGCCGAACGACGACGCCTGCTATATCGAAGTGGACGGCATCCGAAAGAGCTGGCGCGATGGCGAGTGGATGATGTTCGATGAGACCTACATCCACCATGCGCACAACGAGACGCCGGACGACCGCGTGATCCTGTTCTGCGATATCGCCCGCCCGCTGCGCTTCGGCCTGCCGGGCCTGTTCAACCGCGCGGTGGCCTCCACGCTGCTGGCCGGTGGTGCCTCGCCGAACCTGCCGGGTGACCCGACCGGTGGCGTCAACAAGGCCTTCGGCAGCGTCTACAAGGTGCGCCTGAAGGCCAAGGCGCTGCGCGAGCGCAGCGTGGTGGCCTACCAGGTGATCAAGTGGGGCCTGGTGGTGGCGGTGATCGCGGGGATCTGGGCGATCTGAGCCGTTGGTTTGATGGGGTTGCCGGCCAGCGGCCGGCACTACCAGGCATAAAAAACCCGCGCTGTTGCCAGCGCGGGTTTTTTGTTGCCGCATCCTATACCGGTAGGTGCCGACCGTTGGTCGGCACGCCTTCGATCAGCCCTTAAGGGCTGAAGCCACGAACGGCGGGGTCACCAGCACACCGGTGTGCAGCGCGGCGGTGTAGTACAGCGTCTCGAACGACTTGGCGGCCGAATCGGCCTGGCGGAAATCGAAGCTGCTCTCGCCCTTGCGGGCCAGGGTCACGCTCCACCAGCCGGTCGGGTAGCACGGCTGCGGGAACGGCAGGGTCTTGAACGAGCCGAAGCCGGCCTTGCCCATCTCGGCGCGCATTTCGTTGATCAGGTCCAGCTGCATCAGCGGCGATTCGGACTGCTGCACCAGGATGCCGTCATCCTTCAGGGCCTTGAAGCAGCTCTCGTAGAACGCCTTGTTGAACAGGCCTTCGCCCGGGCCGACCGGATCGGTGGAGTCCACGATAACCACGTCCACGCTGCCGGCCGGGCAGTTGGCCATGTAGGCCACGCCGTCGTCGAACATCAGCTCGGCGCGCGGATCGTCGTTGGAATCGCACAGTTCCGGGAAATGCTTGCGGGCCATCACGGTGACCTGCTCGTCGATGTCGCACTGGGTCACGCTCTCCACGCCTTCGTGCTTGAGCACTTCGCGCAGGGTGCCGCAGTCGCCGCCGCCGATGATCACCACGCGCTTGGGCGCGGCATGGGTGAACAGCACGGGGTGGCTGATCATCTCGTGATAGAAGAAGTTGTCCTTGCTGGTCAACATGATGGCGCCATCGATGGTCATCAGGTTGCCCCAATCGGTGGTCGCGAAGATCTCGATCTTCTGGAACGGCGACTGCACTTCATCCAGCTTGCCGGTCAGGCGGTAGCCGATGGCCGAGCCGGTGCGCTCGAAGTGTTCGATGTACCAGTTGTTGTTGTCAGTCATGGAGGAGCAGTCCTGTTCGGAAGGGTGTTGGAGCCGGGCTGGCGGCGGTGCCGCGTGGCGCAAGCCACGTCCGGACGGGTTGGCCCGTTCAGGTTTCAAGCCTGAGCACGGGCGCGGGCGCGCATGATAACGGAGCTGTCGCCACATAGGCGTTATCATGCACCCCCTTTTTTACCAACCAGGCCCACTGAAATGACCGATTGGTCCCTCGACCAAGCCCGCAAGACCTACTCGATTCCGCATTGGGCGGATGGTTACTTCGACGTGGATCAGGCAGGACACATGGTGGTGAGACCGACTGGCCAGGACGGCCCGGTGGTATCGCTGCCGAAAATCGTCGATGCCGCCCGCGAGGCCGGCGCCAAGCTGCCGCTGCTGGTGCGTTTCCCGGACATCCTGGGCCAGCGCCTGGGCAAGCTGCAGGCCGCGTTCGCGCAGGCGCAGACCGACTGGGACTACCCGGGTGGCTACACCGCCGTCTACCCGATCAAGGTCAACCAGCACCGTGGCGTGGCCGGCACCCTGGCCAGCCACCACGGCGAGGGCTTCGGCCTGGAAGCGGGCAGCAAGCCCGAGCTGATGGCCGTGCTGGCGCTGTCGCGCCCGGGCGGGCTGATCGTCTGCAATGGCTACAAGGACCGCGAGTACATCCGCCTGGCCCTGATCGGCCGCAAGCTGGGCCTGCAGACCTTCATCGTGATCGAGAAGCCCTCCGAGCTGAAGCTGGTGCTGGAGGAATCCAAGGCGCTGGACGTGAAGCCGGGTCTGGGCGTGCGCATGCGCCTGGCCTCGCTGGGCGCGGGCAAGTGGCAGAACAGCGGTGGCGACAAGGCCAAGTTCGGTCTTTCGCCGCGCCAGCTGCTGGACCTGTGGAAGTCGCTGCGCGATACCGAGTACGCCGACTGCCTGAGCCTGCTGCATTTCCACATGGGCTCGCAGATCTCCAACGTGCGCGACATCGCCAATGGCATGCGCGAAGCCACCCGCTACTTTGTGGAGCTCTCGCGCCTGGGCGCGAAGATCACCCACGTGGACGTCGGCGGTGGCCTGGGTGTGGATTACGAAGGCACCCGCTCGCGCAGCTTCTGCTCGATCAATTACGGCCTGAACTCCTACGCCAGCAACATCGTGCAGCCGCTGGCCAATGCCTGCGAAGAGCATGGTCTGACCCCGCCGCGGATCGTCACCGAGTGTGGCCGCGCGATGACCGCGCACCACGCGGTGCTGATCGCCAATGTCTCCGAGGTGGAAGAGGCGCAGGAAGGCCGCGTGCCGGACCAGCACGACGACGAGCCGGCGGCGATCCGCCACCTGCGCGAGATCCACGCCGAGCTCGACGAGCGCCCGGCGGTGGAGCTGTTCCAGGAAGCGCAGCACTTCCATGCCGAAGGCCTGTCCAGCTACGCGCTGGGCCAGATCGACCTGCCGCAGCGCGCCCGCATCGACGACCTGTTCTACGCCATCGCCCATGCCGTGCGTGCCCGCCTGAGCTATGACGAGAAGAGCCATCGCCCGGCGCTGGACGAGTTGAACGAGCGCCTGGTCGACAAGTACTTCGTCAACTTCAGCGTGTTCGAATCGATCCCGGATGCCTGGGCGATCGACCAGGTGTTCCCGATCGTGCCGATCGAGCGCCTGAACGAGCAGCCCGAGCGCCGCGGCATCATCGCGGACATGACCTGCGATTCGGACGGCATGGTGAAAACCTATGTCGAGAACGAAAGCCTGGACACGTCGCTGCCGCTGCATGCGCTGAAGTCCGGTGAGAGCTACCGCATCGCGTTCTTCATGGTCGGTGCGTACCAGGAAATCCTGGGCGACATCCACAACCTGTTCGGCGACACCGACGCGGTGGAAGTGCTGGCCGATGCCGATGGCTACGCGATCACCCAGCAGCGCCGCGGTGATACCACCGATGTGATGCTGGACTACGTGGGCTACAGCTTGGCCGATCTGCGCGCCAGCTACGCCGAGCGCGTGGCGGCGGCGAAGCTCTCGCCCGAGCGCGCGCAGGAACTGTCCGAGGCACTGGAAGCCGGTCTGACCGGCTACACCTACCTGTCCGACGAGCCCCTGGCGTAAACCGGTGGCGACGGGTGATGGCCTTCGGGCCTCACCCGGTCGCCCGTCGCGCCGGGCACCGCCTGGCGGTCCTTCGAAGGCACCCGGAATCCCCATGAGCGCCCGCGCGATCTTTCATCTGTTCCTGCATGCGGCCGTACCGGCGGTGCTGGCGTGGATGTTCTGGCGCAAGCGTTTCATGTCCGCCTGGGTGCTGATGCTGCTGGGCTGGATCATCGATCTGGACCATCTGCTGGCCGACCCGATCTACGCCCCTAACCGCTGCAGCATCGGTTTCCATCCGCTGCACACTGCACCGGCGATCGCGGTATACGCGGGGTTGTGTGTGCCGAAGAAGACGCGGCTGTTCGGTATCGGTCTGATCATCCACATCGTGCTGGATGCGATCGACTGTTGGTGGATGCACGCCGGCAGGTGAATCCACGCTACGCGTGGATGTCGTGCAGCCTCCGATCCGCTACGCATGACCGGTAGTGCCGGGCCCGGGGCGGCGCCCCCCAACGTCAACGTCGCCTGCAACCCCGGCGCGGCGTTGGCCAGCACCAGCGTGCCGCCGTAACTCTCGGCGATGTCCGCCACGATCGACAATCCCAGCCCACTCCCGGCCGCGCGCTCATCCAGCCGCACGCCGCGTTCCAGCACGTGCTGCAGCTGCTCCGCAGGAAGCCCGGGACCGTCATCACTCACCGTGATGCGCAGCTGACCCTCCCGTGGTGCCACCTCCACCCGCACTGCGTGACTGGCCCACTTGCCCGCATTGTCGAGCAGGTTGCCCAGCATCTCTTCCAGATCCTCGCGCGCACCGGCGAATACCCCCGTGGTGTCGCTGTCGCACGTAAAACGCAGCCCACGCGCGGCATGCACGCGCTGCATCAGCCCGCACAGCGCACTCACCACCGGCGCCACCGGCGTGCGCTGCTGGCTGTCGGCGCCCAGGCCTGCAGCGAGGTAACGATCGATGCTGGCCTGCATGCGCGCGGTCTCGCTGCGCAGGGTCTGGCGCCAGTCGCTGCCGTCGCCCTCGGCCTCGGTGGTGAGCACGGTCAGCGGCGTCTTCAGCGCGTGCGCCAGGTCTTCGGCGCTGCGGCGTGCGCGTACCACCATGCGCTGATGATGGTCGAGCAGCGCGTTGAGCTGGCCGGCCAGCGGCGCGACTTCTTTCACCAGGCCCTGCTGCGGGAAGCGCACGTTCTCGCCGTTGCGGACCTGCCCGGCAATGCGGCCCAGTTCGGCCAGCGGCCGCAGGCCGTAATGCACCTGGGTCACCAGTACGCCGAACCACACAGCGATGAGCACGGCCAGCGCGAGCGCGGTGCGTTGCCGGAAACTGGCGACCTGGGCATCCAACGGGCTGCGGTCGGTGGCGACCATCACGATCACCGGCGCGGCGGCGCGGGGCAGGGTGACCTGCTGGGCCAGCACGCGCAGGGATTGCTGCAGCGGGCCGGGAGCATCGAAGGCCTGCGCCGGACCCGGTCGCAGTGCGCTTGGCGCGGCCAGCGAGCCGTCCCACAGCGAGCGCGATTGCCCGAGCGGGCGGCCTTGTTGGTCCAGCACCTGCCAGTAGTCGCCGGAGAACACGCGGCGGTAGCGCTCGTCAGCCAGCGTGTCGCGCCACTGCAGCTGGCCGTTGGCATCGCTTTCGGCCAGTGCCAGCACCGCGATCAGATCGTTGCCCAGGCGCTCATCCATCGCGGTCCGCGCTGAACGCTCGAACATCGCGCCCAGCCACCAGGTCGCCAAGGCCGACACCAGCACCAGGCCCAGGCCACCGGCCACCAGCAGGCGGGTGCGCAGCGAGCCGGTGGTCATGGCGTTGCCGAGAGGCGGAAGCCCTGGCCGCGATGCGTGTGGATCAGCTCGCTGCCGAGCTTGCGGCGGATGCGGCCGATCAGCACATCCAGCGTGTTGGAGTCTGGATCGAAGCCGTCTTCGTAGACGTTCTCGCCCAGCCGCGAGCGGCTCAACACGGTATCAGGGTGATGCATGAAGTAGCTGAGGATGCGGTGCTCCTGCGCGCTGAGCGCCAGCGGCGCGCCGTCCAGCTCGAAGCGGCCGGCGTTGACGTCCAGCACCAGCGGACCGCACTGCAGGCGCGGATGCGCGTGGCCGGCGCTGCGGCGGATCAGGGCGCGCAGGCGCAGCAGCAGTTCTTCGGGCTGGAAGGGTTTGGTCAGGTAGTCATCGGCGCCGGCATCGAAGCCGGCCAGTTTGTCGTGCCAGCGGGCGCGGGCGGTCAGCACCAGCACCGGGAAATCGCGCCCGGCCTGGCGCCAGCGTTCGATCACGCTCAGCCCGTCCAGGCCCGGCAGGCCCAGATCGACCACGGCAGCGGCGATGTCCTCGATCTGCCCCTGGTACTCGGCATCCCGCCCCTCCGCACTGTGGATGACCACATAGCCGGCCTCTTCCAGCAGCGTCTGCAATCGGCTGGCGAGCAGGGCGTCATCTTCGGCGAGCAGCACGCGCATCAGTCTTTTTCCATCTTCAGCAGGCGGCCGGTGGCGGCATCGTAATCCAACTCCATCACCACGCCATCCGGGCCAAGGATCTCGATCTCGTATTTCCCGTCATCCAGTTCCACCTCGATCAGCTTGCCGGGGTAGCGACGCAGCGCGTCGGCGACCACCTGCTCCAGCGGCACGAAGCGACCCTGGCGCACCGCCTGGCGAACGCTGTCCTGCTGACGGCTGCCACCGTCGAGGACCCGCATCGGGTCCTGCGGGGCGAGGGTCAGCAGCAGGGGCAGCATCAGGGACAGGGCAGACATGCGGGCACGCAGGCGAAGGGCAGGCCACCGGTATACCGGGGCGGTCTAAACAGTATCTAACAGTCGCCCTCATGGTCCGGTTAGGGGCGGTGGCCAGACTGGCGGTGCCGGAATGGACCGGTGCCCCCTCAAGGATTCCCATGAAGACGATGATTGCCGCTACCGCCCTGGCCGCTGCGCTGTTCGCCACTCCGGCCTTTGCCGCCAACCTGTCGGCCGCCCAGGTCCAGGCCAAGCTGAGCGCGGCCGGCTACACCCAGGTGCATGAGCTCGAGCACGACGATGGCGTGTGGGAAGCGGACGTGACCCGCAAGGACGGCACGGTCGATGAAGTGATCATCGATGACACCAAGGGCGAGATCTTCGATCCGCGCGATGGCCGCGCCGTGCTGGACGCCGGGCAGATCCTGGCGCTGGCGGGCAAGGCCGGGTTGACGCAGATCGAGTCGATCGAGCGCGATGGCGCGACCTGGACCCTGGATGCGCGCAACGCCCGCAACCAGCGCGTGGAAGTGCGCATGAGTGGCCACGACGGCCGCGTGCTCGCCAGCAAGCGTGATGGCTGGTGGGATTGATTCCAGCGCGCCACCGCGCGCTGGATGCACGAACGGCCGGGTTTCCCCGGCCGTCCGCATGTCCGCGTGAGGGATGCCGCGCTTACCAGCGCGAGGGGTAATCCCAGTAGCCCGGGCCGCGGCCGTAGCCACCGTAACCGTCGAAGCCGTCATAGCCGTACGCACCATAGGGGCCGTAGAAGCCAGGGCCCTTGCCTTCGCTCACCCGGATGTTGATGTTGACGTTGCGGGTGTTGCCTTCGTCATTGGTGTAGTTCTTGCTCAGGTTGAGTTCGGCGGCGTTGTAGTGGGTATTGCCGAAATTCTCCGAGTAGCCGATGCCGGTGGTCAGGCTGCCGTTGACCCGCAGCTTGTCGTCGGTCACGTGGGCGATGCCGTTGGCCGCACGATCGGTTGAACGCCGGCCGGTACGATCGCCGTAGAACGTGCCCGGCGGATCGCCGCGCAGGGACTGATCGCTCAAGTACTGCATGGGCGCATCGGGAATGCTCAGATCCAGCCCGGTCGAGGACTGCGGGCCGGTGGCGCCTGCCGCAGACTGGGCCAGCGCCACACCGGGCAGGGACAGGCACAGCAGCAGGGGAAGCAGGCGGATCATGAGAGGCTCCGGAGCAGACAGGCGGGACGGCCGACAGCGCTGACGCTAGCAGCCGTAGTTTGAATGATGCCTGTCATGGCGTGCGTTGCAAGGGGAACTCAGCGCAACCGGCCGAATCCGAACAGCTCTGCCAGCGGGTGCCGGCGCCGCTCGATGCCCGCGCGCAGCAGCCCGGCCCCGATCATGGAGTAGGTGATCCCGTTGCCGCCGTAGGCCATCGCGAACAGCACCCGAGGCCCCCATTGCGGGTGCGGGCCGAAGAACGGCAGGCCATCGTGGGTCTCGGCGAAGGTGCCGCCCCAGGAGAAGGCCGGCTGCAGCGGCAGGTGCGGGAACAGTCTGGCGGTCTTCCTGAGCAGCTTGCCGGTCTTGCTCTCCACCCGCCGGTCGCGCCGCGCCGGGAGATCGATGGCGTCATCCTCGCCGCCGATCAGCAGCCGGTGGTCACCGGTGCTGCGCAGGTACAGATACGGCCGCGCCGATTCCCATGCCATGGTCTCGCGCAGCGGGCCCAGCAGGTCCGGATGGATCGGATCGGTGATGAAGGCATAGCTGCTGCGGTTGCGGGCCACCGAGGGCTTCAACCAGCGCTGCCCGGCGTAGCCAGTGGCCAGCACCACATGGCGGGCACGGATGCGGGCGCCGCCCAGGGTGGTGGCGGTCACGCCGCGCGGGGTCGGGGTGAGCGTATCGAGCACGGTGCGGTCGTAGACGCCACAGCCGCGCGTGTGCAGCCGCATCAGCAGCCGGTAGGTGAGCCGGTAGGGGTCGATGCGTGCGGCGAGCGCACTGAGGATCGCGCCCGGTGCGCGGATGCCGTACTCGGCCTGGACCGCCTCGCTGTCCAGCCAGCGCACATCGAAGCCGTGCTTGGCACGCAGTGCGCACTCTTCGGCCAGTACCGCCTGGTGCCCGCGCTTGCTCGCGTAGTACAGGCTGGCCATGCGGTGGCAGTCCACATCGCGGAACGGCGCGGCCACCTTGCAGATGGCCGGGATCGCCTCGGCACAGGCCTGATAGGCCAGCACCGCCGCGTCCTCGCCGTAGCGTTGGGCCAGGTCGATCAGGTGCGTGTCAATCTCATACTGCAGCAACGCAGTGCTGGCCGCGGTGCTGCCCCAGCCGATGTCGCGCTGTTCGATCAGCGCCACATCATGGCCGTGCGCGCACAGCTCGTCCGCAATCAGCGCGCCACTGATGCCGCCGCCGACCACCAGCACCTCGCAGTTGAGATCCTTCTCCAGCGGTGGGAAGGCATGCATCAGGCCGTTGCGCACGGCCCAGAACGGATACCCGCTCTTCAGATCCATGGCAGCCTCAGGCGGTGGGGTGGCCGGTGTGCGGGGTCTGGATCAGTTCGGTCAGGTCGAAGCCCTGCAGCCGTGCCTGGGCCAGGTAGTGCTCCTGCGTGGTGCGGTCGAGCGTGGGGGTGCGCGCCAGCAGCCAGAGGAACTTGCGGTCCGGGCTGCCGACCAGCGAGACGCTGTAATCCGGTGCGATCTGGATCACCCAGTAGTCGCCCTTGGTGAAGGGCAGCCAGCGCAGGCCCTTGGGCAGGAAGCTGACCTCCAGCCGCGCAGTGTCGTTGTCCAAGGGGCAGGCTTCGCCATCGGCTTGCTCGATCTCGCTGCCCATGCGGCAGCGGTTGACCACGGCGACGTGGCCGTTGTCTTTCAGGCTGTAGTGCGCGGACACATCGGTGCAGCCTTCCGGCTCGTGCTTCATCGGCAGGCGGGCGATCTCGTACCAGGTGCCCAGGTATCGCGGCAGCTTCAGGTCGGGAACGGTTTTCAGGTCGGGATGTGGGGTCATGGGCAACGGCTGGTGGGAATGCGATCCCACGATGCCGGGGCTGCTGCCACGGCCGGGTGAAGCCGGGGCGACTGCGGCGTCGAGACAGTCCGTTGTGGTCGCGTCATGTCCCGCTTGCGGTCGCAGCGCTATGCTGGGCCGGAGCGCCATCAGCGCTTCTTTCAACAGCGATGGAGATGCGGATGTACCAGGTGATTCTGCTCAAGAGCGAAACCGGCGTTGCCCGCCAGCAGCGCGAGACCGCCGACGATGTGCTCGACCACGAGGGGGTGACCTACACCCTGCGCGCTGGGCCGCGGCAGCCGTTGCCGACCGATCACGCCTGGGATGAGATCGCGGTCTACGCGCCCGAGGAGATCACCGAGGAAGAGTTCCAGGACTGGTATGCCCGCCTGCAGCCGCAGGTCGAGGAGCTCCGCCTGAAGTACTGAGCGCCCGCATACCTGTTCTGAACGGGGCCCGGTTTATAGTCGCGGGCAGGCGCGGTGGTCCGCGCGAACCGTTGGTGCTGGCGTGTCGCTTCGTCATTCTTCGTTTGTGGTGCGGTCGCTGGGCTGGCTGCTGTTGTTCACCTGGCTCGGCGCCGCGCCGGTCGCTCTCGGGCAGGCCACGGATCCGCCCCCGGATCCGGCCAAACAACTGATCCAGGCCGAAAAAGAGCTGCGCGCCACCAGTGACGCGCTGGAGGATGCGGGCACCACTGAAACCCTGAAGGCGCTGTCCGACCGCGCCCTGGCCGTCCAGCGCGATGCCGACGGCCTGCAGAGCGCCCTCGACCCGCAGCGTCAGCAGGTGGATGCGCGGCTCGAGCAGCTTGGCCAGGTCGCCGAAGGCACCGTCGAGCCGCCGGAAGTGAGCCGGCAGCGCAAGGCGCTGAACCAGCAGAAGGCTGACATCACCGCGCAGATCGCCCGCGCCAAGCTGCTCTCAGTGGATGCCAGGCAGCTCGGCGAGCGCATCGAGAAGATGCGGGTCACCCAGTTCAGCGAACAGCTGAGCCGCAAGGTCGCCTCGCCGCTGTCACCTGCGCTGTGGCGCAGCTTCGCCAAGGATGTGCCGGACGATGTGCACCGCCTGGCCATTCTTTACCGTCTGGGCGAAGACGCGGCCCGCAAAGCCATTGCCAAGCATGGCTGGAACGCGCCCTTGATCGGCCTGGCGGTCGCACTGGTGCTGTTCTTCCCGTTGCGGCTGTGGCTGCGCGCGCTGGGGCGCCGCTTTGCCGCCTCCGAGCGTGCACCCGATGGACGCCTGCGCCGCTCCGGCCTGGCGGTGTGGCTACTGCTGGTCGGCACGCTGTTGCCGGGCCTGGCGGCGGTGGCCCTGGTGGAATCGCTGGACGCGATCGGCGCGATCCCGCCGCGCCTGCAGCAGGTGGCCGAGACCTTCGAGGTAGCCACCTTCGTGGCCGCCTTCATCGCTGCGCTCAGCGCCTGTCTGCTGGTCCCCAAGCGCCCGTCGTGGCGGCTGCTGTCGCTCGATGACAGCGCGGCGTTGCGCCTGCGCAAGTACGCCTGGGGCGCGGCCGGCCTGACCTGGCTGAGCATCATGCTGGTCGCCCTCGACCGTGCAGCCCGCACCAGCGAGGTGACCACGGTGGCCGCCGATGGGTTGATGGCGCTGACCTACCTGGGGCTGATCATCGCGATCCTGACCTCGCTGGCGCGCATGCACAACCGTCAGGCGGCCGAAGCCGCCGAGGCCGAAGCACGGGCCGATCCCCGCGCCGGTGGTGATGGCAAGGTGCGGGGGGCGCCTCGCCGCAGTGGCTGGATCGTGCTGGCGCGCCTGGTCGGCCACATCGCCGTGGCCGCGGCGGTGATCGCCACACTGCTGGGGTATCTCAACTTCGCGCTGTTCGTGGCCCAGCAGCTGGTCTGGGTCGCGGTGGTGTTCATGGCGGTCTCGCTGCTGCTCAAGTTTGCCGATGACCTGGCCACCTGGGTGCTCGCGCCCAGCAGCCGCGCCGGACAGACCATCGTATTGACCACCGGGCTCAGCGAGGCGCGGGTGGAGCAGGCCGGCGTGCTGCTCTCGGCGGTGCTGCGTGTCGGTGTGATCGTGCTTGGCCTGCTGGCGCTGGCGGCACCGTTCGGCAATCTCAACGCCTTCCTCGGTGGGCTGGATTCGCTGTCCGGTGGGCTGAAGATCGGTGAGACCACGCTCAGGCCGAGCAGCGTGATGTACGCGGTGCTGGTGTTCCTGGTGGTGTGGGCGGTGATGCAGGCGTTCCAACGCTGGCTCAGCGATACCTACCTGCCCAAGACCGAACTGGACGCCGGCGCACGCAACTCGATCAGCACCGTGACCCGCTACCTCGGCATCATCGCTGCGGTGTTGTGGGGCCTGACCGCGCTGGGTATCGGCTTCGAGAAGCTGGCGCTGGTGGTCAGCGCACTCTCGGTCGGTATCGGCTTCGGTCTGCAGGCGATCACCCAGAACTTCGTCTCCGGCCTGATCCTGCTGGCCGAGCGGCCGGTCAAGATCGGTGACTGGGTCAAGCTGGGCGACCAGGAAGGCGACATCAAGCGGATCAGCGTGCGTTCGACCGAGATCCAGGTCGGCGACAAGTCCACCTTGATCGTGCCCAACTCCGAGCTGATCACCAAGACCATCCGCAACATGACGATGGGCAACGCGCAGGGCCGGATCCAGATCCAGTTCTCGGTGCCGTTGAACACCGATGTGGCGGCGCTGCGGCAGATCCTGCTGGATGCCTACACCGATCACCCGGGCGTGCTGAGCGACCCGGCACCGTCGGTGTTCATCGACTCGATCGCCAATGGGCAGATCGCGATCAACAGCTTCGCCTACGTGTCAGGCCCGCGTGCGGTGTACGGCGCACGCAGCGAGCTGTACTTCACGGTGCTGCAGACGTTTGCCGAGGCCGGGATCGCGCTGTCCTCGCCGACGGATATCCATCTGGTGCGGGATCCGGCGGCGCCTGACCCGCACGCGTAAGCGCAACCGATGACGGACGGATGCCGACCGATGGTCGGTACCGTCCCGATGCAGGTAGTGCCGGCCGCTGGCCGGCAGATAGACGATGCAGAAAGTTCTCGGCGTGGTTCAACCAGGCGCGCACTTCCAGATCATCGACCTCGTGGTCCAGGCCGAAGCTCAGGTTGATGCGACCCTCGGCATCCGGCTGTACCCACTGCTGGGCGACCACCACCTTGCGCTGCGAGGAGACCGCTTCGATCCAGAAGCCGCGGTCGGGTGACTGCTTGGTCACCAGCTGCACCATGTACTGGCCGGCGCGGGTGCGGCGGCCCTTCTGGGTGATCATGTGCGCCTGGCGGATGCTCGGGCGCGGGCCGTTGAACGGATCCAGCGGGCCATCCACCGCCACGCCACCGCGCAGCTGGTCATCGCGGAACAGCTTGATGCCCTTGTCCTGGTTGACCAGCATCGCACACCAGTCGCCATCGGCCGAGCCATCCTCGAACGCGGTGCAGCGATCCACGTAGGCCAGCGTATTGGATGGATCGGCCAGATCGAACTGCTTGGAGGTGTTCTCCAGGTAGACCGATTTCAGATCCCAATGCTTGTCGTACTCCAGCAGCACCGGCGGCTGCACATGCTGCAGGCCGATCACCACCTGGTTGTCGTCATCGATGCGCAGCTGGCGGGTCTTGTCGCCCAGCCACAGCGAGCGCGAGAACGCCAGGTAACGCGGGTAGTCCTTGCCGTTGTCGCGGAACACCGCCGCACTCGCACTGTCCGAACGTTCCGGGTGCAGCAGCGAGCGGCCGAAGCCGATCGAATCGATGGCCGGGTCGATCAGGCTCAGCAGGGTGGCGCCCGAATCCAGCGTCGAGCCGGCCGGCGCGGTCAGCTGGCGCGGGGCGATGTCCTTGCCCAGGAACAGCAGCAGGTTCTCGCGGTCCTGCTTGGCCAGGATGTGGCTGAGATCATTCGGCATGGCCAGGTGATCGGAAGCGATCACGATCAGGGTTTCTTCGCCGTACGGGCTGGCCTGGATACGGTCGACCAGCTTGGCGATCAGCCCGTCGGTGCACTTGAGCGCATTGAGCATGCCGATGTTGCCGTGCTCGCTCTGGTAGCGGGTGCCTTTGCAGGCCACGGGCAGGTGACCGGCCGGGTGATGGGTGTCCATGGTCAGCGTGGTCAGCATGAACGGCTCGCCCTTGCGCGAGAGCTGCACGAAGCGGTCGTACGCCTTGTCCAGCAGCACGTCGTCATGCACGCCCCACGGCGAGAAGTGCGCGCGGGTGATCTTCTGCTGCTTGAACCAGGCCAGGTCGTCCACGGTATCGAAGCCATGTGTGGCCAGGAACTGGCCTTTGCCGGCGAACTGGCCGTTGGCCCCGCCCAGATAGTGATTGGTGTAGCCCTGCTGCTTGAGGTAATCGCCCAGGCAGACCGCTTCAGGCAGGAAGCTGCCCATGCGGCCCATGCTGTTCTCGTCTTCCTTGGCGGTGGTCAACGGCACGCCGCACATCGAGGAGACCAGCCCGGCGATGGTCCAGCCACCGCCCTCGGCCGAGACCAGCCCGCGCACATCCAGCGACTGCGCGGCCAGCCGGTTGATGTTGGGCATCAGGTCCGGGAAGGTGGTTTCATTGAGATAGGTGCGTTCCAGGCTTTCGCCGTAGATCCACACGATGTTGCGCGGCTTGGTCAGCGGCTGCTGTGGCACGCGGTACTCGGCCTTGACCATGCTGTAGTCGACCGGGCGCATCTGCTGGTACAGGCGCTGACCATCGCTGTAGAGCGGGCTGACCACGATCGCGACGAACCACATCGCCATGAAGCCGGCGAACACGGCCTTGCCATGTGCGGGGCGATCCCGACGACGGAAGCGCGCCAGCAGCAGCGGGGACAACGAGAGCAGGGCCAGTGCGATGAAGCCGGCGATGTAGTGCTTGAAATCGGCGATGCCGGCGCCTTCCATGTCCGCACCGAGGTGGTACAGGGTGGCGGCATTGAGACCATCACCGGACAACTTGTTGATCAACCACCACGCACTGAGGGTCAGCAGCAGCAATGACATCAGGCTTGCCTTCCACCACACCCATGTGTCAGATGCGAGGAACAGCCAGGCGAGCAGCAACAGAGACAGCAGCAGGATCCAGAGCATAAGCACTTTTGGCAGTGGAGACAGGTGGTGATGGACGTCATGACGACGTATGTCCCATCCGACCGGCTGTCCCAACCACACATGCATGACAAGCCGATGACTCGATCATGCCTGCACGAACCTGACTGAAATGTTTGTTGAAAACGACATTCGTACACACGTATCGCACCGCGACATGCGACGTAAAACACGCGTGAAGAAGCGCGCACGATGCTGCAGTGCATCGTGCGTTATCCGTGGTGTTTTCCGTTGGGTCTGAATGCGTGGTATGCGCGGCAGGTACGTCAGCGGTGCCCGCGTTCTTCCTTCGAGCGCGCACGACGATCGAAGATCAACGCACTGAGGATGATGCCCAATCCCAGGAACACACCGATCAACATCAAGGTGAATGCGATGGCCGGATAGCCGAACAGATGCCAGCCGGTATCGACCTTCATCATCATCGCCGCAGCAAGTATCAGGGCGGCGGTGACGATGCCGGCAGAGACACGGTTGGCGATCTTCTGCAGATTCTCCATCAGCCGTGACTCTTCCAGCCCGGTGACCTTCATCTGCAGGCGGTTCTCGGCGAGCAGCGCGAGGATGTCGGTCATCTTGCGCGGCCCATCGCGCAGCAGCTGCTGCATCTCCATCGCCTCGCTGGCGAGATTGGCGGCGGACAGTGATTTCTTCAGGCGTGCGCGCATCACGTGCTGCAGCTGCTTCTCCACGATGCGGCGCGTATCCAGGTCCGGTGACAGCAGCCGGCACACGGTTTCCAGATTCAGCAGCGCCTTGCCGAGCAGGCTCAGCTCCGGCGGGGTGCGCAGGCCACTGGCGGTGGCGATGCGGACCAGGTCCAACACCACGCGGCCCTCGGAGAAGCTGCTGTTGGCGGCATACCGCGCGATGATCTGCCCGGTCTCGCGCAGATAGCGTTCCTCATCGAAGAACTCCAGCCGTGTGCTGATGCCGATGATTTCATCGGCGACTTCTTCGCCGCGCCCATCCACCGCCGCGAACAGCAGTTTCAACAGGCGCTCGCGCAGGCGTGGCGGCATGTGCGCGACCATCCCCAGATCGAAAATCGCCAGGCGACCGGCCGGCGTGACGCGTAGATTGCCGGGATGCGGATCGGCGTGGATCTCGCCGTGCACGAAGATCTGGTCGACATAGCCACGGATCAATGCCGCGGCGAGCGGCGCCATCGGCTGCTCCGTGCGGCGCACATCGGGGATCATGTCCACGCGCACGCCCTGGGCCAGCTCCATGGTCAACACGCGGTGGCTGCAGTAATCCCAGATCGGCTGCGGCACCCACAGTGGTTTGAACGGCTTGAGGTGCTGGCCGAAGCGTTGCAGGTTTTCGGCCTCAGCCTGGTAGTCGAGCTCCTGCATCAGGGTTTTGGCGAACTCATTGAGCCAGTCGCGCAGGCGCACGCGGCGGCCGACCTGGGTGAGGTGGTCAGCGGCCAGCGCGAAGCTGCGCAGCACGTCCAGATCCGAACGCAGCTGCGCGGCGACCTCCGGCTTCTGCACCTTGACCGCCACCTGGCGGCCATCGTGCAGCTCGGCGCGGTGCACCTGGGCGATCGAGGCGCAGCCCAGCGGGACGGGGTCGAAGCTGGCGAACAGCTTGGATACCGACGCGCCCAGTTCCTTTTCGATGATCGCCGCGACGCGCTCGACCGGAATCGGCGCCACGTTCTCCTGCATGCGCTCCAGGGCCGTGGCGAACTCCACCGGCACCATGTCCGGGCGGGTGGAGAGCATCTGGCCCAGCTTGACGAAGGTCGGCCCCAGCGATTCCAGGTCGGTGACGAACTGCTCCGGGTTGCCGTCCGGCGGCACATCGTGGACCGCGCGTGCGTCCAGGTTCATGCCGGAAAACACGCCGGAATTACGGTAGCGCAACAGCAGGCGCAGGATCTGGCTGCGGCGGTTCATGCCCTTGACCAGCGACGGCGAACCGGTGACGACGGGCGTGGTATTCAAGCAGGACTCCGGGGCGACGATCACCGGCAGTGTGGCCGGGCGGCAGTGGTGGGCCGGTGAATCCGCCCCCGCTACCGCGACAGGGGCCGGATCGGTCAGAATCGGCGCTCCCGCTTCCTCCTTTGGATCCACCATGGCCGGTGCCAGTCTGTTCGCGTTGCTCGATGACATTGCGTCCCTGCTGGACGATGTGTCGGTGCTGACCAAGGTGGCGGCCAAGAAGACCGCCGGCGTGCTCGGCGACGACCTCGCGCTGAACGCGCAGCAGGTGACCGGGGTCAGCGCCAACCGTGAGCTGCCGGTGGTGTGGGCGGTGGCCAAGGGCTCGCTGGTCAACAAGGCGATCCTGGTGCCGGCGGCGTTGGCGATCAGCGCCTGGCTGCCCTGGGCGATCACCCCGCTGATGATGATCGGTGGCGCCTTCCTCTGCTACGAGGGCGTGGAGAAGCTGGCGCACCGCTTCCTGCATTCGCGCGATGAGGATGAACAGCGCAAGGCCGAGCGGGCCAAGGCCCTGGCCGACGAGAAGGTGGACATGGTCGCGTGGGAGAAGGACAAGGTGAAGGGCGCGATCCGCACCGACTTCATTCTGTCGGCCGAGATCATCGTGCTGTCGCTGGGCGTGGTCTCCAGCGCGCCGTTCCTCAACCAGGTCAGCGCGCTGGTGGTGATCGCGCTGGCGATGACGGTGTTTGTCTACGGCCTGGTCGCCGGCATCGTAAAGCTGGACGATCTGGGCCTGTACCTGTCGCGCAAGGGCGCGGCGCTGGCGGCGGTCGGCCGGGGCCTGCTGGTGGCCGCACCGTGGCTGATGAAGTTCCTCTCGGTGGCCGGTACCGCAGCGATGTTCCTGGTCGGTGGCGGCATCCTGGTGCACAGCATCGCGCCGCTGCATCACGCCATCCTGGCAATGGGCGGCGATGGCAGCTGGGGCTGGTTGATCAACGCGCTGGGCAACGTGATCGTCGGCGTGGTGATCGGCGCGGTGGTCCTGGCGGCGGTGACCGGGTTCCAGAAGCTGCGCGGGGCCAAGCCCGCGCACTGAGGGGCGACCCCATCAGGCCGGCTCCCAGCCGCGCAGGGCCTCCAGCTCGGCGTGTGCGTGGGCCAGCCGGCGGCCGGACAGCGCATCGATCACGCGCTGCAGCCACGGCGAGGCCGGTGCGCGCTGGGCCCAGCGGCGGGCAAGGATCAAGGCGGCCAGCATGGCCAGCGTCCCCGCGCCCAGCGAGGCGAGCAGCCACGGCGCGGCAAAGGCGCCCAGATCCACGCCCCAGGCCTGCCAGGCCACCAGCACCGGCACGGCCAACCATAGCCAGCACCACGGCAGGCCGAGCAGCAGCTCGGTCAGCGCGGTGTGGCGACGCAGCGCGGCCAGCTGCTGCGATTGCGCCAGCACCGTCTGCGTCGGCTGCAACTGCCGGCGGCGATGCAGGCGGGTGATGCTGGCGATGATCACCGCGATGCAATAGGCATGCAGCGCCACCGCGCTGAGCATCACCGCCAACGGAGGTTGCTGCCACCACTGGCTGCCGCAGTACACCGCCACGGCCAGCCAGACCACCAGTTGCAGCCCCTGCCACAGGCTGAAGAGGCCGAGCTGGCGTTGAACGCTGCGTTGCCGATGGCTGCGCCACGCTTCCAGCGCGAAGGTTTCCTGCGCATCGGTGGGGGTGCCGACGCTGTTCCACAGGTGCTTGAGGTCATCCGGTTGCATGGCGGGGCTCTCAGTCGGCGGGGTTCAGGCGAGTGCGCAGTTGCTGGCGCAGGCGGTGCAGGCGGGTGGAGACGTTGGCGACGCTGATGCCCAGCACCTCGGCGATCTGCCGGTGGTCGTGATCGTCCAGGTGCAGCAGCATCAGGGCACGGTCCAGTGGCGGCAGCGCATGGATGGCCACCTCCAGCTGATGCAGGGCATGGCGTTGCTCGGGAGGTGCACGGTCGTCCGCGGCGGGCAGGTCGTCGTCCAGCGCGGCGTGGTGGCGCTGCCGATGCTGCTGCCGGCGCCATTGCGAGATCGCCACGTTGAGCGCAAGCCGGTACAGCCAGGTCGAGAAGCGCGCCCGCGCCGGGTCGAATTCCTCGAATGCCGCCCACGCCTGCACGCTGATCTCCTGGACCAGATCGAGCCGATCCTCGGGGTGGCGGCAATAGCCGCGCGCCACCTTCAGCACGATGCCGCGGTGCTGCTCCAGCAGCGCGGCGAAGCGCGGGCGCAGATCAATGTCGGTAGCGGGCCGTGTCATGTCCATACCCGGGTGATTCGCGCCGGTGCGCGGAATATCACGGGCGCGGGCTCAGCGCGGTGGCTCGGCCGCCAGTACGCGGTTCTTGCCGACCCGCTTGGCCGCATACAGCGACGCATCGGCACGCCGCAGCAGCGCCTCGGCTGGCTCGCCCGGCTGCCATTGCGCCAGCCCGGCGCTGAAATGCACCGGCACGCGCTGTTCGTCCAGCGGCAGCGGCCGCTGCGCCAACGAGCGCTGCAGCCGAAGCAGGGTGGACATGCTGTCCGCTGCAGGTGTTTCCGGCAGCAGCAGGACGAACTCATCGCCGCCGAGCCGGGCGATGGCATCGCTGCTGCGCAGGTGCAGCTGGCAGACGGTCACCAGGTGGCGAAGCACCGCATCGCCACCTGCATGGCCATGCAGGGTATTGGTCTGATGGAAATCGTCCAGGTCCAGCAGGGCCAGCGCCAGCGGATGGCCGTGGCGGGCGGCACGCGCCAGTTCGCGCTCCAGCAGCTCATCCAGACCGCGGCGGTTGAGCGCACCGGTCAGCGGATCGGTCCGGATCAACCCGGAGACCTCGCGCAGCTCCTGCTCCAGCTCGGCGATGCGCTGTTCGGCCTGTTCCACTTCACGGCGTGCATTGCCCAGGTGGTCGCGCGCCTGCAGGGCCTGATCCTGCACCCGGCCGGTGTCCTGCAGCACGTCCTGCAGCAACTGGTTGAGGTCGGCGATGCTGCGCGCTTCCTTCAGGGCCAGCGCGTAGCTGCTGATCCGGTCATGGTATTCGCCCGTGCTCACCGCCATGCCGTCCAGGCGCTCGATGAAGCCCCCCATGACGTTCTTCATCGCCGCCTTGGATTCGACGATGCCCTGCTTGAGCAGCCCCTGCTTGTAGATCACCTCGCGCAGGTTGGCGCGCGCCTGTTCGACCGAATCGCGATCCAGCGGGCCGCCGATCAGCGAACGCACCGCGTGGACCTGGCCGTGCAGCCAGCTGCTGTCATCCAGCAGCTCGCTGATGTTGTCCAACAGCAGATCGAACAGACTCAGCAACAGCTCCTGCTGTTCCTGCCAGCCATCGCTGCGCACGCCGATCTGGTGCGAGAGCTCGCGCAGCCGTTGTTCGATCGGCTGCAGCGGCTGGCCGGGATGCCAGTGGCGCAGTTCACCGGCCAGCTGCACCGGCTCCTCGCGCAGCTCGGGCATGTTCTGCAGCAGGCTGGCCACGGTCACCCCGACGGTATGCCGCAGCAGCTCGCGCAGGCGCAGGCTGTCGGGCTGGCCATCCGGGGTTTCCTGTTCGATGGTGCGGATGTACTTGTCGATCAGCTGGCGCATCGCGCGGCCATAGCTGACCCAATCCGCGCTGCGCTGCGCCGACTGCAGGCGCAGGCCCATGTCGCCCAGCTCGCCGGGCAGGGTGGACATGCCATTGGCGAACGCGGCCAGCAGCGGCTCGGGCGCATCGATGCCGGCGAACAACCGTTGCAGCATCGCGCTGCTGCCCCCCTTGGGGCCGGGCGCCGGCTCGCTGGCGGCCTCCACCGCTGTGCCCACGCTCTGCCGCCGCGACAGCAGCCGCCCGACGGCGGTGCCGGGGCTGGGGGGAGCGTCGTGCGGGTCCGTCATGCGGCAGATCCTTGCAGGGCACGGCCGGAGCCGGAGCGGTGGAGAGGTGGGAACAGTATCGGCGCAGTGGGGCCGGCCTTGAACCGGTCATGCATGGCAGGATGGTAAGCACGGCGACGGCAGGAGAGTGCGATGAAGGTGATGCTGGTGGGGGCGACCGGACTGGTCGGCAGTCATGTGCTGCGGCAACTACTGGACGACCCCCGTTGCGATGCGGTGATCGCCCCGACCCGCCGCGCGCTGGATACCACGGATGCAGCGCTGCTCAACCCGGTGGTGGACTTCGCACAGTTGCCGGGCGAGGCCGACTGGTGGGCGGTGGATGCCGTGATCTGCGCGCTCGGTACGACGATCAAACAGGCCGGCAGCCAGGAGGCGTTCGCACGGGTCGACCATGATTTTCCGCTGGCCGTGGCACAGCAGGCACGCGCCCGCGGCGCGCATGCCTTCGCGTTGAACTCGGCGATGGGCGCCGATGCGGGCGCGCGGCTCTTCTACAACCAGGTCAAAGGCCGGCTGGAGCAGGACCTGCGGGAGCTGGGCTACCCTTCGCTGACCCTGGTCCGGCCCGGACTGATCGGCGGCGAACGTGCCGAGCGGCGCACCGGCGAGCATCTGGCCAGCGTGGTGCTGGGGGTGCTCGGTCCGGTCCTGCCGCGCGCCTGGCGGATCAATCCGGCCGGGACGATTGCCGCCGCGCTGGTTGAGGCGGCGCTGGTGCCGACGCCCGGCGTCAGGATCGTGGGTTCGGCCGATCTGGCGGCGCGCTGAGCCGCTGACGGCCGGATGCGCGGCCCCCCGGCCACTGCGCTACCCTTTCAGCCCCTTTAGCGGTCCCTGCCATGTCCGTCGACAAGAACCAACGCGATCTCGAAGCTGGTATCCACACCGATCTGGAGGGGCGGCTGACCTACGGCGGCTACCTGCGCCTGGATCAGCTGCTGTCGGCCCAGCAGCCGCTGTCCAACCCGCCGCACCACGACGAAATGCTGTTCATCATCCAGCACCAGACCTCCGAGCTGTGGCTGAAGCTGCTGGCACACGAGCTGCGCGCGGCGATCGGCTTCCTGCAGCGCGACGAGGTCTGGCAGTGCCGCAAGGTGCTGGCGCGCAGCAAGCAGGTGCTGCGCCAGCTGACCGAGCAGTGGTCGGTGCTGGAGACGCTGACCCCTTCGGAGTACATGGGTTTCCGCGATGTGCTGGGCCCGTCCTCGGGCTTCCAGTCGCTGCAGTACCGCTACATCGAGTTCCTGCTGGGCAACAAGAACGCGCAGATGCTGCAGGTGTTCTCGCATGACCCGGCCGGCCAGGCCCAGCTGCAGGAGGTGCTTGATGCCCCCAGCCTGTACGAGGAGTTCCTGCGCTACCTGGCCCGCTTCGGCCATCCGGTCCCGGCCGGCTATCAGGGGCGGGACTGGCAGCAGCCGCACGTGGCCGACGATGCGCTGCACCCGGTGTTCGAGCGGATCTACCAGAACACCGACCGTTTCTGGCGTGAGTACGCGCTGTGCGAAGACCTGGTCGATCTGGAAACCGCCTTCCAGCTGTGGCGGTTCCGCCACATGCGGACCGTGATGCGGGTGATCGGCTTCAAGCGCGGCACCGGCGGCTCCAGCGGGGTCGGCTTCCTGCGCCAGGCGCTGGAACTGACCTTCTTCCCGGAGCTGTTCCAGGTGCGCACCACGATCCGCAACGACGACCCGATGCCGCCGGACGCCTGATCCGGCATCGGCCGCAATAAGCCTATTCATATTTACCTGCCGCATCCGCCGTACGGTGCGGCAGGCCCCGCCGTTGCTGCGCTGCCGGCTTTTGCCCGGAAGTTGCAGATGCAAGTTCAGCGACCATGCTACCAGCGGTCCACATCAGCGTGTATTTGACGTGAACGTGGTTGGTCTGGGATTCTCCCGCGCTGCTTTCGCACATCGGACGTGCATGTCTTCCACCGAACCCAGGAATCCCGCATGAGCGTAGACGCCGCCGCGAAATCCGTTCCCGATCCGGCGCTGCCGGAGTTCAAGACCACGCTGGGCCATCCGCGCCCGTTGTGGATGCTGTTCATGACCGAATTCTGGGAACGCTTTGCGTTCTACGGCATCCGTTGGGCCCTGGTGCTGTACATCGTCGCGCAGTTCTTCGACGGTGATTCGGCCGGCCAGGCCGCCGCCAGCCGGACCTACGGTGCCTATCTGGCGCTGGTGTACGCCGCCGCCATCTTCGGTGGCTACGTCGCCGATCGGGTGCTGGGCTACCAACGCTCGATCCTGACCGGCGCGGTGATCATGGCCGCCGGCCTGTTCATGGTCGCCATGCCCAACAAGGAAATCTTCGAACTGGGCCTGGCCACGATCATCATCGGCAACGGCCTGTTCAAGCCGAACATCTCCACCATGGTCGGCAAGCTGTACGGCCTGAAGGATGAGCGCCGCGATTCGGGCTTCACCATCTTCTACATGGGCATCAACATCGGCGCGATGATCGCCCCGGTGCTGACCCAGTACCTGGCCGAGCGCGTGTTCGGCACCCAGGCGATGCCGTCCTACAAGATGGTCTTCATCGCCTCGGGCATCGGCATGCTGATCAGCCTGGCCTGGTTCTACGTTGGCCGCGCCGGCCTGAAGGGCATCGGCGCCCCGCCGGCCGGTGCAGAGGGCTATGGCCGCATCGTGATGGTGTTCATCGGTGCGATCGTGGCGATCCCGATCGCGTTCTTCCTGCTCTCCACCGGCGCCACCGCGCTGGCCTGGATCCTGGGCGCGATGTTCATCGCGCTGGCGATCCTGCTGCTGGTTGAAGGCATCCGCGAAGGCAAGGTCCAGCGCGACCGCGTGATCGCGATGCTGATCATCTTCACCTTCAACGTGATGTTCTGGATGTTCTTCGAACAGGCCGGCAGCTCGTTCACCTTCCTGGCCGACAACATCGTCAACCGCAACCTGGGCGGCTGGGAATTCCCGACCGCCTGGTTCCAGTCGGTCAACTCGGTGGCGATCATCACCCTGGCCCCGATCATTGCCTGGATCTGGATCAAGCTGGGCCGCGCCAACCCGTCGATCCCGCGCAAGTTCGGCCTGGGCCTGCTGTTCAACGGTGCGGCGTTCGCGCTGCTGATGGTCGCCCTGTCGAGCATGGTCGTGGATGGCAAGATTCCGTTCTGGACGCTGTTCATGGTCTACGTCATCCAGTCCGTCGGTGAGCTGTGCCTGTCGCCGATCGGCCTGTCGATGGTGACCAAGCTGGCCCCGGTGCGCCTGGTTGGCTTCGGCATGGGTGGCTGGTTCCTGTCCACCGGCATCGGCAACAACATGTCGGGCATCTTCGCCGGCGTGGTCAGCGGCGAAGGCGGCATGACCGTGGAATCGGCGCTGAAGGGCTACACGTTCGGCTTCTGGGCGTTGATCATCTCCGGCGTGGTGCTGTTCCTGGTCGCCCCGCTGATCAACAAGCTGATGCACGGCGTCAAGTGAGGAAGGCGATGCGCATGAAAGCCGCGGGAATGTCGATGATCGTGGCCGGCCTGCTGGCCGCCTGTTCGCCGTCGTCGGCGCCTACCGCGGCGCCTGCGCAGCCGCTGGATACCTCCGAGCGGAAGGCCCCGGTCGCCGATCCCGGCGCACCGGTGGCCTCGGGCAACACCCCGGCCGCGGCGGACATCGCCGCGATCGCGGCGCTCAACGCCCAGTTCGATCCCGCCCGCGATCCCGTCGCCGATCTGGCCACGGCCAAGGTCGAGGCCCAGCGCGGGGGCAAGCGGATCATCCTGGATGTGGGCGGTGAGTGGTGCCCGTGGTGCCATCTGATGGATGGGTTCATCGAAGGGGATGCGGAGATCCGCCGCTTCCGCGATGCGAACTATGTCTGGATGAAGGTCAACTACAGCGAAGAGAACGAGAACGCGGCGTTCCTGTCGCAGTTCCCGCCAGTGAAGGGCTACCCGCACCTGTTCGTGCTCGATGCCGACGGCACGCTGCTGCATTCGCAGTTCACCGGTGAGCTGGAAGCGGACAAGGGGCAGAAGAAGGGCTACGACCGTGGCCGCTTCTTCGCCTTCATGAAGCAATGGGCGCCACCCAAAGCGTCGTGATCTGGAAAAGGCCGCGGATTCCGCGGCTTTTTTTTTGCCCTCAATTTGTCCGCTGCCCTGCCGCTACCCCCAAGGACCTCATGCCGCGCTGTTCGTGGCGGACAACCGACGGAATCGACGCATGCAGCCGGGCACCAGCGACAGCACCACCGAAGTCTCTCTTGATGCGCCGGCCGGCGTGAGCCTGCCGCCGGTCGATGTGCTGCTCGATGACCACACCGCACCCGATGCGCTGGAGGCCGACACGCCGGCGCCGGGCGCGATCCGCTACCGCCTGCCGATGGTCTCCGTGCCCGACAACGTGCTGCTCAAGGCGGCCGTGCAGAAACTGGTGGAGCAGAAGGCGCAGCTGGACACGCTGGCACGCCAGGGCACGCTGCCGGGCCTGATTCCCACCGAGTGGCAGGGCAGCGGCCTGCGCGGCGTGGACCTGCAGGGCTTCGTGCTGAGCGTGGTGCCGTTCCTGCAGAACGCCAGCAAGGACGAAACCGCCCCGGCGCGCTTGCCGCTCAAGCACTTGCTGGGGGACGCTGGGCGCTGGGACCAGCACGATGTCGCCGAACCCAAATCGCTGGCGTTCTTCCTGGCCAGCGATGACCGCGCCACCGCCGGCACGAAGGATCCGGCCGAGGTGTATCTGGTCGGCGCGCTCGGCCTGGCCTGGGCGCACGAGGGACGTACCCGCCCGGGCTTCCTGCGTGAGATGGGCTACGACAGCATGGCCGCCCGCGTGCACCTGCTGCCTTATCCGGCGGCGGCGCAGCTGGCGCTGTACAGCGTCACCGCGCATGGCATGACCCAGATCTGGTGCGTGATGGACCGCCGCAAGGTACGGCCCTTGCTGGCACCCTGGATCAGCGTGCCGCTGCTGACTGCCTACGGGGTCAACGCCCCGCAGACCTGGCCGACCAGCTTCCCGGCGGTTGACGAGGTGGCCGCGATGCTGGCTGCCGCGCGTGGTGGCAAGGGGCCGGTCGAAGCGGACCTGGGCAAGGTGGCCGCGAAGGTTGCCCAGGACGCCTCAGGCGAAGCCTGGATGCCGGTCAGCCTGCTCCAGGTCGGTACGTGGTCACCGCGCTGGCGCTACTTCATGGCCACCTTCATCGGCCTGCCATCGCTGCTGCTGGTGGTCGCCGCGCTGGCTCTGCCGGGTGCGATCGAAGCGGCCGCCGTGGCCGCCTCGCTGGGGTTTGCCGGCGGTGCCATCGGCGCGCTGGCCGCGCCGTGGGTGCATGCGCGGCGCAAGCACCTGAGCTGAGCCGCAACGACCAACGGTCGCTGGCTACTCGTCCATCCGCTGCAGGCCTTCCCCGGCCAGGCGCAGGATCAGCGTCTCCAGCATCTGTTCTTCGTCCTCGCTGAGCACGGACATCAGCTTGCGGGTGATGTCGATCACCAGCGGCGCGATGGTCTCGTACACCTCGAATCCGGCCGCCGACAGCGCCAGCACCGAGCGGCGGCGGTCATCGCCATGGGTTTCACGCTTGATGAAGCCCCGTTCGAGCAGTCTGGCCACGGCGCGGCTGACCGCGACCTTGTCCATCGCGGTGCGATCGGACACCTCGCTGGCCGACGAGCCCGGATACAACGCCAGGACCGTGATCACCCGCCACTCGGGGATCGCCAGGCCATAACGGTCGCCGTACAGCTTGGCGATGTTGCCGCTGACGCGGTTGGACAGAACGCTCAGCCGGTACGGCAGGAACTGCTCCAGATCGAGCAGGGCGTGCGATGCGCGGATGCTGTGACTGCTGGGATCGGGCGGGCTCATGCTGCGGTGCACCTTGATGGTGGTTTCATGTGAAACTATAACCTACGTTCCGGACTCCGCATTCTCGCGGGTCTGCCTTCCTACCGCACCTGGTTTTTTCCGATGCGGACTGCTTTGGAGCCACAGCATGACCAGCCAAACGAGCACCGCGTCCTTCGCACCCGATCCGGGCATGCAGGTCACCACCTTCGAAAACCCGATGGGCATCGATGGTTTCGAGTTCGTCGAGTTCGCCGCCCCGGCCGGCCGTGGCGCGGAACTGCACGACTATTTCCGCAAGATGGGCTTCACCGCCGTGCTGCGCCACAAGCAGCGTGCGATCACGGTCTATCGCCAGGGCGACGTGAATTTCCTGGTCAACGAAGAGCCGGATTCGTTCGCCTCGGACTTCGCCGAGAAGCACGGCCCGTGCGCCTGCGGTTTCGCCATCCGCTTCAAGAAGCCGGGCGATGAGGTCTACCAGATGGCCCTGGGCAACGGTGCCGAAGCGATCGACTTCAAGCCCGAGACCCGCGCCGTCGCCGCCCCGATCATCAAGGGCATCGGCGACTGCATGCTGTACCTGGTCGACCGTTACGGCGCCAACGGCAGCATGTTCGATACCGATTACGCGCCGATCGAGGGTGTGGACCCGCGCCCGAAGGGCTTCGGGCTGACCTTCATCGACCACCTGACGCACAACCTGTACTTCGGCAACATGCAGCAGTGGTCGGATTACTACGAGCGCCTGTTCAACTTCCGCGAGATCCGCTACTTCGACATCAAGGGCCTCAAGACCGGCCTGGTGTCCAAGGCGATGACCGCCCCGGACGGCATCGTGCGCATCCCGCTCAACGAATCCTCCGATCCGAAGAGCCAGATCAACGAATACCTCGACGCTTACAAGGGCGAGGGCATCCAGCACATCGCCTGCTTTACCGAGAGCATCTACGACACCGTGGAGGCGATGCGCGCCCAGGGCGTGGAGTTCCTGGATACGCCGGACACGTATTTCGATGTGATCGACATGCGCGTGCCCAACCACGGTGAAGACGTGGCCCGACTGGCGAAGAACAAGATCCTGATCGATGCCGACCCGGAGACCAAGCAGCGCAAACTGCTGCAGATCTTCACCACCAACTGCATCGGCCCGATCTTCTTCGAGATCATCCAGCGCAAAGGCAACGAAGGCTTCGGCGAAGGCAACTTCACCGCGCTGTTCGAAAGCATCGAGCGCGACCAGATGAAGCGCGGCGTGCTGTAAGGCACTCGGCCGCCACCCGCGTTACGCTTCAACGGTGGCATCCGCGCCCGCGCGGGTGCCATCGGCCGTATTCCCTTGCCATCCACGCCCCCGGCGGAGCAGGACCATGAACAACCCGATGTCATCGCGCGGCTATCAGACCGGTTTCGGCAACGAGTTCGCCACCGAGGCGGTGCCGGGTGCACTGCCGGTGGGGCAGAACTCGCCGCAGCGTGTCGCCCATGGTCTGTATGCCGAACAGCTGTCCGGCACCGCGTTCACCGCGCCGCGCGGGAGCAACCGCCGCAGCTGGGTGTACCGCATCCGCCCCGCGGTGACCCACGGCGAGTTCACCCCCTTTAGCCAGCCGCACCTGCACGGCGACGTCGCGCAGGGCGCGGTCTCGCCCAACCAGTTGCGCTGGGATCCGTTGCCGCTGCCCAGCACGCCCACGGATTTCATCGAGGGGCTGTACACGATGGGGGGCAACGGTTCGCCCGACGCCCACCATGGCGTGGGCATCCACCTGTATGCCGCCAACCGCGACATGCAGGGCCGCTATTTCTACAACGCCGATGGCGAGCTGCTGATCGTCCCGCAGCTGGGCCGCCTGCGCCTGCTCACCGAAATGGGCGTGATCGAGATCGAACCGCAGCAGATCGCGGTGATTCCACGCGGTGTGCGCTTCCGTGTCGAACTGCCCGACGGCGACGCACGCGGCTACGTCTGTGAGAACTTCGGCGCGCTGCTGAAGCTGCCCGACCTTGGCCCGATCGGGTCCAACGGTCTGGCCAATCCGCGTGACTTCGAAACGCCGCATGCCGCGTTCGAGAACATCGACGGCGCGTTCGAACTGATTGCCAAATTCGCGGGCCAGCTGTGGCGCGCGGATATCGATCATTCGCCGCTGGACGTGGTCGCCTGGCACGGCAACTACGCGCCGTACCGCTACGATCTGCGCCGCTTCAACACGATCGGCTCGATCAGCCACGATCATCCCGATCCCTCGATCTTCCTCGTGCTGCATTCGCCCAGCGACACGCCGGGCACCAGCAACATGGACTTCGCGATCTTCCCGCCGCGCTGGCTGGTCGCGCAGAACACGTTCCGCCCGCCGTGGTTCCACCGCAATATCGCCAGCGAATTCATGGGCCTGATCCACGGTGCCTATGATGCGAAGGCCGAAGGCTTCGTGCCCGGCGGTGCCTCGCTGCACAACTGCATGAGCGGCCATGGCCCGGATGCGGCGACCTTCGAGAAGGCCTCCGCGGCCGACCTGAGCAGGCCGGACGTGATCAAGGACACCATGGCCTTCATGTTCGAAACCCGCGGCGTGATCCGCCCCACCGCACAGGCGATGGACGCGGCGCATCGCCAGCGCGGGTACCAGCACTGCTGGCAGGGATTGAAGGCGAATTTCTCGGGCTGACGCAGGCTCAAACCAGCGCGATCTGGAAGCGCTCGGCGTGTTCCTTCGGCAGCACCTCCAGCAACCGCTGCCGCACCCGCTCGGCATAGCCGGTGGAGGTCAGGCCTGGCAGCGCGTCGGATGCGGTCTGCAGCGCCGCCATGACCGCGTCGTCGCTGCGGGCCTGCTGCAGGGTGTGGAACAGGGCTGCCGCCTGCGGATGACGCTGCAGTTCCAGGATGTCCAGCAGATAGATGCGGGCGGCCACCAGCGAGCGGCGGCGTTCGGTCACGGGCACCGGCACCGCGGTCGGTGTCACCGCACTCAACACCAGATACCCGCTCTGGATCAGCTGGATCACCATCGCCGGGGTTTCCGGGCCCACCAGCTGGCCGAGCTGCACCAGGTCGCGCTGGCCGTCGCACAGGATCAACAGCCGGCGCTGGCGCATGTCCAGGGGCGCGCGGTGGGCCTGCAGGGCGGTGCGGGCGAGGTCGGTCTTCTGCGGTTGCATGGGGGCGGGGTCGATGCGGTGCAGGCCGAGCCTGAACGCGGCAGGTGAAACGCGGATGACAGCGACACTGTGCATGCCGCCCACACGGCGCTCGCGCTAGGCTGCGCCCATTCACCGGGAGGATGCAGGCATGAGACAGCTGGGAAGCGTGATGGCAGTGGGGATGGTGCTGGCCTTGGCCGCGTGCGAGCGCACGCCGGAGACGCCGTCGGCCGATGCCGAGGCGGCCGTGCCTGCACCGGCGGCGGACACCGCGCCGGCAGCGCCTGCCACGGCGGCCCCGGGCACGGTGACGCAGGGTCCGGCACGGCTGGATGGCTACGGCCCGGTGGCGCTGGGCAGCACCTTGGACGAGGTCCGGGCAGCCTGGAAGACACCCCTGCAGGGCGACGTCCCTGACGATTACTGCCATGCGCTGCGGCCGGAAGGCGCGCAGGCCGAAGACGTGATCTTCATGATCGAAGGCAAGCGACTGGTGCGCTATGACGTGCGCAACGACCGCATCGTCGCCCCCGGTGGCGGCAAGGTCGGCATGTCGCTCGGCCAGCTGCAGACGCTGTACCCGGATCGCGGCGACCTGACCCCGCACAAGTACGACGAGCAGGGCCACAACCTGCGTGTGCGCCCGGCGACCGAGGGCGGTGCGTTGGTCAACTTCGAGATCAACGGCGATGGCAATGTGACCGCCTGGCGGGTCGGCAAGACCCCGCAGGTCGATTACGTGGAAGGCTGCTCCTGAGCCACCGGCACCGCGCCGGCCACAGGGCCGGGGCGGGCCTTCACTGTTTGGCGTGGGCTGGCCCTAGAATCGGCCCACATCTGTCACCGGGGAACACCAGATGATCGCTGCCACTGTTTGGTTCGTGCTGGGCCTGGTGCTGTTGGCACTGGGCGGCGACTCCATCGTCCGGGCCGCCTCGGGTCTGGCCCAGCGCTTCGGCGCGTCGCCGTTCCTGGCCGGGCTGCTGCTGGTGGCCTTCGGCACCTCGCTGCCGGAGCTGGTGGTCAACGCCCGTGCCTTCGTGGTCGGCGCGGAAGAACTCGCGCTGGGCAATGCGGTGGGCAGCAATATCGTCAACGTCGGCCTGACCCTGGGCCTGGCGGCGCTCGCTGCGCCGCTGCTGGTCCGTGCGCGGCTGCTCTCGCCCTTGCTGGTGTGTCTTGCCGCCGCCAGTGCGCTGCTGATCCTGTTCGGCCTGGATGGCGTGATCGCGCGCTGGGAAGGGGCCGTGCTGCTGCTCGCCTTTGTCGGCCTGCTGGTGTTCCTGCTGCGCCGCGCGCGGCTGGAAGTGGAGCCGGTGCGTGAGGGCATCGCCGGCTACGCCATGACCCGCACGGGACTGTTCCTCAACCTCCTGCGGCTGCTGTTCGCGGCGGTGTGCCTGTATTTCGGCGCGCGCTGGATCGTGCAGGCCGCGCCGCTGTTTGGCGCCGGGCTGGGCTGGTCACCGTTGCTGGTCGGCCTGCTGCCGGTGGCGATCGGCACGGCCTTGCCCGAAGTGGCTGCGGCGATCGCGGCGGCACGCCGTGGCCAGGGCGACATGGTGCTGGGCCACGTGATCGGCTCGAGCCTGTTCAACCTGCTGGTGGTGGTCGGCGGCATGGCCGCATTGCGCCCGCTGGCGCTGCCCGGATCGTTCGTGAAACTGGAGCTGCCGGCGGCGATCGCCTTCGTGCTGGTGCTCTACCCGATGCTGCGCGGTGACCTGACCATCAGCCGGCGCGAAGGCGCGGTGCTGGTGGTGGCGTTCCTGGGGTGGGTGGCACTGGAACTGGCGCTGGTCTGGGGCGGCTGAACGTCGCACTACGGAGCGCCGGCCGTGGGTCGGCTGCCCTCCGGCAGGATGCCTGCAGCCGACCAGCGGTCGGCTCTACTGGCTGTCCCGGGAAACGGGGGCCTTGGCACCCTCGGTGTCGCCCGGATGGCGCGGCTCCGGCGGCGGCAACTGTTCTTCCTTGGCGGTCTTGTGGCCCGGCAGGTCCGGCCGGGTTTCCATCAGCAGCGACAACGCGGCCTTGGCCATCATGTGCGCACTGATCGGTGCGGTGATGAACAGGAACACGGTGATCAGCAGCTCACGCGGCTGCGGGTCTTCGCCGAGGAAGATGTGATAACAGACCGAGCCGACCAGCACGCAGCCCACGCCCAGCGTGCTGGCCTTGGTCGGTGCGTGCAGGCGCTTGAAGAAGGTGGAGAGCTTCACCAGGCCGAGCGCGCCGACCAGGATGAAGAAGCAGCCGAACAGCAGCAGGATCGACAGCACGATCTGGATGAAGGTGATCATTCGACGATGTCCCGGCGCAGCACGAACTTGCTCAGCACCACCGTGCTGCCGAAGCCGAGCATGGCGATGATCAGCGCGGCTTCGAAATACACCGCCGAGTTGAGGTACATGCCGAACAACATGAGTTCAGCGATGGCCGTCACCGACAAGGTGTCCAGCGCAAGGATGCGATCGGGCACGGTGGGGCCGCGCAGCAGGCGCCAGGTGGCCAGCAGCATGGCCAGGCCGACCACGTGCATGCACACCACCATCGTGGTCTGGATGAACATGTATCCGGTCATGGGAAAATCTCCATCAGCGGGGCTTCGTAGCGGGATTTGATCTGCCGGATCAGTTCATCCGGATCATCCAGATGCAGCACGTGCACCAGCAGATACCTGCGGTCGTCGGACAAGGCGGCCGAGACCGTGCCCGGGGTCAACGTGATCATGCTGGTGAGCGCGGCGATGCCGTGGATGTTGGCGATATCCAGCGGCAGCCAGATGAAACCGGGGTGGATGCGGCGCTCCGGCCCCAGCACCTGGATCGCCACCCGGATGTTGGAGATCAGGATGTCCCACAGGGTCACGAACAACAGTTTGGGGAGGGGCTTGAGCGAGCCGATCCGCGCGAACTCGCGGTCCAGCCGGGCGGCGAACAGCGGCACCACCACGCCCAGGATCATGCCAAGCACGAACTGGCCCAGGGTGAAGCTGTCGGACATCAACAGCCAGAACGCCACCACCATCACGCTCAGCGAGGGCGAGGGCAGAATGCGCTTGTACAGGGAAGGCTTGCGCGTCATGGCTGGCGGATCTCCGGCGTGGTGGCGCGCAGTTCACCCACATAGTCCTGGGGCTGCAGCAACTGGGTGGCCATCGCATCGGTGTGCTGCATCAGCGGGCCGGCGAACACGCTCATCGCGATGCCATAGCTGAGCAGCAGCGCGGCGGCGAACAATTCCACGGTGCGCGTCGGCGCCTTGCGCGGCTTGGGTGCGCCTTCTTCGACCACCGGCACGCGCCAGAACAGGCGGATGCCGCCACGGGTCAGGCCGACGATGACCATCAGGCTGCTGCCCAGCACCGCGGCCCACACCGCCCAGGTGTACTGCGCCGGCATGCCGGCCAGCAGCGCAGCCTTGGCCAGGAAGCCGGACAACGGCGGCAGGCCCGCGACCGACACCGCACCGATCAGGAACAGCACCGCCGGCGTTTCCTTGCCCGGCATCGGCGCGATGACTTCCTTGCGATCGCTGGCACCGCCGCGGCGGCGGCGGATCAGATCGGCAATGAGGAACAGCGCGGCGGCCACGAAGGTGCTGTGCGGCAGGTAGTAGAGGCCGGCCGAGAGCACTTCGGGCGTACGCACCGAGAACGCGATGAACAGCGTCGCCGCCGAGACCACCACCAGGTAGGAGATCAGCACGCGCAGGCGTGCCGCAGCGAGCACGCCCAGGCCGCCCAGCACGAGGGTGGCCACACCGGCCCAGAGCAGCCACTGGCTGCCGTAGCCGGCCATCGGGCCGGCACCCTCGCCGAACCACAGGGTGCTGACCCGCAGCACCGCGTACAGGCCGACCTTGGTCATGATCGCGAACAGCGCGGCCACCGCGGCCGGCGCACGCGCATACGCTTCGGGCAACCACAGGTACAGCGGCATCAGCGCGGCCTTGCTGCAGAACACCAGCAGCAACAGCCCCATGGTCGCCTTGACCAGGGTCAGGTGGGAGGCCGGCACTTCAGCGATGCGCTGCGACAGTTCGGCCATGTTGAGCGAGCCCAGCGAGGCGTACAGCAGGCCGAGTGCGATCAGGAACAGGGTGGAGGCGGTGACGTTGAACACCACGTAGTGCAGGCCGATGCGCATGCGCAGGCCGCGCCCGCCGCTGAGCAGCAGGCCGTAGGAGGCGATCAGCATCACCTCGAAGAACACGAACAGATTGAAGATATCGCCGGTCAGGAACGCGCCGTTGAGGCCGACCAGCTGGAACTGGAACAAGGCATGGAAGTGCGGCGCGCGGCGGTCCCAGCCCGAGCAGGCGTGCAGCAGGCAAGGGATGGCCAGCAGCAGTGTGGTCACCAGCATCCATGCCGAGAGGCGGTCGGCCACCAGCGCGATGCCCAGCCGCGAGGGCCAGTCACCCAGCAGGTACACCGCGATGCTGCCATCAGCGGTCTGCGCGAACAGCAGCGCGACGGCTGCGGCGAGCGCGGTCAGCGTGGTCCACGCCACCGTGCGCTGCACCTTCGGCCCGTAGCGGCGATGCTCGACGAACAGCGAGCAGGCCGCGCCGAACAGCGGAATCAGGATGGGCAGGATCACCGCATGGTTCATGCGCCGCCCTCCCGGCCCGGCGCGGTATCGGCGGGAAGCTCTTCTTCTTCGTGCGCGTCCACGTGGTCGCTGTGGTTGTCGCTGCGGCTGCGCATCGCCAGCACGATGCTGACCGCCGTCATCGCGAACGCGATCACGATGGCGGTCAGCACCAGCGCCTGCGGCAGCGGATCGGTGTAGTTGCCCAGATCGCTGTCGATGCCCTCACGCAGCACCGGCGCCTTGCCCTGCACCAGCCGGCCGCCGGCAAAGATCAGCAGGTTGGTCGCATACGACAGGAAGGTCATGCCGAGGATCACATCGAAGCTGCGCGCGCGCAGCAACAGGTAGATGCCGATCGCGCTCAGCACGCCGATGGCGCTTGCCAGAGCCAGTTCCATCAGTGCATCTCCCCGGTTTTTGCCGAACGGCGGTTGGGATCGATTTCGCCTTTACGGGCATTGCGGGTGCGCGAGGGCTTGATCGTGCCCATCATCGAGAGCATCAGCATCACGCCACCAAATACCACCAGGTACACGCCGGTATCGAAGCCGATCGCGCTGGCCAGCGGTACCTCGCCGATCAGCGGAATGTGCAGGTCCAGATGGCCGCTGGTCAGGAACGGCACGCCGAACAGCATCGACGCGCAGCCACTGAGGATGGCGATCAGCAGGCCGGCACCGATGCAGCGGATGTAATCGAAGCCGAAGCGCGATTCCACCGAGGTGGTGCCCTGGATGACGTACTGGATCAGCAGCGGCACGGCCAGCACCAGGCCGGCGATGAAGCCGCCGCCGGGCGCGTTGTGGCCGCGCAGGAACAGGAAGATCGAGACGGTCAGGGTCAGCGGGAACATGATCTGGGCCAGATCGGCCGGCACCGGCAGCTTGATCGGCGGGCCGGGCATGATCTGTTCCGGCGCCATCCGCGAGCGGCGCAGCATGGCGTGCACCACCAGCGCGGCGATGCCGAACACGGTGATTTCACCGAAGGTATCAAAGCCACGGAAGTCGACCAGGATCACGTTGACCACGTTCTGCCCATAGGCTTCCGGCAGCGCACGCGCCAGCAGTTCGCCGGCCATGGTGTTGGGCGGCAACGTCATGGCGGTGTAGGCCATCGCGGCCAGGCCGCCACCGGCGACGATCGCGATCACCGCATCGCGCCGCTTGCGCCAGACCGACTTCTCCGGTGGCGACTGGATCGGCAGGTAGTTCATGCCCAGCAGCATCAGCACCAGGGTGACCATCTCCACCAGCAGCTGGGTCAGGGCCAGATCGGGCGCGGAGAGGAACACGAAGGTCAGCGAGACCATCAGGCCGACGCCGCCGACCACCAGCACCGCCAGCAGGCGCTGCCGGTAGACAAACAGTGCGCCCAGCGCGCAGGCCATCATCACCAGCCACAGCGCCCAGCCCAGCAGTGGGATCGGCTGCGGCGAGGGCCAGTTGGGCGAGGCCGGGTTGGCCACGAACGGTGCCACGGCGACGATGATCGCCACCACCACCAGCGCCATCAGCATGCGCTGCAGGCTGCCGTTGGCCAGGCCCTGGGTGAGGCGGTGGGCGAAGCCGAACACCAGGTCCAGCTGCTTGTGGAAAATATTGCGGCCGATGCTGCGACTGACCACCGCATGCAGGTTGATCAGGCGGCGCAGGCCGAAGTACAGCGCGATACCGCCGATCACGCCGGCGATGCTCATCATCAACGGGGTGTTGAACCCGTGCCAGACCGAGAGGCTGTAGGCCGGCATCGCCGCGCCCAGGATCGAGGAGGCGGCCGCATGCAGCACCGGGGCGATGGTGATCGCCGGGGCGACGCCGACGGCCACGCAGACCACGACCAGGATCTCCACGGGCACCTTCATGAAGCGCGGCGGCTCATGTGGGACGCGGTCCAGATCGTGTGGGCCGTTGCCGAAGAAGGTGTCGTGCACGAAGCGCAGGCTGTAGGCCACGCCGAACACGCCGGCCAGCAGCGCGGCGATCGACATCACCACGCGCATGGTTTCCGGGCCGCCCGCGGTCAGCGCTTCGGCGAACAGCATTTCCTTGGACAGGAAGCCGTTGAGCAGCGGAATACCGGCCATCGCCAGCGAGGCGATGATCGCCAGCGCGCTGGTGATCGGCATCAACCGCCGCAACCCGCCCAGCTTGCGCATGTCACGGGTGCCGGTCTCATGGTCGATGATGCCGGCGGCCATGAACAGCGAGGCCTTGAAGGTGGCGTGGTTGAGGATGTGGAACACGCCGGCCACCACCGCCATCGGCGTGGACAGGCCGAACAGCATGGTGATCAGGCCCAGATGGGAGATCGTCGAATAGGCCAGCAGGCCTTTGAGGTCATGCTGGAAGATCGCGTTCCAGGCGCCGATCAGCAGGGTGATCGCCCCGATGCCGCTGACCGTATAGAAGAACAGATCGGTGCCGGCCAGCGCCGGGTGCAACCGCGCCAGCAGGAACACGCCGGCTTTGACCATCGTCGCCGAATGCAGGTAGGCCGAGACGGGCGTCGGCGCGGCCATCGCGTGCGGCAGCCAGAAGTGGAACGGGAACTGGGCGCTCTTGGTGAAGATGCCGGCCAGGACGAGGAACAGGGCATACGGGTACAGCGAACTGGCGCGGATCAGATCGCCGGCGGCGAGCACCGCATCCAGCTCGAAGCTACCCACGATGCGGCCGATCAGCAGCACGCCGCCGAGCAGCGCCAGCCCGCCGCCGCCGGTGACCACCAGGGCCATCCGGGCGCCCTCGCGGGCATCCTGGCGGTGCGACCAGAAGCCGATCAGCAGGAACGAGCTGATGCTGGTCATTTCCCAGAACACCATCAACAGCAACAGGTTGCCCGAGAGCACCATGCCCAGCATGGCGCCCATGAACAGCAGCAGGTAGCAGTAGAAGCGGTGGGCGCTGTCGCGGGCACTGAGGTAGTAGTGGGCGTACATCACCACCAATGCGCCGATCGCCAGCACCATCCCGGCGAACATCCAGGCCAGGCCATCCAGGCGCAGCGAGAAGGCCAGGCCGATCTGCGGTATCCACTCCCCGTAACTGCGGACGATCCCGCCGTCCATGACGGCCGGGGTCATCGTCGCCAACAGCGCCAGTCCTCCCAGCGGAGCGGCCGCGGCTACCCAGGCGGCCGTGGAGCGGGAGGTGCGGCGGAATGAAGCGACGGCCACTGCCATCAGGAAGGGCAGGGCGAGCAGCAGGAGCAGACTAGGATTCATGCAGGGAATGCGGGATTCACGAGCAGGTCGTTCAGTCTAACAGGCAGGCAATTGCTGCCGATACACCCGAATACGCCCTCAATTGCATGTAACGTGCGCTGATTCATTTTTTCAGGGCGGCGCGCGGTCCCATTCGGGCGCGTCGGCGGCCGTATGGAGACCCGCTGGCGACTTTGCCGACTGTGGCCTCCCGGCGCCCGTCGAAACGGGTCTGGAACCAGTCGTCGCAGGGCCTGCGGGACCGCATGGATGTGCACGAAGATGAACGGTGACCGTCGCTCGAAAGGTCACTGGGCACGATGCTGGACGGTCCGGCGTGGAGTGCCGGTGAGCGCGCCCGCTCGTTCAGGAAAAACCGGTCAGTAGCGCCAGTCCATCCGGCGGTAGAGCTTGGCCAGCACCCACAGCGGGCCGATCAGCAGGTAGACCAGATCGGTCAGGAAGCTCGGCTTGCGGCCTTCATGCTTGTGGCCGATGAACTGCGCGACCCAGGCCACGGCGAAGACGCCCAGGGCCAGCCAGAACAGGTTCACCAGGCCGATTTCGGCTTCCAGCAGCCGGCAGACGCAGCCGCTGACGAAGAAGAACGCCAGCATGCCGTAGCCCAGCGTGCGCGACAGGCGGTTGTAGAAGCACCAGGCGGCGAACATCGCCAGGCCGGCCCAGATCCCGTTCTGGAACCAGGTGATCAGCGGCGGCAGGCACCACAGCAGGGCAATCACCGACCATGCGATCGCCGGGACGGCCACGACGTGGATGCGCTGGTTCAGCGCATTGCGGTGGTCGTCGGAATAACTGGCGAAATAGCGGTCGATCGGGCGTGCGACGGTGGTGGTGGCCATGTTCCCTCCCAGGATCTGCAGAGCATACCGCCGGCAGAGCCGACCGTTGGTCGGCTGCCTTCCATCGGCTGCCCGACATGGCCGCGGCATCGGAGACCGCGTTCCCCGGCGCAGGGCCGGGGAACGCCGTGCCGGTCAGTCGACCGAGATGCCGGCCAGGCGCTGCAGCGCCTCGGCGTACTTGGCGCGGGTGCGCTCGATGATCTCGGCCGGGATGCTCGGGCCCGGGGCGGTCTTGCCCCAGTCCAGCGTCTCCAGGTAGTCGCGGACGAACTGCTTGTCGTAGCTCGGCGGGCTGGTGCCCACCTCGTACTCGTCGGCCGGCCAGTAGCGCGAGGAATCCGGGGTCAGCATCTCGTCCATGATGTACAGACGGCCATCGGCATCGGTACCGAACTCGAACTTGGTGTCGGCCAGGATGATGCCGCGCTCGCGGGCGTAATCGGCGGCGAAGGCATAGATGCGCAGGGTGGCATCGCGCACGCGCTCGGCCAGGTCCGCACCCACCGCCTTAACCATCGCATCGAAATCGATGTTCTCGTCATGGTCGCCGACGGCGGCCTTGGTCGAGGGGGTGAAGATCGGTTCGGGCAGCTGTTCGGCCTGGCGCAGGCCATCCGGCAGCTCGATGCCGCTGATCTTGCCGGTGCGCTGGTAGTCCTTCCAGCCGCTGCCGATCAGGTAGCCGCGGGCGATCGCCTCGACCGGAACCGGCTTGAGCTTGCGGGTGACCACCGCGCGCTTGGCGTACAGGGCCGGATCGACACCTTCGGGCAGCACGCTGGCGACATCGATGCCGGTCAGGTGGTTGGGCATCAGGTGCGCGGTCTTGGCGAACCAGAAGTTCGAGACCTGGCAGAGCATCTCGCCCTTGCCGGGGATCGGATCGGGGAGCACCACGTCGAAGGCTGACAGACGGTCGGTGGCGACCATCAGCAGGTAGTCCCCCGGCGGAGTGCCGGCGGGGAGCCGGTCGCGCGGAATGTCGAAAACATCACGCACCTTGCCGCGATGGCGCAAGGGCAGGCCGGGGAGATCGGATTGCAACAACGTGGTCGGCACGGGCACTCCTGAGGCTTCGTCATGACAGCTGTCCAGGGGACCCGGAGGGCCCGCACAGACAGCGGGCGGCCTAGTGTAAAGCGGGTTGGGCCCGCTGTGACGTAAAATGAGGATCCTTTGTCGCCTTGGCTGCCCAGACCACCATGCGCTGGTACGGAAAACTGCTCGGATTCATCGCTGGCGCCCTGCTGTGCAGGCCCAATCCGCTGTTCGGGGCCGCGTTCGGGCTGTTGCTGGGGCATGCCTTCGATGCCGACTGGTTCCGGCTGAACAGGGAAAACCCCTACCGCGAGCTGGGGCTGACCTCCGAGGCGACCGATGCCGAGATCGACCTGGCCTACCGCCGGCTGATGTCCCAGTACCACCCGGACAAGGTGGTCGGCGCTGCCCCGGAGCTGCGCCAGCAGGCCGAGCGCAAGTCGCGCCAGCTCAATGCCGCCTACGACCGCATCAAGATCCTGCGCAAGCGCTGATTCCGCGCGGCGCCCCCTTTCAACCTCCTGAAGGCCCCGGCCATGTCCAACTGCATCATTGCTCCCTCCATTCTGTCCGCCGATTTCGCCCGCTTGGGCGAGGAAGTGGACAACGTGCTCGCGGCCGGTGCCGACTGGGTGCATTTCGATGTGATGGACAACCATTACGTGCCGAACCTGACCATCGGCCCGCTGGTCTGCCAGGCGCTGCGCAAGCACGGCGTGACCGCGCCGATCGACGTGCATCTGATGGTGGAGCCGGTGGACCGCATCATTCCGGATTTCGCCGAGGCCGGCGCGACGTACATCAGCTTCCATCCGGAGGCGAGCCGCCACGTGCACCGCACGATCCAGCTGATCCGTTCGCTGGGCTGCAAGCCAGGCGTCGTGCTCAATCCGGCCACGCCGGTGGACATCCTGGACTGGGTGCTCGATGACCTGGACCTGGTGCTGGTGATGTCGGTCAATCCGGGCTTCGGCGGCCAGGCGTTCATTCCCTCGGCGCTGGACAAGGTGCGCGCGATCCGCCAGAAGATCGATGCCCGCGGCAAGGACATCCGCCTGGAGATCGACGGTGGCGTGAAGGCCGACAACATCGGCGCCATCGCGGCGGCCGGTGCGGATGCGTTCGTGGCCGGCTCGGCGATCTTCAATGCGAAGACCAGCTACCAGGACATCATCGCGCAGATGCGCGGCAACGTCGCCGCGGCGCGGGGCTGAGCCATGGGCTCGGTGGCTGCCGTGACCATCCGCGTGGCCACCGCCGAGGATGCGGGGCTGATCCTGCGCTTCATCCGCGAGTTGGCGATCTACGAGAGGGCCGAGTCGTCGGTGCAGACCGACGAAGCGGGCATCCGCGCGAGCCTGTTCGGATCGGCGGCGAAGGCGCACGCGCTGATCTGCGAAGCCGACGGCGTGGCGATCGGGTATGCGGTGTATTTCTACAACTACTCGACGTGGCTGGGCCGTAACGGGATCTATCTGGAAGATCTGTACGTCAGCCCGGAAAAGCGCGGCAGCGGTGCCGGCAAGGCGCTGCTGCAGCACATCGCGCGCATCGCCGTGGCCGAAAACTGCGGTCGTTTCGAGTGGTCGGTGCTGGACTGGAATGCACCGGCGATCCAGTTCTACCAAGCCGCCGGCGCGAAGCCGCAGAGCGAGTGGACGGTATACCGGATGGAAGGTGAGGCGTTGCGGGTGTTTGCCGCAGGCTGAGCTGTCCTCAAAAAAAAGACCGCACCATTGCTGATGCGGCCCTGGGAATAGCGGGAGGCTGATCCTGCCTCCATCCATCTTCCTTGCTATGGCCTTCCATTCTCCGGGCCCGTGGTGACGCTTTGATGACGTTCACCGGCGGCCACGCCGTCCGCTGCTAGCCTTCGCTTCCCCACTCCCTGGAAGTACCGCATGAGCCGTCCCCATTGGCGTTTGATCCTCAACGGCAAGGCCACCGGCAATGAGGATGTGCGCGAGGCGGTGGCCGCGCTGCGTGAGCGCGGGGTGCAGCTGGAGGTGCGGGTGACCTGGGAATCGGGCGATGCCGAGCGCTATGTGGCCGAAGCCATCGCGCATGGGGTCGACACGATCATCGCGGCCGGCGGCGACGGCACCCTCAGTGAGGTGGCCGAGACACTGGCCCACCGGGAAGAGGGGGCCGATGCATTGCCGTCGCTGGGGCTGCTGCCGCTGGGCACGGCCAATGATTTCGCCACCGCGGCGGAGATTCCCGATGCACCGCTGGCGGCGCTGGAGCTGATCACGCACGCCCCGGCACGCCCGGTCGACCTGCTGCGCATCGATGCCGATGGCAAGGTGTGGTGGTGCGCGAACGTGGCCAGTGGCGGTTTCGGCACCGAGGTCACGGTGGAGACCGATGAGGGCTTGAAGAAGGTGCTCGGTGGGCTGGCCTACCTGGTCACGGGGGTATCGCGGCTGGGGCGGATCGATCCGATCCAGGCACGTGTCCGGGCGCCGGGGTTCGAATGGGCCGGTGGTTTCATCGCACTCGGCGTGGGCAATGGCCGTCAGGCCGGCGGCGGGCAGGTGCTGTGCCCGGAAGCGTTGATCGACGATGGTCTGCTCGATATCACGGTGATTCCCGAGTTGAGCGGGGAGGTCGCCTCCACCTTTGCCGCGTTGGTCAAGGGTGGCAAGCGCGGCGCGCTGGAGCAGGTGGCCGAGCGTGTGCAGGCGCCGTGGGTGGAGATCGAGGCCGACGTGCCGCTGACCCTCAATCTGGATGGCGAGCCGGTCCAGGCCCGGCACTTCCGCATCGACTGCGTGCCGGGCCGGGTCAACCTGCATGTGGCGCTGGACAGCCCGCTGCTGTCGCGGGGCTGATGCCATGGGCGGCGCCGGGTTCCATCCGGTGCCGTCAATGCGGTACAGTCGCCGGGTGTCCATTCTGACGACCCCGCATACCCTTTCTTCCGCTCGCCGTTGGTGGCGATGGTGGCCTGTTGCCGTCGTCCGTCCCGCCACCGCCGTTTCCCGGAAGGAAAGTCGTCTTGATTACGCTCGAGCAGTTCCAGCAGCAGGCCGCTGAAGGCCACACCCGCATCCCCGTCGTCCGTGAAGTGCTGTCCGACCTGGACACGCCGCTGTCGGTCTATCTGAAGCTCGCCGACGGCCCGCATACCTATCTGTTTGAATCGGTCGAGGGCGGCGAACGCTTCGGGCGCTATTCCATCATCGGCCTGCCGGCACGCCGGGTGTATGCCTTCCACGGCCATACCCTGACCATCAGCGAGTCCGGCGCCGTGGTGGAAACCCGCGAGGTCGCCGATCCGTTCACCGAGGTGGAGGCGCTGCGCAGCGCCCACTCGGTGCCCAAGCTGGCGGGTCTGCCGGGCTTCACCGGTGGCCTGGTCGGCTGGTTCGGCTTCGAGTGCATCGGTTACATCGAACCTCGCCTGGCACCGCCGCGTGGCCGCGACGAGCTGGGCACGCCGGACATCCTGCTGCTGCACTCCGAAGAACTGGCGGTGTTCGACAATCTCAAGGGCCGCCTGTACCTGATCGTGCATGCCGACCCGGGCCAGCCCGGTGCATGGGAGGACGCCCAGGCCAAGCTGGATGCGCTGGTCGCCAAGCTGCGCGCCCCCGGCGCCGGCTACCCCGCGCCGATCACCCGCGATGTGCTGGACGAGAACGATTTCGTCTCCGGCTTCACCCGCGAAGGCTTCATCGCCGCGGTCGACAAATCCAAGGAATACATCCGCGCCGGCGACATCTTCCAGGTAGTGCTGAGCCAGCGCCTGAGCGTGCCGTTCAAGGCGCGCCCGGTGGATGTGTACCGCGCGCTGCGTGCGCTCAATCCCTCGCCGTACATGTATTTCCTCGATACCGGCGACGTGCAGGTGGTCGGCTCCTCGCCGGAGATCCTGGTGCGGCTGCAGGACGGGGAGGTCACCGTGCGTCCGATCGCCGGCACCCGCCCGCGCGGCGCCACGGTGGAAGAAGACAACGCACTGGAAGTTGAGCTGCTGGCCGATCCCAAGGAGCGTGCCGAGCATCTGATGCTGATCGATCTCGGCCGCAACGATGCCGGCCGCGTGTCCAAGGCGGGCACGGTGGAAGTGGGCGAGCAGTTCGTGATCGAACGCTACAGCCACGTCATGCACATCGTCAGCGAAGTCACCGGGCAACTGCAGCCGGGCCTGAGTTATGCCGACGTGCTGCGCGCGACGTTCCCGGCCGGCACCGTCAGCGGTGCGCCGAAGATCCGCGCGCTGGAAGTGATCCGCGAGCTGGAACCGATCAAGCGCAACGTCTACGCCGGCAGCATCGGCTACATCGGCTGGCATGGCGATGCCGACACCGCCATCGCGATCCGCACCGCGGTGATCAAGGACGGCCGCCTGCACGTGCAGGCCGGTGCCGGCATCGTCTACGACTCGGACCCGGGCAAGGAATGGGACGAGACGATGAACAAGGGCCGCGCGCTGTTCCGTGCCGTGGCGCAGGCTGCCAAGGGCCTGTGAGTTTCCCGCGCCGTGGCCTGGCCGCGGCTCCCTTTGCACCCTTCTGACAAGGAATACCGCATGAAGCTGCTGAGCGCATTGCTGTTGTCGTCGACGTTGGCCGTGGTGGCCGGGTCCGCATGGGCGCAGGCCAATACCCTTCCCTCGCAGCCCCATCTGCTGGTCAAGGGCAGTGCCACCCGCACGGTGATGCCGGACCGCTTCACGGTCAAGGTGGCGCTGGAATCGATCGACATGCAGACCGACACCGCCCGCGCCCGCGTACAGGCCAACGCCGAGCGGGTGCTGCAGCTGTTTGCCCAGCATGGCGCCATCGACGGCAGCGTGCTCGCCGCCAACCTGAGCATCGCGCCATCTACGCGCTATCGCAACGATGAGGAGGTGTTCAACGGCACCGCCGCCCGGCGCGACCTGAAGGCCGAGTTCCCGGACGCGCAGGCGCTGAAAGCCTTCCTGGGCGAACTGAAGGCCAGCCGCGAGGTCCAGGTCAGTACCGCTGAACCCACGTATTCGGGTGAAAGCCGCCTGCGTGGCGACCTGAAGGCCGAGGCCGCCGCGCAGACGCGCGAATCGGCCAAGGGCCTGGCTGGCGCCTACGGCACGAAGATCACCGGTCTGTACAGCATTTCCGACGTCGCGCCGAACTTCGCTTATGGCGTGCAGGCCGGCACCTGGGGCACGCCCGGCCGGGATGGCTTCGGCTACGGCGGAGAAAGCGCAACGCTGGACAAGGTGGCTGTGACCGGATCGCGCTATCGCGCGTCGTCGGGCGGCGAACTGCTCACCGCCGCGCCCATTACGTACACCGAGAACGTGTACGCCATTTTCCTCATTCAAGACGGACCCTGACCATGTTGTTGATGCTCGACAACTACGACAGCTTCACCTACAACCTCGTGCAGTACCTGCAGACGCTGGGCGCCGAGGTGAAGGTGGTGCGCAACGACGCGTTGAGCGTCGATGAAATCGCCGCGCTCGCGCCCGAGCGCATCGTGATCTCGCCTGGCCCGTGCACGCCCAACGAAGCGGGGGTGTCGCTGGAGCTGATCCGTCGGCTTGGCCCGACCACGCCGATCCTGGGCGTGTGCCTGGGCCACCAGAGCATCGGCCAGGTGTACGGCGGCGATGTGATCCGCGCGGGCAACATCATGCACGGCAAGACCTCGCCGATCCGCCATGAAGGCAGGGGCGTGTTCGCCGGCCTGCCGGACCGCTACCAGGCCACGCGCTACCACTCGCTGGTGGTGGACAAGACCACGCTGCCGGCGTGCCTGGAAATGACCGCCTGGACGGAGAACGCGGACGGCTCGATCGAAGAGATCATGGGCCTGCGCCATCGCGAACATCCGGTCGAGGGCGTGCAGTTCCACCCCGAGTCGATCCTCACCGAGCATGGCCACGCCCTGCTGAAGAACTTCCTGCAGCGCTGAGCGCGCCGCACCTGCATCACAAAGGACCCCGCATGACCTTCTCCCCCCAGGAAGCCCTGCAGCGCACCATCGAGCACCGCGAAATCTTCTTCGACGAAATGGTCGACCTGATGCGGCAGATCATGCGCGGTGAAGTCTCGCCGGTGATGACCGCCGCGATCCTGACCGGCCTGCGGGTCAAGAAGGAAACCATCGGCGAAATCGCCGGTGCCGCCACCGTGATGCGCGAGCTCGCCCGCGCGGTGCCGGTGGAAGACAGAACGCATCTGGTGGATATCGTCGGCACCGGTGGCGATGGCTCGCACACCTTCAACATCTCCACCTGCGCGATGTTCGTGGTGTCCGCGGCCGGGGCCAAGGTGGCCAAGCATGGCAACCGGAGTGTCTCTTCCAAGTCCGGCAGTGCCGATGCGGTCGAGGCGCTGGGCGCGATCATCGATCTGCAGCCGGAGGACGTCGCGCGCGCGATCACCGAAACCGGCATCGGTTTCATGTTCGCGCCGATGCACCACCCGGCGATGAAGGTCGTCGCACCCGTGCGCCGCGAAATGGGCGTGCGTACGATCTTCAACATCCTTGGCCCGCTGACCAATCCGGTCGGTGCGACCAACGTGTTGATGGGCGTGTTCCATTCGGATCTGGTCGGCATCCAGGCGCGCGTGCTGCGCGAACTCGGTGCCGAACGCGCGCTGGTGGTGTGGGGCCGCGACAACATGGATGAGATCTCGCTCGGCGCCGGGACGCTGGTGGGCGAACTGCGCGACGGCAAGGTGCGCGAGTACGAGATCCATCCGGAAGATTTCGGCATCGCGATGTCGGCCAGCCGCAACCTCAAGGTGGACAGCCCGGCGGAATCCATCGCGATGCTGCGCGGTGTGCTCGACAACCAGCCCGGCCCCGCGCTGGATATCGTGGCGCTCAATGCCGGCGCCGCGCTGTACGTGGCCGGTGTCGCCGACAGCATCGCCGATGGTCTGGCCCGTGCCCGTGCGGTGCTGGCCGATGGCAGTGCGCGCTCGCGGATGGAGCAGTACGTCGCCGCCACCCGCCGCATCCGCGGGGCCGTCTGAGCCCGCGTTTTCCGAATTCAGCGGGGCTGGTCGATAATGGCCGGCCTCCAGGACCCCCAATGACATGAGCGACATCCTCGATACCATCCTGGCCCGCAAGGCCGAAGAAGTCGCCGCACGCCGGGCCCAGGTGCCGCTTGAAGCACTGATCGCGCGCGTGGAGCAGGCGCCGCCCGTACGCGGCTTCGCTGATGCGCTGCGCGCCTCGATCACCGCCGGCAACCCGGCCGTGATCGCCGAGATCAAGAAGGCCAGCCCGTCCAAGGGCGTGATCCGCCCGGACTTCCATCCGGCCGACATCGCGGTGAGCTACGAATTCGGCGGCGCCAGCTGCCTGTCGGTGCTGACCGACGTGGATTTCTTCCAGGGCAGCGACGCCTACCTGCAGCAGGCGCGTGAAGCGTGCACGCTGCCGGTGCTGCGCAAGGACTTCGTGATCGATGCCTACCAGGTGTACGAAGCGCGCGTGCTCGGCGCGGACTGCATCCTGCTGATCGTCGCCGCCCTCGACGACCGCCAACTGGCCGAGTTGTCCGACCTGGCCATGCAGCTGGGCATGGACGTGCTGGTGGAAGTGCACGACATCGACGAGCTCGAGCGCGCCATCCAGGTGCCGGTGCCGCTGATCGGCATCAACAACCGCAACCTGCGCACCTTCGAGGTGTCGCTGCAGACCACGCTGGACATGCGCCAGGCCGTGCCGCGCGACCGCCTGCTGGTCACCGAAAGCGGCATCCTCGGCCCGGCCGATGTCAGCGTGATGCGTCAGGCCGGGGTCAACGCCTTCCTGGTCGGTGAGGCCTTCATGCGCGTGGAAGAGCCCGGCGAGGGCCTGCGTCAGCTATTCTTCAGCGCATGACAGCGATCTACCCAACGCCGCGCGACGACGCCCCGCTGGTGGTCTTCGACTTCGATCACACCCTGTATGACGGCGATTCCGGCAGCCATCTGTTCGCCTGGCTGATCAAGCGCAACCCGCTGCGGCTGCTGGCCGCTCTGGTCGCCACGCCGCTGCTCGGCCCGCTGGTGGCCTTCCTGCCCACCCGCCGCCGCGGCATCTCCGGGTATGTCTGGATCGCCACGTTTGGCCTGCATCGGGCGCGCGAGTTCAACAAGGTGATCGACCGCTACGTCCTCAAGCACGAGGCCGATATCCGCCGCCGCCTGCTGCCGGTCGCGCTGGAGGTGTTCGCGCGTCACCGCGCCGCCGGCGACCGCGTGGTGGTCGCCACCGGCGCACCGCCGGAACTGGCCCGCGCGATCCTGGCCTTCGTGGCGCATCAGGGCGTGCCGGTGATCGGCAGTGAGGTCGGCCCGTTCCTGGGCGCGGTCATCGCCACCCGCCACTGCCACAACGAAGAAAAGATGCGGATGCTGCGCGAGCGCGGCTATGGCGAGATCGATGTCGCCTATTCCGACAGCAGTGCGGACCTGCCACTGCTGCTGGCGGCTACGGCGCCGGTGGTGGTCAATCCGAAGGCGTCACGGGTGGACTATTTCCGCCAGGTGCTGCCGCCGGGTACCCCGGTGCTCAACTGGGGCTGTGTCGACCGGGCCGGCGACCCGGTCTGATCCGGCGCTGAAAACACCCGGGAAGGGTTGAAAAGGTGTCGCGTCCGGCTCAGCCTGCGCGCCACTGCACGATCGCATGGCCGATCTGGAACAGGCTGATGCCGAGCACCAGCACGCCAACGGCCACCAGCACCCAGCGTTCCTTGACCTTTTTGACCAGGATCGCGGCCACCGGCGCGGCCATCATCCCGCCGATCAACAGGCCGGCCACGATGTTCAGGTACTGCACGCCCATGGTCAGCAGGAACGTGATCGACACCGCCAGGGTCACCACGAACTCGGCGGCATTGACCGTGCCGATGGTGGTGCGCGCCTGGCCGCCGCGGGCGAGCAGGGTGGAGGTCGCCACCGGGCCCCAGCCGCCACCGCCACTGGCATCCAGCAGGCCGGCCACGAAGCCCAGCAGCGGGACGCGCTTCACTTCCTGGGCCGGCAGCATCCGGCCGGCCGCACGCAGCAGGATGAAGATCGCCAGCACCAGCAGATACATATAGATGAAGGGGCGGATCACGTCGCCAGGCAGCTGGGTCAGCACGTAGGCGCCAACCACCCCGCCGACGGCGCCGGGCAACGCCAGGCGCAGGAACAACCGGCGGTCCACATTGCCCGCGACCAGATGCGAGACCCCGGAGGCCCCGGTGGTGAAGACCTCCGCGGTATGGATGCTGGCGCTGACCGCGGCGGGCGGCAGGCCCATGCTGAGCAGCACCGAAGAGGACACCAGCCCGAAGGCCATGCCCAGCGCGCCATCGATCAGCTGCGCGCCGAGGCCGATCAGGATGAACCAATAGAATTCGCTGCCAAGCTCCATGCCGACAGCCTAGCGGCAAATGGGCGGGGTTGCCGGCCAGCGGCCGGCACGACCAAGGCCCGATCAGCGGGTGCCGTACAGAACGACGGTCTTGCCGCGGGCATGCAGCTGCCCGTCGGTCTGCAGCTTCTTCAGCACGCGGCCGGCCATTTCACGCGAGCAACCGACCAGGCGGGCCAGTTCCTGGCGCGAGACGCGCAGCTGGGTGCCCTGCGGGTGGCTCATCGCCTCCGGCTCGCGGGAAAGATCGTGCAGGGTCCGCACGATGCGGTCGGTCACATCCAGGAAGGCCAGGCGGCTGGCTTTCCTGCTGGTGTCGAGCAGGCGCTTGGAGAGCTGCTGGCCGATCGAATAGAGCAGGCGCGGCGCATCGGCCGAGAGCGGGCCCAAGAACAGCTGATGCAGGCGCTCGTAGCTGATCTCGGCCAGCTCGCACGGGGTGCGGGTGCGCAGGATCACCTCGCGCCGGTCCGATTCGACGAACAGCCCCATCTCACCGACGAATTCTCCCGAGCCGAAGTAGCCCAGCACCAGCTCGCGATCGTCATCTTCCTCAGCCATTATTGAGACTGAGCCACTGATCACGTAGTAGAGGGTGCCGGCCGGATCGCCTGGACGGAACACGTCGGTACGGGCGGGGTAACGGCGGCGGTGGCTGTGGGCCAGGAAGCGATCGATTGTTGCGATATCCAGGGCCAATGGACTTGTGGCAAGGCGCACAGTTGACACGTTGAGGCGCTCCGATTGCTCATGAAGAATTCACGGCTATGTGCCGGGAGCTTAACGATCCGAATTGTTAAGGGCAAACCGAGCACAGGTACTCGTTTCAATGCAAGTTTCGCCCCCGATCACTTTGCCCCATAATTACTTCTTTCCCACCACACACAGGATCGACCGCCGTGGTCAAGCCGTTGCCTCGCCTGAGGTTGCAGGGTTTCAACAACCTCACCAAGGCGCTGAGCTTCAACATCTATGACGTCTGTTACGCCCGCACCGAAGAGGAGCGTCAGCGTTACATCGAATATATTGATGAAGAGTACAACGCCGATAGGCTGACTCAGATCCTGACCGACGTTGCCGAGATCATCGGCGCGAACATCCTGAACGTGGCCCGCCAGGACTACGACCCCCAGGGTGCCTCGGTGACGATCCTGATCTCGGAAGAGCCGGTGATCGACAAGAAGCAGGCCGGCAAGGAGCTGATCTCCGACGCCGTGGTTGCCCACATGGACAAGAGCCACATCACTGTCCATACGTACCCGGAAACCCATCCGCAGGAGGGCATCGCCACGTTCCGCGCGGACATCGATGTGGCCACCTGTGGCGTGATTTCCCCGTTGAAAGCGCTGAACTACCTGATCGAGAGTCTGGAATCGGACATCGTGATCATGGATTACCGCGTGCGTGGCTTCACTCGTGACGTGAAGGGCAAGAAGCACTACATCGATCACAAGATCAACTCGATCCAGAACTTCCTGGCCAAGAACATCAAGTCGCGTTACGAGATGTTCGACGTCAATGTCTATCAGGAAAATATCTTCCACACGAAGATGCACCTGAAGGACTTCGATCTGGACCAGTACCTGTTCGAAGAGAAGGCCAAGAACCTGTCGTTCAAGGAACGCATGAAGATCGAGGCGCTGCTGCGTCGTGAGATCGAAGAGCTGTTCCATGGGCGCAATCTGGCCGAGTAAGGCACGTCGCGATGTCGTCCGGGCCTGGCCCGGGCAACCTCGTTCAGGCGGGACGGCCCGCCCTGTGAAACCGGTGTTTGCGCAAAACCCGGTTCCACGGCAGCTACCGACGACGGTCCGGTGTGAAAACACCGGGCCGTTTTGCTTTTGTTAACCCAAGGAATCCCCCCCATGCCCTGGATCTATCTCCTGGTTGCCGGTCTGTTCGAGATCGGCTTCGCCATCGGAATGAAGTACTCCGAAGGCTTCAGCAAGCCCCTTCCCACCCTGGCCACCGTTGCTGCCGCCCTGGTCAGCCTGTACCTGATGAGCCAGGCCATGAAATCCATCCCGGTCGGCACGGCGTACGCGATCTGGACCGGGATCGGCGCACTGGGCGTGGCGATGCTGGGCATCTTCCTGTTCGGCGACAGCGCCTCGCCGTCGCGGCTGGCCTGCATCGCGTTGATCGTGGCCGGTGTGATCGGGCTGAAGCTGGTCTCTGCCTGATCGTCGCCCGACCAACGGTCGGGCGCTACCGGTGGCAAGCCGGCCCGCAACCCATGCCGCGCGCGCCGTTCCGGTAGGTATCGACCGTTGGTCGATACGCCGTTACAAGTTGGTCGATACGCCGTTACAACCGGTACGCGATGGTCTTCATGACCTTGGAGGCCAGCGCCATCACCGACGGGATCGGTGCGGGCAGCTTCCGCGCGCCGGCATGCTCGGCGTGGTCGGCGTGGCGGGCCTCGTCGATCTTCATCACCTTGATCACCTCACGGCTGCGCAGGTCGGCCGGGGGCAGGGTGTCCAGGTGTTCGTCCAGATGGGCTTCGACCTGGCGTTCGGTCTCGACCACGAAGCCCAGGTTCCAGCCATCCCCACGCAGGCCGGCCAGGGTGCCGATGGTGTAGCTGCCGGCATACCAGATCGGGTTGAACAGGCTGGGGCGGCTGTCCAGCTCGCGCAGGCGCTGGGCGCACCAGGCCAGATGGTCGGTCTCTTCCTGGGCGGCATCGAGCAGGTGGGCGCGGGTTTCCGGCTCACGGGCAACCGCGGCCTGGCCGAAGTACAGGCCCTGGGCGCAGACCTCGCCGACATGGTTGATGCGCATCAGCCCGGCCGCGTGGCGGCGCTCGGGGTCGGCCATCTGCACGTCCGGGGTGGCCTCGGCGGGGTAGGGGCGGCTGGCCGGCGGGTTGCCGAACACGGTATCCAGGGCCCGCTGGGCTTCGGTCAGCAGGTGGTCGAGCGGCGTGATCTGGCGGAGCGCGGTCATGGCAGGTGGTGTCGCGGCGGGGGACTGTCGATTCTCGCCCCCGCGGACCGGTGTGCCAAGCCGGGATCCGGTCAACTTGCATGTGGCGGGCATGGCCAGTACAATCCCGCCTCTTCACAACGCGTGGCAGAGTTCCGGCCGTACTGCGCCGTAATGAGCCCGACCTACTAGAGTTCTTTCATGAGCACTTTCACTGCAAAGTCCGAGACCGTCCAGCGCGACTGGTATCTCGTCGACGCATCCGGCAAGACGCTGGGCCGTCTGTCCACCGAGCTGGCCCGCCGTCTGCGCGGCAAGCACAAGCCGGTTTACACCCCTCACGTTGATACCGGTGATTACCTGGTTGTCATCAATGCAGAAAAGATTGTCGTCACCGGCAACAAGCTGCAGGACAAGCTGTATCACCGTTTCACTGGCTACATCGGCAACCTGAAGACCGAAACTCTGGCCCAGGCGCTTGAGCGCCACCCGGAGCGTGTCATCGAGACCGCCGTCAAGGGCATGCTGCCGAAGGGCCCGCTGGGCCGCGCCATGTACCGCAAGCTCAAGGTGTACTCGGGTTCCGAGCACCCGCACGCCGCTCAGCAGCCTCAGGTTCTGGATATCTAATCATGGCTATCACGCAAAACTACGGCACCGGCCGCCGCAAGTCCTCCACCGCCCGCGTGTTCCTGCGCAAGGGCGCCGGCAACATCACCGTCAATGGCCGTCCGCTGGACGAGTTCTTTGGCCGTGAGACGGCGCGCATGATCGTGCGTCAGCCGCTGGAACTGACCAAGAACACCGAAACCTTCGACATCATGGTCACCGCCGCTGGCGGTGGTACCACGGGTCAGGCCGGTGCGATCCGTCTGGGCATCGCCCGCGCGCTGATCGAATACGACGAAACCCTGAAGTCCGAGCTGCGCAAGGCTGGCTTCATGACCCGTGACGCCCGTGAAGTCGAGCGTAAGAAGGTCGGCCTGCACAAGGCACGTCGCGCCACCCAGTTCTCCAAGCGCTGATCCATCGCGCATGGCGTGGGATCCTTCGGGGTCCCGCTGGGAGGTACGCAAAAGCCCGGCTTCGGCCGGGCTTTTGTCGTTTCCGGGGGGTGGGTTTCGTCCCCGCAGATCGCTTGGTTGTCAGGTGGATGCAGCGAGGGGTGGCGACGCTTCCGGCGGCACTGCTGCGCTCGCCGCTGTTTCATAGGGGCGGTAGTGCCGACCGCTGGTCGGCTACTCTCGCGGCCCGGCATGGGCGGGGTGTCGGCTGGCCGTCCTCTCTCTGGTGAAACAGCCCCCTTGGAGTACAAGGGGGCGCGCCGTCAGGCACGGGGATGTGGCAGGGGAGGGTTGGCGCCCACACCTTGCTGCGCAAGGTGTGGGGTCCGGGCGCGATGCGTCCGGACAAACGCCCAAACAAACAGAAAAGGCCGATCTTTCGATCGGCCTTTTCTGTTTGTTTGGCTGCCCCGGATGGATTCGAACCACCGAATGCCTGAGTCAGAGTCAGGTGCCTTACCGCTTGGCGACGGGGCAAAATGTGCGTGCAATTATTGCACTTTCTCCCTGAAAAACCAAGCGAACTTGGTGGCTATGGGTGGACTCGAACCACCGACCCCAGCATTATGAGTGCTGTGCTCTAACCGGCTGAGCTACATAGCCTCAGGGAGCCGGCAATTCTGGAGATGTATTCGGAATCTGTCAACACTTTTTCACCGCGCTTGTGAGTGGGCAGCGGGCGTGGCACAGTCCCGATCAGTAGATTTTTCTAGGAGTCCGCATCGTGATCGATCCGGACGGTTATCGACCGAACGTCGGTATTGTGCTGATGCGGCAGGATGGGCAGGTTTTCTGGGCACGACGTGTGCGCCGGGATGGCTGGCAGTTCCCGCAGGGCGGCATGAACACCGACGAGACGCCTGTCGAAGCCATGTATCGCGAGTTGCAGGAAGAAACCGGGTTGTTGCCGGAGCACGTTGAAGTGCTCGGGGCGACGCCGGGTTGGCTTCGCTATCGGCTGCCGGCACGGGCCATCCGCCGCAATGAACGGCAGGTCTGTATCGGCCAGAAGCAGGTGTGGTTCCTGCTCCGGCTGGCCGGGGACGAATCCCACGTCACCCTGGACCATACGGACAGCCCCGAGTTCGACCAGTGGCGTTGGGTCGATTTCTGGTACCCGGTGGAGCATGTGGTGATGTTCAAGCGGGGCGTCTATGCACGTGCCCTGCGCCATCTGGCGCCGCTGGCACGGGGGGTGGCCGGGACGGGGGTGGAAACGATGCCCAAGTCCGCCCAGGAAGCCTGGATGCCGGGCAACGCCGCCGGTCATGATCGGCCGCGCAAGCGCACCACGCCCAAGCGGGGGGGCGGCTACTGGCCGCGCAGCAAGGCCAAGGGCGAGCCGGGCGCCGTCTGAGCGCTGCTGGCGGCTCTGAACCGTATCGAGAATGATTCAGGTTCGAAATTGACAACCATTCGCATTTCGATTGGAATAGCAGCAGGCCGATCCGGGCCTGCCTGCCGAGTCCGCACGTGTACGTCTGCATCTGCAACGGGGTTACCGACCATCAGATCCGCGAAGCCGCCCAGAGCGGTGTCGTGAGCGTGTCCGAGTTGACGATGCGCACCGGCTGCGGCGCCACCTGCGGTTCCTGCCTGGACATGGCGGCCGACCTGCTGGTCAAGTTCAGCGCCACCCACGACCTGCCACTGCCGGTTCTCGGCCTGCAAGCCGCCTGAGCTCGGCCCGCCCGGTTGCGGGCCGCAACTGAGCACGATTCGCGTTCCTTCATGCCTGCGCGCGACGCGCTACAGTGCCCGCGATTCCACGCAGCAGGAGCACGCTCATGAAGGGCGACGCCAAAGTCATCGAATTCCTCAACAAGGTCCTCTACAACGAGCTGACCGCGATCAACCAGTACTTCCTGCACGCCAAGATGCTGAAGAACTGGGGCCTGAAGGAACTCGCCGATCACGAATACAAGGAATCGATCGAAGAGATGAAGCATGCGGACATCCTGTCCGACCGCATCCTCTTCCTCGAAGGCCTGCCGAACTTCCAGGCGCTGGGCAAGCTGCGCATCGGCGAGAACCCGGCTGAGATCCTGCAGTGCGACCTCAGCCTGGAACGCGACGGCGTGGTCACGCTGCGCGAGGCTGTGGCGTATGCCGATTCGATCGGCGATTACGTCAGCCGCCAGCTGTTCGTGAAAATCCTCGCGTCCGAGGAAGAGCACATCGACTGGCTGGAAACCCAGCTGGATCTGATCGAGCGCATCGGCGAACCGAACTACCTGCTGACCAAGATCGAAGACTGAGTCAGCCCTGCAGCGGGGCGCGCAGGCGGGCGTGATAGCCGGCCAGCGCGATCCGTGCACGCGCGAACTCGGCGATCAACAGCGCCACCGCCACGGCGGGGCGCTCCAGCGTGCCGGCGCGGGCATCGTGCTCGATCCGCCAGGCCGCTGCCGACAGCGCCATCGCACCCACATTGGCGCTGGCCGACTTGAGGCTGTGCGCCAACGCGCGCAGCTGGTCCAGATCCGCTGCGACCGAGGCGTCCTGCAGCTGGCGGATCAACGGTGGCGTGTCATCCAGGAACACGCCGATGATGCGCGCGGTATCGGGACCAATAACCTCCAGCAGTTCATCCAGCACGTCCTGATCAAGCACCGGGGCCGGCGCCTCGTCGCGTGCTGGCGGCGCCGCGGGCGGTGAAGGCTGCTGCTCGGGCAGGGACGGTGGCTGCACCGCCGGGTCGTCGGCCATCACGCTTCCCCAGCGAGCCAGCACGGCCTGGAGTGTTTCGCGGTGGATCGGTTTGGACAGGTAATCGTCCATGCCGGCCTGCAGGCAGCGCTCGCGGTCGCCGGCCATCGCATTGGCGGTCATCGCCACGATCGGCAGCCGTGCCGCGCCCCGTGTGGCCTCGTGCGCGCGCCAGCGGCGGGTGGCGTCGTAGCCATCCAGCACCGGCATCTGGCAATCCATCAGCACCACATCGAACGGCCGGGCGTGCAGTGCCTCCAGTGCCTGCTCGCCTTCGGTGGCGGTCTCCACCTCGCAGCCCAGCACCTGCAGCAGCCGCTGCGCGACCAGCAGGTTGACGCTGTTGTCTTCCACCAGGAGCACGCGCAGCGGGAACTGCGGCAGTGCCGTGGGCGAGCCTGCGTACTCCACCTCGGCCAGCAGCGCGGCCGGGCGCGCGCTGGGCACCACCGGGCGCAGCAGCGCGTGCAGTTCACTGTCAGCGCCCTGCCGCGACAGGGCGGGTCCCGGGCCAAGCGCCTCGGGCGCGGGCGCCTCATCGCCATACAGCCACAGCAGCTGCGCAGCGGGATGCTGTTCGTTCCCGGCCACCGCCTTCTGCAATGCCTGGGTGCCATGGCGCAGGCCGTCGGTGTCGGCGATCACCCAGGCCAGGGCCGGGTCGATGCCGGGGCGCTGTGGGGCGCGAAGGGCGTCGATCGCTTCGGCGCTGGTCTCCACGGTGTGCAGGCGCAGATCATGGAGCTGGGTCACCCGCTCGATGCGCTGGGCGAGCACCGCATCGCGGGTGATCAGCAGGGCGCGCCGCGTGTTGCCGACGGCAGGCAGATCACCGATCACCTTGAGCAGCGGAATCTCGAACCAGAACGTAGCGCCGCGCCCCACGGTGGACTGCACGCCGATGCGGCCATGCATCAGGTCGATGATGCGCTTGCAGATGGCCAGGCCCAGCCCGGTGCCGCCATACAGGCGCGTGGTCGAGGCATCGGCCTGGCTGAAGGATTGGAACAGGCGCGCCTGCAGGGCGTCGTCGATGCCGATCCCGCTGTCGGCAATCTCGAACCGCAGCTGGTGCTGCGCGTTGGTCTCGCCCTGGCGCTGCACGCGCAGCCGGATCTGGCCACGCTCGGTGAACTTGATCGCGTTGACCAGCAGGTTGCTCAGCACCTGGCGCAGGCGCACCGGGTCGCCACGGACGGACAGGCGTACCGCCGGGTCGAGTTCCAGCAAGAGCTGCAGGCCTTTCGGATCGGCGGCGCGCTGCATCAACTGCACCAGCCCTTCGAGCAGCTCGCGCAGGTTGAACGTGGTGATCTCCAGGTTCAGGCCCTTGGCCTCGAGCCGGGAGTAATCGAGGATGTCATCGACGATCCTCAGCAGCTGCTGTGAGCTGGTCGCCGCGGTCTGCAGCATCTGGCGCTGGTCACTGCCGAGCTGGCCGCGCGCGATCAGATCGAGCATCGGCAGGATGCCGTTGAGCGGCGTGCGGATCTCGTGGCTCATGGTGGCCAGGAACTCACCCTTGGCCAGCGCCGCGGCTTCGGCGGCCTGCTTGGCGCTGAGCAGTTCCTGTTCCAGCTGGTTCTGCTGCTGACGGCGCTGCTGCAGCTGATCGCGCTCGAGCACCAGCGCCTCATTGCCCCGCTGCAGCCTCTCCAGCTGGTCCTGCGCGTCACGCCAGCGGCGTACCGCCTGGATGCCGGCGAGCAGTGCCAGCACGCCGGTGCCGGCGGCAATGTCGATCCATGGCCCATTGGCACCGATGCGCGCCATCACCGCGGCAGTGGCACACAGGGCGGCCGCCGCAGCGCTGATCCACAGCGAGGCTGGGGTGGAGGAGGGGGCTGGCCGTCCGTGGCGTCCCATGCTCAGAGCACCGAGTTCTGGAAGTCGAAGTTCAGTTCGCTGCCGGCGGACTGGACCATGTTGCCCTGGATGAAATCGACCCCGCCGATCCACATCGCGGCCGCGGCCTGCGGATCTTCGATCTGCTGGCCGATGATGCGCAGCCCGGCGCGGTGCGCCAGGTCGATCGCCGCGCGCAGTTCGTCGCGCGTGTGCTGGTTGGTGTGGCTGTTGGAGAAGCGCGCGGCCATGCGCACATAGGCCAGCGGCAGCTGCGCCATCAATGCATTGGCCTCATCGCCCGGCTCGAACTGGCTCAGGCAGAAGCGCACGCCGGCCGCATGCATGCGCGTGCAGAACTGCTGCAGGGTGACGGTGTGGATCAGGGCATCGGGCAGACGCACGTCGATGACCAGCGCGCTGCCGTCGATCTGCCGGCTCGCCAGCGATTCCAGCAGCCAGTCACCGAAGGCATCACGGGCCAGTGTGCGCAGCGACTGCGAGACGAACAGGTGCAACGGCTGCGCGGCGTGGCGATACAGATCCAGCAGCCCCAGCGCATGGTCGAGCACCTGCTGGTCCAGATCGGCGATGCGCCCGGCCGCTTCGGCGGCCGGGATCACCTGCCCGGCGGCCAGCACGCTGCCATCGGCCTGGCGCAGCCGCAGCAGCACCTGGTACTGCGCGGTGTTGCCACCGGCCACGGCGACGATCGGCTGGTAGGCCAGTTCCAGCTGCCCTTCAAGCAACGCCAGGTGTTCCTGCGCGGCCACATCTTCGCGGCGCACGTAGGCGGCCACGCCCGCGGTCAGCAGGCGGGCCTGCAGGGTGGTGCGTTCGACCGCTTCCAGTGCGCTGCCCGCATCGGAGAAGCCCGGCGAGAGCTGGGCATGACCGACCACGCCGCGCAGGTGCACGGATTCGTCATCGCGGATCACGAACGCGCGCGTGGACAACTGCTCGCGCAGGGCATGCGCCATCGCATCCAGCGTGGCCTCGTCGGCCCCGCGGGCCAGCACCAGGAAGCTGTTGTCGTTCAAACGTGCCAGCAGGTGGGGCTGGGCGGCATCGGCCAGCCGCTGGCCGGCCTGGGTCATCAGCCGTTCGAACGCGGCATAGCCGTAGCGCTCGCGCAGGCCCAGCGCGCTGGCGATCTCGATGAAGAACAGACCGCCCTGATCGCGGTGCGCCAGCGAGGCGCCGAGCTGTTGCATCACATGATGGCGGGTCGGCAGGCCGGTCTCGGGGTTGTTCATCGCCGGTGCGCTGCCGTTGCCCGCCTGCGAGGCGGCCTGCGCACGTGCGCGGCGGATCCGGTTGGAGACGGCGGCGATCAGGTGGCGCGGGCGGATCGGCTTGCTGAGGAAATCATCGGCGCCGCTGTCGAGCACCTCGAACTGGCGCTCCGGATCCGGGTCGCCACTGAGGAACACGATGGGCAGCAGCTGCTGGCCGGGTTGCTGGCGGATCAGTGCGGTCAGCCGCATCCCATCCAGCCCGGGCAGGTGCAGGTCCATCAGGATCAGATCGGGGCGATGCTCGGCGATGGCCTGCTGCACCCCCTCGGCATCGCTGTGCACCAGCGCCTGCATGCCGGCGCCGTGCAGCACGCTTTGCGCGAACAGGGCCTGCGAGCGGTCGTCTTCGACGATCAGCACGCGGTACGCAGCGTCGATGGCGGCCGGCGGCAGGCTGCCGGTCTCGGCGTGCATCGGGGGGAGCAGGGGCGGCGGGCTGGCCGGCGCCGGCGTCAGTGCGACGACATTGCTGTGCATCACGGGTGCGGGTGAGCCCTGGCGTTGCCAGCGCTGCCAGTGGTCGGCCGGCGGCGTTTCAGCGCGCACGGCGCGGGCGGATGCAACAACGTTGTCGTGAACGGCCATCAGTACTCCCAGTCTGCGCCGCAATTATGCGATGAACACCCGAAGGCAGGGCACGCCTCACCGTGGCAGGGTTCCCGGTTTGACCTGCGTCTGACCACTGTCGGCCTGCCGCATCAACCAGCGCATGCCCTTCCACAGCGTCCGCCAGATCATCCAGACGATCAACGCGCCGATCAGGCTGCACGCCACCACCAGGATCAGCGCCAGCCATGGGTGCGCCAGCGCGAGCGCGAGCCCGCCGACCACCACGGTGTCTTCGGCGGCGGAGGCGATCCAGTTGCTGGCCGGTTCGGGCGAGGTGTTGAGCAGGGCGCGGGTACCGGATTTGAGCCCGTGGCTGGCCAGCGCGACGCCGGCGCCGGCCACCAGCGCGGTGCCGCTGAGCTCGCCGCTGGGCGAGAGCGTGGCGGCGGCCAGGAACGCACCGGCCGGGACCCGGGCCAGGGTCTGGACCAGATCCCAGACCGAGTCGACCCCGGGGATCTTGTCGGCGAAGAATTCGGCGATGGCCAGCACGGCCGAGGTGCCCAGCACCCACCAGGACTCCGTGGCCTGCAGCGCGGGCGGCAGGTCGACCCAGCCGAGCAGTCCGGCCAGGCCGACGCCGAACACGGTCAGGTACACGCGGATGCCGGCCAGCCAGGCCAGCAGGATGCCGATCACGAACAGGTGGGCTTCGGTCATGGCACGCGCTCCGGCTGCAGAATGTGCACAGGCGCACACTATCGGGGATGACGTCCATGAACGCCACTGCCTCGATCCCGGCCCTGCGCGGACAAGGTCTTTCCCCTGACTTACACTAGCCCGTCGTTCCAGACAGGGGCCGTTGCGACAGCGCCGGCAGGCGCGGTCGCCCAGGACTGCCATGAATAAACCCACACCTTCCCGCATTCAGATCCGCCGGCCGGGCGCGCCGCCCGTGCAGGACCGCAAGCGCCTGCTGGTGCTGGGCGGGGCCTGGCTGCTGTCGCTGATCCTTGCCGTGCTGCTTGGCGCCTGGTTGGGCTCGCCCGGCGGTGACGTCGGCACCCAGCTCAAGGCGGCCGAGACCCGCAACGAGCGCCTCCAGCAGCAGCTCATCGAACTGCAGCAGCGCCAAGCGACCCTGCAGGCCTCCGACCGCATCAGCCGCGCCGCCAACAACGAAGTCCAGACCTCGCTGGGCGAGCGCGATGAAGAAATCGCCGGCCTGCGCGCCGACGTGGCCTTCTATGAGCGCCTGGTCGGAGCGACCAGCCAGCGCAAGGGGCTGAACACCCATTCGGTGGAGTTCTCGCCGGAGACCGGCGGCACCTGGCAGTACGCCGTGGTGCTGACCCAGAACCTGAACCGCGGGGCGATCAGCCAGGGGCAGATGCGCTTCACGGTGGAAGGCGTCAAGGACGGCAAGCTGACCTCGGTCAGCTGGGACGAGCTGCACCAGCGCACCAAGGTACCGGGCCAGGACTATTCCTTCCGGTATTTCCAGCAGCTCACCGGCAGCGTGATGCTGCCACCAGGCTTCACCCCGCAACGTGTGCGGGTCACGCTGGGATCGGGCGCGGGGGGCGCCACCCAGGTATTCGATTGGAAGCAGGCCGGAGCACCGGCGGCATCGGCAAAAGAAGGGGAGTAAGCCCATGTTTGGCAGCAACAAATCCAACCGCGACGGACATCTGGTCGTGGACGCGCTGATCGGCGCGCAGGTGGTGATCCGCGGGGACGTGGAATTCAGCGGTGGCCTGTATGTGGAAGGCACCATCCAGGGCAAGGTGATCGCCCAGGACGGCGCCAGCAATGCCACCCTGACGGTGGCCGAGCACGGTGCCATCGAGGGCGAGATCCGCGCCCAGGTGGTGGTCATCAGCGGCCGCCTGGATGGCGATGTGCACGCCACCGAGCGGGTCGAACTGACCCCGAGCGCCCGCGTGACCGGCAACATCCATTACCAGGTGGTGGAAATGCACGCCGGCGCCCAGCTGACCGGCCGCCTGATCCATACCTCGGCGCAGATGGCCCTGCCGCCGCCGTCCGGGGATGCGGACCAGGGCAAGGGCAAGGACACTGCGGCCCGCAAGAAGCTGGCCGAGGCGATGGCCTGAATCGCGCCCGCGCGACAACTTGAAACCGTGCTCATGCACCCCCATGCTGGGGGCATGAGCACGCTTGTTTCCCTGCCCGGCGCTCCCGCCGCCGCGCCGAACTACCAGTCCCTGGACCGTCCGCTGAACTTCACCGAGGCCGCTGCGGCCAAGGTCAAGGAGCTGATCCAGGATGAGGGCAACGCTGCCCTCGCCCTGCGCGTCTACATCGAAGGCGGCGGTTGTTCCGGCTTCCAGTACGGGTTCGAGTTCGATGAGAACCGCGCCGAGGACGATCTGGCGGTGGATACCGCCGGCGTCACGCTGCTGGTCGATCCGTTGAGCCTGCAGTACCTGATGGGCGCCGAGGTGGATTACACCGAAAGCCTGACCGGCGCGCAGTTCGTGATCCGCAATCCGAACGCCAAGACCACCTGCGGCTGCGGCAGCAGTTTCAGCATGTGATGTGCGCGCAACCGGCCTGATGGTCGGTTGCCGCTTGCCAGTCCCGCCGAATGTGGGCAGGCTCTTGCGATGTCCAAATTCTCTTCGCAGCTTTCCGGTTTCGCTTTCGTCAGCGAGCCGCTGGAGCGCGCCGATACCCTGCGCGATGACGCCGATGCGTTGTTGCGCCTGTGGCCGGACGCGCGTGTATTGGTGCTCGACCAGGACGGCACCGCGCTGGCCGGCCACGATGGTCAGCCGCTGCCGCTGACCGGCGCGGATCTGGGCGGTGGCCCGGGCACCGCGATCTTCCTCGGCCTGCGCGGCGAGCAGGCGTGGTTCTCGATGGAGGCCGCCGGGCTGTCGGTGACGGCGCCGCAGCGGGTCGACCTGCGCCAGTCCGCCGCGACCTGGTCCATCGCCGATTCCACCGCCTTCTGTTACGCCCGGGGCATGTCCTACTGGCAGTCGCGCACCCGCTTCTGCGGGGTGTGCGGCGGCGCGGTGACCTTCAGCCGCGGCGGCTTCGTCGGCCGGTGTGGCCAGTGCGCCACCGAACACTACCCCCGGGTCGATCCGGCGGTGATCGTGGCCGTGGAGAACCAGGGCCGGCTGCTGCTCGGCCGCCAGGCGAACTGGGCCCCGCGCCGTTATTCGGTGTTGGCCGGCTTCGTCGAGCCGGGTGAATCCCTGGAGCAGACCGTGGTCCGTGAGGTCTTCGAGGAGAGCCGGGTGCGCGTGCGCGAGTGCCGCTACCTGGGCACCCAGCCATGGCCGTTCCCGGGCGCGCTGATGCTGGGCTTCGCCGCCACGGCCGAAGACGACGTACCGACCGTGAACGGCGAGCTGGAAGATGCGCGCTGGTTCACCGCCGAGGAAGTGGGCGCCGCCCTGGCCCGGGATGTCGAGGATGACGGCGAAGGCATCCGCCTGTCCCCGCCGATCTCGATCTCGCGCAGCCTGATCGAGCACTGGTACCGCCAGCAGATCGCCTGACCGTCGCCTGCCGTTGCCGCAGGCTGAACACGCGGCGCGGTACATTACCAACGGCCCGGGGAATTGCCGGGCCGCAAGGCATAGTAGCGGCGCGTCCCACGTCCCGAGCCGGAGGCTTACATGTTCACCACCCTGGTCGCCGTGCTGGTTGCCTTGGCCCTGGGCCATGTCGCGCCGGGCGCGGCCGTCGCGCTGCGGCGTTTCGGCCTGTACCGGCGCTGGCTGCAGTGGCTGGGCCGGCACGCCGCCGAAGACGGGGTCTGGCGCGGCCGCAAGGGCGCCTGGCTGGCGGTGCTGCCGTTCGTGGCAGCGCTGGGCCTGCTGCAGTGGCTGTTCGATGACCGCGTCTACGGCCTGCCGTCGCTGTTGTTGGGCGTGCTGGTGCTGGTGATGTGCTGGGGCCCGCGCGACCTGGACCGCGATGTCGAGGCGGTGATCGACGCCGATGACCCCCACGCACGCCACCTGGCGATCGCGCAGTTGCAGTCCGCCGGTGGCAGCCTGCAGGAAGACGTCCCCTCGCTGGTCGAAGCCACCGTGCTCAACGCGCTGAGGCGCTGGTTCGCGGTGCTGTTCTGGTTCCTGCTGCTGGGCCCGGTCGGCGCGCTGCTGTATCGCCTGCTGGCCTTGCTGGCGGTTGGCCCGATGCGCTCGCTGGCCAGCGTGGAAGCGGTCGCCGGTGCGCGCGGCGTGCTGGCCTGGCTGGAGTGGCCGGTCGCGCAGCTGATGTCGCTGTCGATGGCGCTGGTCGGCAATTTCGATACCGCGTTCAAGGCCTGGCGCGAGGCGCACGGCAATCAGTGGTCGGCCTCGACACACTTCCTCGGTGCGGTCGCGCGGGCAAGCGTGAGCGCCGAGCTGCGCGAGGATGCGCACGATTACAGTGATGCGGGGATGGTGCCGGTGTGGCGTCGTCTGCCGGAGCTGCGCGATGCGATGAGCCTGGTGTGGCGCATGCTGCTGCTGTGGATGGCGGTGCTGGCGCTGCTGGTGATCGCCGGTTGGGTCACCTAGCGGTAGGCTCAGCCCGGCGCCAACCAGGTAAACGGCACCCACGGCAGGTTGCGTGCGATCCAGTACGCGGGCAGCAGGATCAGCCAGAAGGCGGGCTTCATCAGCAGCGTGATCAGCGGCTGCAGCGCGCGTGGCCGCCAGCCCAGTGCCCAACCAAGTACCAGCGGGGCGATGGCCAGCATCAGCATGGCCAGCGGATTCATCGAGAACGCGGTGACCACATCGCCGTGGGCCAGCGCGTGCAATGCACGCGTCAGCCCGCAGCCGATGCAGTAATACCCGGTGACCGCCAGAAAGCTGCACGGCGGGAACGGACTGCTGGCGCTGTTGGGGTCGTAGTGCCGCAGCACCCAGACCCCCGCACCGGCCGCCAATGCGGCCGGCGGCAACGCCGCCAGCAACCAGCGCCTGCCGTGCAGCGCGATCATCAGCTGGCGCTTTCGATCTGCTGCTGGAACTGCTGCATCTGTTCCATGTAACCGTCCACCCCCATGAAGGCCAGCGAGATCACGAACAGCACCACGCCGGCGATCAGGAAGCCGGTGGTGACCCAGGCCCAGATCTTGGCGTTCTTGGAGGCACGACGTGCGCCTTCCAGGTCGCCCTGGTTGAGCAGGCCGTTGACCTTGCTGGCGAACACGATTGCGACCACACCGGTGACGATGCCCGGGAAGCTCAGGCACGACAGGCAGCACACGAAGAACGCCAGGATGGTGACGACGATCGACCAGATCAGGTGGTTCGGGATGCTGCCCGGGGCGGGCGGCAGGGGGGCGGTGGCATTCATCAGCGAAACTCCATTTGCTTGGGTGGGTGGGTGCGTACGAGGTGTCCCGGGCGGTAATCTAACCGATGTGCCTGCCTCTATGTATACGGTTACATGCAGGCAGGGCGGGGCTCATGCCTGATCGCCGCGAAGTTGCCTGACCTGGGTTTCCAGCATCGGCGCGGTGGCGACCTCGCCGGCGATCGGCGCAGATGCGACGACCTCGACATGCGCGCGGAAACGGCGTGGCACACGCATGCGGCCCAGGCGCGTGTCGCGGCGGCTCCACATGCTCGACCACATCCCGCGCAGCGCCATCGGCACCACCGGTACCGGGCGACGCGCCAGGATCTTCTCCACGCCCGATTTGAACGCGCCCATCTGCCCATCGCGGGTCAACGCGCCCTCGGGGAAAATGCAGACCAGCTCGCCCTCGGCCAGCGCCTTGTCCACCTCATCGAACGCGGCCTGCATCAACGCCGGATCCTCACGTACGCCGGCAATCGGGATCGCCTTGGCGGTGCGGAAGATCCAGCGCATCACCGGGATGTTGAAGATCTTGTAGTACATGACGAAGCGCACGGGGCGCGGAAGGGTCGCCGACAGGATCAGCGCGTCCATGTAGCTGACGTGGTTGCATACGATCAGTGCCGCTCCCTCGTCCGGCACGTTGGCTTCGATGCCGTGCGGACGCAGCCGGTACAGCGCGCGCACCATCACCCAGCTGAGGAAGCGCATCAGGAACTCGGGCACGATCGTGAAGATGTAGATCGACACCACGGCATTGGCGATCGCCAGGGCCAGGAACAGCTGCGGGATGGTCCAGTCCAGCACGCGCTGGGTGAGCAGGCCCAGCCCCGCCGCCAGCACGATGAAGCCGGAGTTCTGGATGTTGAGCGCGGCGAACACGCGCGACATTTCTGATTTGGCCGTGCGGCTCTGGATCAGGGCGAACAACGGCACCACGAAGAAGCCGGTGAACAGGCCGATGCCGATCAGATCGATGATGATGCGCGCGCTGCCCGGGGCCTGCACGAACTGCCAGATCGACAGCCCGGCCGCGGCGGCTTCGCCGACGCGGGCGAAGTACAGGTCGAGCATGAAGGCGGTCATGCCGAACGCGCCCAGCGGCACCAGGCCGATTTCCACGGTGCGCCCGGACAGCTTTTCGCACAGCAGCGAACCGGTGCCGGTACCCAGCGAGAACAGCGCCAGCGCGAAGATGTAGAGCAGGGAGCCGCCACCGAGGTTGACCTCGGCATAGGTCGGCAGCTGTGAGGTCAGCATGGTGCCCACGAACCAGAACCAGGACACGCCGAGAATCGCGTTGCGCACGGCCTTCTGCTTCTTGGCCATGCGCAGCACCGCCAGCGACTCGGGCAGCGGATTCCAGTTGATCTTCAGATCCGGCGCGCCGGCATCGACCTTCGGGATCATCCGCGCGGTGAGGTTGCCCGCCACGGCCAGTACGATCACGGCGGTCGCGGCGACGATCGGGCCATGGCTGCCGGACAGCGCGAAGATCAGGCCCCCGGCGATCATCCCGGTGAGGATCGACAGCGAGGTGCCCATCTCGACCAGGCCATTGCCGCCGGTCAGCTCCTCGGGCTTGAGGATCGAGGGCAGCACCGAGTACTTCACCGGCCCGAACAGGGTGGACTGCATGCCGGTGCAGAACAGCGCGACCAGCAGCACCGGCATGCTCTCGGTCAGGAAACCAAGCGCGGCCAGCGACATGATCGCGATTTCCATGGTCGTGGTGATCACGATCAGCCGCGATTTCTCCAGCTTCTCCGCGATCTGCCCGGCCAGCGCCGAGAACAGGAAGTACGGCAGGATGAAGATCGCCGGCGCCAGGTTGGTATACAGCGAGCGCTCTTCGATCGGCGTGCCGAGGAAGAACAGCAGCGCGATGATCGCCTGGCGGTAGACGTTGTCGTTGAACGCGCCCAGCGACTGGACGATGAAAAACGGCAGGAAACGACGTTGCCTGAGCAGAGCGAACTGACTATGGCCGGACATGGAGACTCCTTGCGAACCGGCGCAGCCTAGCATTCTCCCTGTTGGCGCAGCATGGCAGCGGCGCGCGTCGCCCCGGGGCGGTCGCTCACGACCGTGGGTCGTAAGACGTTCAACATCCGTAGCGACCAACGGTCGATACCTACCCCAGCGTGCGCGCGGCCTCGTTGGCGGCACCGCGCAGCTTGGGCAGCAGGCGCAGCATCAGCCCCATCTGGGTGCGGATCAGCTGCAGCTTGGGCGGCATGTCGTCCGGGATCTGCTCCAGCTGCTCGGCCAGGGCCCGGTCGCCCTCGTTGGCGTCTTCGGCCACCGGTTCGCGCTGCTCCAGCGCGCGCGCGATCTGCTGCATCGCCTGCTGCACCCGTTCGCCGCCAGACAGCGCGAGCGGATCCTGGCCGTAGCTGTCCAGCTGGGTGCGGTGGGCGCCCAGTGCGGAGAGATGGCCGAGCAGGGTGTTGGACAGCGCCAGGAAGCGGAAGCCGGCATCCAGATTGCGGCGCACGTGACCAGGCTCGCGCAGCATGTTCGACAACGCAGTGGACAGCGCCGCATCGGCGTTGTGCATGTCACGGCGCGCGATACGGTACGCCAGGTCGTCCTGCATGCCGCTGCCGTACTGGCCGAGCACGGCGTGCAGGTACTTGGCGCAGTTGTCGAGCACACGCGCCATCACCAGGTTCAGTCGCCGGCCCTGCCAGTCGGGCAGGATCAGGAAGGCGGCCGCCGCGGCGATCGCGCAGCCCAGCAGCGTATCCACCAGGCGCGGCCAGATCAGCAGGAAGCCATCGCCGATCAGGTTGAAGCAGGTCAGTGCCATCACCGTGATCGCCGCCGAGGCCACCAGGTAGCGATCGCTGCGGGTGAAGAAGAACAGCAGTGCCGAGAGCAGCGCGATCAGCAGTTCGATGCGCAGGTCCTGGAACAGCTGCATCAACGCCCAGGTCAGCACCAGACCGATCAGCGTGCCGGCGATCCGTTGCGCCAACCGCTGGCGGGTCGCACCGAAGTGTGGGCGGCACACGAACACGATGGTGAGCAGTACCCACGAGCCATTCTGGGCGTTGAACAGGCGGATCGCGGCGAAACCGACGATCAGCGCCAGCGCCATGCGCAGGCCATGCCGGAACAGCACCGAGCCGGGCGTGAGCTGCTGGCGGATGCGCACGCCCATCTCGCGCAGGGTGTGCGGGTTGGTATCGCGCAGGCGGGTATCGACGTTGTCCAGGGTGGACTCGGATTTCTCGGCCTCGGACAGGCGACGTTCGATGCTCTGCAGGTTGTGGCCGAGCAGTTCCAGCGAGGCCAGCAGACGCTGCCACTGCGGGTTGTGCTGGGCGCGCAGCCAGGTGAGCGAATCGGTCAGGTCGGCGGTGGCCTGCTTGGTGCGCTCGCCGTACTGGAACGGCTGGCGCAGGCGGATCGCCTGGCCGAGGTTGGCGCAGGCCTCACCCTGCAGCGCGAGCAGGCGCTGGCAGCGGTACAGCACGTCGCTGTGGAAGAACGCTTCAGTCAGGGCGCCGTAGGGGTAGTGCGAGGAGCTGGCGCGTTCGTGGAAGTCCTGGGCCATGTAATACAGGCGCAGGTACAGGCCGGACTGCACGCCGGGCCGGCCGGAGCGGCCAAAGCGCGCCAGGATCGCGGTCTTGGCGATGTTCAGGGCCTCCACCACGCGCCGGTTCTGCTCGGCCAGGGCGAGCTGGCGCTTCTGCACGTCGGCATCGCGCACCGGTTCGAACAGATCGGCCTTGAGCTGCAGGTAGCGGCCCAGCTCCAGGTACAGGCGCGCCACCCGCTCGCGAACGGGGCGATTGGCGAACAGGGCGGTCCACAGGATCGAGAGCAGGGCGTACCAGGCCGCACCTGCCAGCAGGTGACTGACCGCATTGATCGCCTGGGACAGATCGGCCGTGCCGTGCTGCTCCAGCCCGATCATGGTGTAGATGGCCAACGTCACCGTGGCCTGCGCGATCGAGGCATAGCGCTCGCCGAGCGCGCCGAGCAGGGTCAGCCCGAAGGTCGCTACCGCCAACGCGGTGATGAACCACCACGGATGCGGGAACAGCAGCACCACCGCGGCGGCGGCGGCCACGAAGCACAGCAGCGACAGCGCCACCGATTTGATCCGGCCCCACCAGTTGTCGTCGGTCTCGGCGATCGCGCTGGCGATGATGCCCAGGAACACGCCGGGCAGCGCGGTCAGCTGGTCCAGGTACCAGCACAGCCCCATCGCCGCGGACAACGCGATGAACACCCGCAGGCCATAGCTGGCCTTTTCATGCGCCCACAGGCGGCTGACGCGGGTTTCAAACGAAGGCATGGCGACTCGGCGGAAGGCAGGCCGCCATTATTGCCGGAGCGGGGTGAAGGGGACACCTTTACGTGGGTTGGAATGGCGCTGGTAGTGCCGGCCGCTGGCCGGCTTCCGACAATGCCGAGGAGCCGGCCCCACGCCGGCGTTGACCAGCGTGTAGTCGGGCAGCTTGAGCGTGTTGTCGGCGTCGTAGTAGACGTCGCCGTAGTAGCGGGCCAGTGCGTACACGCTCAGGCCCTCGATCTGCGGGATGCTGTAGTCGGCGTGCAGCACGCCCTGCCAGCGGGCCGCGCCGGCGGTGCGGTTGCCTTCTTGGCTGGCGCTGCCCGGCGAGAGTTTGTCGTAGGTCGGGTCCAGCCAGGTCACGCCGCCACCGAGGGTGAAGGCATCGGTCAGGCGCACATCGCCACTGACTTCCACGCCTTCGTACAGGGTGATGCCGTCCTGCACCAGCAGCTTGCCGGCGGACGTGATCAGGTCGATGTTCGCGCCACGCTCCAATCGGAAGGCGGCCGCATTGGCGCTCCAGCGCGGGTACTCGATCTTGGCGCCGATCTCGTACTGCTTGCTGATGGTGGGGTCGAGCACGTCGCCGGCGTTGATGTAATCGCTGCCCACGCGGCTGCCGGCTTCCAGCGATTCGACGTAGCTGGCATACAGCGTCACGGCATCGGTCGGCTTGTACATCAGGGCGTAGGTCGGGGTGACCGGATAGGTGTGGTACGCGCCCTTGTTTTCGAAGTCGTTGTAGCGCGCGCCGGCCAGCAGCGACCAGCCATCGGCGAAGCTGACGGTGTCGCTCACGAACACCGCCTGCTGCACGGTTTCGCTGCCGCGGCTGAGCACGCGTGAGCCGACCGCATCATGGCGCAGCGTCGGACGCTGATAGATGTTGCCGCGGCCGAGCGTGTTCCATTCGTACGGGCGGTCCCAGCCCAGCCCAGTCTGGTGGGAGACGCCGGCAACGACCTGGTGCGACAGCGGGCCGGTCTGGAAGCGGCCCTGCACGATGGCCTGGGCCAGCTTCCACTCGCTCTTGCCGCCGAGCTCGTAGGTGTTGATGTCGTAGTCGCCGTTGACGTCATCGATGTAGGCGAAGATCTTGTTGACGTCATTCCAGGAGGTGGTCACGCCATAGCTCAGGCTGGCCTTCCAGTCGCTGTTGATCTGCCAGTTCAACGCGGTGGAGAGCAGGCTGGAGCGGGTGTCGTAGTAGCTGCCGTCGATGCTGTTGTCGATGTCGCCGGCCAGCGGGCGCGGCAGCTCGGTCAGGCCGATGAAGTAGTACTGCGGGGATTCGTTGCTGAGATCGCGCGACTGGAACACGCCGTCGAAGGTCCAGGTGAGGCGGTCGCTCAGGCGTGCATCCAGCGACAGCGCGCCGACCTTGCGGTTCACCTCGCCGCCGTTGAAGGTCTCGCCTTTCTCCTGGTACGCATTGAAGCGGTAGCCGAACATGTCTTCGTTGCCGAAGCGCCCGCCCACATCGACCTGGCCGCTGACGATGCCCGCCTCGCGCCAGCCGAGCTGCGCCGACAGCGTGGTGACCTCGGTCGGCTTCCTGGTCACGTAGTTGACGATGCCGCCGGGCTGGCCGAAGCCATACATGAAGCCACCGGCACCCTTCAGCAGTTCCACCTGCTCCATCACTTCCAGCGGCCACTCGGTGCCCCACGAAGAGACCTGCAGGCCGTTGACGCGGTAGCTGTCGTAACTCAGATCGATGCCGCGGTTGCGGATCGGCGAGCTCCAGCCGCTGGCGTAGGCGCTGACCTGGGTGACCACGGACGGATCGGTGAGGAAGGCCTCGCCAAGCGAGACCACCTGGCGCTTCTCGATGTCCTCGCGGCCGACCACCGAGATCGCGAAGGGGGTATCGCGCACGGCACGGTCGCCCAGGGCGCCGGTGTCGGTATGGGTGCGTTCGGCGGTGACCTTGATCGCATCCAGGTCGGTGGCCGAGCGCGTCCGGACGCCGCCATCCGGTGCGGACTGGGCGTGGGCGGTGCAGGCCGCGGCCAGTGAAAGAGCGAGCAGGGCCGGGCGCAGGGCACGGCGGCCCGGCACCACGGCCGGGAGCGAAGACACAGACTGGCGCATGTTGTGGGGGTCCTCCGCGGACAGCAGCACACCGTCCGCGATCAGAAGAAGGCGGAAATAGAGGGGTGGCTGAGTCGTCAGGCGTGCCGCGTCAGCGGCAGCGGGGCATCGCGGGGGGCAGTGCAGGACCGTGGCTGATGCGAATTGTTCTCCTTTGGGCCGGAGGCGTCAATCCGGCGGGATGCCGACCCATGGTCGGTACCCCGCCGCGCAGGGCCCACTCACTGCAGACGCACTGCCTTCATCGCGCGGCAGCGGCCCGTTTCAACGCACGCTTCTCACGGCGCCGCGCCCGGCGAGCCACCCAGCGCTCGCGCAGGCACGAGAAGATCACGTACAGCGCCGGGGTGCTGAGCAGGGTCAGGCTCTGCGAGAACAGCAGGCCGCCGATCATCGCGATGCCCAGCGGGCGGCGCAGTTCGGAGCCTTCGCCCAGCCCGATCGCCAGCGGCACCGCGGCCAGGATCGCCACCATGCTGGTCATCATGATCGGGCGGAAGCGCACGATGCTGGCTTCGCGTGCGGCTTCCAGCGGCGTCTTGCCATGCTCGCGCTGCGCCACCACCGCGAAGTCGATCATCATGATCGCGTTCTTCTTGACGATGCCGATCAGCAGCACCAGCGCGATCATCGAGATCACCGACAGCTCGGTGTTGGTGCCATACAGCGCCAGCAGCGCGCCCACGCCCGCCGCCGGCAGCGTGGACAGGATGGTGACCGGGTGGATCAGGCTTTCATACAGCATGCCCAGCACCAGGTAGACGGTGATGATCGCCGCCATCACCAGGATCAGCATCGCCATCGGGTCCGAATCGAAACCGAACCCGGCATCCTCGGCCAGGCGGATGTCGCCAGGCATGCGCATGCCATTGACCGTGCTGTCGATGATCGCCTTGGCCTCGCCCATGCTGGTGCCGGGGGCGAGGTTGTAGCTCAGGTCCATCGTGGTGTACTGGTTTTCGTGGGTGATCTGCGACGGCGCCAACCCTGGCACCTGTTCGGCGACCGCTGTGATCGGCACCATCTCGCCATTGCCGGCCCGCACGTAGATCTGGTCCAGCGCGCCCGGTGTCGCGGTCTGTTCGGGCAGGGCGTTGACCACCACGCTGTACTGGTTGATGTCCGAGTAGATCGTGGAGATCTGGCGCTGGCCGAAGGCGCCGTAAAGCGCGCCATCGATGGCACCGACCGACACACCCAGGCGAGCAGCCTTGGCGCGGTCGATCACGATGTTCTGGCGCAGGCCGGCGCTGTCCACGTCGGTGCCGACGTCGGCCAGCTTCGGGTTCTTCTTCAGCGCGGCCTGCAGTTTGGGCAGCCACTCCTGCAGCTGGGCCAGGTCGTTGCCCTGCAGCGAGACGCGGTACTGCGCGCCCTGGCTGGCCCCCCCGCCGTCATTGCTGGGCAGATCCTGGATGGCACGCAGGCGCAGCTGCAGATCGGGGTAGCGGTCCGCCTTGGCGCTCAGGCGCGCCAGGGCCTGAGCGGTGGTTTCGCGGCGCCCGTCCTTGCGTGATTTCAGTTCAACGTTGAACTGCGCGCTGGAGCCCTGGCGGCCACTGCCCAGGCGCACGCCCACGGTCTTCACCGCCGGGTCGGCCATCAGCATGTCGGTGATGCGCCGCTGGCGGTTGACCATGTCGTCGAAGGAGACCGTGGCGCTGGAGTTCGCGCGGCCCCAGATCAGGCCGGTGTCCTGGGGCGGGAACGCGCCCTTCTTGACCGCGCCGAACAGGAAGATGGTCGCGCCGATCAGCAGCAGCGGGGTCAGCGACAGCAGCAGCGCGTGGCGCAGCGAGAAGTCCAGCAGCTTCACGTAGATCCGCAGCATGCGGTCGTGGCCGGCATCGAGCAGGCGGCCGAAGCGACTGGGTGCGCCGGCGTCGGCATGCGCGCTCAGGAAGCGGCTGCACAGCGCCGGGGTCAGGGTGAGCGAGATGACCATCGAGACCACGATGGCCGCCACCAGGGTGACGGTGAACTCGCGGAAGAACGCGCCCATCATGCCCTTGGCGAACAGCAGCGGGATGAACACCGCCACCAGCGAGGCGGTGATCGAGACGATGGTGAAACCGATCTCGCGCGCACCGGTGAGGGCGGCCTGCATGCGCGTCATGCCTTCATCGAGGTGGCGCATGATGTTCTCGATCACCACGATCGCATCATCGACCACGAAGCCGATCGCGATCACCAGCGCCAGCAGGCTCAGGTTGTTCAGGGTGAAGCCCAGCACGTACATCACCAGTGCCGCACCGGCCAGCGACAGCGGCACGGTCACTGCCGCGATCAGGGTCGGTGCCAGCCGGCGCAGGAACAGCGCCATGGTCAGCACCACCATCGCCAGTGCGATCAGCAGGGTGATCTGCACTTCATGCAGCGAGGAGCGGATGGTCGGGGTGCGGTCGAAATAGGGGGTGAGCGTGGTGCCCGGTTCCAGGTAGTCGCGCAGGGTCGGGATCTGCGCCTTCACCCGGTCCACGGTTTCCACGATGTTGGCACCGGCGCGGGTGAACACGTACATCACCACCGCCGGTTTGTGGTTGAACCACGCGGCTTGGTAGGCATCCTGCTGCCCGTCGTAGACGTTGGCGATGTCCTGCAGGCGGATCACGCGGCCGTTGTCGGCGGTCTTGATGACGAGCTGGGCGAAGTCGGCTGCGCGCGCCACCGAGTCGTTGGCGATGATCGCGGTGGTGGTGTTGCCATCGGTGAGGAAGCCGGTCGGCGAGGTCACGTTGGCCGCGCGCACCGCGTTGCGCAGGTCATCGGCGGTCAGGCCGAGGGCGTTCATCAGGCGCAGGTTGACGTCCACGCGCACGGCCGGCGTGGAGGCACCGGCGATATCCACCGAGGACACGCCGGTGATCTGGCGCAGGCGCTGGGCCAGCAGCGAATCAGCGACGTTGTAGAGATCATCAGCCGACTGCGTTTCCGAGGTCAGCGCGATCGCGATGACCGGGTCATCGTTCGGGTTCGCCTTCTGGAACATCGGCGTGCCCAGCCCGGCGGGCAGGTCGGCCTGGGCCGAGTTGATCGCGGTCTGCACATCCAGCGCGGCCGAATCGATGTCGCGGTCGCTCTGGAAGATCATGAAGACCAGCGAGCTGCCTTCCGAGCTGGACGAGCGCATGCGGTCGATGCCCGGCAGCTGGCCGAGGTGGCGTTCCAGCGGCGCGGTCACCGTGGAAGCCATGGTCGTGGCATCCGCGCCGGCCTGGTTGGCGTGCACGAAGATCACCGGGATCTGGATGTTCGGCAGTGCCGACACGCCCAGCTGCAGGTAGCAGATCACGCCGACCACGAACAGGCCGATGGCCAGCAGGGCGGTGCCGATCGGGCGGCGGATGAACGGGCCGGAGATGTTCATCGAACGCCTCCGCAACGGCCTGCGGTGCTCATCATCACGCCTGCGGCTCCTGCACCGGGCCATTGCCATGGCGCAGCGCACGCTTTTCGCGGCGCTGGCGCAGGCGCTCGGAGAAGCGCTCCATGTACAGGTAGATCACCGGCGTGGTGTACAGCGTCACCAGCTGCGAGAGCAGCAGGCCGCCGACGATGGCGATGCCCAGCGGGCGGCGCAGTTCCGAGCCGATGCCGGTGCCCAGCGCCAGCGGCAATGCGCCGAGCATCGCGGCAGCGGTGGTCATCATGATCGGGCGGAAGCGCAGCAGGCAGGCACGACGGATCGCTTCATGCGCGTTGGCACCGGTGCGCCGGGCCTCGATCGCGAAGTCGACCATCATGATGCCGTTCTTCTTGACGATGCCGATCAGCAGCACGATGCCGACGATGCCGTCCACCGACAATGGCAGCCCGCACACCATCAGCGCCAGCAGGGCGCCGACGCCGGCCGGGGGCAGGGTGGAGATGATGGTGAACGGATGGATGTAGCTCTCATACAGCACGCCCAGCACGATGTAGATCAGCACCAGCGAGGCCAGCAGCAGCCACACCACATCGGTCTGGCTGCCCGTGAACTCGGCGGCCTTGCCGATGAACTGCGCATGCACCTGCGAGGGCATGTCCAGGCCGGCCTTGGTCTCTTCGATCGCCTTGACCGCATCGGACAGGGAGTAGCCCGGCGCGATGTTGAACGACACCGTGACCGCGGGCAGCTGCTGCTGGTGGCTGACCACCAGCGGGGTACTGGTGACCTTGCCCTCGGCCAGCGCCGCCAGCGGGATGATGTTGCCGGCGCCGACCGGAATGCCGGTGTTCTGCGCGCCGATGCCGGTGGCGGTGGACGAGTTGGACGAGGTGACCTGGCCGAAGTTGGTGGCATTGCTGCCGGTCAGTGCGCCAGCGCCATTGGAGGCCACCGCCAGCTGGTTCATCAGCGCGGTGCTGGTACGGAACTCCGGGGCCACTTCCAGCACCACGCGGTACTGGTTGAGCTCGGTGAAGATGGTGGAGATCTGGCGCTGGCCGAAGGCGTCGTACAGGGTGTCGTCGATGGTCTGCATCGGCACGCCGAGCACGCTGGCCTTGTCGCGGTCGATGGTCAGCTCGAGCGCGCGGCCCTGGTTGGACAGGTTGTTGTCCACGTCGGCCAGTTCCGGCCGCTGGCGCAGCGCCTCGGTCAGGCGGGTGGCCTGCAGCGCGACCTGCGCGCTGTCCACGTCCGACAGCGAGTACTGGTACTCGGTCGCGGCCACGCGGGTATCCAGGGTGACGTCCTGCACCGGCTTGAGGTACAGCGCCACACCGGGAATGCCGGCGACGGCCTTCTGCAGCCGCGGCAGGATCTTGTCGAGCCCATCGCGGTCGCCGCGCTCCTTGAGCACGATCGACAACTGGCCCTGGTTGAGCGTGGGGTTCATGGTGCCGGCACCGATGAAGGCAGAGACACCGGTCACTGCCGGATCGCTGCGCAGCGCTTCGGCCACGGCCTTGGTGCGCTGCTCCATCTGCGGGAAGGCGATGTTCTGGTCGGCCTGCACCACGCCGGTGATCAGCCCGGTGTCCTGCTCGGGCAGCAGCCCCTTGGGGATCACGATGTACAGCACCACGGTCAGTACCAGTGCGCCGGCGGCGACGGCCAGGGTCAGCGGCTGGTGATCCAGCACCCAGTCCAGGCTGCGCTCGTACAGGCCGACGGTGCGCGACCACACGGTGGTCCTGCCCGCCGCGGCGGCGCGCTCGTGCGCATCCTCGCCTTCGGGCAGCGCATCGGGCTTGAGCAGGTAGGCGCACATCATCGGGGTGAGCGTCAGCGAGATCAGCATCGACAGCGTCACCGCGATGCTCAGCACCCAGGCGAATTCGTGGAACAGGCGGCCGGTGACGCCGGGCATCAGCAGCAGCGGCAGGAACACCGCCACCAGCGAGATGGTCAGCGAGAGCACGGTGAAGCCGATCTGCTGCGCGCCGATCTCGGCCGCTTCCGGCCCGCTCTTGCCCTGTTCGATGTAACGCACGATGTTCTCGATCATCACGATCGCATCGTCGACCACGAAGCCGGTGGCCACCACCAGCGCCATCAGCGAGAGGTTGTCCAGCGACATCCCGGCAAACGCCATCACACCGAAGGTGCCGGCCAGTGACAGCGGCACCGCCACCGAGGGGATGATGGTGGCCCACAAGCGGCGCAGGAACACGAAGATCACCGCGACCACCAGGCCGATGGTGAGGATCAGGGTGAACTGCACTTCATGCACCGAGGCGCGGATGGTCTCGGTGCGGTCGTTGAAGATGTCCAGGTGCACGTCGGCCGGCAGCACGTTCTGCAGCTGCGGCAGCAGCGCCCGGATGCGCTCCACGGTCTGCACGATATTCGCGCCCGGCTGGCGGCGCACTTCCAGCAGCACCGCCGGCTTGCCATCGGCCCACGCGGCCAGCTGGTCGTTCTCCACGCCGTCGATCACGTTGGCCACATCGGACAGGCGCACCGGGCGGCCGTTCTTGTAGCTGATGATGGTGTCGCGGTACTCGGCGGCGCTGGTCAGCTGGTCATTGGTGCCGATCGAGTAGGACTGGGTCTTGCCATTGAGCGAACCCTTGGGCGCGTTGACGTTGGCCTGGGTCAGCGCGCTGCGCAGTTCTTCCAGGGTCAGGCCCATGTTGGACAGCTGCGCCGGGTTGACCTGGATGCGCACGGCCGGGCGGACGTTGCCGGCGATGGACACCAGGCCCACGCCCTGCACCTGCGACAGGCGCTGGGCGAGGATGGAGTCGGCGTAGTTGTTGACGTCGCGCAACGGGCGCGTGTCGGAGGTGAGCTTGAGGGTAACGATCGCCGCGTCGGCCGGGTTCACCCGGTTGTAGACCGGCTGGTAGGGCAGCGAGGARGGCAGGGTGGCTTGGCGGATCGCGGCCTGCACATCCTGCGCGGCGATGTCGATGTCGCGGTCCATCGAGAACTGCAGGATGATCGTGGACAGCCCCGCCGACGAATCGGAGGTCATGATCTCCAGCCCGGATATCTGCCCGAACTGGCGCTCCAGCGGCGTGGTCACCAGCGAGGCCATGGTGACCGCGTTGGCACCGGGGTACTGGGTGGTCACCACCAGGCTGGGCGCATCGATCTCGGGCAGCGCCGACACCGGCAGCTGGCGGTAGCCGAGGATGCCGAGCAGCAGCAGGCCCGCCATCAGCAGCGAGGTGGCGATCGGGCGGCGGATGAAAATCGTCGAAAAGCCCACGGGCGGGTCCTTGCTGGTGCGTCGTGCTGCGTTGGATCAGGCAAACGCCGGCGCATGGGCCGGCGTCAGGAACGTGGGGCGGGCGCGATCAGCGCGGACCGCCACCGCGGCGTCCACCGCCACCCTGCTGCTGGGCGGCCTTGAGCTCGGCTTCGGTGGGTGCGGCCGGGGTTTCGCCCGGCTTGAGCGCGGTCACCTTGGCGCCTGGCTTGAGCCGGAACTGGCCTTCGCTCACGACACGCTCGCCGCCCTTCAGACCCTCGGTGATCTGCACCTGGCTGTCGCCGACTTCCACGCCGCTCTTCACCGTCTGCATGGCCACGGTGCTGTCCGGCTTGACGATGTAGACGTATTCGCCGTCCGGCCCGCGCATCACGGCCTGGGTCGGGATCACCACGCCGCCGGCGATGGTGCGCAGCTGCATGCGGACATTGACGAACTGGCCCGGCCACAGCGAGTTGTCTTCGTTGTCGAACAGGGCGCGCGCGCGGAAGGTGCCGCTGTCGCTGCTGATCTGGTTGTCCACCACATCCAGCTTTCCGCCGTCGGTAAGGACGTGCGCGTCGTTGCGGTCCAGTGCGGCGATGTCCACCGGGCCGGCGGCCTGGGCCTGGCGCACGGCCGGCAGCTGGCGCTCGGGCAGGTTGAACACGACATGGATCGGGTGGATCTGGGTCAGCGTCACCAACGCCGTGCCGGCGCTGACGATGTTGCCGGCGTCGACCGCACGGATACCGGCGATGCCGGAAATCGGGGCGGTCACGCGGGTGTACTGCAGCTGCACCTGGGCGGCGCGCATGCTGGCCTCGTTGGCGGCCACGGCACTTTCGAACTGGGCCACCTGGTTGCGCTGGGTATCCAGGTCGGTCTTGGCCACGTACTGGCGGTATTCGGCCGAATTGGAGCGCTGGTAGTTGGAGCGGGCGGTGGCGAGCTGGGCCTGGTTCTGGCGCTTGGCGGCCGCGGCTTCGTCGTAGCTGGCCTGCAGGGTGCGCGGATCGATCTGCGCGAGCAGGTCGCCCTTCTTCACTTCCTGGCCTTCCTTGAAGTTCAGGCTGATCAGCTGGCCGCCGACCTGCGGGCTGACGGTGACGGTGTTCATCGCCGCGACCGTGCCCAGTGCGCTGGCGTAGACCGGCACATCCTGGCGGACGGCATCGATCACCGTGACCGGGACCGGGCCGGCATTGGCCGGATCACCGCCCTGGCGCCCTTCGGCTGCCGGGCCGCCTGCATCCCCCTTCTTGCCGCCCATCAGGCGCATTCCGACCACGGCAACCACCAGCACTGCGACCACCAGCAGCACGATCTTCCAGAAACGCGACATTCAATAACTCCTGAGGGGGCTGGCGGAGGGCGGGGGCCCGGTTGGCTAGGCGCAAAGCATACTCGTCGCCCGTGGCCTTTCATGCATGACGGATGGGACGGGCGATCAGACCGGATGTGACGGGTGAGGTTCCTTGCATGAACGTTTGCCGGGGCAGAAAGTTACAGCGCGTCCGGCGCTGATGCCCTACATTCAGGTTCGACCGCCGTTCTGACCCGTGGAGACCTTCAATGCCCCGTCTGTCGCTGTTGATGTCCGCCCTGCTGCTGGCCGCCCCCGGCCTGGCTGCTGCCGCCCCCGCCGAACGCCCGGAAGTGGCCGCCGCCGCGACCCGCCTCAAGGCCCAGGTGATCGACTGGCGCCGCGACTTCCACCAGCACCCGGAGCTGTCCAATCGCGAAGAACGCACCTCGGCCAAGGTGACCGAGCGCCTGCGCGCGATGGGCCTGAAGCCGCAGACCGGCATCGCCCACCACGGCGTGGTGGCGATCATCAAGGGCGGCAAGCCCGGCCCCCGGATCGCCCTGCGCGCGGACATGGACGCGCTGCCGGTGACCGAGCAGACCGGCCTGCCGTTCGCCTCCAAGGCTACCAGCACCTACCGTGGTGAGACGGTCGGAGTGATGCACGCCTGCGGCCACGATGCCCATACCGCCACCCTGCTGGGCGTGGCCGATGCGCTGGTGAAGATGCGCGCGAACCTGCCCGGTGAGGTCATGCTGATCTTCCAGCCCGCCGAAGAGGGCGCGCCGCCGCCGGAAGAGGGCGGTGCGGCGATGATGCTCAAGGAAGGGCTGTTCAAGGACTTCAAGCCCGAAGCAGTGTTCGGCCTGCATGTGTTCTCCAGCGTGCCGGCCGGCCAGATCGCGGTGCGTGGCGGCCCGCTGATGGCGGCGTCGGATCGTTTCGGGATCAAGGTGATCGGCCGCCAGACCCATGGCTCGGCGCCGTGGAACGGGGTGGACCCGATCGTGGCCACCGCCGACCTGGTCGGCACCGCGCAGACCATCGTCAGCCGCCGTGCCAACCTCTCCAAGCAGCCGGCGGTGGTGACCTTCGGCGCGATCAAGGGCGGCATCCGCTACAACATCATTCCCGATGAAGTGGAGATGGTCGGCACCATCCGCACCTTCGACGAAGGCATGCGCCAGCAGATCTTCGCCGACCTGCGCAACGTGGCCGAGCACACCGCCGCCGCACACGGGGCCAAGGCGGAAACCGAGATCTACGAGTCCGAGGGCAACCCGGCCACGGTCAACGATCCGGCGCTGACCGCGCGGATGCTGCCGAGCCTGCAGGCCGTGGTGGGCGAGGGCAATGTGTACGAGCCGCCGCTGCAGATGGGGGCCGAGGACTTCTCGCTGTACGCCCAGCAGGTGCCGGGGATGTTCTTCTTCGTCGGCTCCACCAGCGAGGGGATCGATCCGGCCACGGCGCCGGCCAATCATTCGCCTAAGTTCCTGCTCGACGAAAAGGCGCTGGATGTGGGCCTGCGCGCGCTGCTGCAGGTGAGCCTGGATTATCTCAACGGGACGCCGGCTGTGCCTGCGGCGGGGTGAAACGACGGTAGGTCCCGGCCGTTGGCCGGGGCCCTTCGTTTTCGCCGCCGGACGCCGCGCGCCTACCGGCGTAAAATGGCGGCATGAATACCCCCCAGGACTCCAGCCTCGGTCGCGAGGTTGCTTACCCGTCGCAGTACGATCCCGGCCTGCTCTTCCCCATCCCGCGCCGCGGCGCCCGCGAGGAGATCGGCCTGGACGAAGCGGCGCTGCCGTTCGTCGGCCATGACCGCTGGCAGGCCTATGAGCTGAGCTGGCTGGACGGGCGCGGCAAGCCGCGTGTGGCCGTGGCCACGGTCAGCGTGCCGTGCACCTCGCCGAACCTGATCGAATCCAAGTCGTTCAAGCTGTATCTCAACTCGCTCAACAGCACGCGTTTCGAGGATGACGCGGCCGCGCGCCTGTGTATCACCCGCGATCTGTCGGCGTGTGCCGGGGCGGTGGTGACGGTGGTGCTCGGGGTGCCGCCGCTGGTGGAAGAGCCCGAGGGCGAGTCGCTGGACGAGCGCGAGGTGACCATTGAGCGCTACGGCCCGCCGGCCCCGGAGTTCCTGTTCGCCGATGCCGATGAGGTGGTCACCGAAACATTGAGTTCGGCCCTGCTCAAGTCCAACTGCCCGGTCACCGGCCAGCCGGACTGGGCCAGTGTCAGCGTGCGCTACCGCGGCCCGAAGATCGACCGCGACGGCCTGCTGAAATACCTGATCAGCTACCGCGAACACGCCGAGTTCCACGAGCAGTGCGTGGAGCGGATCTTCAGCGAGATCACCCAGCGCTGCCAGCCGCAGTGGCTGGAAGTGGAAGCGCGCTACACCCGCCGCGGTGGGCTGGACATCAACCCGTGGCGGGCCAGCCCGGGCATCGCCGCACCGGCGCGCACCGTCCGCGACCTGCGCCAGTAGGCGTTCCGCGCGTCTTCACATCCACGCCATGCCCCATTAACAAGGGCTGTGACACCGTGCCTCCCATGTCGTCAATCAAGACGGGAGTGTATGGATGAGTACCGATAAGAAAGTCGACTTTTCCGGTGTCAGCGCCAGCGTTGATACCACCGCGCAGAAAGTCGATCAGGTCGATTTCTCGGGCGTGACCTCCTCGGTGGATACCACTGCGGAAAAGGTCGGGGGCACCTACACGGTGCAGAAGGGCGATTCGCTCTCCAAGATCGCCAAGCAGGAACTGGGCGATGCCAATGCGTGGAAGCGCATCTTCGAGGCCAACCGCGATGTACTGGACGACCCGGACAAGATCCAACCGGGCCAGACCCTGAAACTGCCGCCCAAAGCCTGATCCGCTGTACTGCCCATCACCTACAAGGGAGCAACCTCACATGAAGAAGTCGTCCATCAGTACTGCCGTCCTCGCCGCGCTTCTGGCCACGGTGGCCCTGGCCGGCTGCAAGAAGAAAGAAGACACCGCTGACAACAACGCGCAGCCCGCTGCGATGACGCCGGCCGCCCCGGCGCCGATGACGGAAGCCGCGCCGCAGCCGATGACCGCTGCAGCAGGCGTGAACGTTTCGGCCGTTACCGTTGGCAAGACCGCCGCAGCCGACAAGACCGTCACCTCGGTCGCGCTGTTCGCGCCGAAAGACGACATCATCGTCTCGATCCGCACCGATGGCAGCGCCAACAACGCCAACGTGGCGGCCAAGCTGACCTTCCAGAACGGCCAGGTGGCCGGTGAGCAGAACCAGGTGGTGAATACCACCGGTGCTGAGACCACCAATATTTCCTTCAAGAATGCCAATGGCTGGCCGGCGGGCAAGTACCGCGCGGAAGTCATGGTAGATGGTAAGGCGGCTGGATCGCCGCAGGAGTTTGAGGTCAAGTAAGCCCAGACGCCGACTCTCTCCCGGCAACAGGCTCACGATGGACGCAGCCGCGAGGCTGCGTCTTTTTTATGGGCGCTTGCCGGACCACAGCGTTCCAGTACGTTTGCGTATGGGACGGCTTTGCTCCGGGGGGCTGAAAACGCGACAATGCAGGGGTTTCCCGCCGTGCGCGCCGTTGGTTGGCGCGGTCCCCGGGGAAAGTGCGGGCCAGGCTGTGCGAGGCCCTGCACGCGACACGGTTGCACGCGGCCCGGCATTGCCGTCGGCCATCATTCACGAGATCTGCAAGAGAGCCCTGATCCCCCATGTCGAACACGCCCAAGATTCTCTACACGCTCACCGATGAAGCCCCGTTCCTGGCCACGCAGTCGCTGCTGCCGATCGTCGAGGCCTACACCGCCACCGCCGGCATCGCCGTGGAAACCCGCGACATCTCGCTGTCCGGCCGCATCCTGGCCCTGTTCCCGGATTACCTGAAAGACGACCAGAAAGAAGCCGACCACCTGGCCGAACTGGGCCAGCTGGCGACCACCCCGGACGCCAACATCATCAAGCTGCCCAACATCAGCGCCTCGGTGCCGCAGCTGAAGGCCGCGATCAAGGAACTGCAGGACCAGGGCTTCGCACTGCCGAACTACCCGGACGTGCCGACCGACGACGTTTCGCGCGACATCAAGGCGCGCTACGACAAGGTCAAGGGCAGCGCGGTGAACCCGGTGCTGCGCGAAGGCAACTCCGATCGCCGCGCGCCGCTGTCGGTCAAGAACTACGCCCGCAAGCACCCGCATCGCATGGGCAAGTGGTCCAAAGACTGCAAGTCGCATGTCGCGCACATGGACGGCGGTGATTTCTACGGCAGCGAAAAGTCCGCCACGCTGGCCACTGCCGGCAGCCTGAAGATCGAACTGTTCAAGGCCGACGGCAGCAGCGTCGTGCTCAAGGAAAAGACCGCGGTCAAGGCCGGTGAGATCGTCGACGCCGCGGTGATGAGCCGCAATGCGCTGGCCTCGTTCGTGCAGGCGCAGATCGCCGATGCCAAGGCCAAGGGCGTGCTGTTCTCGCTGCACCTGAAGGCCACCATGATGAAGGTGTCCGACCCGATCATGTTCGGCGTGGTCGTCGAAGAGTTCTACAAGGACGTGCTGGCCAAGCACGCCGACGTGCTCAAGCAGGCTGGTTTCGATCCGAACAACGGCATCGGCGATCTGTTCGCGCGCCTGCCGCAGCTGCCCGAAGCGACCCAGGAAGCGATCAAGGCCGACCTGGCCGCCGAGTACGGCAAGCGCCCGGGCCTGGCCATGGTCAATTCGGACAAGGGCATCACCAACCTGCACGTGCCCAGCGATGTGATCGTCGATGCGTCGATGCCGGCGATGATCCGCGACTCCGGTGGCATGTGGAATGCCGACGGCAAGCTGCAGGACACCAAGGCCGTCATCCCCGACCGTTGCTATGCGGGTGTGTACCAGGCCGTGATCGATGACTGCCGCACCCACGGCGCCTTCGACCCGGCCACCATGGGCTCGGTGCCCAACGTCGGCCTGATGGCACAGAAGGCCGAGGAATACGGCTCGCACGACAAGACCTTCCAGATCCCGGCCGACGGCACCGTGCGCGTCACCGATGAGGCGGGCACCGTGGTGTTCGAGCACGCCGTGCAGACCGGCGACATCTGGCGCATGTGCCAGACCAAGGACGCCCCGATCCAGGATTGGGTGAAGCTGGCCGTCAACCGCGCCCGCCTGAGCGGCACCCCGGCGGTGTTCTGGCTGGATGCCGCCCGCGCGCACGATGCGCAGGTGATCGCCAAGGTCGAGACCTACCTGAAGGACCACGACACCAACGGCCTGGACATCCGCATCCTGGCGCCTGTGGATGCGACCGCCTTCTCGCTGGACCGCATCCGCAAGGGTGAGGACACCATCTCGGTGACCGGCAACGTCCTGCGCGATTACCTGACCGATCTGTTCCCGATCATGGAGCTGGGCACCAGCGCCAAGATGCTCTCCATCGTGCCGCTGATGGCCGGTGGTGGCCTGTTCGAGACCGGTGCCGGTGGTTCGGCGCCCAAGCACGTGCAGCAGTTCGTGGAAGAGGATTACCTGCGCTGGGATTCGCTGGGCGAGTTCCTCGCGCTGGCGGCCTCGCTGGAGCACCTGGGCAACCGCTACGACAACGCCGGCGCGACCGTGCTGGCCAAGACCCTTGACCAGGCCAACGGCCAGTTCCTGGACAACGACAAGTCGCCGTCGCGCAAGCTCGGTGGCATCGACAACCGCGGCAGCCACTTCTACATTGCGCTGTACTGGGCCCAGGCCCTGGCCGCGCAGGACGACGATGCCGCGCTGAAGGCCCGCTTCGCTCCACTGGCCAAGGCACTGGCCGACAACGAGCAGGCCATCGTGGGTGAACTGGCGGCGGTGCAGGGCAAGCCGGTCGACATCGGCGGTTACTACCGTCCGGACGTGGCCAAGGCCAGCGCCGCGATGCGTCCGAGCACCACCTTCAACAGCGCGCTGTCTGCGCTGTAACGAAGCGGTCCCGCGGCTGCGGTGATCGATGAAGAACCCGCGCTTCGGCGCGGGTTTTTTTGTGGGCGCCCGCTGGGCAAGCGCCCGGTCGCTGCCGTATGGTGGCAGCAGGTCCTGTGGAAGTGGATGTATGCACGGTCGCTGTTCCTGCCAGAGCCCTCCATGCCCCGCCGGGGCCGCCGCATGAGCGCAACGCCGCCCGGACTCGCGCGGTTGATCCGCGATGGGTTCGAGGATTACCACGCGCGCTTCGCGGCGATCTCGCGGCGTGCGCGGCAGCGCTTCGAACAGCGCGACTGGGCCGGTGCACGGCAGGACGCCGTGGAGCGCATCGCGCTGTATGACCAGTGCATCGCCGAGACCGTCGATACCCTGCGCCGCGCAGTCGGTGAGCATGTGGGCGAGCGCGCGCTGTGGCTGGAGGTTCGCGCGGCGTATGCCGCGCTGCTGGCCGGATTGATCGACGCCGAACTGTACAAGACGTTCTACAACACGCTGGCACGCCGGCTGTTCGCCACCCGCGGCGTGGACGGGGCGATCGAGTTCATGGCGATGGATGTCGAACCTTCCGACGCCATTACCCATCCCGTCGCGCGGCACAGCTATACCTTGTCCCCCACGCGCCCGGCCGATGCCTTCATGCGCGTACTGGGGGACTATCGCTTCGACGTGCCGTACGCGCACCAGCTGCGCTGCGCCGCCGCGATCGCAGTGCGCCTGCAGGACGATCTGGCGCACTGGGGCGACTACCCGGTGCGCAGCATTGAACTGCTCGACACCGTGTTCTATCGCGAGCGTCGCGCCTATCTGGTGGGGCGCGTATTCGGTGAGCATCGCTTCTCGCCCTGCGTGATCGCGCTGGTCCATGACGAGCGCGGCCTGCGCGTGGATGCGGTGTTGAGCCGGCGCCGTGACGTCGCGCATCTGTTCGGCGTCTCGCGCAGCTATTTCCAGGCCGATCTGGCCACGGTGGGCGATGCGGTGGTGTTCCTGCGCAGCCTGCTGCCGGGCAAGCCGGTCGATGAGATCTACACCGTGCTCGGGCGTGCCAAGCAGGGCAAGACCGAACGCTATCGCACGTTCTTCCGTCACTTCCACGAACAGCCCGGTGAGCAGCTGGTGCATGCCGACGGCACGCCCGGCATGGTCATGGCGGTGTTCACCCTGCCCAGCTATCCGCTGGTGTTCAAGCTGATCCGGGACCGTTTCGCGTGGCCGAAAACCATGACCCGGCACCAGGTCGAAGAAAAGTACGCCCTGGTGTTCACCCTGGACCGCGTCGGCCGGTTGCTTGATGCGCAGCCGTATCGGCACCTGCGCTTTCCGCGGGCGCGATTCTCCGCGGCGCTGCGCGAGGAGCTGCTGACCCAGTGTGCCAGCAGTGTGCGCGAGGAGGGCGACGAACTGGTGATCGCGCTGTGCTACGTGCAGCGGCGTTTCCGTCCGCTCAATCTGTACCTGCGCGAGCAGACCGCCGAGGCACGCCGTGTCGCCGCGCTCGATTACGCGCAGGCGATCACCGACATGGCGCGCAACAACATCTTTCCTGGCGATATGTTGCCGAAGAACTTTGGTGTGTCACGCCACGGGCGCGCGGTCTTCTACGACTACGACGAGCTGTGCCTGGTCACCGAGTGCAACTTCCGTGCGTGGCCGGCGCCGCGCAATGAGGAGGAAGCGCTGGCTGATGAACCGTGGTTCGAGATCGGCCCGCGTGACGTATTTGCGGAGCGGTTCTGGATGTTCATGGGGTTGCCGGCGCCCGAGCTGGCGGCCGTGCGCGAGCATTTCGGCCATCTGTTTGATCCCGTGTGGTGGCAACAGCTGCAGGCAGGTTTTGCCAGCGGTGATTTTCCGGACACGCCGCCGTATGCCGGGGCGCTGCGGCTGGCCTGATTGTCTGCAGGATCGCCACTGCGCGCCCGGACAGCGGCATGGGCGCTGGTGCTGATCCAGCGATGCGATTGGACACGGGATCAGCAGTCGTTATGCTGACGATATCGAACACGATGGATCGTATAAGGAGCAACAGCAGGATGGACATCATCAAGGGAATCGCCGTGGCACTGGTGTTGGCAGCAGCGCCAGCGCACGCGGCCAAGCCGTCGGCCGATGTGCCGGTGGAAATGGGCATGCGTGTCGAGGGCACCCTCGCCATTGGCGACGACGGCCGCATCACTGCGCTGGAGATCGACAAGCAGGACATGCTTCCGGAGGCAGTGGCCACGCTGGTGCGCGACACCGTGAAGAACTGGGAATTCGAGCCGAATGTGCGTGACGGCGCCCCGGTACCGATGGACGCGCGGATGACCGTGCGTGTCGTCGCGCAACCGGGTGCGAACGATACGTTCAACGTGCGACTGATCAGTGCACATTTCGATGGCGCCCCGAAGGATGCCTCGGGACGTGAGATCAAATCCCAGGCCCATACGCCGCCCCCGCGCTACCCCGCCGAAGTCTTCCGCGTGGGGGGGCAGGGCACCGTGTACCTCGCACTGAAGGTTGACCGCGAAGGGCGTGTGGTCGACCAGTTCGCCGAACAGGTGAATCTGAGAAGCACGGGGACGGCGGCCCAGATGGATCTCACCCGCAGGCGCCTGGGCAAGGCATCGCTGGATGCCGCGCGCAAGTGGCGTTTTCCGCTGAGCGCAGAGGACGCCAGCCTGGAGGCGCCGTTCCGCACCTACCGCGTGCCGGTCAGTTTCGCGATCGACACCGCCATGCCTGACGACCTGGCGCAGTGGCGCGCTTACATTCCAGGGCCGCGCAACGCCATCCCGTGGTCCACGCGCCCGGAGAGCGCCGGCTTCTCGCCGGATCTGCTGACCGACGGTTCGGCTACGCTGGCCGGCGACCCCAACGCGCCGCGCCTGCGTACCCCGCTGGGCAGCTGACCCTTGCCTCAACCGGTAGCCGGGCCGTCGGGCTGCGGGTACACCACGGTGCGGTTGCGGCCCTGTTCCTTGGCCATGTAGAGGGCCTTGTCGGCCAACCGCAGCGCCTGCTGAGGATCATCGTGATAGGTCGGGTAGTGGGCCACGCCCAGCGACACGGTGACCGTGCCGACCTGCTCGACTACCTCGGCGGCCACCTGGATGCGCAGGCGCTCGGCCACCTGCGCGGCATCGAGGACAGCGATGCCCGGCAGCAGGATCAGGAACTCCTCACCGCCGTTGCGGCAGAGCAGATCGGTGTCGCGTGAGCCATCGCGCATCAATTGCGCGATGCGCAGAATCACCGCATCGCCGACCGCATGACCGAAGCGGTCGTTGATGCTCTTGAAGCGGTCGATGTCCAGCGCGATGATCCCGAACGGCTGGCCGCGTGCCTGCCAGTCTTCCAGCCCCTGCTGCAGGCCGCGCCGGTTCTGCAGGCCGGTGAGGGGATCGGTCATGCTGGCGCGGTTGAGCTTGCCGATGCGGTCCTGCAGCAGGTTGAAGCTGTACAGCAGGGCGGTTTTGAGCTGGGCGACTTCGTAGTACCAGGCGCGGATACCGGTGACGTGGCGGATCGCGATGCCGGTGTCGCGGTTCTGCACGTTGCGCGCCAGCTGCCATAGCGGCAGCGAGATGCGCCGCGCGAACCACCAGGTGATCAGCAGCGACAGGATGCCCAGCGGAATCGCATTCCAGATCACCGCCGACATCAGCTTGGACAGTGAGGCCAGCGTGGCCGCGGTCGGCCGCTGCGCCACCACGCCCCAGCCGACGCTCGGCACCGGCGCGTACCCGGCCAGCATCTGCACGCCGTGGCTGTTGCGTACCTGCTGCGCGCCGGAGTGGCCCCGGGTGACCGCCTGCACGGCCGGGTTCTCCAGCGCGAACTGGCCGACCCGGTCCTGTTCGATGTGGTACAGGATGCGGCCGTTGCGGTCGACGACGTACAGGTACGACCCATCGCGGTAATAGTGCTTGCCCAGCAGCGATTGCAGGATGCTGCGCTGGCGCAGGTAGATCGTGCCGCTGACATAGCCCTGGTACCTTCCCTGCGCGGAGAAGATCGGATGCGAAATCGCTACCACCAGGCGCCCGGTCGCGGCCTGGTAGGGGTCGCTGATGAATGGCACGCGGCGCTCCAGGGCATCGCGGTTGCCGGCGCTCTTGAGCAGTACGCCCTGCAGGGCCAGGCTCTGCGGGGAGGTCGCCAGCACGGTACCGCCGGCATCCACGATCAGCACCGAGTTGAAGCTGTTGGTCTGCAGTTGCAGACGTGCAGCTTCTGCTTCCAGTCCGCTGCGATCGTGCACACGCTGGCCGAGCAGGGTGGCGCTGTAGGCCACCTGCTGCTGCGCTGACAGAACGAAGTTCTGGGTCGACTCGGCCAGCTTGCTGGCATACACACGGTTGGCTTCCAGCGTATTGCCGATCAGCTGCTCGCGCTGCACGCGGTAGCTGGCATGCAGGGTATTGGCCAGCGCGATGAGCGCGCTGAGCAGGGCCAGGGCGAGGATCAATTTGCCCAGGTTCAGGCGGGTGGACAACGGACGCATGCGGTTCACGGGCAGCAGGGTGCAGCACCAACCCGAACATGCGGATGGAACGGCAGCAGCGAAACAGTCAGGAGCGCACGACCCCGCCCCCGGGCGGTCAACAACTCGTTGGGCGGCGATTATTGCGGATTACACCCCCACGTGGGTGAAGTCGGCGCCGCCGTGGTGGCCCGTTCAGCGCTCCAGGCGCTTGCGCAGCACGCCGCGCAGATGATCGGCGCCGGCCGGGTCGAGCGGCCCGAGCACGCCGCGCACCGTTTCGGGAATATGCGCGGCGGTGTGGTCATCGGCCTCGAAGACGTAGTGCTGGAACATCGCCTGCCAATGCGCACGCTGCGCCGGTGGTAGATCGCGGATGGCCAGCAACGAGAGCATCAGTGCGTTCATCGGCGCATCCCGCCACGCCGGCACCGGCCGCCACCAGTAATTGACCAGTACATTGAACGCCTCCAGCCCCTCCATGTGGTGCCACCACAACGAGGGAATGAACACCGCATCGCCGGGGCCAAGGTCGGCCACCTGCGCGTGGGCCAGCGCCTGGCTGAAGCGCGGGAAGCGTTCCAGGTCCGGTGCGGCGAAGTCGACCAGGCTGACGGCCTGCCCGGCCGGCGTGAAGTCCAGTGGCCCGATATACAGATTGCCCACCTGCGCCGGCGGAAACAGGGTGACCCGGCGGCGGCCGGCAGCCACGCAGGCCAGGTTGTCCGGCACGTCCTGGTGCGCGGCGATACGCGAGCGGTTGCCGACCCAGATACTGGCCAGCGGATCGTCCACGCCGAGCGCCAGCGCATTGGCCTGGCGGAAGCCGGGCAGGAAACTGTCCAGCGTGGTCGAGGCGACGTAGATCGATGGCGGCGTCGGCGCGGTGGCGTACTTGAGCAGGGTGTCGAGCACGACCTTCAACGGAATCTGCTCGCGGCGGAAATTGAAGCCGCTCATGTCTGCGTTGTAGAACACACGCCCCTTGGCCTCCGGCGGCGCCGTGGTAGCGGTGACCGGCATCGTGCCGTGGTCGAACTGTTTGAGATGGGCGACCGCCGCCTGTGCGGACTGCGTCGCCGCGCTGACCAGCGGCCACTGCGCCACCAGCCCGCGGATCACTTTCGGTGTCGTCCAGCCGGGCAACTGCGTGTGCAGCTGCGCCGGATCCAGATCATGCAGTTCTTCGATCGGGCCGGGCATGGCGGACATCGGCATCCTGTCAGCAGGGGCGGGTGGTACCCACGGTAGCGTGGAGGTGCGGGAAGCGAAAGGCCGCGGGGTGAGCGCGGCCTTTCGGTGCTGCAGGTCGGAACAACCGAGTCAGAACTTGTAGCGCACGCCGAACATGTAACGCGGCCCGGTCTGGGTGGCGTAGCGCAGCATGTTGGAATGGCGTGCGTAGGTGCGCATGGTCTCGTCGGTCAGGTTGATCGCCTCCAGACTCAGCGTCAGCTGGTCGCTGACCGCATAGCTGATGTTGAGATCGAGCTGGCCGTAGGCTTCGGTGTAGTTCGGGTTGGGGCCCTGGCCGCCGATGCCGTTGAGGAACTTGTCGCGCCAGTTGTAAGCCGCACGTACCTGCCAGGCATTCTTTTCGTAGAACGCCACGAGATTCGCCGAGTCGCTCAAGCCGATCATCGGGTACTGGTCGCCCAGGCTGTAGTTATCGAAGGTCAGGCCGGACTTCACCTTGGTGTAGTTGGCCGCCAGGCCGAAGCCTGACTGGCCGAACAGGTGCTGCACGGCCAGTTCCCAGCCATCCAGGTGATCGGAGTGCTGGTTGGCCGGCACGGTGGTGTCGAACCCGGCCACCGGGTCGCCCGGCTGGCCGACGATGGTGCCGGTCATCTGCCCGGCCGAATTGCGGCCGGTGTAGGTCACGCCCGGGTCGCCGGCATGGTTGGTGAAGATGTAATCGCGGATGCAGGGCATGTCGGTGGCGCCGCAGCCCGACCCCAGCGCCTCGTTCCAGTACGCGCCGCCCACCGGTGTGTGCAGGGTGCCGGTGTTCTCGCGCACGATGGTGTTGCTGATGAAGTTCTTGATGTTCTTGCGGAAGAAGCCGACCGAGGCGTAGCTGGATTCACCGTAGTACCACTCCAGCGACAGGTCGAAGTTGTCCGAGACCAGCGGTTCCAGCCCCGGGTTGCCGCGCGAGCCGGTACCGCCCTGGGTGCGCACGATGTCGTCCACCCGGGAGCCGCTCTGGATCTGCGTCCAGCCTGGGCGGCCGATGCTGCGGCTGTAGCTGCCACGCAGCGCCAGCGCATCGTTGATGTCCAGCTTCAGATCGAGGTTGGGCAGCACGTAGTTGTACTTGCCGGTACCGCCGACGAACGTACCGTTGGCGTCGTAGGTGACGTTGAACTCGTTGGCCGAGCCCCAGCTGATCCCGGTCGGGAGGCGGACCAGCGCCTGCGATTCCACTTCGGTCTGCTCGTAACGCACACCGGCGGCCACGTGCAGCGGCATCGACCACTCGAACGTCGTACGGTACTGCGCGTAGGCGCTCTTGGATTTCTCCGTGGTGCGGATGTCCTCGGAGTACTCGGTCGGGGCGACATAGCAGGTCGGGCAGGCCGGTTCGGCATCGGTGGCGACCCCGGCAGCCTGCGCACGCAGGCGGTCGAAATCGAACACCAGGAAGCGGCCGGTCATGCGCGGATCGTTGTGGCCGGAGAACGCCTTGAAGTAGCGGCTCATGTCGTCGGCGTACCAGATGTTGTCATCGTAGTCCGACGGATTGCCCAGGCCACCCCAGCTGTTGCGCTGCATGATCGCCGAGGCCGAGCGGTTCTCCACCTGGGTGTAGCCGACGCCGAAATCCAAGGCCGAGTAATCGGCGAACTTGAACGTACCGCGGCCTTGGTACTGCTCGACCTTGGACTTGTTGTAGCTGTTCTGGAAGACCGAGCCGGTGACCAGCGCATCGGAGGCCTGCACGCCGCCCGGCGGCAGGTCCATGTGGATGATCGGCAGGTCGCCGCTGTAGTCCACGGTGGTGGTGCCGCGCACGAAGGCGGCCACGCCGAGCACGCCGGCCGAGCCGTAGGGGCCGTCCGGCTGCGATTCGGCGGTCGAGTTGTGGACGTCGAAGGACAGCTCCAGTGCGTCGTTGACTTCCCAATCGACGTTGAAGCCCAGCGAGTCCATCGAGTTTTTGGTGGCCAGCTTCATGCCGCCCATCGAGACGTCCGAGCCGGTCATGTCTTCGCTGTAGATGATCGGTGCTGCGATCGGGCCATTGGTCCAGGTGCTGTCGCCCGGTCCGTAGTTGAACCAGACCGACAGCTCGCTGCGCTGCTGCTGCACCTTGTTCTCGACGAAGGTGTAGTCCAGCGTGGTGGTGATGTTGTCGGCCGGCTTCCACTGGAACGTGGCCTGGCCGTTGGTGCGCTGGCGCTGTACGCCATTGACGTTGTACGCGGTGTTCTGCGGGCGGCCGTAGATGTCGTCGGGATCCGGACGGTTGGTGATGCGGTCCGAATAGCCCTGGCCCGGCAGCGGCAAGGCACGCCAGTCGCTGGCTTCATTACCGCGGAAGGTCGCCCAGCCCTCGGCCACGGTGGCTTGGTTGAAGCCGGAGTCGCGTTCCTGGTGGCTGGCGCTCAGCGCCACGCCGAAGCGGCCATCGGCGTAGGTCTGGCTGAAGATGCCCGACAGTTCGCCGGTCACTTTCGAGCCCTGCAGCGTGCGCGGCAGGTTGTCGTTGGAGGAATCGTTGACCGCCTTCAGCCCGAGGCTGATCACCGGCTCGGATTCCAACGGGCGCATCGTCTTGATGTTGATCGTCGCACCGATGCCACCGGCCGGATTGTCGGCGCGGCCGGTCTTGTAGACCTCCACCGCCGACACCGACTCGGCGGCCAGGTTGGCGAAATCGAACGAACGCGAGCTGTTCAGGCCGGCGCCGCCGGCGCCGAGATTGGAGGCCGGCATCTGCCGCCCGTTGAGCAGCACCAGGTTGTAGTCCGGGCCGATGCCGCGCACGGTGACTTTGGAGCCTTCGCCACTGGCGGTGCGGTCGATCGAGACGCCGCTGATGCGCTGCAGCGATTCGGCCAGGTTGGTATCCGGGAACTTGCCGATGTCCTCGGCAACGATGCCGTCGACCACACCCTGGCTGTCGCGCTTGAGGTTCATCGACGAGGTGAGGCTGCCACGGATACCGGTGACCTGCACCGTATCGAGCGTGGTGGGATCGACGCCATCGGGGGCCGTCGTGGTGTTCTCTCGGGCCGCGGGATCCTGCGCCCAGGCCGGGCCGGCCAGGACAGCGAGAAGTGCGGAGGTGAGCATCGCCTTGCGGGGTACGGCCTTGTACGTCTTCATGATGATCCCTCCCCAGGGAATTCGATCGTGGCGGTTCTGCGTTGTGTCGGCGCGGGGTCCAGTGCGCACGGCCCGGATTGGAGCCATGGTTGACAGCGTTGTCAACAAACGCACGTGGCGATGCGCTTGCGACCGGCAGCGACGGGTGTCGTGCGTTGCAGTCGGGACGGCCGCGCGTGCGGCGGAAACACTGCAACGCCGGTGTTGTGGCCCGATTCTGCCGGGACATGCGCAGCCGGATTGGCGATGCTGATCCGTTGTGCAGTGCAGAACGAAACTGCGCGAAGGCATTCGGGTGCGTGCGCCGCTGCATGGGCCGACCGCCCGATCCGATTGCTGACAGCGCTGGACAATCGCGGTCCAAGCAGGTTCCATGTCTGGCCGCCGACTGGCCGGCACTCCCAATCTGGAAGGACATGCAATGGACACTCCTGCTGCCGTCCGCGGACAACATGTGCAAAGCAATGGCGTTGCACTGGCCGTGGTCACCGCCATCTTTTTCATGTGGGGCTTCCTCACCTGCCTCAACGACATCCTGATCCCGCACCTCAAGGCGGCATTCGCGCTGACCTGGGTGCAGGCGATGCTGGTCCAGTTCACCTTCTTCGGTGCGTACTTCCTGATGTCACTGCCGGCGGGGCGCCTGGTCGCGGCGGTGGGCTACAAGCGCGGCATCGTGGCCGGGCTGGCCATTGCCGGTGTCGGTGCGCTGCTGTTCTGGCCGGCCGCGCAGGCGCACGTATACGGTCTGTTCCTGGGGGCGCTGTTCGTGTTGGCCACCGGCATCACCGTGCTGCAGGTCGCCGCCAATCCCTACGTTGCGCTGCTCGGGCCGGAACAGACCAGTTCCAGCCGGCTGACATTGGCGCAATCGATGAATGCGCTGGGCACCACCATCGCGCCGCTGTTCGGTGGCCTGCTGATCCTCTCGGCCGCGCCGCGTACGGCCGATGAACTGGCGCTGCTGCCGCACGCTGAAGCGCTCGCGTATCGCGCTGCTGAAGCGCAATCGGTGCAGGTGCCGTACTTCGGCCTGGCAGTGGCGCTGTTCGTGCTGGCAGTGGCGATCTGGATGTTCCGCCTGCCGACCATTCCCGGCGTGGAAGGCGAGGCTGCCACCGGCAGGGGTCGCCTGCGCGATGCGCTGCGCCACCGCCACCTGCGCTATGGCGTGCTGGCGATCTTCTTCTATGTGGGTGCGGAAGTGTCGATCGGCAGCGTGCTGGTCAACTTCCTCTCGATGCCGGGTATCGGTGAGGGGCTGACCGAGCAGGAAGCCACCCGTTACGTATCGTTGTACTGGGGCGGTGCGCTGGTCGGGCGTCTGCTCGGTGCGGCATTGCTGACCCGTCTGGATCCGCGCCGCATGTTGGGGGTCTTCGCGCTGATCGTGATGGCCCTGCTGGCGGTGACGATGCTGGGCACCGGCAACCTGGCCAAGTGGAGCGTGGTCAGCATCGGCCTGTTCAACTCGATCATGTTCCCGACCATCTTCGCGCTGGCGATTGCCCGCCTCGGTACGCTGACCGGCCAGGCATCGAGCCTGTTGGTGATGGCGATCGTCGGTGGGGCGGTGATCCCGCTGGCGATGGGCTGGCTGGCCGACCATCATGGGCTGCAGGTGTCTTTCCTGCTGCCGATGCTGTGCTACCTGTTCATTGCGTTCTACGCGTGGCGCGGTTCACGCCACAGCGGCTGAGGCAGGCGGTCAGCGGCGACGCGGTGGGTGCGTGGATTCGCGCACCAGCACCGCGTGATCGACGGTGACCATGGTGCCGGCCTCCGGCGAGCGGATGCGATCGATCAACTGCTCGGTGGCCAGCCGCCCCATGGCGGCGGTCGGCTGCCGCACCGTGGTCAGTGCCGGGTAGATGTGGCCGGCAATCGGGGTGTCATCGAAACCGCAGACCGACAGGTCCCGGGGGATGCGCAGGCCGCGTTGGCCGGCGACGCGGAACACGGCGGCGGCCATGTCGTCGTTGGCGGCGAAGATCGCCGTGGGCGGCTCTGGCAGATCCAACAGTGCGTTGGCCGCATCGATGCCGGATTCGAACGAGAACTGGCCGTTGACGACCAGCGCCGGATCGTACTCGATTGCATACTGGCGCAACGCCTGGCGATAGCCGGCGTGGCGCCACTGGCAGGCGCCGTGCGCGCGCGGGCCCTTGATGTGGCCGATGCGGCGATGGCCCTGCGCGACCAGATGGCCGATCAGTTCAATCACCGCTGTGGTCTCGTCCATGCGCACGCCGATGCAGCCCTCGGGGTGCCGCGGCGCAATGGAGGCATACGGAATCTCGTGCTCGTCCAGATAGGCCAGCACCACGGCGTCGTCGGTCAGTGGCGGGATCAGCACCACCCCGTCGGGGCGCGAATTCTCGAACAGCGCGGCCAGATCGGGCAGGGTACGGCGCGCCGTGCCGACCGGGCCCAGGATCAGGTTGTAGTGGTTGGCGTGGCAGGCCTCCAGCATCCCGTTCTGGATTTCCATCAGGTAATTGCGCGAGGGGTTGTTGTAGACCAGCGCCAGCGCATACGAGCGCTGACCGGCCAGGCTGCGCGCGGAGAGATTGGGCTTGTAGCCGAGGCGGGCCACCGCGGCCAGCACGCGATCACGGGTTTCCGCGCGCACGTTGGGCTCGTTGTTGAGCACGCGGGACACCGTCTTGATCGATACACCCGCAACGGCGGCGACATCCTCGATACGACTACGCATGGTGCGGGGGTTCCTCTTGGAGGGGCGGGCGGGCAGATGCCGATGGTAGTGCGCGTGTGTCACATCGATGTTGCCGATGCAGGCGGATGTTGCCATGCCGGCGGCGTGCGTGGCGGGTTCGTGTTTTTCCATGCCGCGATGCAGCAGTTCACGGGAGGGTCGGACACGCGCTACGCCGGCGATCCCTGCTGCAGCGGGACTTCGGCTGCAACCCTGCCGGCAGGCGGTTGACAGCGTTGCCATGGGCTTATATGACAGCGCTGTCAGACAAGGGCGCTGACCGACGCAGCATCGCTACCCTGCCGGCCATCGACATCGCAGCGCGAGCGGTGCCCGGCTGCGGTCGCGCCCGTCCCGTTCGCGCGTATTTCATCAGAGGAAGATGTCCAGTGACCAGCTTCAACAAGACGATTCTCGCCACCTGCCTGTTGGCCGCGCTGGCCTCGACGGCCGGTGCCGCACCTGCCACCGGTGAACGCCTGCAGGACTGGCCCCACGTGACCAGCGCGATCGGTCCGGATGCCGCGCTTGAGGCGCGGGTACGGGAGATCGTGGCGCAGATGACGCTGGCGCAGAAGGTGGGCCAGATGACCCAGCCCGAGATCAAGATGATCACCCCCGACGAGGTCCGCCAGTACTACATCGGCTCGGTTCTCAATGGTGGCGGCTCCTGGCCGGGCATGGACAAGCACGCCACGGTGGCACAGTGGCTGCAGCTGGCCGATGCGTATCGCGCGGCCTCGCTGGCCACCGATGCACGCACGCCGATCCCGGTGATCTGGGGCACCGATGCGGTGCACGGCCACAACAACGTCTACGGTGCCACGCTGTTCCCGCACAACATCGGTCTGGGCGCGGCGGGGGATGCCGCCCTGATCGAGCGGATCGGCCAGGCCACCGCACACGCGGTGCGCGCGACCGGCATCGACTGGGTGTTCGCGCCGACCCTGGCGGTGGCGCATGATCCGCGCTGGGGCCGCACCTACGAAAGCTATTCCTCCGATCCGCACGTGATCCGCGAATTCGCCCAGGCTTACGTCAAGGGCGCCCAGGGACGCTTCGGCGATGACGGCAACGTAGTCGCCACTGCCAAGCACTACATCGGCGATGGCGCGACCGACAACGGCCGCGACCAGGGCGAGGCGCTGGTCGACAAGGCCACGATGATCAACGTGCACGGGCAGGGCTACTACGGCGCGCTCGGCGAAGGCGTGCAGACGGTGATGGCCTCGTTCAACAGCTGGAACGACCGCAGTGGCGGCGTCGACTACGGCAAGATGCACGGCAACAAAGCCCTGTTGACCGGTGCGCTGAAAGAGAAGATGGGCTTCGACGGTTTCGTCGTCTCGGACTGGAACGGCATTGCCCAGGTACCCGGGTGCCGCAACGACAGCTGCGCGCAGGCGATCAACGCCGGCATCGACATGGTGATGGTGCCCGACGACTGGAAGGCCTTCATCGCCAACACGCTGGCCCAGGTGGAGAGCGGGGAGATCCCGATGGCGCGCATCGATGATGCGGTCACCCGGATTCTGCGCGTGAAGCTGCGTGCAGGCCTGTTCGATCACAAGCCGTCGGACAGCCGCTACGCCGGTGATGTCGCTGCCGTGCAGCACCGTGAGCTGGCGCGCCAGGCGGTGCGCGAGTCGCTGGTGCTGCTCAAGAACGATGCCAAGGTGCTGCCGCTGCGCCGCGATGCACGCGTCATGGTGGTCGGCAAGAGTGCCGACAACCTGTCCGACCAGTCCGGCGGCTGGTCGCTGACCTGGCAGGGCACCGAGAACCGCAATGCCGATTTCCCCCACGCCGATTCGGTGCTGGGGGCGTTGCGCGCCGAGCTGGGGACACAGAACGTTGCCTACAGCGCCGATGCGACGGCGCTCGATCCGACCGGGTTCGATGTGGTCGTGGCGGTGATCGGCGAGACGCCGTATGCCGAGACCAACGGCGACATTCTGGCCTCTGATTCGGTCAGCCACAGCCGCGCCTATCCGCAGGATCTGGCGGTGCTGCGCGCGGCCCAGGCCAGCGGCAAGCCGGTGGTGACCGTGTACTTCTCAGGGCGCCCGATGTACACCAACGACCTGCTCAACCAATCGCAGGCCTTCGTGGCGGCGTGGCTGCCGGGCACCGAGGGCAAGGGCATCACCGATGTGCTGGTGGCCGGCAAGGACGGCAGGCCCGCGCATGACTTCCGCGGGCGCCTGAGCTTCCCGTGGCCAGGCGTTCCCTGCCCGGCGCCGATCGACCGCCCGGATCCGAAGCAGCCCCCCCTGTTCGCGCTGGGCCACGGCCTGAGCTATCGCACGCCGGGCAAGGTTGCCCGCCTGCCCGAAGCCAACCCGGACAACTGTGGCGAAGTGACCACCCTGCCGATCTTCAACCGGGCTGACACGCCGCCGTTCGCGCTGCATGTGGCGGCCGGCGGCGCGACCCAGCCGCTGGGCAACGATCTCAATGCCACGCTGCGCTGGCCGACCGCCGCGCCCGTGGTACAGGTGCGCACCGTGCAGATCAACACTCAGCAGGACGCGAAGGAAGTGACCTGGCTGGCACCGGCGCAACTGCTGGCACGCAGCAGCTCGCGTCGCAACCTGGGCGCGCTGGCCCGCACCCAGGGTGCGCTGCAGTTCGACGTACAGCTGGTGCACCGTCCGGCTTCACCGGTGAAGGTGACCATGCAGTGCGGCACGGGCTGCGAGGGCGGCGTGGATATCGCCCCGGTGCTGGCCAGACTGGCGCCGGGGCAGAAGCAGACCGTGACCGTACCGCTGGCGTGCTTTGCCAGGCACGGGGTGGATCTGGGGGCGGTGGAAGCGCCGTTCGTGGTGACGGCGGACAAGCCGTTCGCGGCGGCGTTCACCCAGGTGCGGGTGTCGACCAACAGTGCCGGGGTGGAGGGGGCTGTGACCTGTCCCTGAGTCCCGTAATGAAAAAGGCCCCGCAATGCGGGGCCTTTTCCTGTCCGGATGATGCGCCGATCAGCGCTTCATCGAACCGAAGAACTCGTCGTTGGACTTGGTGTTCTTCATCTTGTCGAGCAGGAATTCCATCGCAGCCATTTCATCCATCGGATGCAGCAGCTTGCGCAGGATCCAGATCTTCTGCAGCAGTTCCGGTTCGATCAGCAGATCTTCACGGCGGGTACCCGAGCGGTTGATGTCGATCGCCGGGAACACGCGCTTTTCGGAGATACGACGGCTCAGGTGCACTTCGCTGTTGCCGGTGCCCTTGAACTCTTCGTAGATCACCTCGTCCATCTTGCTGCCGGTATCGACCAGCGCGGTAGCGATGATGGTCAGGCTGCCGCCTTCCTCCACGTTACGCGCCGCGCCGAAGAAGCGCTTGGGGCGGTGCAGGGCGTTGGCATCCACACCACCGGTCAGCACCTTGCCCGAGCTGGGCACCACGTTGTTGTACGCACGTGCCAGGCGGGTGATCGAGTCGAGCAGGATCACCACGTCCTTCTTGTGCTCGACCAGGCGCTTGGCACGCTCGATCACCATTTCGGCAACCTGCACGTGACGGGCGGCCGGCTCGTCGAAGGTGGAGCTGATGACTTCGCCGCGCACGGTGCGCTGCATTTCCGTCACTTCTTCCGGACGCTCATCGATCAGCAGCACGATCAGGTGGACGTCCGGATGATTGGTGGTGATCGCCGTGGCCACCTGCTGCATCATCATCGTCTTGCCGGCCTTGGGCTGGGAGACGATCAGCGAACGCTGACCCTTGCCCTGCGGTGCCATCAGATCAAGGATGCGGCCGGTGATGTCTTCGGACGAACCGTTGCCACGTTCCAGGGTGAAGCGCTTGCGCGGGAACAGCGGGGTCAGGTTCTCGAACAGCACCTTGTTCTTGGACGCTTCCAGCGGCTCACCGTTGATGGTGTCCACGATCGACAGCGCGAAGTAGCGCTCGCCGTCCTTCGGGAAGCGGATGCGGCCGGACAGGTGATCGCCGGTACGCAGGTTGAAGCGGCGGATCTGGCTGGGCGAAATGTAGGTATCGTCCGGGCCGGCCAGGTAGCTGGCTTCAGCCGCGCGCAGGAACCCGAAGCCGTCGGGCAGGATTTCCAGCACGCCATCGGCGGCGACGCCGTCGCCATGACGGGTCAGCACCTTGAGCAGGGCGAAGATCACGTCCTGCTTGCGGGCGCGGGCCACGCCTTCGGAGATCTGCAGCTGCTCGGCGATTTCCAGCAGCTTCTGTGCCGGCATGCGCTTGAGGTCACTCAGCGAATAGACCGGGAAGCCTTCGGGCACGTTGGCCTGCTGGCTGCGCACGAACGGCTGCTGTTCGCCGTTGTCCTGCGGCATGCCGTCGTCGTTGTAGCGATCGCCACCGCGGTTGCGGTCGCGGCGATTGCGGAAACGGTCGCGGCGGTTGCCTTGGCCCTGACCCTGGCCTTGGCCTTGATTCTGACCTTGACCCTGACCTTGGCCCTGCTGGTACGGGTTCTGGTTGCGGCCATTCTGGTTGCGCTGGCCACCGTCGCCGGTGTCCTGCTGACCACCGCCCTGCGAGGGCGATGCGTCGCCACCGGCAGAAGCTGCCGGCGCCGATGCCTGCGGGGCCGCCGAAGGAGCGGCAGCCGGCGCCGGCGCGTCAGACGCGGCAGCCAGAGGCAGAGCGGGTTGTGAAGGGGGGGAACCGGCTTCGGCAGCGGTGTTGGCGGCGGCCTTGGCGACGCGCGGCTTGCGCACGCGCTTCTCGGCGGGCGCGTCGGCGCTCCCGGGTTCGGAAGTAGTGATATCGGACAAGTGCTGGATTCCTCGCTAGAAGGTGCGAGCGCCCGGCAGGGCGGCGAACGTTGGGAAAGGATCTGGAAGGAAACTGCGTCCAGAAGATGCGGCGCGCGAATGCGGCCGGATATGCCGACACTAACACCGGCTCGCGGCGGCGCGCAAGCCGGGTGGGGCAGGGTCATTCATGCGGGCGACGGGCCCGCGTGGCAGCCGGACGGTGCCGGCTGCCCGCTGCGATCAGGCCAGGGCCTTGTCGAGCATGCCGGCCAGCTGGGCCTTGCCGACGGCACCGATCTGCTGCGCCTGGACTTCGCCGTCCTTGAATACCAGCAGCATCGGGATCGAGCGCACGTGGTACTTGGCAGCCAGGGCGCGGTTCTGATCCACGTTGACCTTGGCGATCTTGGCGCGGCCGTTGTAGGCGTCGGCCAGTTCATCCAGCGCCGGGGCGATCATCTTGCAGGGACCACACCATTCGGCCCAGAAATCGACCAGCACCGGTTCCTTGGAATTCAGCACTGCGCTATCAAAGTCGGCGTCGCCGACATGTACAACCTTGTCGCTCATCTTGGTTTCTCGTCTGGTAATGCACCCGGCAGGGCCGGAGGAAGTTGAATTTGGGCAACGCCAAGCGGGCGTCACCCTCGTCTGGTGCCTCGTGGCCGCGGGCGGCCAGCGGTGCGTTCGGCGGATGCCTGGACGCTCACGGGGCGCAGTGTACCGCTATCGCCGTGACCGGACAGACGCTGGTTGGAAAGAAGCGTCCCGTGATCGCCCACCTGCGTTATCGCGACGATCCCGGTTGATATGCGGGGGCCAGGACGACGGTTCCAGCCCCGCCAGCCGCGCCGTTCAACCGGCGGCAGGGCGGGTGAATACGAGGTGCAGAGCGCATGCCAGCCGCTCCAACGCGCTGTAATGGCGCGCCGGGCGGGCATTCTCACGGGGTATAGAGACGGGTGATCCCGGTTTGCCGCCGACATTGCGTTAAACTGGGGCATTGCGCGGCGCCCTGGACCCGAGTCCGGCCCCGCCAATCCCGGCGCAGGGGCCGTTTGCGACGGTGCCCCCCAAGATGATGCAAGCCACCCGCACCTCTGCCGGCTGGCCTTACCAAGACGGACTCATGAGCGACAAACCGCTGACCGATTTGACCTTCTCCTCTTTCGAGCTGCATCCGGCCCTGCAGGCCGGCCTTGAAGGAGCCGGATTCACCCGTTGCACGCCCATCCAGGCGCTGACCCTGCCGGTCGCGCTGCCCGGCGGCGACGTCGCCGGCCAGGCCCAGACCGGCACCGGCAAGACGCTGGCCTTCCTGGTCGCGGTGGTGAACCGCCTGCTGACCCGCCCGGCACTGGCCGATCGCAAGCCGGAAGACCCGCGCGCGCTGATCCTGGCCCCGACCCGCGAGCTGGCCATCCAGATCCACAAGGATGCCGTGAAGTTCGGCTCCGACCTCGGCCTGCGCTTCGCGCTGGTCTACGGTGGTGTGGACTACGACAAACAGCGCGAGATCCTGCAGCAGGGCGTGGACGTGATCATCGCCACCCCGGGCCGCCTGATCGACTACGTCAAGCAGCACAAGGTGGTCTCGCTGCACGCCTGCGAAATCTGCGTGCTCGACGAAGCCGACCGCATGTTCGACCTGGGCTTCATCAAGGACATCCGCTTCCTGCTGCGCCGCATGCCCGAGCGCAGCACGCGCCAGACGCTGCTGTTCAGCGCCACGCTCAGCCATCGCGTGCTGGAGCTGGCCTACGAGCACATGAACGAGCCGCAGAAGCTGGTGGTGGAGAGCGAATCCATTACCGCCGCCCGCGTGCGCCAGCGCATCTATTTCCCGGCCGACGAAGAGAAGATTCCGCTGCTGCTGGGCCTGCTCTCGCGCAGCGAAGGCGCCCGCACCATGGTGTTCGTCAACACCAAGGTGTTCGTCGAGCGCGTGGCGCGTTCGCTTGAAAAAGCCGGTTACCGCGTCGGCGTGCTGTCCGGCGATGTGCCGCAGAAGAAGCGTGAGAGCCTGCTCAACCGCTTCCAGAAGGGTCAGCTGGAAATCCTGGTCGCCACCGATGTCGCCGCCCGCGGCCTGCACATCGACGGCATCAAGTACGTCTACAACTACGATCTGCCGTTCGATGCGGAAGACTACGTGCACCGCATCGGCCGCACCGCGCGCCTGGGCGAAGAAGGCGATGCGATCAGCTTTGCGTGCGAGCGCTACGCGATGGGCCTGCCGGACATCGAGGCTTACATCGAGCAGAAGATCCCGGTCGAGCCGGTCACCAGCGAAATCCTGACCCCGATCCCGCGCGCGCCGCGTGCACCGTCGCCGGAAGGCGAGGGTGATGCCGAGGGCGACGAGAACGAAAGCGTCGGCCAGATCTTCCGCGAAGCACGCGAAGCGCGTGCCGCCGAAGAGCAGCGTCGTGGCGGTGGCAGCAGCCGTGGCGGCAAGCCGGCCGGTGGCCGTGGCGAACGCCGTGCACCGGGCGAGCGCAGTGCCGATGGCAAGCCGCGTCGCGAGCGCAAGCCGCGCGTGGAAGGCGAGCCGCCGGTCGCCGCCGTCGATGCCGAGGTCAAGCCGCAGCTGGCCCCGACCGCCGCGCCGTCTGCCGATGGCAGCCCGGCGGTGGAAGGTGAGCGCGCGCCGCGCAAGCGTCGTCGTCGTCGCCACGGCCGTCCGGTCGAAGGTGCCGAGGGCGCCGCAGCGACCGGCCCGGTGACCCCGGTGCAGGTGACGGCCAAGCCGATGCGCGGCACGCCTGCCGCCGATCCGGGCGCCTCGTTCCTGACGCGCCTGGGCCGCAAGATCCGCCGGATGCTCTCCGGCAGCTGATCCTGTTGCCGATTCACGGGTAGTGCCGGCCGCTGGCCGGCGCTGCACGCTGCAGGCAGTACGGGGAGCCGGCCAGCGGCCGGCACTACCGATCAGCGCCCCATCAGGTTGCCGTTACCTACGCGCCACCCTCGTCCTGCATAATCAGGCAATGAGCGTCCTGCGTTTTGACAATGTCAGCAAACAATATGCCGGCGGCCACCAGGCACTGGTGGACGTCAGCTTCGATGTCGCCCCCGGGGAAATGCTGTTCGTCACCGGCCATTCCGGTGCGGGCAAGAGCACCCTGCTCAAGTTGATCCACCTCGACGAGCGGCCCAGCCGCGGCGCGGTGATCTTCAATGAGCGCAACCTGCTGAAGGTGCGCGGCGGGAGTATTCCGCGGCATCGGCGCGAGGTCGGTGCGGTGTACCAGGACCATCGCCTGCTGATGGACCGCAGCATCGCCGAGAACGTCGCCCTGCCGTTGATACTGCGCGGCACCCGCCGTAACGAGATCGGCAAGCGCGTGCGTTCGGTACTCGAACGCATGGGCCTGGGCCACCGCGAAAAAGCCCTGCCCTCGCAGCTGTCGGCCGGTGAACAGCAGCGCGTCGGCATCGCCCGTGCGATCGTCGGCGAGCCCACGCTGCTGGTCGCCGATGAGCCCACCGGCAATCTCGATCCCACGTTGGCGGCGGAAATCATGGCGCTGTTTGCCGAACTGCCCGATCGCGGTACCAGCGTGCTGGTGGTCAGCCACGACCTGGCCCTGCTGCGGCGCATGCGCAAGCGCGTGCTGATCCTGGATCACGGCCGCCTGGTCGATGACATCTCGCCGCAGGACCTGGCCGAATGACTACTCCGGTGACCAAAGAAACCACCGCGCCGTCGCGCTTGGGCGTGTGGCTGCACCATCACGGCCACAGCGTGGTCTTCAGCCTCGGCCGTGCGTGGCGCAAGCCGTGGGCGACCCTGCTCACCGTGATGGTGATGGCGCTCGCGCTGGCCCTGCCGCTGGGCCTGTCGATCGCGCTGGACAACCTCAAGCACTTCGCCGGCAGCGTGCAGCAGTCGCGCGACATCAACCTGTTCCTCAAGACCGATGCCGGTACCGATGCGGCCCGCCAGGTCGCCGAGACCCTGCGCGGCCGCGCCGATGTGGCCAACGTCACCGTGCAGACCCCGGAGCAGGGCCTGGCCGAGCTGCGCGAAAGTGCCGGGCTGGGTGAAGCGATCGATGCGCTGCATGACAATCCACTGCCGACCCTGTTGATCGTCACCCCGGGCGAGGGTGCCGATGACGCGCGCCTGGCGCAGTCGCTGGAAGGCCTGCCGCAGGCCGATCTGGTCCAGCATGATGCGCTGTGGCGCAAACGCCTGGATGGCTGGCTGGGCTTCGGTACGCGCCTGGTGCAGGTGCTGTCGGTGCTGCTCGGCCTCGGTGCCGCGCTGGTGGTCGGCAACACCGTGCGCCTGGACATCCAGGCCCGCCGCGATGAGATCGGCGTGCTGCAGCTGCTGGGCGCCAGCGATGGCTTCATCCGCCGCCCGTTCCTGTATCTGGGCGCGTGGTACGGCCTGGGGGCCGGTGCCGTCGCGCTGGCGCTGATCGGTGCGGCCGGGCTGGCGCTGCGCCCGCCGTTGGCCGCGCTCTCGCAGAGTTACGGCAGCCCGTTCGTGCTGCACGGGCTGGACCTGCTGCATTCCTCGTTCGTGCTGCTCGGCACCGTGGTGCTGGGCTGGCTGGGCGCCTGGCTGGTGACGGGGCATTTCCTGCGCCAGACCCGCCCGACCGAAACCTGAGGCCCGCATGCGTCCGCAAGCCCTCAAGCACCTCGCCGACGACGCACCGCGCGTGATGGTCGTCGACGGCTCCAAGCTGGTCCGCAAGTTGATTGCCGATGTGCTGCAACGCGAACTGCCGGCAGTGGACGTGGTGGGCTGCGCGAGCATCGCCGAGGCGCGTGCGGCGCTGGATGCCGGGCCGGTCAGCCTGGTCACCACCTCGCTCACCCTGAGCGATGGCGACGGGCTCGACCTGGCGCGCATCGTGCGCGACGCGGCCGGCCAAGCCTACGTGCCGGTGATCGTGGTCTCCGGCGATGCGCAGCAGCATCTGGAGCAGCGCCGCTTCACCGAGTACGTCACCGATTATTTCGACAAGGCGCTCGGTCACGAAGCCTTGGCCACCTTCATCCGTGGCTATGTGCAGCCAGAGACCATTCCGGGCGCGACGATCCTGTATGTCGAAGACAGCCGCGTCGTCGCCGAGGCGACCAAGCGCATGCTCGAACGGCAGGGCTTGAACGTGCTGCACGTGTTGACGGCCGAAGACGCGTTCGCGCTGCTCACCGCCGAGTCGCTAGGCCGCAGCAGCCACCGCATCGATCTGGTGCTTACCGATGTCACGCTCAAGGGCGAGCTCAGTGGCCGCGATGTGGTGCAGCGCGTGCGCGTGGACTTCGGCTATGGCAAGCGCCGCCTGCCGGTGCTGGTCATGACCGGCGACGGCAACCCGCACAACCAGTCCGGCCTGCTCCAGGCCGGTGCCAACGATCTGGTGCAGAAGCCGATCGAAGAGCGTCTGCTCATCACCAAGGTGCTGTTCCAGCTGCGCCTATCCCGCCTCAACGAAAAGCCTGTCGTGCGATGAATGACGATGTAGTGCCCAGCATCCAGCTCGAAGCGAGCTGGAAGACGCGTATCGGTGATTACCTGCTGCGCCCGGAGATGCGGGAACTGTCCGCGTTCCTGCGCCAGCGCAAGGCCGCCGGTGCCCAGGTGTTTCCCCCCGGCCCGCAGATCTTCGCCGCGTTCGACGCCACGCCCTTCGATCAGGTCAAGGTGGTCATTCTCGGCCAAGATCCGTATCACGGGTATGGCCAGGCCCATGGCCTAAGTTTCTCGGTCATGCCGGGCGTACCGGTGCCGCCATCGCTGCTGAACATCTACAAAGAGATCGAGGCCGATCTGGGCATTCCGCGCCCGGACCATGGCTGCCTGTTGCCGTGGGCGCACCGCGGGGTGCTGCTGCTCAATGCGGTGCTGACCGTGGAAGCGGGCAACGCCGGCTCGCATCAACGGCGCGGCTGGGAGGGCTTCACCGATCACGTGGTGGACACCCTCAACCGCGAGCGCGAAGGCCTGGTGTTTCTCCTGTGGGGCAGCTACGCCCAGCAGAAGGGCAAGGTCATCGATACCGGCCGGCACCGCGTGCTCAAGGCGCCGCATCCTTCGCCGCTGTCGGCGCATCGCGGCTTCCTCGGCTGCCGCCATTTTTCGATGGCCAACGAGTACCTGCAGCGCCGCGGCCACGATCGCATCGACTGGTCGCTGCCGCCGCGTGCCGCACTGGAGCCGGCGGCGTAATCACTGGCGGTCGTCATCTAGACGGCGAGCATCTCGATGATGGATTGCGCCACCTGCCGCTTGCGCGGTGGCAGGCGCCGCAGCAGCGACAGAACGTTGCCCTCCAGATCATCGCGCACGTAATCCTGTGCGGGCGCGGTCACCGTCAGTTCCTCCCCGCTGGCTTTGCACACGCCGCGGCCGGTGGCCAACCATTCGAATCGCACTCGCGTACAGATGGCGATATGTGCCAGATGCGACACGCTCGGGTGGGTACCTCCACGGCGTTCCCACTGCGCTACGGCACTGCGCTTGACCCCGGTTTCCACTGCCAACTGCGTTTGTGACATCCCTGCGCTGGTGCGTGCTGCGCGAATCCGATCCGACATCGCCAACATGGCCTTCCCCTCTCTCGTTCCTTGAACAGTGGATGGTTATCGATACTTACCGGGCAGTGATTCTTTTCTCCGCCTGTACAGAACTGCTTGCCGGCCTTGTCGCTGCAATCGCTCCACCGATAATCCGACGGGCGACAGTGAAACTTCCCCCTGTGCACGATGTGGCCGGTTTGACGATTTTCATCCGTGCACGTAGTTAATCCCTCAAGCCGGCCATGATGCGCCGGGACATCCAAAACATCGGAAGCAGGCCGATGCCCTGTCGATCATGGTCGGTACCCACCGGCCCGTGAAAGACCGCTTCGGCCAGGACGCAGGGGATGGCCGATGGATAGAGTTACTGGTGTGAAGTCAGCGTTACGGCGATTCAGCTTGAGGGCGTTTTCGCTGTTATTTGTGATGTTGATCGCATTAAGTGCGGGTATTTCTTCTGCCAGTGCGCAATCGGCCTGCACGGCCGGTGCGTGCGTGAGCGCCGGGCCCCGCCTGGCCTCGATTGATTCCACGCAGAGCCCCATCCTCAATCTGCTGTTCGGCGCACTGCTGCCTGGCACCACGCTGAATCTCAGCGTGGCCGACTGGAACAACCTGGCCGGCGCCAACATCAATCTCAACGCGCTGCTGACCCAGCTCAACGGCGGCGTGGTGGTCAGTGACCCCAGCCAAGTGCTCAACGCCAACATTACCCTGGGGCAACTGCGTGCGGCAATGGTGCAGGTGTTGCAGGCCGACGGGCAGACCGCGGCCGCCAACGTGCTCAACGCGTTGCCGCTCGGCGTGGCGGGCACGAGCGGCAGCATCCGCCTGGCGGACATCCTGCAGATCGCGCTCCCGACCGGCTCGCTGGCGACCGTGCGGCTCAACGTGCTGGACCTGCTCACTGGCGGCGTGCAGCTTTACAACTTCCGCAACGTCCTCACCACACCTGCCCCGATCACGGTCAACACCGCTGCGCTCGGCCTCAATGGCGTCGCCAATGTGCGCCTGTGGCTGCAGGCGGTGGAACCGCCGGTCTACACCTGCGGTGCCGCAGGGGCTGCCTTCCACAGCGCGGCGATCCGCATCAAGCTGGATCTGGATCTGGTACAGGGGTTGAACACCGGCACGCTCTCGGCAGCGCTCAATGGGCTGAATCTGCTGGGCGTCAGCCTGTCCAACACCAGCGTCACTGCCGATGTCCTGCATCTGCAGGTCTACGCCGATGTCGCGCGCGCGGAAGGGTCGATCTCGGCGATCAACCTGGTCGGCAACGCGGTCACGCTGCAGGCGCGGCCGGGCCTGGTGAACCTGTATGTCGGACAGATCAGCGATGCGACGTTCTTCAACCGCAGCACAGTGCTGACCGACACAGCGCTGAGTGCGGCCACGCTGACCTCGCTCAGCGTGCGGGTGCGGGTGTCGGCCAACGTGTTGGGGCTGCTCACGCCGATCGCTGACATCACCGTCCCGCTGACGGTCAGCATCCGCAGTTTCGCCACTGCCACCCCCGGGCTGCAGAGCGCCAGCTTCACCGGCCCGTATCCGCAGACACGCACGTTGAATGCCGGCACGGTCAGTGCGGCGACCATGGTCTCCACCCTGGTCAATTCACTCAGCATCCAGGTCACCAGCGGCAATCCCACGGTGACACTGCTGGGTGGCATCGCGTTGCCGCTGCCGGTGGCGGACCTCGTCAACGGCATCGTCAACGTGCTGCTCACCCCGATCCGCACGCAGGTCAATGCGCTGGTCACGCCGGTACTGACCGCCGTGCTCGGCGGGGTGGTCGACAACCTGCTGGGCCTGCTCGGCATCCGCATCGGCCAAGCGGTCTTCACCGTGGAAGGCATTACCCAGGCGTGCGCGGCGACAGTGCAGCTGGTCAAGGACCTGCAGCCGACCAGCGATAGCGGGCGGTTCAATCTGTCCATCACCTACAACGGCAGCACCGTCGGTTCGGCCAGCAATGTCGGCAACAACGGTGCCACCGCGCCGGTGATCACTGTCCCCGGCGGTAGCTACGCCCTGGCCGAAGCCGCCGCAGCCGGCACCACGCTGACCCGCTATGCCAGCACCTGGCAGTGCACGGACCAGAACAACACCGTGGTGTCCTCGGGCAGCGGCGGCAGTTTCACGCTGCAGGCGCCAGCGATGACCGCCACCGCGGTGACACTGGTCTGCCGGATCACCAATCGAACGCGCCAGGCGGATCTGTCGATCACCAAGACCGACGGCAGCGGCAGCTACACACCGGGCGGCACCGCCACCTACACCTTGCTGGTGCGCAACGACGGCCCGGATGCCGTCACCAACGCCGTGGTCACCGACAGCCTGCCCGGCGGCACCACGCTGCGTGGCGCCTGGACCTGCAGCGCCACCAGTGGCAGCACCTGCGCAGCGGCCAGTGGCGGCGCGGTGGGCGCCAACGCGGTGAATGTCGGGGTGAACCTGATCAACGGCGGGCAGGCCACGATCAGCGTACCGGTCAGTTTCAGCAGCAACCCGGGCGCGTACTAGCGCCCGGTGCAGTACGGCGGGTAGCGCGGGCTGACCCGCGCAGGGGATGGATGGGACCACTGGCTTCGAGGACGAGCGCATGGCAGCAACCGGCAAACACCGCAGGGCAGGGATGGCCTCGGCCCGCATCGCATGCGCGGTGGCCCTGCTCGCGTTGCTGCTGCCGCCGCCGCTGCTGGCGCAGAGCTATCCCAACCCGCTCAACAATACCGCCACCGTCACCGCACCGACCGACGTGGCCGATCCCGCATTGGGCAACAACAGTGCGACCGACAGCAACACACTGGCGCTGCAGGCCCAGCTGAGTGTCACCAAGACCCTGCTCAGTGCCACCCCGGTCGCCGCCGGGGGGGCGGTGCAGTACCGCATCCAGGTCAACAACGCCGGCCCGTCGGCGGCTTCGGGCGTGGGCGTGGTCGACACCGTCTCCGCGCTGCTCACCAATGTCAGCTGGACCTGCCAGGCCACCACCGCCGCCTCCTCGTGTGCACAGGGCAATGGCAGTGGCAACGCGATCAACGTGCAGGTCAATGTCGCGGTCGGCGACAGCGTCGTGCTGCTGGTCAATGGCACCGCACCCACCAGCACACCGGCCACGGTGCCGGCCAACAGCGTGTCGCTGGTACTGCCCACCGGTACCACCGATCCGACGCCGGGCGACAACAGCGCCACCACGCCAGCCATGCCGGTACAGGCCAACGCGCTGGTCGCCAACAACGATGCCTTCACTGCGCCGATCTCCTCGACCACGGGCGGCAGCACGCCCACCGTGCTCGGCAACGACACGCTCAACGGCGCGCCGGTGAATGGAGCCGATCTGATCATCGCGCTGCAGAACGCACCGGCCGGCTTCACCATCAACAGCGCAGGCGTGATCACCGTGCCCGCGGGTGCGGCCGCCGGGGCGACCACACTGACCTACCAGATCTGCGAAAACACCTTGCCGACCAACTGCGCCACCGCCACAGCCAGCATGATCATCGGTCCGACCGCGGTGAACGACAGCTTCAACGCCACCGGTGGCGCAGCGTCGCTCAGCGGCTCCGTGGCCAGCAACGACAACGCACCTGCCGGCGCAACCTTCAGCGCAGTCGGCACGCCGCCGACCGGGCTCACCCTCAACGCGGAGGGCAGCTTCGTCTATGCGCCCGCCGGTGGCATCGCCGCGGCGACCTCGTTCCAGTACCAGCTCTGCCTGCCGGCACCGGATGGCGGCGTGTGCGCCACCGCGACCGCCTCGATCGTGGTCAATGCCAATGCCCTGGTGGCCGCTGACGACACCTTCACCACGCCCCTGCCGTCCGGTGCGGGCGGGCTCACCCCGAGCGTGCTGACCAATGACACCTTCAACGGCGGCGCGGTGCCGCAGGCCCAGGTGACGATGACGCTGGTCGGTGCGCCGGCCGGGTTTGCCATCACCGGCAACGGCGCCATCCAGGTGCCTGCCACTGCGGCAGCCGGTCCCCTGGCCCTGACCTACCGCTTCTGCGAAAACGCGCTGCCGGCCAACTGTGCAACGGCCACCGCCAACCTGGTGATCAGCCCCGACGCGGTCAACGACACGGTGACCACACCCGGTGGCGGACAACCGGCCACCGGCAGTCTGGCCGGCAACGACAACATCGCCAGCGGTTCGGCCTACACGCTGGGCACCGCGCCCACCCGTGGCACCGCAGTGGTCAACGCCGATGGCACCTTCAGCTACACGCCCATCAACGCCAACACCGGGCCGGATTCCTTCACCTACCAGGTCTGCCTGCCGGCGCCGAACGCGACCGTCTGCGATACCGCCACGGTCAGCGTGAACGTGCAGGCCAACCAGATCGCCGCGGTCAGCGACGTGTTCACCACGCCGCTGCAGCCGGGCACCACCACCACGATCAGCCTGCTCGGCAACGACACCCTCAACGGTGCGGCGGTCCTGCCCGCCGCGGTCACCCTGGCCCTTACCGGCGCGCCGGCCAACTACGCCGTCAACGCGGCAGGACAGGTGTTGGTTCCGGTGGGTGCTGCGGCCGGCGCGGTGAGCTTCAGTTACCAGCTCTGCGAACTGGCCGCGCCGACCAACTGTGCCACTGCCAACGTGCAGCTGGTGGTCGCGCCCGATGCGGTGGACGATGCTTTCGTGGCCGTCGCAGGTATTGCCCTGGCAGGCAGTGTCGCGGGCAATGACAACGTGCCGACTGGCGCCCAGTTCAGCCTGCTTGCGGTGGCCGCGCACGGCACGGTAGTGCTCACTGCCGACGGCAGTTTCAGCTACACCTCGCAGTCTGCCTTTACCGGGCCGGATACCTTCCGTTATCAAGCGTGCCTGCCGGCACCGAATGCGGGCGTGTGCGATGCAGCCAACGTGACCCTCAACGTTGGCGCGGCCGCCATCGCGGCCGGCAACGATGACTTCACCGGCACGCCCCTGACCAGTGCCGGCGGGCTGACCGCCAGCGTACTGGACAACGACACTGTCAACGGCGCGCCCATCCCGCCGGCGCAGACCACGCTGTCGCTGATCAACGCACCGCCGGCGGGCTACACGCTCGAGCCCAATGGCCAGCTGCAGGTGCCCGCTGGCGCGCCGGCCGGGCCGGTCAGCCTCACCTATCAGCTGTGCCAGGCGGGAACCAGCAACTGCGCCACCGCCAGCATCGCGGTGGTGATCGCTCCGGATGCGGTGGCCGATGCCTACACCACGCAGGTGGCCACGCCGGTCAGCGGCAACGTGGCAGTGAACGACAACGTCGCTGTCGGCACCACCTATGCGGTGACCGGCGCGACACCTGCCGGGCTGGTGTTCAACGCCGATGGCAGCTTCACCTACACCCCGCCGGCGCAGTACACCGGCACCTCCACCTTCACCTACCAGGCCTGCCTGGCCGCGCCGTTGGCCGCCGTCTGCGATACCGCCACGGTCACCCTCAACGTCAATGCCGGCACCCTGGTCGCCAACGACGATGATTTCCGCAGCGCGATCCTCAATCCCGCCACCGGCGGCACCACCAACAGCGTGCTCGGCAACGACACCATCAACGGCGCGATCCCGCCGGCGCCGGGGCAGGTGATCCTGAGCCTGATCGGTGCACCAGCCGGCTACGTGATCAACAGCAACGGCACAGTGTCGGTTCCCGGCGGCGCAGCGGCCGGTGCGGTGACCTTCACCTACCAGCTGTGCGAAGCGGCATTGCCCGCCAACTGCGCTACCGCGTCGGTGCAGTTGCTGCTGGCTCCGGTGGCGGTCAACGACACCTTCAGTACACAGGTCGGCGTGGCGCTGAGTGCAAGCGTGGCCGGTAATGACAACGTCCCGGCGAACGCGGGCTTCAGCCTCAGCGGCACGGCGCCGGCAGGGCTGGTGTTCAACCCCGACGGCAGCTTCACTTACATCCCGCCGGTGGCAACCCAGGGCGCGGTGACGTTCGCCTACCAGGCGTGCCTGCCGGCGCCGGACACCGCGGTCTGCTCGGGTGGGACTGCGACGATCAACGTCAATGCCGGCACCCTGGTCGCCAACGACGATGATCTCCGCGCAACGCCGATCAATCCCGTCACCGGTGGCAGTACCGGATCGGTGCTGGGCAATGACGGCCTCAACGGTGCGGTACCGCCGGCGTCGGCCGATGTGCTGCTCAGCCTGGTCGGTGCGCCGGCGGGTTACACGCTGTTGGCCGACGGCACACTGACGATCGGCAGCGGCGTGCCGGCTGGTGCGGTGACGCTCACCTATCAGCTGTGTGAAGCGGCGCTGCCGAGCAACTGCGACTCGGCGCAGATAAGCCTGGTGGTGTCGCCGCTCGCCGCCGCCGACATCTTCTCCACCCCGGTGGGACAGTTGCTGGCAGGCGCCGTCGGCAGCAACGACAACGCGCCGGCCGGCGCGGTGTTCACGCTGACCGCAGCGGCGCCGGCCGGACTGCAGTTCGGGACGGACGGCAGCTTCCTCTACACCCCGCCGGCCGGCGTCACCGGGCCGGTCGCGTTCACCTACACGGTCTGCCTGCCGGCACCGGAGAGCACGCAGTGCAGCAGCGCCAGTGCCACGATCAACGTCAACGCCGGCACCCTGGTGGCGTTGGACGACGACTTCAGCGCCACCCCGCTGGCACCCGGCAGTGGCAGCGCGACCAGCGTGCTGCTCAACGACAGCCTCAATGGCACTACGCCGCCGGCGGCGGGCAGCGTACTGCTCAGCCTGATCGGCGCGCCGGCCGGTTACACGCTCGATGCAAACGGCCTGCTGCAGGTGCCCGTGGGCGCCACGGGCGGCGCCACGGTACTGACCTACCAAGTGTGCGAGGCGGTGCTGCCCGGCAACTGCGCCAGCGCGACCATCCGCCTGGTGGTAACCCCGTCGGCCACCAATGACACGTTCTCCACGGCGGCCGGGCAGGCGCTCAACGGCAACGTGGGTGACAACGACAACGTGTCGGGGGGCGCGCAGTTCACCGTCACCGGCACCGCGCCGGCCGGCCTGGTGTTCAGCGGCAGTGGCAGCTTCACCTACACCCCACCGGTCGGCACTACGGGCCCGGTCACATTCGCCTACCAGGTCTGCCTGCCAGCACCGAACGCTGCGTTGTGCGCGAACGCCAGCGCCACCATCACGGTCAACGCAGGTACGCTCGCTGCCAATCCGGATGACTTCAGCACCACGCCGATCAACCCGGTCACCGGCGGCAGCACTACCTCGGTGCTGGCCAACGATGCGCTCAATGGCAGCACGCCGCCGGCGGTAGCCGATGTGCTGCTGTCGTTGCAGGGCGCGCCGGCCGGCGTGGCCATCACCGCCGAGGGCGCGGTGACGGTGGCGCCGGGCACGCCTGCAGGGGTGAAGAACCTGACCTACCAGCTCTGTGAAGCGGCGGCGCCATCCAACTGCGCCACCGCCACCGCACGCGTGGTGGTCGCGCCGTCCGCCGTGGACGATGCGTTGTCCACGCCCTCGGGCCAGGTGCTGAACGGCTCGGTGGCCAGCAACGATAACGCGCCGGTGGGTGCCCAGTTCACCGTGCTCAACATCCCGCCGGATGGCCTCGTGCTCGCGGCCGACGGCACCTTCAGCTATACGCCCCCGGTCGGCTTCAGCGGCGCAATCCCGTTTGCCTACCGGGTCTGTCTGCCGGCACCGGATGCAGGCGTCTGCGCGACGGCCAGCGTCACCCTCAACGTCAACAGCGGCACGCTGGTAGCGTTGGACGACACGTTTGCCACCCCGCTCGCGCCCGGTGCCGCCTCGCCGTCGGTGCTGGCCAACGACACGCTCAACTCGGCCACGCCGCTGCCGGCCGAGGTGGTGCTGTCGCTGATCGGTGCGCCGACCGGTTTCGCCATCGCCACCGATGGCGCGGTCACGGTCACTGCCGGGACCGCCGCCGGCGCCACCACGCTCACGTACCAGATCTGCGAAGCCGCTGCGTCGTCCAACTGTGCCACCGCCAGTATCGCGCTGGTGGTGGCGCCTGCGCCGGTCAACGATGCATTCGCCGTTCAGGCGGGCCAGACGATCAACGACACGGTGTCGGGCAACGACAACATGCCCATCGGGTCGCTCTACAGCGTGCCGGGCGCACTGCCGGCCGGTGTGACCTTCAATGTCGACGGCAGCTTCAGCTACACGCCGCCGGCCGGCACCACCAGCCCCACCGGTTTCACCTACCAGGCCTGCCTGCCCGCACCGGACACGGCCATCTGCGGCACGGCCACGGTCACGCTCAACATCAACAACGGCGCGCTGGTCGCGAGCGACGACAGCTTCGGTGCGATCGCGCCAGGCGGTGCAACGCCCAGTGTGTTGAACAACGATGCGCTCAACGGCGTCAGCCCGGCACCGGCCTCCAGCGTCTCGCTGAGCCTGGTCGGCGCGCCGGCCGGATTCACGATCAACCCCAACGGCACGGTCTCGGTCGCGGGCAACGCGCCTACCGGCGCGATCACGCTGAGCTACCAGGTCTGCGAAATCGCCGCGGCGAACAACTGCGCCACCGCGAGCATCGCCCTGGTGGTGCGTCCGGCACCCGTCGATGATGCGATCGCCGTGCAGGCCGGTCAGCCCAACAGCGGCAACGTGTCGGGCAACGACAACATGCCGGCCGGCTCGACGTGGAGCGTGGCCGCGCCGCCCCAGGGCCTGGTGTTCAACAGCAACGGCAGCTTCACCTATACGCCGCCGGCCGGTACCGTCGGCCCGGTCACGTTCGCCTACCAGGCCTGCCTGCCTGCACCGGATGCCGCCATCTGCAGCACCGCCACGGCCACCTTGACCATCGCCGTCAACGCCGTTGTCGCCAACGACGATATCTTCGCCGCGCCGGTCACCGGGGGGGCGGCCACGCCGAGCGTGTTGAACAACGATTCGCTCAATGGCGTGAGTCCGCCGGCTGCGGCGACGGTGCAGCTGCTGCTGCTCGGTGCACCGGCCGGCTTCGTCATCAACAACGATGGCACCGTGCAGATTCCCGCCGGCGTTACCGCCGGGGCCACCGCACTGACCTATCAGCTTTGCGAGACGGCTTCGCCGACCAACTGCGCCACCGCCGCGATCCGCATCGTGATCACGCCGGCCCCGCAGAACGATGCGTTCTCCGTGCCTGCCGGCGGCACGCTCGTCAACGGCAGCGTTGCCGGCAACGACAGCATGCCGGCCGGCTCCAGCTGGGCCGTGCAGGGCACGCCGCCGAACGGGCTGGTGTTCAATGGCGACGGCACCTTCAGCTACACGCCGCCGGTGGGCACCACCGGTGCGGTGACCGTTACGTATCAAACCTGCCTGCCGGCCCCCAATGCCGGTGTCTGCGGCACGGCGACGGTCACGCTCAACGTCAACCTGGGCACGCTGGCGGCGGCCGACGACAGCTTTGTCGACATCGCGCCCGGCAGCGCCACACCCAGTGTGCTCGGCAACGATGCGCTCAACGGCGTCAGCCCGCCAGCCCCGGCCAGCGTGCAGCTGAGCCTGGTCGGCGCGCCGGCCGGCTACAGCATTGCCGCTGATGGCACGATCAACGTGCCGATCGGCGTCGTCGCCGGCGCGACCACGCTGACCTATCAGATCTGCGAAACCGCCGCGCCGTCCAATTGCGATACCGCCACCGTTGCGCTGGTGATCCGTCCGGCACCGCAGAACGATGCCTACGCGGTGCAGGCCGGTGGCACGATCAGCAACGGCAACGTGGCGGCGAACGATGGCATGCCGACGGGCGCGAGCTGGGCCGTGCAGGGCACGCCTCCGGCGGGCCTCGCGTTCAATGCCGATGGTACGTTCAGCTATACCCCGCCGCTCGGCACCACCGGTCCGGTCACGTTCACCTACCAGACCTGCCTGCCGGCACCGAATGCGGCACTGTGCGCGACCGCCACGGTCACGCTCAACATCAACACCGGCACCCTGGTCGCCGCCGATGACACGCTTGCCGGTGTGCTGCCGGGCGCGACCACGGCCGGCAGCGTGCTGGCCAACGACAGCCTCAACGGTGTCTCGCCGCCGGCGCCCGCCGATGTGCTGCTGAGCCTGGTCGGTGCACCGGCCGGCTTCACGATCAACCCGGACGGCACGATCAGCGTCGGTGGCGGGGTGACCGCCGGCCCGACCACGCACACCTATCAGATCTGCGAAGCCGCTGCATCGAGCAACTGCGATACCGCCAGCGTCACCGTGGTGGTGACGCCGCTGCCGCAGAACGACGCCTTCAGCGTGCAGCTGGGGCAGACGCTGGGCAACAGCGTGGCCAGCAATGACAACCTGCCATCCGGCGCGACCTGGGCGCTGCAGGGCACGCCGCCGGCCGGCCTGACCTTCAATGCCGATGGCTCGTTCACCTATACCCCACCGGGTGGCACCACCGGGCCGGTGACCTTCACCTACCAGGCCTGCCTGCCGGCGCCGAACACGACCCTGTGCGGCACAGCCACGGTCACCCTCAACATCACCACCGGTTCGCTGCTGGCCGGCAATGACACCTTCAGTGGCATCGCCCCCGGCACCACCTCGGCGGCCAGCGTGTTGGCCAATGACAGCCTCAACGGCGTCTCGCCGCCGGCTGCGGCCAGCGTAGTGCTGAGCCTGGTGGGCGCGCCCGCCGGCTTCGCGATCACGCCCAGCGGCACCATCAGCGTGGCCACCGGCACGATGGCAGGCGCGACCACGCTCACCTACCAGATCTGTGAGGCCGCCGCGCCAGGCAACTGCGCCACGGCCACGGTGACGGTGATCATCACTCCCACGCCGCAGAACGATGCCTTCTCGGTGCAGGCTGGGCAGAGTCTGGGCAACAGTGTGGCGACCAATGACAGCTTGCCGCCGGGGTCTACCTTGGCGATCCAGGGCACGCCGCCCGCCGGGCTTGCGTTCAACACCGATGGCAGCTTCACCTATACGCCGCCGATCGGCACGCCCAGCCCGGTGACCTTCGTTTACCGCGCGTGCCTGCCAGCACCGAACAGCAGCCTGTGCGGCACGGCCACGGTCACACTCAACGTCAACAACGGCACGCTCACCGCCGGCGATGACACGCTCACCGGCGTGCTGCCCGGTGCGACCACGGGCGGCAGCGTGCTCGCCAACGACAGCCTCAACGGCGTCTCGCCGCCGGCGGCCGCCGACGTGGTGCTGAGCCTGGTCGGCGCGCCGGGTGGCTTCACCCTCTCGCCGGACGGCACGATCAGCGTGGGCACCGGGGTGGTGTCCGGTTCGACCACGATCACCTACCAGATCTGCGAAGCGGCGGCGCCGGCCAACTGCGATACCGCCAGCGTCACCGTGGTCGTCACTCCGGCACCGCAGAACGATGCCTTCGCGGTGCAGGCCGGACAGACGCTGAGCAACACGGTCGCCGCCAACGACACCACGCCGCCGGGTGCGGTGTTCACCCTGCAGGGCACTGCGCCGGCCGGCCTGGTCTTCAACACCGACGGCACGTTTACCTATACCCCGGCCGCGGGTGTCACAGGCCCGGTCAGCGTCGCCTACCAGGTGTGCCTGCCGGCGCCGAACGGCAGCCTGTGCGGCGGCGCGATCCTTACCATCAACATCAACAACGGCCTGCTGGTGGCTGGCGATGACACGCTCACCGGCGTGGCACCCGGCACCACCTCCAGTGGCAGCGTGCTGGCCAACGACAGCCTCAATGGCGTCTCGCCGCCGGCCGCGGCGGATGTACTGCTGAGCCTGGTCGGCGCACCGGCCGGTTTCAGCATCACATCCGCCGGCACGATCACGGTGGCCAGTGGCACGACCTCCGGGGCCACGACGATCACCTACCAGATCTGCGAAGCCGCCGCGCCGGGCAACTGCGATACCGCCAGCGTCACTGTGGTCGTCAGTCCCGCCCCGCAGAACGACGTGTTCTCGGTGCAGGTCGGGCAGACCCTCAGCAACAGCGTGGCCAGCAACGACGCCATGCCCCCCGGTGCGCTCTACACCGTGCAGGGCACGCCGCTGCCGGGCCTGACCCTGGCCAGCAATGGTGGCTTCACCTATACGCCGCCGGCAGGCACGCCCAGTCCGGTCAGCTTCATCTACCAGACCTGCCTGCCCGCGCCGTACGCCGCCACCTGCGGCACCGCCCCGGTCACGATCAACATCAACACCGGCACGCTGGTGGCCGGTGACGACGTGCTCACCAATGTTGTCCCGGGTAGCTCGTCATCGCTCAGCGTGCTCGACAACGATCAGCTCAACGGTGTCAGCCCACCGCCGGGCAGCGCGGTGCAGCTAAGCCTGATCGGTGCACCGGCCGGCTTCAGCATCAATCCGGATGGCACGATCGCGGTGGCCGTTGGCGCCCTCTCCGGGGCCAGCACGATCACCTACCAGATCTGCGAGGCCGCCGCGCCGACGAACTGCACGACCGCTACCGTCATCGTGGCCGTTACACCGGTCCCGCAGAACGACAGCTTCACCGTGCCTGCCGGTGTGCCGCTCTCGGGCAATGTCAGCCTCAATGACAACGTCGCGCCTGGTGCGGTCTATACCCTGACCAGCGGTGCCCTGCCGGGCCTAGTGTTCAACGCCGATGGCACGTTCACCTACACCGCGCCGGCAGGCGTCACCGGTCCACAGAGCTTCACCTACCGCGTCTGCCTGCCCGCGCCGTACGGCGCGCAGTGTGGCGATGCCACCGTGACGCTCACCCTGTCCGGTTCGGTCAACGTGGTGCTGGCGGTCAATGATGACTTCACCGGCACCCCGGTGGACCCGGCCGTGGGCGGCACCATCGCCCGCTCGGTGCTGGAGAACGACAGCATCAACAACGTCTCCCCGCCGCCGGTCGGCAGCGTGGTGGCCAGCCTGACCGGCAGCACGCCCGGTTACACGATGAACAACCAGGGCCAGATCATGGTCGCGGCGGGCGTGCAGCCCGGCCAGGTGCAGCTGGCCTATCAGTTGTGCGAGAACGGCGTGCCGACCAACTGCACCACCGCGATCGCCACCGTGCGGATACAAGGCCCCATCGGTGCTCTGCTGGCGGTGGACGACAGCGGCGGCCCGGTCGGTCCGACCGGCAGCGTGCGCCTGCTCAACGTGTTCACCAATGACACGTTCAACACCGCATCGCTGGATCCCACCCAGGTGAGTTTCGCGCCGGTGGCCACCAACGCACTGCGCTTCAGCGCCGATGGCTGGGTGGATGTTGCCGCCGGGCAGGCCCCCGGCAGCTACAGCACGACCTACACGATCTGCCTGCTCAACCAGCCCACCGTCTGCGACACCGGCAACGTGACCGTGACCGTCATCGCGGGCGAACCGGGCGTGGATGCCACGGATGATCGCGTGGAGATTCCGCAGGACGGGGTGATCGAGATCGACGTGCTTGGCAATGACCGGGTCAACGGCACGCCGATCGATCCGGACACGGTCAGCGTGACCATCACCGCAGCGCCGCCCTACGGCACCGCAACGGTGATGCCGCGTGCCCGCATCCGCTTCGCTGCACTGGCCAACTTCTCCGGTGAGCAGAGCTTCGACTATCAGGTCTGCGACGTGGCTGATCCGGCGATGTGCGCGGGTGCGACGGTCACGGTCATGGTGGACCCGAACGTACTCACCTTGGCCGACGATGCCATGACCGCCGAAACCGCCGGGCCGCAGGTGATCGATGTACTGGCCAATGACAGCGCCCGCACCGCGCCGCTGGATCCGGCCTCCCTGCAGGTCGCGGTGGCACCGGCGCACGGTACCGCGCAATGCGGCAACGGCCTGTGCACCTACACGCCGGCGGCGAACTTTGCGGGCACCGACAGCTTCCGCTACCGGGTGTGCGACGTGTCCATCCCGGCCCCGTTGTGTGCCGAGGCCAATGTCGCGGTGACGGTGGCCGGCCAGCAGGCCGTGCTGCGCCTGACCAAGGTGGCCGGCAAACGCAGTGCGCAGATCGGTGACCTGGTGCGTTACACCGTCACCATCGACAACGTCGGTGAGGTGGATGCCAACGGCGCCACGCTGCTGGATACGCTGCCGCCGGGCTTCACCTTCGTGCGTGGTGGCTTTGCGGTGATCGATGCCGACAACGACGCGCGCACCAGTGGCGTGCAGCCGCTGCGCATCGATGGCATCGATGTGGCGGCGGGTGAGCGGGCCACGGTGGTGTACTACCTGCGCGTCGGCGCGGGCACCGGCACCGGCGTGCATACCAACCGCATCACCGCCATCGACGGCGAGAACCGCACGATCGGCAATGTCGCCTCGGCCGAGGTGGAGATCACCACCGATCCGCTGCTCGATGAAAGCCTGATCGTGGGCAGCGTGTTCGACGACCGCAACGGCAACGGCATCCAGGATGACGCTGAGCGCGGCATTCCCGGCGTGCGCATCGCAGCGGTGGAAGGCCTGTTGATGGAAACCGACGCCTTCGGCCGCTACCACCTGGTCGGGATCCCCGGTGGCGAGGCGCGCGGGCGCAACTTCATCCTCAAGGTGGATCCCTCCACGCTGCCCGCCGGTGCGCGTTTCACGACGCCCAATCCGTTGGTCCGCCGCATCACGCCCGGGCTGCCGGTGCGCTTCGACTTCGGCGTGCGCATGCCCGAAGGTGCACTGAGCACAACCGCATCGAACCCGACCGCGCCGCCGGCCGCCCCGGCATCGCGCCCCGCGCGGATCGAACTCGGCGAGGCGTTGTTCGCCCCAGGCACGGCACGGCTGGACGCCGACCGCGCGCCGGTGATCACAACGGCCGCCCAAGCACTGATATCGCGCGGTGGCGGGCGCCTGCAGCTCAGCGCTGCCGCCGGGCAGGTGCCGCTCGCCCTGCAGCGTGCACAGGTGCTGCGTGAGGCACTACGCCCACAGCTGCCGGGCCCGATCGCCACGGCAACCACGGTCGAGGTGCTGGGCACCGACGGACGCGTACTGCATCGCCTGCGCGTGGACGATCCCCCCGAGCCTGCCAGTCCCGGCCGCACGACCGGGGAGGGGCGCTGACATGGATATGAACCTGATTCCGAGCCCGATCTCCCGCCGCCTATCCCTCGGCCTGGCCAGCGCGCTGCTGCTGGCACTGCCGGCCGCCGCCCAGCCGGTCACACCGGCGCCGTCCCCCGCGCCGATCCGCTGCGAGGCCGACAGCTGCCGCAACGATGACGGGCTGCTGCTGCGCATCCTCGATGACAGCGAGCCGGCGCTGCCGCTACCCGGCCGCGCGGAGCGTCCCACGGCCGGCGCGGTGCCCGCATCGCCGGCAGTCACCCCGGATGTCGCCGCGCGTGGGGGCCAGTTCATGGCCGAGCTGCCCAACGGCGGCGTGGTGTGGGCCACCGAAGACCCGACCATGGTGCCGCCCAGCCTGAGCGTGCAGGCGGCCGCCACGGTGCCGTTCGAGAACGGCCGGGTGGTCCGCCCGCTGCGCTTCCACAGCTACAACAACTACGCCTCGTTCATCCAAAAACTGGAGGTGACGCTGTATCGCGGCACCGACACGGATCTGGTCACGCCGCTGGCCCGCATCGAGCTGCCGGCCGACTATGTCGGCGACGCGGAGTGGAGTGGCGAGTTGCCGCCGCAGATCAAGCTGCGTACCGGCGATGAGCTGATCTACGTGGCGCGCGCCTACGGCACTGGTGGTGCGTTCGATGAAACCCGCCTCCAGCGCATCCAACTGGTGACCCCGGCCGATTTCGACCGTGGCCTGCAGATCACCCGCGAGAGCGTGCAGAAGACACTTGGCCAGGCGCTGGATGGCGACAGCGCGCAGGACCTGCAGCTCAGCAACAGCATCTATGGGCAGAGCATGCTCCGCCTGCAGAACATCCCCATCCACGGGTCGCGCGTGCGCCTGTATGGCCGCAACCTGGAGCCCAACAGCCGCGTGCGCATCAACGGCCAGGACTTCCCGGTCGATCTGGAGCAGAAGTTCGCGGCCGAGTTCCTGGAGCCGGTGGGTGAGCATCGCTACGACGTCAGTGTCGAATCACGCGATGCACCCTCCGCGCAGCGTCAGCTGGATGTGGATGTCACCGGCCGCTACCTGTTCCTGGTCGCCATCGCCGATGTCACCGTCTCCAAGAACAGCGCCAGCGGCAATCTGCAGCCGCTCGCCGCCGATGATCGTGACGATGACAGTTTCCTCAGCGAAGGCCGGCTGGCGTTCTATCTGAAGGGCAAGCTACGCGGCAAATACCTGGTCACTGCTCAGGCCGACACGCAGGACCGTGAGCTGAAGTATCTGTTCCGCGATTTCACCCAGGCCGACGCACAGGACGTGTTCCGCCGCCTGGATCCGGATCTGTACTACCCGGTCTATGGCGATGACTCCACCACCTATCGCGACGTGGATACGCAGGGGCGGTTGTACCTGCGCGTGGATTGGGACCAGAGCCAGGCCGTGTGGGGCAACTACGCCACCGGCATCACCGGTACCGAGTATGGCCAGTACGTGCGCTCGCTCTACGGTGGTGCATTGAACTGGCGTTCGCTGGAGGCCACGCCGCTGGGCGAGGCGCGCTCGCAGGTGAAGGTGTTCGGCTCCGAGGCGCAGTCCGCCCCGGGCCACAGTGAATTCCTCGGCACCGGCGGCAGCCTGTATTACCTGCGCCATACCGACGTGTTGCCTGGTTCGGAGCAGGTGGTGCTGGAAGTGCGCGACCGCACCACCGGCCGCACCGAAACGCGCGCCACGCTGCAGGAAGGCGTGGACTACGAAATCGACAATCTTCAGGGCCGTTTGATCCTGACCCGTCCGCTGGCGCAGCTGACCCGCGAGAACGTGCGCAGCATCACCCGCGACATGCCGCTCGATGGCTACGACCAGCTGCTGCTGGTGGACTACGAATACGTGCCGCTGGGCTTCAGCAGCGATGACGTGACCTACGGTGCGCGCGGCCGGCAGTGGATCGGCGATCACGTGGCGATCGGCGGCACCTGGATCGACGAGAACCGCAGCGGTGAGAACTACAGCCTCAAAGGCGCTGACCTCACCCTGCAGGCCGGGCGTGGCACCTATCTGAAGATGGAGCAGACCCGCACCGAAGCGACCGCCGCCCCGGTGTTCTATTCGGACAACGGTGGCCTGAGTTTCATCCGCCGCAACCCGTACGAAGGCCGGCGCTCGGGCACCGCCAGCGCAGTGGAAGCGCGGGCCAACCTGCGCGAGCTGGGCTGGACCACGCAGGACTGGAGCCTGGGGGCGTGGTGGCGCGACGTCGATGCCGGCTTCTCGGTTGCGCGCCAGGACACCGGCCTGCCGATCCAGGAGTACGGCGCCGAGTTCCTCGGCTACCTCACCGACGACCTCAGCCTGTACGGCCGCCACACCCGCACCGAGCAAGGCGAACTGGCGCTGGAGCAGAGCCAGCTGACCGCCGAGTGGCGGCTGGGCAACGACGGCCAGCTGACCGGTGAACTGCGCCGCGTGCGCGAGGAGCAGGAACTGCAGAGCGTGGACGCACTGCTCGCTGCGATCGGTTACCGCCAGCGCTTCGGCGCGTCGTGGGAGCTGTACGGCACCGGGCAGGTCACGCTGGACGATGACGGCGGTGCCTACGAGAAGAACGACCTGCTGACCCTCGGCGCGCGGTACTTGTTCGGTGATCGCAGCAGTGTCGGTGCGGAAGTGAGTGGTGGCAGCCGCGGCCATGGTGCCAAGGTCGATGGCGAGTACCGCATGGCACCGGATCACAGCCTCTACGGCAGTTACAGCTACAGCACCGACCGCACCGGCACCGATCCGCTGTTCGATACCGGCCTGCAGAGTGGCTGGACGCTGGGCCAGCGCTGGCGGCTGAGCAACCAGGTCAACGTCTACAACGAGAGCCAGTATCTGAAGGATCGTCGCCAGGACAGCGCGGGCATCGTGCATACCTTCGGCATGGATTTCTACCCCGCGCAGGGCTGGAACCTGGGCTTCACGATCATGGACGGCGAGCTGGATTCCACCGTCGGCCATGTCGATCGCCGCGCCTACAGCGTCAGTGGCGGGCGCACCGATGCGGTGGCGCAGTGGAACAGCAAGCTGGAGTACCGCCGCGACAGTGGCGCCGAGCAGCGCGAGCAGTGGGTGACCACCAACCGCCTGCTGTACAAGCTCAACGAAGACTGGCGTTTCGCGTTGCGCGCCAACTACGCCGATACCGAAGACCGCATTGACCGCCTGGCCGATGCCAAGCTGGTGGAGACCAACATGGGCTTCGCCTGGCGCCCGCACGACAACACGCGCTGGGCCGGCTTCGGCAAGTTCACCTATCTCTACGACGTGGCCTCGCTCGGGCAGGAGGGCGGCAACCTGTACGACCAGCGTTCGCAGATCCTTTCGCTCGAAGGGATCCGCCAACTGGGCGCGCGCTGGGAAGTGGCCGGCAAGCTGGCTTCGCGCTGGGGTGACTACCGCACCGGGCGCGGTGAGGGGGCCTGGTTGGACAGCCGTGCCGACTTCGCTGCCTTGCAGCTGCGCTATCGCCTGTTCGCGCAGTGGGAAGGCCTGGCCGAGCACCGGTGGTTGAAAGTGCGCGACGGCGGCGTGCGCAAAGGTTGGCTGGTGGGCGTGGACCGCCGGGTGGGGGAGAACTTCAAGGTCGGGGTGGGCTACAACTTCACCGAATTCAGCGATGACATGACCGAGCTGAAGTACGACCAGAAGGGGTTTTTCTTGAACATGGCAGGGTATTACTAGGCGTCGGTGGGTTCGGGCCTGCCACGCATGGCGTGGCACTACCGGGGATCGCGGTGTTGGCGGTCGGCTCCGGTGGGGGCAGGGGGTAGGGCCAGGCCATGCCTGGCTGAACTGCCGGCAACCTTTCCAGGATGAATGGGCGTTTCCTGCGGGCTGTTCAGCCAGAAAACACGCGATATCCCCCGATTCATCATCGTATCCTGTTGATTTAATGGGGTTTGATGCCTCGTTCCCGGGCTCTCGCCACTGTCATCATTTCGCGGTACGTTAGACGGGCAATCTGTACCAGTATCCCATCAACAGAACGCTGGAACTTCTTTCCCCTTTAGCAGTCCAATTCCGGGACTGCTAAGATGAGTGCTATGAGCCAGAACACCTCTACTGCCCTTGTGGCAAACAATCTCCCGATTCCCAGTGCGCTCGGTTCGCTGGACGCCTACATCGGTGCCGTGCACCAGATCCCGGTGCTGTCGGTCGATGACGAGCAGGATCTGGCCCGCCGCTTCCGCGACGAGCTGGATCTGGACGCCGCGCGCGAACTGGTCCATTCCCACCTGCGCTTCGTGGTGCATGTCGCCCGCGGCTACAACGGCTACGGCCTGGCGCTGGGCGACCTGATCCAGGAAGGCAACATCGGCCTGATGAAGGCGGTGAAGCGCTTCGACCCGGACATGGGCGTTCGCCTGGTGTCGTTCGCGGTGCATTGGATCCGCGCGGAAATGCACGAGTTCATCCTCAAGAACTGGCGCATCGTCAAGGTCGCCACGACCAAGGCGCAGCGCAAGCTGTTCTTCAACCTGCGCAAGTCCAAGACCCGCCTGGGCTGGATGAACGCGGCCGAAGTCAGCGCGGTGGCCAAGGACCTGAACGTGTCCGAGCGCGAAGTGCTCGAGATGGAGTCGCGCCTGTCGGGTCGCGATATCGGTTTCGATCTCTCCAGTGATGACGATGACGATCATGCACCGCCGTCGCCGGCGGCCTACCTGCGGGCCAACGAAGAAGATCCTTCGATGGCGTATGAGCGGATGGACAGCGAAGACAATCAGCTGCAGCTGCTGCGCGAAGGCATGGCCGAGCTGGATGCGCGTTCGCGCGACATCATCCGCCGTCGCTGGTTGGACGCGGACAGCAAGGTGACGCTGCAGGAGCTGGCCGATGAGTACGGCGTGTCCGCCGAGCGCATCCGCCAGGTCGAGGCGAACGCGCTGAAGAAGATGAAGGCGCTGTTTACTGCGTGATGCAGTGACTGGCGTGATCACACGAGAAGGCCCGGCTTGATGCCGGGCCTTTTTGCTTTCTGGCGCTCAGGGCAGTGCTTCGATCGGTCGTGGCCCCGACCGTGCCAGGTCAGCCCTGCTCGCGCGCAATCGCCCGCCAGCCGATATCGCGGCGGTGGAACTCATGGGCCCAGTGGATCGCACCGACGCCGGCGTAGGCGTTGCGCTGTGCTTCGCCCACCGTGCCGCCCAACGCAGCGACGCACAGTACGCGGCCGCCGGCGCTGAGCACCTGGCCCTGCGCGTCCAGCGTGGTGCCGGCATGGAACACCTTGGCCGTCGCGGCGACCGCTTCCAGGCCGTGGATCACGTCGCCGGTGATCGGGGTTTCCGGATACGGCGAGGCGGCCATCACCACGCCGAGGGACGGGCGCGGATCCCACTGCGCCTCCACGGTGTCCAGGCGCTCATCGATCGCCGCTTCGACCAGATCCACCAGGTCCGACTGCAGGCGCAGCATCACCGGCTGGGTTTCCGGGTCGCCAAAGCGCACGTTGAACTCGATCACCTTCGGCGCGCCGCTGGCATCGATCATCAGGCCCGCATAGAGGAAGCCGGTGAACGGAATGCCGTCGGCGATCATGCCCTGCACGGTCGGGTTGACCACCTCGCGCATCACGCGCGCATGCACTTCGTCGGTCACCACCGGGGCCGGCGAGTACGCGCCCATGCCGCCGGTGTTCGGGCCGGTGTCGCCGTCGCCGACGCGCTTGTGGTCCTGCGAGGTCGCCATCGGCAGTGCCGTCTTACCGTCCACCATCGAGATGAAGCTGGCTTCTTCGCCGTCCAGGAATTCTTCGATCACCACGCGTGCGCCAGCATCGCCGAAGGCATTGCCGGAGAGCATGTCGCGCACCGCGTCCTCGGCCTCGGCCAGGGTCATCGCCACGATCACGCCCTTGCCGGCGGCCAGACCATCGGCCTTGACCACGATCGGTGCGCCTTTCTCACGCAGGTAGGCCAGCGCCGGGTCGATGTCGGTATGCACGGCATAGAACGCGGTCGGGATCTTGTGGCGGGCCAGGAAGTCCTTCGCGTACGCCTTGCTGCCTTCCAACTGCGCGGCGGCGGCGGTGGGCCCGAAGATGCGGTGCCCGGCGGCGCGGAAGCGATCGACCACACCGGCCACCAGCGGCACTTCCGGGCCGACCACGGTCAGGCCGATGCCTTCGGTGCCCACCAGTGCCAGCAGGCCGTCCAGATCGGTGACCTTGACGTCCACGTTGCGGCACTTGGGCTCGGTGGCAGTGCCTGCATTGCCGGGGGCGACGATGACCTCACGGACCTTCGCGGACTGGGCCAGCTTCCAGGCCAGGGCGTGTTCGCGGCCGCCAGCGCCGATGACCAGGATCTTCAATGCAGTTCTCGCGTAAGAGGGCAGGAACGTGATTTTACGCGGTGCGGGCGGCGGGTGCATTCGGGCGGTCGGTCGCCGTGGCAACCCACGGCCTCAGCTGTCGGCGCAGCCGTCGCGCAGGAGGTCTTCCGGCACCGGATACGCGCGCTGCCGGGCATCGAAGATGAGGTGGTAGAACTCGGTCGCCGGGCCCGTGCAGTCGTGGCCGCTGGCACGCACCGTCAGCGGCCAGTAGCCATCCACGGCGTTGCTGTCGCCCACCGTCGTGCTGAAATCGACCGCGAACACGCCCTTGCCGCAGTCGGCCGGATTGCCGTCACAGCCGTGCAGGGCGAGATTGTCGAGGTGATCGCGGTACTGGGCGACATCGCGCAGGCGATGGTTGTGCTCGGCGATGTAACTGCGCCAGACGCGCCGATGGCCGCGCCGGTGTTCCTCATGGGTGATGAGGAAGGCACGGCGTTGCGGGCCGAGCTGCGCGATCTGGACCGTACCCGGTGCGCCGTGGCGCCCGTATGGGCCCTGCAGGCGCTGGGCCATTACCAGCAGCGGATCCTTGGCCGGCAGTGGGGCGAACATGCCGCCGCGGTTGGCCTCTTCGTCGTCCTTGCCCACGCGCAGCACATACAGATCGACCCGGCCCGGCTCGACCGTGGCTGCGTCGTCCAGGGTCTGGCACACCGCCAGCAGGGTCTGCTCATGATCGTCGGCCGTGACCGTGTCACGCGCGCACACGCTGCGGGTGACCGGGCGTAATGCCTCGACCTCGGTGTCCTCCCACGCATCCTTCCACGGCGCATCCAGGACGGCCTTGTCGCCATAGCGCGTGCGAAGGAAGGCCAGCAGGCGCTGGGTGTGATCGCCCCTGACCCGGACGATGTCTTCCGGCTGCGGCGTGGTGTCGAGCACACGCTGTGGTTTGGCGGGTTCGGAAGACGCAGGTGTGCGCTCGCAACCGGCCAGCAGCGCGAGCGCCACACCTGCCAGTGCCCACGAACGGATCACTCGCACCCTTCGCGCTGGAGCGCCTCGGGGAACGCATACGTCCACGCTTTCGGGTCCAGGGTGAAGCGATGTTCGCGCCGCACCGGCTGCCCGCCACACCCCAGGCCGGTCTCTTCGATCACCAGCGGCCACTGTCGCGCCGCCGGATCGCGGCTGTCGAAGGACAAGGTGAAATCGAGGTTGAACAGCCGCGCCTGGCACTCCGGTTCCGCATCGGCATCGTCGCAGTCGTAGGCCGCGTTGTTGTCGATATGGCTGCGCACCCCACCGGCCTCCACCAGCCCATTCGGGCCAGGCACCACCAGCGTCTGCGTGATCAGCGAATAGCCCTGGCCGAACCAGCCATGCTCGATGCGGAAACCGTAGAAGTCGCTGCCGGCGCGGAGAATCTGCACCGTGCCGGGTTCACCCTGGCTGCCGAAGTTCTGCCCGGTCAGCTCGGCGGCCACGGCAAAGCGGTCCGCCTCGGGGCGCAGCACGAAGAAGTCGATCGCGCCCGGGTCCGGGTGGGCATTCTCGAGGAGTGAGCCGCAGACAGCCAACAGCTGCTGCCAGCTGTCGCCGGTCACCACCGGTTGCTCGGCACACACATGCCAATCGGTGAGGCGGGTGTCGCCGTCCTGGGTCCAGCTGCCACGCCATGTCCCTGAGAGCCTGGCGGCCTTGCCGTAGCGCTCGGTCAGGAAGGCCTGCAGGCGCTCCGTGCGGCTGACGTGGGCGTGCGGGGCGGCTTTCGCCGCGGCCGCATCGGGCACTGGCTGCGGCGGTGCGGGTTCACTGGCCGGCGTACAGCCAGCCAACCCTGCAGCAGTGGCGATCACCACCGCTGCAAGGCGGTGGCGTTGCCGTGGAGACATCCGTGTCGATCCGGGCATCAGTGGCGGAAGTGACGCACGCCGGTGAACACCATCGCCAGGCCATGTTCGTCGGCCGCGGCGATCACTTCGTTGTCGCGCATCGAGCCACCCGGCTGGATCACCGCCTTGATGCCGGCCGCAGCGGCGGCGTCGATGCCGTCGCGGAACGGGAAGAACGCATCAGAGGCCATCACCGAGCCTTCCACCACCAGGTTCGCATCGGCGGCCTTGATGCCCGCGATGCGCGCCGAGTAGACGCGGCTCATCTGGCCGGCGCCGACACCGATGGTGCGGTTGTCCTTGGCGTAGACGATGGCGTTGGATTTGACGAACTTGGCCACCTTCCAGGCGAACAGCAGATCGGCGAACTGCTTGTCGGTCGGCGCCAGCTTGCTCACTACGGTCAGTTCGTCGCGGCTCATGCCGCGGTTGTCGGCGCTCTGCATAAGCAGGCCCGAACCGATCCGCTTGGTGTCGTAGTTGTTGCGCCCGTCGCCGTGCGGAATACGCAGCACACGCACGTTGGCCTTCTTCGTGGCGTATTCCAACGCCGCCGGCTCGTAATCCGGGGCGATCAATACTTCAACGAACTGGCGGTCCAGGATCACCTGCGTGGTGGCCAGGTCCAGCGGCTGGTTGAAGGCGATGATGCCGCCGAAGGCGCTGGTCGGGTCGGTCGCGTAGGCCAGCTCGTAGGCATCGCCGTTGCCGGCACCCACGGCGACGCCGCACGGGTTGGCGTGCTTGACGATCACGCAGGCCGGCACGTCGAACTGACGCACGCATTCCCACGCCGCATCGGCATCGGCCAGGTTGTTGTAGCTCAGTTCCTTGCCCTGCAGCTGCTGGAACGTGGCCAGCGTGCCCGGCACCGGGTACAGGTCGCGATAGAACGCGCCGCTCTGGTGCGGGTTCTCGCCGTAGCGCAGATCCATCACCTTCACGAAGTTCGAATTCATCTGCGCCGGGAATTCCGCACGCACCGGCACGGCGGTGTCGGTGGTGGTCACGGCGGAGAGGTAATTGCTGATCGCCGCGTCGTACTGGGCCACGCGGTTGAACGCGGCCACCGAGAAGGCGAAGCGCTTGGCGGCCGAGAGCTTGCCGTCGTTGGCGTCCAGTTCGGCCAGCAGTTCGGCGTACTGCGACGGGTCGGTCGCCACCGCCACGCGGGCGAAGTTCTTGGCCGCCGAACGCAACATCGCCGGGCCACCGATGTCGATGTTCTCCACGGCATCTTCAAGCGCGCAGTCCGCCTTGGCGGTGACCGCCTCGAACGGATACAGGTTCAGCACCAGCAGATCGATCGCGCCGATGCCGTGGTCGGCCATCACCGCGTCATCCAGCCCGGCACGGCCGAGCAGGCCGCCGTGCACCATCGGGTGCAGGGTCTTGACCCGGCCGTCCATCATTTCCGGGAAGCCGGTGACATCGGCAACGTCCTTCACTGCCAGGCCGGCCTCGCGGATCGCCTTGGCGGTACCGCCGGTGGAGAGCAGCTCCACGTTGCGCGCCGCCAGGGCGCGGGCCAGGTCGATCAGACCGGTTTTGTCGGAAACGGACAGCAGGGCCCGGCGCACGGGCAGCAGATCGGAACTCATGGGGGCAGGAGATCGAAGCGGAGCGGGGGCATATTGTAAGGCCAGTGGCGCTGGCATGGCCCCAGAAACGACGAAGGCCGGCACCGAGCGCTGCTCGATCCGGCCTTCTCCCGCCAGGCACTACGCGCCTGCCCACCGGCATCAGGTGGCGATGCCGTATTCCTTCAGCTTCTTGCGCAGGGTGGCGCGGTGGATGCCCAGCATCGCCGCGGCGCGGCTCTGGTTGCCTTCGCAGTGGTTGAGCACTTCCACGAACAGCGGGATTTCCATTTCGCGCAACACGATCTCGTAGACATCGTCCGCATCGCAGCCATCCAGGTCCCGCAGGTAGCGCCTGACCGACTGGGCCACGTGTTCGCGCAGGGGTGGCTTGGGCGCGCCACGACTGTTGTCAGGACGAGAAAGGACAGCGTTCAAGGAGTTTCCCGGTGCAAGAGCCGGGGCGGACAACAGCCCACGGCGGAAGGGTGATGGGGCCAGTCTAGCGCGTGCGTCGGTCGCCTGCCACGCTCCGGGCGCCCCGGCGACGCCTCAGAGGAACTCAAAGGTGAATGCGACGGTAGACGCGGCAGGCTCGCGCACGCGGAAGGCGATCTGCGCACTTTGCCCCGGTTCCAGCGTAGCGGCCGGGTCCGTGGCGCGGTCCAGATAGTCGGCCGGCGCGAACACATTGGTGCCGATCACACGGCCATCGGCATCGGACAGCGACAGTCGCAGCGACGGCCAGGCCTGGGCCCAGCGTGCGTCGTTGCGGATGCTGGCCTGCACCTGCAACGCGCCGGCCTGGCCCGGAACCGGGCGCACATCGCGGCTGAGCATGCTGAAGGCCGCCGGCTCGCGCCAGGCTGGCAATGAACAGCGCAGCGCGCCGCATAGCGCGGCAATCCAGGGGCGGTTGCCCGCATCGGCGGCAAGCCGGGCGCGGTCGGCCACGGCGATCTGGACCAGCAGCACGGCGGCCAGCCCGGCGACCATGCCCCATTGCCAGCGCGGCGTGCGCAGGCGCGCACCGGGCAGGCGCAGGAAGCTCGGTGTGGTGATCGCCTCGGGCGGCGGCAGGGCCGCCGTGGCGGTGCTGCGCGCGACTCCCGTGCGGGTGTCGTCATCATCCGGCGGCGCTGGCGATGGCGCCGCCGTCTCAGCGAGCGGTGCAGCCGCTGGCGCGGTTCCACCGGCGAACGCCCGCGCGGATTCGGGTACGCGTTCGAACTCGAATTCGACTCCCGGTGCTGGCGGGGACGGCTCCGGTTCGTGCACCGGCTGTGCATCGATCACCTGTTCCACCGCCAGCGGTGCGATGCGATCGTCCACAGGCGTGGCTGACGGCGCAGGCGCTGGGTCAGACGGCGCGGCCGGGCGATCAGCCGGAACGGCCGACGCCTCCGGCGACGGACGCAGGAACGTGGCGATCGGGCGTCGCGGCGGCATCGGAGGCTCGGACATGGGCACGGGACCGGGCAGGAGTCGGGCTATTCAAGCACGGCGGACGCCGGTGATGCGCATCCAGTCGCCGTCCTGCGCCACCGCCAGCTGTTCGAAGGCCGGGGCATAGCGTTCCAGCAGTTCGCCTTCCTGCCCATGCAGGATGCCCGACAGCGCGATGCGGCCGCCCGGGGCGACGCGCGCGGCCAGCACATCGGCCAGTGCATCCAGTGCCGAGGCGAGGATGTTGGCCACCACGACCGGGTACGTTGCCTGCGGCTCGTCGTCCGGCAGATAGACCTGCACGCGCTCCTGCAGGCCGTTGCGCTCGGCGTTGTCACCGGTGGCGAGCACTGCCTGCGGGTCGTTGTCCACGCCGACCGCGCGCGCGGCACCCAGCTTCAGCGCCGCCAGGGCGAGGATGCCCGAGCCGCAGCCGAAATCGAGCACGGTGTTGCCGGCCAGCGCCCCCTCGGCGGCCAGGCCGTCCAGCCAGCGCAGGCACAGGGCCGTGGTCGGGTGGGTGCCCGAACCGAACGCCAGACCCGGGTCCAGACGAACCACGGCGGCATCCTCGGCCTGCGCGGCCTCTGGAAGTTCATGGTTCCACGGCACGATCCAGGTGCGCTCACCGAAGGCCATCGGCTGGAACTGGTCGATCCAGGCGCGTTCCCAGTCTTCGTCGGCCACGGCGCGGAAGCTGGCATTGGCCCAGTCCAGGCCGGGATCGAAGGCATCCAGCGCGGCCAGCAGGGCCAGCGCGTTGGTGTCGCCCGGGAACAGCGCGGTCAGCACCAGATCGTTCCACAGCGGGGTCTCGCCCACACCCGGTTCCAGGATCGCGCGCTCGTTGCTGGTGTCGGCATCGGCATCGAGCAGGGTCACCGCCAGCGCGCCCACGTCGTCCAGCGCATTCTCATAGCGCGGCTGGGTGGCTTCGGTGCAGTGCAGGGTGAGTTCCAGGAAGGGCATGGGGGCAGGGACCGGCGGAAAACCGTGCATGTTAGACCAGTGCGGGCCGCGGGTCCCGGCGGTACCGCGGGGAGGCCGTCTCGCCGGCCGGTAAGATCGGCCCGACGACCCGTTCAGACAGCGTTGCGGCTGCTTGCTAAACTTGCATTTCTGCTGTCTATCGCTGACAGCCTCTGACGTCCTGCCCATGGCGCTCGTGCCCACCCTCAAAACCTGGTTGCTGGTCGTGCCAGCCCTGGCGTTGCTCGGGGTGGTGGGCTACCGCGCGGGCGATCGGGTACTGCATACCGATCAGGCCGCGTCGCATCTGGATGAGCCGCAGGCCGGCAGCGGGCCCACCGCGGTGCCGGCCGAAGCGCGGCAGCTCGCCCGGCGCCTGCTTGGCAGCGAACGTGGCACGGCCGTGGCCTCTGGCCTGCCGCTGGACCTGCGCGCCGATATCGAAGGCGATACCGATCTGTTTGCCTATGCGCAGCGCCTGCAGCTGCAGGCCGCCAACGGCAATGCCGAGGCCGGGTGGATGGTCAGCCGTGTGTACGATTACTGCGCCACGTACGCCATGGATCCGGGGGGCTACCAACTCGACAACGACGTGTTGACCGGGCTGGGCATGAAAGCGTCTGTATCGATGGTGACCGCGCGCCAGCGTGTTTCGCGCCGTTGCGCCGGCTTCGTCAGCAGCGACAATCTGGGCCGGTCCCTGATCATGCGTCAGCGTCTGCAGGCCGCCAAGGCCGGTAACCTGGCGGCCGAGGCATCGCTGTTCGCCGAAGGCCATCCACTGGAAACCGCACCGGACTACCGCCGCGGGCTGGTCGAGCGGGTGATGGAGTCGCGTGATCCGGAGGCCTTCATGGCACTGGCGCCGGGCATGGGGCAGCGTGCCAGTGGCGACAGTGCGATGAGCGGCATGGTGGCCGGCGATCAGTTCAGCGAACTGGCCTGGCGGCTGGCGGCCTGCGAACTGGGCATGGCGTGCGGGTCGGATAGTGTGCTGATGAACAATTTCTGCGCGAACGGAGGGATCTGTTCGCAGGACGGTGGGCAGGACTTTGCCACTTTCGTGTATGACGCCGCGGTATCGCGGCAAGGTGCGGGGAAAATGAACGTGTTGGTCGAAGAGCTGGTCAAGCAGAGGAATGGGCGATGAATTACCGTCGAATCCTGCACGGTGCCAAATTCTGGTTCTGGGTGGCGTTGTTTGTTGCGTACTCGGCCGGGGCGGTGGGTCTGGTGATGATCGACACCTATGACGATCGTTACCGAAGCCTGTCCAAAGTGCAGTTGACCTCGGTCAAGGCCGATGCCGAAGTGCGTCGTGCCGGCGCCAGTCAGGTCGCTGCGGTGTATCGCGCGCAGAGTGGCATGCCGTTCGCTTCGCTGCCCAGCGGCAGTACCTTCCAGGTGGTGTGGCCGGATGGGTCCACCGAGACGATGGTGATCGTGGACCCCACCTCGTCGCTGGGCGTGGAGCCGGTGAAGCATTCGCAGGTCACCGCGGCTGATACCGCCAAGCCGTAAGCGCGCGCCTGTAGCGCCACGCCATGCGTGGCGGCGGTATCAGGCGGCATGTCACGCGTACGCCGACCACGGGTTGGCCCTACCGCGTTTGTGTCCTCTGGCAGCGCGGTTCGCGCAAACAAAAAGGCGGGGAGATCCCCGCCTTTCTGCTGTCCTGCATGCCGCGTGGAAAAACCGATCAGGTCAACGCGATCGACTTGTTCTTGCGTTCGGCCAGGCGCTTTTCCAGGTAGTGGATGTTCTGTCCACCGGCCTGGAAGCCCTTGTCGCGCATGATGCGCTGCTGCAGCGCGACGTTGGTCTTGATGCCGTCCACGACCAGTTCGCTCAGCGCCACGCGCATGCGCGCGATCGCGGTCTCGCGATCCGGGCCGTGCACGATCAGCTTGCCGATCATCGAGTCATAGTTCGGCGGCACGCGGTAACCACTGTAGATGTGGGTATCCACACGCACACCGGGGCCACCCGGCGGATGGAACGCGGTGATCTGGCCCGGGCTCGGCACGAAGGTTTCAGCGTCTTCGGCGTTGATGCGGCACTCGATCGCGTGGCCGGTCAGCACCACGTCGCTCTGCTTGATGGTCAGCTTCTGGCCGGCGGCGATGCGCAGCTGCTCGCAGACCAGGTCGATGCCGGTCACCATCTCCGTCACCGGATGTTCCACCTGCACGCGGGTGTTCATTTCGATGAAGTAGAAGCGGCCGTCTTCGAACAGGAACTCGAAGGTACCCGCGCCGCGGTAGCCGATGCGGATGCAGGCTTCCACGCAGACCTTGCCGATCTCTTCGCGCAGCTCGGCGGTGATGCCCGGTGCGGGCGCTTCTTCCACCACTTTCTGGTGGCGGCGCTGCATGGAGCAGTCGCGTTCACCGAGGTGGATGGCGTTGCCCTGGCCATCGGCAAGCACCTGGATTTCCACGTGACGCGGATTCTCCAGGAACTTCTCCATGTAGACCTGATCGTTGCTGAAAGCGGCCTTGGCTTCGGACTTGGTGGTCTCGATCGCCGCCTTCAACGAGGCTTCGGCATGCACCACGCGCATGCCACGGCCGCCACCGCCACCGGAGGCCTTGATGATGACCGGGTAGCCGATCTCACGGGCGATCTTGGTATTGGCCACGATGTCGTCGGTCAGCGGGCCGCCCGAGCCGGGCACGCACGGCACGCCGGCTGCCTTCATCGCGCGGATCGCTTCCACCTTGTCGCCCATCAGGCGGATGGTGTCGGCCTTGGGGCCGATGAAGATGAAACCGGATTCTTCCACGCGCTCGGCGAAGTCGGCGTTTTCCGACAGGAAACCGTAGCCCGGGTGGATGGCCTGGGCGTCGGTGACTTCCGCCGCGGCGATCAGGGCCGGGATGTTGAGATAGCTCTCCGAGGACGGTGCCGGACCGATGCAGACCGACTCGTCGGCCATGGCCACGTGCTTGAGGTTGCGGTCGACCGTGGAATGCACAGCCACCGTGCGGATGCCCAGGGTATGGCACGCGCGCAGGATGCGCAGCGCGATCTCCCCTCGGTTGGCAATAACGACTTTGTCGAGCATGGACTAATCCTTAGCCGATCACGAACAGCGGCTGGTCGAATTCGACCGGCTGGCCGTTTTCGCCCAGGATGGCGACGATGGTGCCGGAAACATCGGCTTCGATCGGGTTGAACATCTTCATCGCTTCGATGATCGCCAGCGTTTCACCGGCCTTGACCGCCTGGCCGACCGACACGAAGGCCGGCTTGTCCGGCGAAGACGACGAATAGAAGGTACCGACCATCGGCGCGCGCAGCACGTGGCCATCGGGCAGGGCGTTGCCGGCCTTGGCGGTGCCACCGGTGGAGGCTTCGGTCGGCGACTGCATCGGCATCGCCGGTGCGGCAGCCTGGGCCGGTGCCGGGGCCATCATCATCTGCGGCTGGGCCTGCACCATGCCGTAGCCGGAGACGGGCGCGCGCGACAGACGCACGGACTCTTCGCCTTCCTTGATTTCGATTTCGGCGAGGTTCGACTCTTCCAGCAGGTCGATCAGTTTCTTGATTTTGCGGAGATCCATAGGGGCCTCTTTGGCTCGTGGTGTCAGTGTGGTGGGAAGCGCGGTGCGCTCGGGTCAAAGCAATTCGTAGAAATCGCGCAGCTGCCGCGTACGGTCGCGCGCGAGGGTGGTCAGGCAGTGCATCTGCGCGCCATTGCGCGAGGTGCCATCGGCGTTGAAGGCGTAGACCGCGTCGCAATCGTGGTCGCGCAGCTGCATCCACGCGCGCTGGGCCAGGATCAGCTGCTTTTCCGCATCGGCGCAGTGCGTGCAGGCGCCTTCGGCCGCCTGGCTGCGCAACTGCTGCCGCGCCTGGGCGTACACCGCGTTCAATTCGGTATCGGCGGCGCTGGCCACATCCGAGGCGCACAGATCCGATTCCATGGTGCCGCTGGGCCGCGCACAGTCGATGCCTTCCGCGCTGCGATCCGCGGCATTGGCGCCGCCACACAGGCAGCCCCACAGCGCGACGCTGGCCAGGACACGCGGCAGCGTCATCACGCCGAAGCAGCCGCCAACCGGGTCAGCGCCGCATCCATCGCGTAGCGATAGCTGTCCGCCCCGAACCCACAGATCACCCCTACCGCCTTGTCGCTGAAATAGCTGTGCTGGCGGAAGGGCTCGCGCGTATGCGGGTTGGACAGGTGGATCTCGATGAACGGCACGTCCACCGCGGCCAGCGCATCGCGCAGGGCGACCGAGGTATGGGTGAACGCGGCCGGGTTGATCAGGATGAAGGCGGTGCCGTCATCGCGGGCGGCCTGCACCCGATCCACCAGCACGTGCTCGGCGTTGGACTGCAGGCTCTCCACGGCATGGCCGGCGGCCTGCGCCTGGGCCAGCAGGGCCTGGTCGATCTGCGCCAGCGTGGTGTGCCCATAGACCCCCGGCTCGCGCGTGCCGAGCAGATTGAGGTTAGGGCCATGCAGGACCAGCAGTTTCGCCATGGGTGCCGAACAACAGGAAAGGGCGGAGTCTGGCGGAACTGGTGGATCGTGTCCAGTTCGACGAAGTTACGCGCGTTTCAAGCGGATGTTTGAAAGTTGTGCGGGACCGTTGCGGTTGCACGGTGTCCGCAGCTGTGCGGCTCAGCATAGTTGGTGGGAATTCCCACCAACTATGACGCGCGCTCACCATAGTTAGTGGAGATAGGGCTGCTAATGGCCAACGGCGGTCCCAGCAGGCTGCGTACTGTCCGCCGCCTTGGGCGACTCGGCTCAGGAGTTAGGCAGACCTTGCGTCATGGTCAGACTCATGGGCAAGAATGTGCCTACGGATCCAATTAGATCAGGGAAGACGTGATGAAGATTCGACACATTGAAATTGCCAATTTCCGCAAGCTCCAAGCGGTTCGCATCGACCTCACGGACCACACGACCTTGCTTGTTGGAGCCAACAACAGCGGAAAGTCCTCTGCGATGCTTGCTCTGCGCCGCTTCCTTGTCTCGCATAAGAGCGCATTCAGGCTGCTCGATTTCACTATTTGCCACTTCCCCACAATTGATGCGATGGGACAGGAATGGGAGGCCGCGCCCGCGGGGAGTCAGCCACCCGTGCTTGATCCGTGGATGGCTATGGTCCCGATGCTTGACCTATGGCTGTCTGCAGAAAACGGTGAACTCCACTTCGTTAAGGACCTCATTCCGTCCTTCCGCTGGCGTAGTGGGCTTGTCGGCGTACGGTTCAGGCTCGAGCCGAAGGACATCGTTGCGCTCTACAATGATTTCCGATCGGAACGCGAGCGTGTTCATGCCTTGGAAGTGGAGGCGGCTAAAGATGCTAACAAGCCCACGTTGACGCTTTGGCCGAAGAGCCTGACCGATTTCCTCACCAGGAGGCTTGGTGCTCACTTCGAAATGCGTTGGTACCGCCTCGACCCGGCCAAGCTCGTTAAGCCGGACAAAATGACACGGGAAGCGCTGCCTCAGCAGATCAGGCCATCGAACGTCCCAATGCAGGCCAACCCACTTTCCGGTGTGATCCGCGTTCACGAGATCAACGCCCAGCGCGGATTCGGCGAGCTGGACGAAAGCGAGGATTCTGCCTCGGCGGGGCGATCAGGACGTCGGCTTTCCGAGCAGCTTCGAGCGTACTACAAGCGGCATCTTGACCCGGAACAATCGCCAGGCCCTTCAGACATCGAGGCCCTTCGGGCGATGGATGCGGCCCGAGACGCGTTCGATTTAAGGCTCGCCGCCAGCTTCAAGCCAGCGTTCCAGGAAGTCGAATCGCTGGGATATCCGAATGGCAACGACCCAACGATACATGTGACGGCACAGCTGAGCCCTGCGGACGGAATCAGCCACGAGTCGGCCGTTCTTTTTGAACTTAACTCCGTTGGTGGGGTAGCCGGCGCGCCACCGCTTCGACTTCCGGAGACCTCGAACGGACTGGGATACCAAAACCTCATCTCAATGATCTTTCGCTTGATGAGCTTCAGGGATGCTTGGCTTCGAAAGAGCAAGGCAGCGATGGCATCCGATGATTTGGTCGTTGAGCCAATCCATTTGGTGATGATTGAGGAGCCAGAAGCCCACCTCCATGCCCAGGTTCAACAGGTGTTCGTGCGCCATGCCTATCAGGTGCTTGCCAATGATCCATTGTTGGAGAAGTTCCCGGCCCTCTCAACGCAGCTTCTTGTCAGCTCTCACTCGAGCCATATCACCCACGAACTTCCGTACGCATCTCTGCGATACTTCAGGCGCCTTCCGGCAGGAATGAATGGAAAGCAGGTGCCGGTTTCGACTGTGTCGAACCTCGAGGATGTCTTCGGGGATGACAGCAGCACGAAACGATTTGTTACCCGCTATCTGCGCTCACAGCATGCGGACGTGTTCTTTGCGGACGCCTTGATACTCGTCGAAGGTGCCGCCGAGCGAATACTTCTTCCGCACTTCATTCGCAATCGATTCCCGCAGCTTCACCAGGCGTATGTAACTTTGCTCGAGGTTGGTGGTAGTCATGCCCACCGCTTGCGACCATTGCTCGACGCTCTGGGAATTCCGTGCCTTGTAATTACCGACATCGACGCGCTTGGCGGTAAGAAGTCTGAGCCGGTCATGCGAAACGCAGGGCAGGTCACGGGAAACCCGACACTTGGAATCTGGCTGAAGTCCAACAGCAAGACGCGTGAAATTGACGGTCTGCTTGATCTGGCTCCGACCGATAAGGTCATCATTTGCGACGACCTCTACTCCATTCGCATGGCCTATCAGACCCCGATCTCCGTTGCAGTCCCCGCCGATAACCCGCCGGAAGAGGTGCTGCCCGGAACGTTCGAAGACGCACTTGTCCTTGCCAACTTTGCCCTTTTCTCAGTCGCAAAGGGCAAAGGAATGTTCGGCGCGGTGACTCGGGTTGTTGCAAAGGCAGAGAGCGTGAAAGCCCTCGCTGCTGGGCTATTTGAGGCCATCGGTGATGGCGACAAGGCTGGGTTTGCGCTTACCGTTCTTTACGAAACAGATTTTAAGGCTCTAACTCCTCCGCACTACATGGAAGAGGGTCTCTCGTGGCTACAAGAGCGAGTGATCAAGAAAAAGCACGAAATGCTTCTGGTGTCTGTCCCGGCAGAGGAGGATAAGAATGAATGAGCTGCCCGATACCTTGGCCGACAAATGGGTCGATGAGGTCATTGACCATTGTTTGCACTTGGACGCCCCGCAGAGCTTCTTCATGTACGCCGGCGCCGGCTCCGGCAAGACGCGCTCCCTCGTTGATGCACTTGGCAAGCTACGGGTTCGCGAACGAGAGCGATTGGTGTACAAGGGGCAGCGCATCGCGGTCATTACCTACACAAATGCTGCACGTGACGAGATTCTTCGGAGAATTGAGTTTGATGCACTCATCGACGTCTCCACAATTCACAGCTTTGCGTGGCGCCTCATTCAGGGCTTCGACGATGAGATCAGAGCATGGCTGAAGGTCTCGATCAAAGACTCGATGGAAAAACTGGCGGTTACGATGGGGCGTGCGCGTGGGGTGAACAAGACATATCTCAAGAACAAAGCCGAATACGAACGTAAAGGAAAGCGTCTCGAAGCGCTCGATGCGATGCAGTCATTCAACTACAGCCCATCGGGAACGGAGCGCATGCAGGGATCCCTGGCTCATCAGGAAGTCATCGACATGGCCGGAAATTTCCTGCGGAAAGACCCGTTGCGCGAGGTCCTCATCGATCTGTATCCAGTGATCCTCATTGACGAGAGTCAGGACACGCACGAGGAGGTGATGGAGGCGCTTCTCTCGATCCAAGCGTACGCAGGCGATCGATTCGTCCTCGGACTTCTCGGCGACACTATGCAGCGAATCTACACCCATGGTATGCCTAGTCTAGATGGCGCAATACCCGGCGACTGGGCGAGACCTGCAAAAGTGATGAATCACCGGTCTTCAGAGCGCATTGTCTGTCTTGTTAACAACATCCGCGCGGAGGTCGATGGGCAGCGGCAACGTCCCCGCGTAGACAAGCCCGGGGGATTCGCGAGGCTGTTCGTCACTGGACTTGGTGCAGCCAATTCGCTGGAGCTTGAGGAGGATATAGCGCGCGGTATGGCTGATATCACCGGTGATGCTAGTTGGGGGCTCGGGCCGGAGCAGCGAAAGACACTCGTCCTTGAACATCGCATGGCGTCACGGCGGCTCGGATTTGACGAGGTCTTCGGTCCGTTGTATGAGACCGAAACACTTAGGGCGCCGCTCTTGGATGGTGTGCTGGGGCCTGTCAATTTCCTTGTGGATGACGTGCTGCCCATCGTGGAAGCCGGCCTCTCAGGCGATGAGTTCGCACTGGTCGACAGTATCCGGACACGCTCCCCGCTCTTTAACGTTAAGGCGCTTGCGGGACGTGACGACCAGTTGGCTGCTGTCCGAGATGCAGGCGATGGTGCGCGCCGCTTGACCGAGCAGCTGCTCGATCATGATCCTCCACTGCGGGAGGTCATCAGCGGACTGCGAGATAGCGGCCTTCTAGCCATTCCGAATGCACTGCTCGATGCCCTTAACTCTCAGGAACTTGACGAGACCGCGCCCCAAGGTGACCGCGCGGTGCAAGAGTTGCTTGCTTGGCACCGGGTGCTGCGAGCGCCATTTTCCCAGGTTCGTGCCATGGCCCTCTATGCGAGGGGGCTATCTGCATTCGATACACACCAGGGGGTGAAAGGGCTCGAGTTTCCGCGCGTTCTAGTCGTCATCAGTGACGATGAGGCGAACGGGTTTACCTTCAGCTACGACAAAGTCCTCGGCGTCAAGGCTACGGATAGAGACGCGGAGAAGGAAGCCGTAGGGAGTGATTCCCAGCGCGCCCAAACACGCCGCCTTTTGTATGTAACCTGCAGCCGGGCTCAGCACAGTCTGGCCCTCATGGTCTATGCCCAGAATCCCGAGGCCGTCCGGGATGAGGTCATCCGCAAACAGTGGTTCAGTGAGGATGAAGTCGTCCTCATCTAACGCGTACGATGACCGCTCCGTGCACTCTGCAGTCTGCTCACCGCACCAAGAGAACAACTCGATCTGCTCCGATACGCCTGAGGCGGCGACAGTCGACGAAAGTGTAGCCGTCGGGGTTTGGCTCCGCTTTGGTATTTGTGTAACTGCTTCTGGCCGAATGCGACCGCGTCCTAAAGGACGGCGTGCCGTGTTGCTGTTCACCGATTGGCGGCAGCTGCAGCTGATCACAGACGCGCTGCAGTGTGCCGGGTTTAACTGGCGGGGAGTGGCGGTGTGGGGCAAGGCCTAGGGAGTGCGCACTCAACCGCGGCGCTTCCGCAGCTAGGCCGAGTACTTGGTTTGGGGCGATAAGGGGAACACGCCTCTGGGCGGGCGGGCTCCGGTGCTGCCTAGTGTCATCCGAGAGGCGGTACGCAGAGCGGACAAAAACCAGATGACCGGTAAACCCGCCGATCTCATGCGCCAGCTGGTGCGAATATGCGAGGAAGGCGGGCGGATCCTCGACCCGTTTGTGAGTTCTGGAACCACACTGGTAGCCGCAGGTATGGAAGGCTACTGCTGGACGGGTATCGAGATAACGAGTCACTACCTCGGCGTGACCAACGGCAGGCCGTTCGCTCCCTGATCTATAGCCTCTATATGCGCCGAGCGACTAGCGGCGCGGTGGCTTCCATGCGCCGTCACGTCCGTAGTACACGCAGCGTTCCAGCCCAAACGTTTGAAAAAGCATGTCCGATAGAGGTCGGCACCAGGTGTCTGGAGCTGAAGCCAGCTCTGACAGGCTGCTCACCTCCAGCATGGGCGGCTCCATTTCAGATTCCCACGGTTCCCGTGTCTGCTGGCCGAAGTCAGGTCCGTGGTAGTAAAGACGGTGGCTCTCGATCAACAAGCCAGACAGCGAAACGTATGCAGGCCCCACTACGCCAGCGCCGACCAAAATATCCGCGCAACGAGATACAAGATCACGGATGGTTGAGGCGGCCGTGAACCCCATGATCAGCAGATCACCGACGGAATTGTGCTTGTTACCGATCCAGCCGAACTCAACCATCCCTGAGCGGAAGAATCGAACGAACTCAAGCGGGCGCTCTCCGGGTTGGGCATCTTGATAGAGCAGACCCTCAGCAGTGAACGTGCGACTGTCAGCGTGGTCATGCATGACGCTTCGGTTAGCTGCCGCAACCGCATGGAGATCTATCAAGTCGCCGTCGAACAGCGTGCTGAATGGAATGATGTGAACGATCAGCCATGCCTTTTCCACCATCAGCTTCCTGTGGATGGCTTCATTGATATGAGCTAACCGGGCGCGCCGCCATCTTGTGGCTTCTTGCAAAGCCCTTCCTCTCAACTGAAACGCCGAGCGGAGCTGGTTGTAGTCCATCTCGATGTTCATAGTCCCTTGACGATAGGTGAACCGGCGTTGGTTATTGAAGAACGACTGGAATGGTCCGCCGTACTGAGGTGGCACATCTATGACCAGTATGTACCCGCCATCCACTGGTAGAGCGGTGACTGAATGCCCGACTAGCCTCGGATGAATCCCATCCGCGATGGCTTGGTCAAGCCGCCGTTGCGCCGCGTCGCTTTCTTCACCTGTTATAGGGGCGATCCGAGAAGCGCATGCCTCATCGTCCTCATCTACCCCGTAGACGATTCGGCCGCCCTCTGTGTTGGCAAGGGCGCAGACGTCTTTCAGTAGCTCCCTGCGGCCGTCCTCTTTTTTTGAGGGCGGCTCACGTTTGAAGTCCAGGTGCGTTGACTCCTGCGCGCGGTCTTGGACCAGACCCTCTACCCACTCCGTGCTCACTGCGGCCATTCCGCGCGTCTCCGTTCGTCTGTCTGCATGAGACCGCTACTGCTGGCGACCAGTCAAGGGGCAGGACCTGGCGCGCGCGCTCGTGTCACGGCCACAGCTGCGCTCTTCGGCCCCCTCTTCTCCGCACCCCTGCGGCAGCGCGCCGAGGGCCGCCGCAGTTACTCTGACGTCTCTTGAGAAGCGTTCCTCCGGCCTGCGGAGCGCTGCGTCCAAAGTGTCCGTGGACAGCGCTCTGGCCCGGCCTGCTGGGCTGGTAGCGACCGAAGTTATGTGGAGAACCATCGGAACTGGGTAACGGGGTAATCCGTAGGCGAAACACGGCGGAGCCCCACGGCTGCAAGCCAATCGATAGATTACCTTCCAAGCCAATCTCAGGTGGCGGCCAGGCCTTGCGGGAGTAGTGTCATTGATTCTTCCGGGTGACTCAGAAGGCCCTGGGTCAACCGATTCGACCGGAGGGTTCCCAGAGGCATCCTGTCGAGTTGCTGCTCTTGCCCGCGAAGAGCTCGAGGGGCTTGGTTTCTTGATTGTCGAGGAGCGAGTATGAGCGTCCACTCCTGGCCGGAAGCGGACTCTTGGTCGGACGCGGCGTGCCTGCAGTGCTAAAGTTCTCTTTCGACTCAAAGCGGACATCTGCAGTTCTACCAGAACCGCTTTGCGGTGGTGACTGAGCACTGTGCTCGGTCCGGTTATACGCTGGCTTGTTAGCCGGACCCCGCCACCCTAAGATCGAGCTGGATAAAGGAGAAAGCCCGCCATACGGTGCTTAGTGGGTAAGTTGTATAACCGGACCCACGGGTCCGTCGATTAGGTAGTTAGACGACAGGAGTTTCCATGCCAAAGACCAAAAATCACCTGCATGCATTTGTCATCGCGAACTGGGGACTCTCAGGAACGGCAACAGCCGGTCAACCCGGTTACCGCTCGCAAAACCCTTGGCAAGCGCTGGAGCGCTACATGGAGGGATTGAGGGGAAATGGCTCGCCTTTTCTCGCTAGCCATAACGCAACAGCAACAAGAATTGACTCAGGTGGCTCCGTTTGGAAGATTAAGCTTGTAAATTCACCTACACCCCAAGGGGCTGATGCCAGTCAGTTTTCCGAACAGCTTCTGGATAACCTGGTTGCCCAAAATACAAAGCCTAACGCTGACGATTATATTTGCATCACATACTTTGACGGAGCCGGTAGCGGCACATGGGAGTGGACTCCGTAATGTCGTTTAACAATTCATTCAAGCCGACGCCGCTTTGCGGCGCGGCTTAATTCAAGGTGTTAGGGCACACAAATGACTTCTCACCATCCCGACGCGTGTGCCGTTATATTTGATCCGGTGAACAGCTGATGCCCTGCATCACGACAACGTGCGAGCAATTAGCAAGCAGTTTGCCCACTGTTTCGGACTGCTCACCTCGGGGATGATCAAAGCTTCGCAAGAGGAAGACGATCTGAGAGTTGCATGTGCCGAGCTTCTATCGAACGCTATGAACTCCATCGCCGCTGTGGTGTACCTCCTGCGGGGCGGCTTCGTCCAACAACCGGGCCCAGTCATCCGTTCATCTATAGAGTCTTTGGCGGTTGTGCTTCACTTGATCCAGTTCCAAGACGACTTAAAGGCGCATAGAGAGCATACGTTCGAGTCCACACGAGCGATTGCCAGTGCCAAGAAGGTGTTTCCGCCATTCGGGAGAATGTGCGGTCTACTAAGCAAAGAGTTCACTCACGTTGGAAGCTTGCACAAACAATTCACTCCGATACGTGCGTACGAAAAAGGCTACGAGCCTTTGGATCTAAGCATGCAGTTCATAACTAGCGCAGTGTGGATGTGCTACGTGACATGTGAGCTGGCGTTCTTGAATACGGTTGCAACACCGCGCTATTGGGAAGAAGTTCCGGCGCCCTCTGCCGAGCAAGTCGCCTATGCGTACAACCCGAGCGCCGCCGAAAAAACGTGGATGGAAACGCTTCTGGGACTGGCGGGTGCGCCCTAGCAATGCGTTCAAGCCGACGCCGCTTCGCGGCGCGGCTTAATTCTGGCGTTTAACGTCCGCTCCTGGCCGAAAGCAGGCACTCCGAGAGGGCGCTGCGCACTGCATCCCGTGCGATTTATTGCACAGCTTTATGCGCGCCAGAGCTTCTTGCTTTGTTGGGACACCTGCTTACTTTCCTTTCCTGCGCGGGAAGCCACTCATGTATTATTCATTCGCCAAGCGACTTGCCAACCTAAGAGATTAGAGTATGACCGTTACTAAGGACACGATGTCGCGCATGCAGAGCTTGATCGTGGGCGCTGGATTGATCCACACCAATGCAATCGCTCTGTACTCGGAGGCACAGACTCTTGGGAAAAGCGGTGCCTTCGCCCGCGCCGCTACACTCCACCAAATTTCGATGGAGGAGTGTTCTAAAGTGGACATTTTAGGTGGCGCGGTTGTATCGATACTCACAGGGCACGACTTCAATGAGGCTCAGCTCACCAGGAGCTTTCGCGACCATAAAGTAAAGAACCACGCAAACGCGTACAACGCAGAGCCAACGGATGAAGAACGATCTGCACGCGAGTGTCGCGACTGGGATGCCGCCCGCGCGGAGTTCAAAAAATTCCAGGACAAATTTCACAAGGAAATGAACGAAATAAAAAACACAGGGTTGTACGTAGACTATAAGGATGGCTCTTTCAGCGCTCCAATCAATACTATTAACGAGGCAACTGCCTCTGCATGCATGTACTTAAATGCGGACTTCCTCCGTCGAGGGGAGGGTTTTATTCGCTTACTAAGGCGAATCGAGGCGGATCCAGAACGATTCGCGATGGTGGCAGGAGCTTTCTTAGACACTACTGAGGCAATGGACTTTAAGAGCCAGTTGAACGATGAGGCCATCATCGAGACCATTGTTGAACAGATGCGCCTGCAGCTTGAAAAACACCCCGAAACTGGGAGCTAGTTCTTAATGGGATGAATGGCTTCTTTCATCGAGAGGCATGTGCGAAATCGCAACTCACTTCTAGAAAAAGATCATTAGTCTCGCGACGGCATCGCCCGAAATGCATCATCGGCGTCTGCACCTTCGTACTTCCCAAAGCGGATCAAGGCTTCACGCAGCACGTGCCCAGCCAACTGAGAAGCGACACGCCGATCGTCTGCAAATGACTTGAGGCGGTCAACATGGTTGCCATGCAGCACTTGAGAGCGTCCATATTCGTAAACGCGCTTGATGAGACTCTCCATAGTCATGCTGAGCGCCCCGGACGTGACGACACTGCCTCGTTCGGCATTGGTGAAATTGCATGCCATTTGAATGATGCCTTCCTTCTTGCCGACGTACGAGAGGACATCGAGAGCCGTACCAATCTTCGCCAGCGCTACCGCATCGTCAGGCTCTCTGCATCCCTCGGCAAACCAGTTGAGTGCCGTCGCCCATCGTGCAGACAACTTTGGATGCGTTGCAGTGCGTTCGCTCAACAGACCGTCCACTACCTTTTCAATAGCCCTTCGATGGCTGTTGACCTCCTCTGTCACGAACGAATGTTGGCGTGGTCCCATTTTATGGCGCAGATTTATCTTGCCTGAGATGTCCAGATATCCGTCAACCTCAAACAGCGTACGACTGTCCAATGGACTCAAACGTTCATCGTAAAGACTCTGACGCTGGAACACCTCGATACTTTGATGCAACAGAGAAACGGCGTCGAGACAGGTCTTGCTGACGATCCTGGCCAACTTGCGGGAGTACTCCATCTCAAAGCCGACCACGGGGACGACGATCACTGCGTCACAGGTGCCGAGCGCCTCCTCGATTTCATGCAATAAATTTTTTGTGCGACTTGAGCTCGGCCGAGGCTCACTACCAAGGAGAGCGTCCTTCCAAGTCGGATCGAGGACTTCATCGTCAATGCCGGAGTATATCTCCACCAACTTCAGCCAACCTCGAATATCGGTGATGATAAGCGGGCCAAGTGAGAAAGATTTATTCGCTACGAAACCCGTCGTCCATGCTGGAAAATAGTGCGTAACGCGTCCTGCCGCAGTTTCGATGCTCGTGTCTAAGATATTCTTCAGCACTCGCTTGCTTGCGCGCAATGACTGCTCGTCGTCGCGACTCAAGAGACCATCAGCGAACGCATTTGCAGTCACGCGCCGCAATTGCTTAGTGAACTCTGGAAGTTCAATTCGTGTGGCCGACGGACTTCTACTTCTATGGAGCAACTTCGCCAACCTGTGCAGTCTTGCGAGCGCTGATCGAGTGAAGTGACACTGCTGACCATTGGTTGTTGTTACAAAGCTCGGGAAGTCGAACTCCTCGCTCCAATCGAAATCGACGCTTCCGCCGTTCGCTCTCTCAAGTTCGGCTAGCAATAGCGCCAGCTCTTCATCAACGGACAATGTACTCATTCGGGAAGCCGCGCACGGTACGGCGCGATCTTAACGAAGCCATCTTGATTCAATCCAACAATCTTGGAAGTCAGCGCGTACTGGTTCAAATAAATCTTAACAGGACGGTCGGTCTCAGTCTTCGCCCATGCGCGGGCGAAACCGTGGGCAACCGCATCCTTTTCCCCATCCGAACGAAATTCAAGGTGGGCATGCCTGTAGTGCAAGCCTAGGACTTCAGCGTCATCGCCCCCACCGCACGCCAAGATCAGCTCGCGCTCGGCTCCCGTAGTGAGTGATTTGAAGTCTTCCAATGCGAGAGGTGGCAGTTCGTCAAACCACTTGACGCGACGTTGCTCGCGGCTGAGGAGCACTCTATCCGCAACTGCATCCATCACCTGTCGCAACGCGGCGATATCCCTGCACTGCTGATTTGCCTGATCGCGCAATTCTCGGATGACCCGCTCCCTGGACGCCACGACATGAAACAGCACCACACCAAGGAGTATAAGAACCAAGATTTCGACTAAACCAGCCATAGCCCCCCCTCCATAGACGTGACAAGTCTAGCGGCTTAACCGGCCAACACCACACCATAGTGAATTGGACAGGATGCAGTAGACAGTCACACCCTCACTGCGTGTCCGCTTTTGGCCGAAAGCAGTCCTCGGCACGAAGAAGTCAGCGCGTGGCTGAGTGGCGGGGGAGCGGCTGCTATGCGACGGGTGCTACACCTGTGATGACTGGAGAGAGGCATCAGTCCCTGTTGTTCTGGCGATGAGCAAGCCAAACCGCTGCCGCCGTGAGCGAGACAACTAAGAGCACGATCACCCCGGCAACGATGCTCATCTGTTGAAAGAGCGTCAGGTTGTTCATCAGCTGGTCGCCTGAATGGGTAGTGGGAAATATGGCGCGATGTCGGAATCAGGCAGTCATTGACACTGCTCTAAGGGATGCTATTAGCACGAAAATCATGTGTTTTCTTCAGTTGAAAGTCTACCGTTGGTCGTCTCAAAGACGCAACGTTGCGGCTGGTGTTGCTACAAGTTGCGGGCCGCATGGCTGCATTGCGAGGGCGCTATCTGTCGCGTGAGTTCCGGGAAACTGCTGCGAGCACGGGAAGATGTCTGGCTACAAAGCCCCAGGTCACTCACCGAGGTCGAGCATGCGGCTATATCAGAGGGAAGGAAGAGCATGCTCGGGGAGAAAGAAGTCTCTCGTGTAAGGACCCCATGGGTGTAGGAGGCTATCGATCGGGAGTCCGAGGCGAGCTGACGTTCGTCTGACCATGGAGAGGGTCGGCGGCTGCTCTCGACGTAGGTACGTCATGAACTCATGACGTGGCAGTCCTTCGAACCGGAAGCGCTCTCTTTTCTCAAGCCAGACGTAGCAGACGAGTCGATGGATGAAGCTTCTGATCGCTCCCACTTGGTAATCACCAGTCCGGAACATGGAGCTATCGACTAGTTCGACCAGATCCAGCGCATACTCCTCATGGGCAACTGCTACGCGCGTAGAAGGGTGAACCTGGTCAAAGCGCGTCCCGCAGGCACGACATGAATCAGCGTACGCGGGCCCTGCAAGCGGCCTTGCGTCGCACTCTAAGCAACGATTAGTGAGTCCCATCCGGTGTACGTGGCAGGCCTTGACGGCCGAGAAGGACCACACAAGCTTATGGTGAACCGGGACGCCCTCCAAAGACTGATCCGCGACGCACCCAGGACACCATTTGCTGAACCGGGAATAGCAATTCACGGTCCGACTTAGCGCTTTGGATAGGAACATGAAGGTTGAGTTCTTCAGAGCAATTTCGCACTCCGATGCCATTTTTGTGAGAAGCGGAACGACCGAGTGTTCGACTGGCCGTGGTCGATCCAGCTGGGGGCCTACTACTGCCGTTATCCTGTCTCCAGGTCGAAGCTCCGAGTGTCGGCCCGACCTTCTTGCAATCACCTCGAAGAGGTAGGAGGGAGTGACACTGTGCAGACGTGCAAGCCGGAGCACGTATGAGTGCAGTGCCTCGACATCGCCAGTATTCTTCCCGATGATTTCCAACGGAAGCAGGCGTGGAGTGGTTTCGTCCTCAGATTTCATTGCGGCGCGTTTTCCTCTTGAATGGAGCTGTCTTCTTGCTCGCTCGCACTGCCAACGTCGGCCCTGCTTCGGGCATGGTGACGTCCTTTTTTGCTGAAAAATGGAGTTCTCCACGCCGGATCTCGGCGTTAACCGCGGCAAGCGCTGAGCTAAGTTGCCTGGTCCGAGCCCAATCACCCTGTCCGGGTATCGAGCGGCCTTCAGATCGGCAGGAAGCTAAGGCATTCCGAATCCATCGTGAAAGCGCACCTATGCAGCCCCATGAGCCGTCATGAAGTGCCTCGATGTACTCATCCATTGCATGCGCGTCCTCATGGATGAGGCTCGAGTAGTGGCGCACTATCCTTGACCATTCGACCATATCCATCTCTGACTCCCGGTAGCGGGGGAATTCGATGGTTTGAGATCGGCCAATCAGATGAGGAGCCAAATTGACCGCGGTCAGAAGATCGTAAGAACCGACGAGAACAAGGCGAACTCCTGTCCTGGCGGCCAGCACCTTGAATGAATCCAATATTGCACCGGCGGACCTCTCCCCACCTTTCGCGTTCATCACATGGTGGGCTTCGTCTATGACCAGGAACTGTGTACGCCTCGCCACGAGGCATCTCTCGAACGCCGAACGCATCGCACCCTCTGTGGTTCGGCTAAGAAAGGAGTCGCCGAGTCGACCCTCACGTGCAGCGACGTCGGTGCTCAACAGCGGATGGCGGATCGAGTTCAGGCAAGCGCTTAGGAAAGCCTTCGTTGAGAAGGCCCCTGCTGTTGAGTCGTTTCCAGCCGGGACGTAAACAGAGTGCATATGATCCTGCTCATCAGGGGCCTGCTTGGAGTGGGCTCCAAAGACTTGTCGGCTAACACTAGACTTGCCAACCCTGGGCGGTCCGACAAGAATCACCACCTCCTCGGTCAACACTGCGGTCCGAGCTGCTTCCAGATAGCGTCGTGTCTCATCGTAGATTCTGTGTCCAAGACGCTTGGCGACGACGAGGTCAATCTGCTCCGCCAGAGATTTCTCTTGCTCAGCCACTACCAATCCTCGACGGACATTGGCTCAGTGCTAATCGCCTTGAAGCTTCCAAGAGATGGGGGACAGCTAGTCGGACGATCTGTCGCCAGTTGAGGTTCGTTGGGCTCTCTCGCATGGGGTGCTTTACGAGACATCTCGCGTCTTTCAATCTCGGCAATCAGCTGCCTATCGGAGTCAGCCTTCATCAACTCTCTCAGTGATGAACCATCTCTCGCCCACACCGCATACGCCATCGCTTCGGCATGTGATTGCTGCCCTGCTTGGAGCGCAGCGTATGCTTTGCAAACAACCCACTGATTGTCGAGCAGTGCATAGAGGATTCGTGGATCCTGGCCATCGATTCGCGTCGGCACGCTTCTCCCCGCGAAAGCTGCGAGGGCGTCGTGCCACATGTGAAGGTCGCCAGCATGGATTCCGGTGTTTCCCGAGACCTTCAAGGGCTTCTGCTTCAATGCAGTTTTTACCAAGAAAGTGAGGTCGACCTGAGCTTTTATCCCGCTAAACGGAAATTGTCGTAGCCCACTTAGCATCTTTGCCTCAGGGCATTCGCTGCTGTCGCCTGATGGACGCCTGCCGACCCACTGACTGAATGCTTCCATCTCGTGCCAAAGATCTACCAAACTAAGCTCTGCCTTGGCCGACGGTTGTTGGTGTGAGGATATGGAGCGAGAGAAGCGAATCGTCTTGATGCTTCCTGGAAGGAGGTCCAGCCAGAACGTTTTCGCTTTGCCGAAGAACCGTTCGACCTCACCCCCGAACCTTCCGTTTCCAGGTGGGCGAAACATGATGGTGATGTTCAGCTGCGCCGCCATTGTCGAGTAGTGAACGGATGTGAAGTCTGATCCGTTGTCGCTGATGATTGTTTCGGGAAGACGTCCGTGCCTGCGTGCACAGTCGCGCAGCACTTGTGAGCTAGTGCCTTTATTGGGCGCTCGTAGTGACATCCCGAATGCGAGGACACACTGGGTGTAGCAGTCGATGAGGACCGTGATCCACGGACGCGCGGTGTAAGTCTTGCCGTTGGCCCTCCCGACTACCACTTCGATGTCTGCTAGATAGTGGTCGCATTGAGCGAGCTCGAAGGGACGCATGGCTTTCAGCGATCTCACTTCTACCGAGGACGGCGATGACTTTGAATTCGCTAGGCGTTTGCCACCTCTGGATTCAGCCGTTTCCTGTTCAAGCTCGGCAATGATCTTCCGAGCCGTTGTCTTTCCGACGGGACGGTGAGCCGGATGGTGAAGTTCCGCGTGAACCTGATAGCGGCGGTACACCGAAAGTGGACCAGGGTTACTATCGCCTTCTAGGCAACGCTTGAGTTCCTCGCGAGCAAACAGGAGAACTGACGCTGGCCGCTTGAGCGTCCTGTTTCCGCTTGATGCGTAACGGGGTGTCAACGCCGCAATTGCGGATTTTCCCTGTGACTCACCATCTGCACGTCGAAGTCGGAGCCGTCTTGCGTGCTCCTTCTCACTTCGTGTGCGGATCTCGCCTTTAAGGAAGTTCAGATTTGCGAGTCCCGTCACTAGGTGCGAGCTGCTTGGTACAAGGTCTCTGCTCACCGTGTCTTCGCTAGAAGGAACTACGTGCCTTGAGCGCTCGATCTCCTCGATTAGCTCAGTGCTCAGAAGCTCCGGTGACGCTGCGAGCAAACAAGTGGAGGGACTGCTTAGCGAGTGTTTGGAAAGATCGGCAAAGATCCTTCCATCCGCAACAAGTTGCAATAGTGATGTGCAATCTTGAGTGTTCATCTTCTGCAAGACCTCGGACATCGTCACCACTCTTCTCTGAAGAATATGGGCGAGGGCAGCCCGCTCTGTTGCGGGATCTGCGTCTGCCAACTCGACCATACGGAGCGTGAGAAGATTCTGGGTAAATTGCTTGCAAATCCTGCTGGATGGAATAACTACATGGCGGATGCCGATCGACGCGAAGAGGTCTCGAGCGGCTAGGTCAACATAGTTGTTGTCACATTTCGTCCAGGAAAGGCTGGTCTCCACCAACTCTTCCAGCTTGGAGCTTTCCTTGACCTGTACGATGAGTAGCCCTGTCTTGCCCAGCACAATGAAGTCAGGCGTGTAGGGATACGGGCGTTTCCCCTTCGGAGTATCACGCAGGAGCTCCACCCTTGGAGGCTGCTCGTAATAGGCTATGACGTCTTTGTCGCGCTCTAGCTCTACGGCGTAACCGTATTCATGCCCACTCTCCAGATTCATCGTGCAGCCCATCTTGAACGACGGAAACTCCACGAGAAAAGATGGCCGATTCGGGGCGGTACCAATGTTCCGGCCTACTCCGATGCTCGATCTCTCGACATACTCGGCCGCGGCAGATGTCAGCTGATGATTAGCTGCATAAGCCTTCCGGTCTTCTTCAGTGAACTTCATAACACCCCCGCCCACAGCAGCTAGCTGTAAGGGTTCTTGGGATCAGGCACGGTGAAGCAGGCCCGTGGGAGACGAGACTTGCGGCCTGATGCGTTGGGGGCTAAAGTTGGACCAGCTTCGCGAGAAGTGCTGTTCCCAGAAATGCCTCGGTTGCTGCCGGGGCATTTCCTTTTTTAGCCAATGATTTTTCAGTGGCTATGTCATTGCTTGGTCTCCTCGGTCGCTGTCTCCTCTGCTGCGGGATGACTGGCGCCAAGACTCTCCACCCATGACGCAACGTCAGCCGAGGTGGCGAAGAGACCCTTTCGACCCGGAATGCTGAAGAGTGCTATTGGTAACGCATCCCTTCTGCGTGCCTTCATCAGCGCATCTTTGCTCTTAAACCTGAGCACGCGCGCGACTTCTTCTGAGGTAAGAAGAGCGCCGTAGCGTGTGAGAAGGTCTTGTCGTAGCGCCGAAATAGCGGCCATGGGAGGCGTAGGGCTTGGGTCAGGTAGGCCTACAGTAAGGCGCGCGCTCTGTGTTCGCAAGCGGCTGATATTAAAGAGAAAAAAGAACTAGTTGTTTCGGCAAATTGGGCCGATTGAAGGTGGTTGGTTCTAATCCACGATCCGGTTTAATCGATTCGGTTCGGATGCTCACTGGTGCTCTGACTTAGGCGCCCGGCGCCATCGAGACTCTTGGAGTTGGTCCTAGGTAATGACTGGCCACCATCTATGGTGGCCTGTCTCCCACCAACTATGCGGAGCCGCACAGCAGCCTGCGCGGCCTCGGGCGCCGCTGCGCAGACACGTGGGGCTGGTTAGCCACGCATTCCCCCAGACAGCATCGGCACGACGCTACAGGTTCAGGCAACGTGGCCGATATCTCCGCATGGCGCGCAAAGCGCGTGCCCGATCGGCCGGTGGGATGGCCGGCTCGGCGACCGCTGTGTAGTTCGTGGCGGTCACGGGTGGAACAAAGATTGCAGCGCGTGACCTGCCTGGAAGGAACCGGGCAGCGGTAGGGGAAGGATCACAACTATCCAGGCGGGCAATCGCTCTTGGGGGACTCCCGGGGCGGTTGTGCTGTTTTCGGCCTTTCCGCGGAAAGGCACTACAAGGCAACAAGGGGTGTCGTGTGTCGTTGATCGTGTCTGCCTGCCGGGCCGCTGGTGTGTGTCCCAAATCCCAACAGCGCCGCACTCTGCGTCGCTTCACCCTGTTCGCCGCAGCGTTCTGCGGCCTTGCCGTAACCGCGCCTGCGATGGCGGCGCTGTCCAGTGGCTGCCAGGCGATTCAAAACTACTGGGGGAACGGCATCACGGTCAGCGGCGGTATTGACGATTATCAAGCGGACTATCAGGTCGCCCAAGGCGAGCGAATCCACTACACAGTGACGTCCTCGGGCAGTACCAATGCGACCGCTGGAGCGGGAGGCGGTGGCTTCACCCTATGGCAGGGAAACAATGTTACCGACGTGGGCGAAAACTACGCGGCGCAGAACAATGAGTTGAATCTCAACGCCACGCACACCGTGCCAGCCGATTTCAGCGACTACCAGGTGTACCTGTGGTCGGGCACGGGCGGCGGCACTTTCACCGCAACGGTGACCTGCCAGGCGCCGGCACCCCCGACCATCAGCGACGCACGCATCAGCATCAGTGGCGGGACCGGTACCGGCGGCGCATACAAGATCGGCGATATCCTCACCGCGACGTGGAACAACAGCGCGAGCGGCGACAACAATGCCGGCGTGAGCGCGGTGACCGTCGACTTCAGCCAGTTCGGGGGTGGTTCGGCCGTCGCGGCCATCAACAGCGCCGGCATCTGGACGGCGACGTACACCCTCACGGCCGGTTTCATCGACGCCGCCAACCGCAACGTCAGCGTGACCGCGACCAATGGCGGTGGCAGCACCACCCGTGCGGACACCACCAATGCCACGGTGGATACCATCGCCCCGACGTTGTCCAATGCAAACATCAACATCAGCGGTGCGTCGGGAACTGGTGGTGCCTACAAACTCGGCGACACCGTCACTGCCGTCTGGAACAACACGGCGGGTGGGGATAACAACAGCGATACGATCAGCGCAGTCAGCGTGAACTTCAGCCAGTTCGGTGGCGGCGCCGCTGTCACCGCCGTCAACAGCAGCGGCGTCTGGATGGCAACCTATACGATCGTCGGTGGCGCCATCAATGGGGTCGGCAACCGCAACGTCACCTTGACCGCGACGGACAATGCCGGCAACACCACCACAACGGCCGATACCAGCAACGCGACGGTCGACAATCGCATTGCTTCGGTCAACGGCATCGCGCCGGTGGGATCCCCCGCCGCAAGCGACGCGGCGATGGCATTCACGGTGACCTTCGATGAGACGGTGTCGAATTTGTCCACGGACGATTTCACACTCGTCGGCACGGGCAGTGCCAGCGGCAGTATCGTGAGTGTGTCGGCGAGTTCCGGGACGTCGGTCAACGTCAACGTTGGCAGCATCGCGGGTTCGGGGACGCTCAAGGTCAATCTCAATGGCGCGACGGACATTGCCGATGCCGCGGGCAACACCGGTGTTGCGCCTTACCTGTCCGGTGTGACCCACACCGTGGCGATGCCTGTCGCTCCCGGCGCGCCGGTCATCGGCGCAGCAACGCCTGGCGATGCCCAGGTATCCGTGGCATTCACCGCGCCGGCCGATAATGGCGGCTCGGCGATCACCGGCTATCTGGTGACCGCCAGCCCTGGCGGTGCCACCGCAGGTGGCAACGGATTCACCACGTCACCCATCGTGGTCACAGGCCTCACCAACGGTACCGCCTATACGTTCGACGTGAAGGCAATCAACGCAACCGGCACTGGCGCAGCCTCCGGCGCGACCAGCGCGGTGACCCCGAAGGGCAACCAGTCCATCACGTTCGGTAATCCGGGCACTCAGACCATGGGCACGTCGCCAGCGCTCTCGGCGACGGCAACCTCGGGACTCGTTCCTGTGTTCAGTTCGTCCACTGGTGGGGTGTGCACCGTCAGCTCGGGCGGCACACTGACCTTCGTCAGTGCCGGCGTGTGCACGATCGATGCCGATCAGGCGGGTAGTCCCGCATGGAATGCGGCTACCACGGTGACGCAGACCTTCACCGTCAATGCGGTGGTGCCAGGTACGCCGACCATCGGCACGGCCACCGCCGGTAACACCCAGGCCACGGTCTCGTTCACGTCACCGTCCTTTACGGGTGGCAGCGCCATCACCGTGTACACGGTGACAGCCAACCCGGGCGGGGTCACTGCGACCGGCGCCGGTTCACCAGTCACGGTGACCGGCTTGACCAACGGCGTGGCGTACACCTTCACCGTCACCGCGAGCAACGCAGCGGGAACAGGTGACGTATCGGCGGCGTCCAACAGTGTGATGCCTGCAGCGCCGCAGACCATCACCTTCAACAACCCCGGCACGCAGAACTTCGGCACCACGCCGACCCTGACCGCCACCTCCAGCGCCGGTGCCGGCTATACGGTCAGCTTCGGATCCGCCACCTCCGGAGTGTGTACGATCACGACCGGCGGCGCGCTGACGTTCCTTTCCGCAGGCACCTGCACCATCAACGCCGACCAGGGCGGCGATGGCAGCTACCTGGCCGCACCCCAGACAAGCCAGTCATTCACTGTCGCTCCGGTGGCGCCGGGCGCCCCTCCCGCTCCGTCGGCCACTGCCGGTGATACCCAGGCCAGCATCGCGTTCGTGCCGCCTGTGTTCACCGGCGGCGCCAGCATCACCGGCTACACGGTCACCGTCAGTCCGGCCGACGTCGCCCCTGTGAATGGAGCGAGCTCGCCAATGGTGGTTACCGGGTTGACCAACGGGGTCGCGTACACCTTTAAGGTCACGGCAGACAATGCCGCCGGCGCGGGCCCGTCCTCGACGGCGTCCAGCGCGGTAACCCCCAAGGCCGCGCAGCTCATCACGTTCAACAACCCGGGAACGCAGAACTTCGGCACAACGCCGACCTTGACCGCCACGGCGGATTCCGGACTGACCCCGACGTTCACTTCGTCCACGACCGGGGTGTGCACGATCACTACCGGCGGCACGCTGACCTTCGTGGGTGCAGGTACATGCACCCTGCATGCCGACCAGGCCGGCAACGGCAGCTATCTGCCGGCGGCCCAGGTCACCCGAACGTTTACGGTCAATGCAGTTGTCCCCTCCGCGCCGGACATCGGCACCGCGACGGTCATCGGCGCCGGCCAGGTAAGCGTGACATTCACCGCACCCGGCAACGCTGGAGGCGCGCCGGTCAGTGGATACACCGCCACCGCGGTGCCTGGCGGTGCCACCGTCGCGGGGAGCGGCTCGCCGCTGAGTTTCAACGGCCTGACGCCGGGTGTCACTTACACCTTCACGGTGACCGCCACCAACGGCGCCGGTACGGGTTCGGCTTCAGCGGCCTCCAATGCAGTCACGCCGGCACCTGCCCTGGTTGCCGGTCCCGCCAAGGCCACCGTCGCCTACGGTGCGGCGGCAACCACGATCACGCTGCCGATCACAGGTACACCGACCGCTGTAGCGGTGGTCACCGCCCCCAGCCATGGCACGGCGACGGTCAACGGCATGGATATCGAGTACGTGCCGGCCATGGGCTATGCAGGTCCGGACAGCTTCACCTACCGCGCCAGCGATGCCTACACCACCTCCGCAGCAGCTGCGGTAGATATCACGGTGTCCGCACCGACGCTGGCGCTGGATCCTGCTTCGCTGGCGTCGACCACGGCCAGCAATGCCTACCGTCACGTTCTGTCGGCCAGCGGCGGTACCGGTCCCTACGTTTATGCGGTCTCCGGTGGCGCGTTGCCGGCCGGCGTGCAGTTGTCGCCCGGCGGCGAACTGTCCGGTATCCCCAACAAAGCAGGCTCCTTCAGCTTCACGGTGTTGGTGACGGACAGCAGCATCGGCACGGGGCCGTTCACCGCGAGCCGCAGCTACACCCTCGTGGTGGATGCGCCGACCCTGGTGCTTGACCAGCCGCAGCTGCCGCCCGCCGATGGCGGGCAGGACTATCGCCAGCGCCTGACCGCCAGTGGCGGGACAGCGCCCTACCGCTTTGCGCTGCGGTCCGGCAGCCTGCCGCCAGGGCTGCTGCTCGCCGAATCCGGGGACATCTCCGGTGAAGCTACGTCCGCCGGTACCTTCGATTTCGACGTGGAGGTGACCGACGCCAATGGCTTCAGCGGTCAGCGGAGTTACCGGTTCGTGGTGGCGGCGGCCGTACAGACCATCACCGGCTTCACCGCAACACCGGCAGATCCCGTCTACAGCGTGGGCGGCAGCTTCCGTGTCGCCGCCACCGGCGGTGACTCCGGCAATCCCATTGTGTTTGCCAGCACAACCCCTTCGGTGTGCGCTGTGCAGAGCGACACCGTGACGATGGTATCGGCCGGTCGCTGCGTGTTGACCGCCAATCAGGCCGGCGACGCATTGCGTGCCGCCGCAACGCAGCTGCAGCTGGAGGTGAACATCGGCATGGCCACCCCGGTGATCACCTGGCAGGACGATCTGAGCAAGGTGTATGGCGAATCGGACTTCGAGCTGGCCCTGCCGCAGAGCACCAGCCCCGGCGCGTTCACCTTCAGCAGCTCCAACATGGCCGTCGCCACGGTCAATGGCCGCAGGGTGACCGTGGTGGGTGAGGGCAGTGCGGTGCTGACCGCAGCACAGGCGGCAAGCGGCAGTTACGCAGCAGCGTCGATCGAGGTCCGGCTGGTCGTGGCGGCGCGCCCTGATCCGACCGCCGATGCGCAGGTTGTCGGCACCTTGCAGGCGCAGGCCGATGCCAGCATCCGCTTTGCCCAGGTGCAGCAGGGCAACATCCGCGACCGCCTGCGCCAGGTGCGGGTCGGCAGCAATGCCTCCAGCTTCAACGTCGCCCTGGCCTACGCAGGCGGCCTTGGTGTGCCGGGTATCTCGGTACCGCTGAACAGAGCGGCCGACAGCATGGTCAACGGTCTTCCGCGCCTGCCCGAGGGCTGGGGTGCGTGGGCAGCCGGTACGGCGACCTTCGGCAAGGCCGGGCGCGGCAGCGGCGGGTTCGACTTCAACACCGGCGGCATCACGGTGGGTGCGGATCGGGCCATTGGCGAGAACGTGCTGCTGGGACTTGCCGGCAGCTGGGGGCGTCAGGACAACGACTTCAACAACAGCCCGTCCAGCACCGATGCGGACCAGCGCTCGCTGGCCGTCTACGGCCTGTGGCGCGCGGGCCAGCACGTGTTCTTCGACGGCATGCTGGCCAGCGGCCGGCTGGATTTCGATGTGAATCGCTGGAATGAGGTGGTCGGCGCGTCGGCGCACGGCTCGCGCAAGGGTGACCAGTGGTTCGGCTCACTTACCTTTGGTTACGAGCATCGCAGTGCCCGCGGCACCACGCTGACCAGCTATGGCCGCTACGATGGGCACCGCGCGAGACTGGATGGCTATCGCGAGCATGGTCTGGATGCATTCGATCTGACCTACGGTCGTCAGGACATCGACAACAGCAGTGTCGCGCTGGGCATCGAGGGCAACCATGCCTTCCAGGGCGAGCGCGTCAGCTGGCGTCCGCATTGGAACGTGGAGTATCGCAAGGCGCTGGAGAACCGCAGCGACGCCACGATGAACTATGTGCAGCGCCCGAACGCGAGCGATTACGTCCTGGCAATGCGCAGCTACAACGACGATGCCTTGTCCATCGGGGCTGGCGTGGACCTGCAGCTGGACAGCGGCTGGATGTTCTCGCTGCTGCTCGGTCACGAGCAGGGTCGCAACAGCCTGCGCAGCAACAGCATCGGCGTGCAGGTGCGGTTCGGCGGGCAGGGCGGCGGCGGAGTGTCGCAGGTGGATGCCGATGGCAGGGGGGCGCGTGAGTGCGCGCAACAGCGTCATCGCGACGCCACCTCGCGTTGTGGCGATCCACTGGCTGGGGTGCGCGGCGAGCGCTGATGCTTCGGACGCTTCATCGCTTCCGGTCCACACCCGGAAGCGATGGGCGTCAGGTTCGCGCATTCCAGCTCAGGGCTTGATCTGGCCGGTCCAGGACTTGCTCATGATCTTCCACTGGCCATCGGTCTTGAGCAGAACCACGTAGTCCACGCCGTCCCAGCCGGGGTAATCCAGCATCACGCGGACGGCCGCCAGGTTGGTGGCCATGTCCACGATTTCATAGCGGCGCTTGCGCTGGGCCTCGTTGGCCGCCGGCGTGCCGTTGAAGCCTTCGGCGAACTGTTCCCCGGTCCGCATCTGCAGCGCGCTGCCACGGGCTTCGGAGTAGCCGATCATCACCCCGTCTGCCCGGAAGACGTCCTTGGCCAACGTATTGTCGGCAGTGATGTAGGCGCGCATGAAGGTCTGCATGACCTTGTCCACCGCCTCACGATCGGTGCTCTGCGCCATGGCCGAGGTGGGGAGCAGCAGGAACAGGCTGGCGGCAAGGCCGACGGATCGAATCGATACTTTCATGGTGTTTCCTCAGGGGTGTGGGAGATCAGGGTTGAGCGACTGCCTGGTTGGACGCCTGCACGGTGTGGATGCGAAGCGCCTCGACCACGGCCTGCGCCACCGGCGTGGCAGAGGCGTAGTTCTGCCCGGTCACCAGCCGGCCATCGACTTCGACATGCGGGTCATCGCTTTCCACCGTCCGGAAGGCACCGCCGCGGGACACGACGGTCTGGCGGATCAAGAACGGGAACTGGTTGAAGTAGGGCGCATCCTGGCGTTCGTGCTCTTCGGGGTAGCCGCTGATGCGCTTGCCCGAGACCAGGTACTGGCCGCCGGCAAGCTGGAGATTCACGATGCCGGCCGTGCCGTGGCAGACCGCCGAGATCACCCCGCCGTTGCCCTCGTAGACCCGCATGGCAATGCGCTGCAGCGCCACGTTCTCGGCGACCCCGTACATGGCATTGCTGCCGCCCACGTAGTACACCGCCCGGTACTGCGTGGGATCGATCTGTGCCGGGGTGACGGTGCCGCGCAGCCCGCGCATGATCCGGGCATCGTCCAGGCGGTGCGCCACGTCGTCGCTGACGTAGTCATCCAGAATGGGTACGGCGCCGCCATCGGGTGACACGAAGTCCACCGCGTAGCCGGCGGCATGGAAGACATCCCAGGCATGCACCACCTCGCCAAAACTGACGCTGGCCGGGAGCGTGGAAGTTCCGTGCACCTTGGCGCTGGCGAGGATGAACAGGATGCGGTCCTGCTGGCCGCTGGCGGGCTGTCCCATGGCCGCGGGGGCGGTGGTCCGCGGCGCCGCGTCGGTGGTGCAGGTGCCGCCCAGCCAGACACTGAGCAGGAGCAATACGAAGGTGGCGAGGGTACGTAACGACTGCATGGCGCTGACTCTCAGGAAGGAGCCAGCACCCTATCCAATCCCTTTCAAATCAATGTCGTGCAGTGTCTTTCCGGAGTGCGGAAATCGATTCCAGGAGTGTGTGGCGGCCGTGCGGTAGGCCGCCGGAGTAACGCCTTCGCACTTCTTGAACGCGCTGTAGAAGGTCGACATCGACTGGAAGCCCGCTTCCTGCGCCACGATATCCAGCGGCTTGGGAGGCTGCTGTTGCAGGACCGCCTTGGCTTCGATCACCCGCAGCTGGGTCAGGTACTGCTTGAACGAGGTCTGGTTGTTGTCGTTGAGCAGCTGCGACAGCCGGGTCTGGGGCATGCCAAGCCGGCGGGCGAGGCGCGGCAGGGTCAGGGCGGGGTCCAGATGCAACCGCTCGCGCGCCATCAGCTCGGCCAGGGCCTGGAGTTGAACGGCGGCGTCGGACGCGGAAATCCGACGGTCCTGATAGGGCTCGATCGTTGCCCGCCCCGAGCGCAGCCGGAGCCCGACCAGAACGCTTACCGCCAGAACGAAGGTGAAGGACAGCGCGCCGACAATGTACGACGTGTATCCCGCCGTGTAGTACGCGATCCAGATGATCCAGATGCCCCCCAGCGCCCCCAGCAGAAGCGTGGCGGACGGCGAGGACCGAAGCCGTGCACGGTGGCGATACACCTGCACGGTGGTGAGCAGCAGATAGCCCAGCCAGGCATAGTTGATGCCGGGCGTGATGACGTGCCGCCACAGTTCGATGTTGCGGGTGTAGGGCAGCAGGACATTCGCTGCCACGGCGAGCACCAGCAACGCGGCCAGATGCCACCCGCCCGCGCGATCGGTTCCGGCAGCGTCGCGTTGGCTGGAGCGCACCAGAAAGTAGAGGCAGGGGCCGATCAGGAAACAGGCGGTCAGCCCCAGCTGGAGAACGACCAGCGGAATATCCGGCCAGAAGTGGAAGGCGACGGACTTTCCCGTTCGCACACCCACCATCAGGATCAGCAGCGACAGCCAACGCTGGGTGGGCTCGCCCTTGGCGCGCCACCACAATACCGACGCCGCGACGATGCCATTGAAGGCGCCCAGCATCGCGAAGAAGAAGAGAAAGTGTTGGCTGAGCATTGGCGCAGTATTGAGAAAATACGCGGCCCGTCAAGCGGGTCGCTTTTACCCCTGTGTATTCTTTGCAGATGGATGACACTTATTTTCTGGCGCGGCGGCGCCTGCTGTTGGCCGCGCTTGCGGGCGCCGCATTGTTGCCCTCGTGCGCGCGTGGCAATGCGGTCGAGGGGGAGCCGGTCGTGCCCATGCTGGAGCCCGAGCGGGCGGGGATGGCGCCGTATCTGTTCCTGACCGTCAGCAGCGCCACACGCAGCGTGGAGGAACTCGCGCACCTGGTGCAGTCCACGCTGCTGCCGGCGTTGGCACCTGCAGACATCCTGCACGCGTATGGTCCGGTGGCCGGCGCGATACAGCTGTGGATGGCGCTGGAACCTCACATGCTGGATCACTACGGTGTGAGCGTGGATGCCGCGCTGTCCCTGCTGGCGGGCGCCGTGGACGGCACCGTAGGCCCGGTGCCGGGCCGCAACACGCTCGATGCCTGGGCGATCCAGCGCACCCACACCCGGGGGGAGGTGAATCTCAACGAGGTCACGCTGTCGCTGCCAGGCGAGCGCCACGCGCCGTTGTTTGCCTTGGGCAGCTCGCACTACGCGCTGGCGCCCCCGCCGTGGTCGAGCCAGGCCTGTTACTCCTTCATGCTCGCGCCACGACGTCGCGTGGTCGCACCGTTCGAGCAGCACTGCCAGGCACTGCTCGACGCTGCGGCCGACGTCATCCCCGATGATCTGCAGATCCAGATGGGACGACTGGGGGACTTCATGAAGGCCGTGCCTACGCTGTACGTGAGCGTGAAAGATGAAGACTCATGACGCCGGCGACGTGCGTTGGCCGCTCCATGTTTCTGCATGACCTGGTTTACCGCGTCATGGTCGCTGGCCTGTGCCAGGACAGCGGTCGGGGAGAGCACAGGTAAGCAGGCGCCAGCAGGCTGCCTGATCCCTGACGGATCAAGGGCGTGCACTACCCCATCCATCAGCGTACCTCGGCAAGCACCGCGCGCACCCGCAGGGCCAGCTCCTCCAGCGTGAACGGCTTGCCGATCAGGTGGACGCTGGGGTCCAGTACGCCGTCGTGCTCCAGTGCATTGCGGCTGTAGCCGGTGGTGAACAGCACTTTCAGATCCGGGCGCCGCTTCAGGGCCGCATCGGCCAGCTGCCGCCCGTTGACCTCGGGCATCACCACATCGGTGAACAGCAGCGCGATGTCGGGATGGCTGTCGAGCAGGGCAAGCGCGGTGGCGGCACCGTCGGCGGCGAGCACCGGGTAGCCCAGCTCGCTCAACGCATCGATGGAGAACTGGCGGACGCCGGGCTCGTCTTCCACGATCAGCACACGTTCGCGGCCCCCGCTCAGCGGAGCGGTACCGCTGGTTGCCGGCGAAGGCGCGGCGGCGATGTCCGCAATGAGGCGCGGCAGATACAGGGTCACCGTTGTTCCCTGCCCGACGGCAGAGCGGATCTTCACGTGACCGGCCGACTGTTTGACGAAGCCATACACCTGCGACAGTCCCAGTCCCGTGCCTTGCCCCACCTTCTTCGTGGTGAAGAACGGATCGAATGCTTTGGCGATCACCTCCGGCGGCATGCCGCTGCCGTTGTCGGCCACGGTGATCCGGACATACTCGCCGTCGGGAACGTCTTCCGCCGCCGTCCGGTGATCTGCGGTGATCGTGCAGTTGGCGGTCTCCACCATGAGGCGTCCCCCGCCGGGGAGCGCGTCACGTGCATTGACGGCCAGATTGAGGATCACGTTCTCCAGCTGGTTGGCATCGGCGAAGGTGCACCACACCTGCGCGGCCAACACCGTCTCCAAGCGGATGCTGCTGCCCAGCGAATGCACGAGCAGATCCGACATGCCGGCGATCAAGTGGTTCACATCCAATGGCACCGGCTGCAAGGGCTGCTGCCGCGAGAACGCGAGCAATCGCTGGGTGAGCTGGGCCGCCCGGGTGGCGCCGTCGATGGCCATGTCGATGTAGCGCTTGGCGCGCGGATCGCTGTCGCCCATGCGCATCGCCAGCAGATCCAGCGGGCCGATCACCGTGGCGAGCATGTTGTTGAAGTCGTGCGCGATGCCGCCAGTGAGCTGCCCCACTGCCTCCATTTTCTGGCTCTGCCGAAGGGCATCCTCCACGCGGGTGCGCTCAGCCACCTCGTCGAGAACGCGGCTTTCCAGATGTTCGTTCAATTCCTGCAGACGCGCGTCGGCCAGCTTGCGCGCAGTGATCTCGATCGCCACGCCCACCACGCGCACGCAGCGGTCCCCTTCGAAATGACCGCGCCCCTTGGCCGCCACCCAGCGCACGAGACCGTCTTCCTTGCCAACGGTGCGGTACTCCACGTCGTAGAGGGCGCGTTGAGCTGGATCGGCCGCAGCGGCGAAGGCCGTGGTGGTGGCCAGCCGATCCTCGGGGTGGATGCCATCGTAGAAGTCGCGCATCGACACCGCGACCTCGGGCGAGATCCCGAACATCGCCTTGGTCCGTGCCGGCCAGATCAGTGAATCGCGCACCAGATCGACATCCCAGAAGCCCATATCGCCGGCCTCCGTGGCCAAACGCAGGCGTTCTTCGCTCTTGGCGAGCGCTGCTTCGGCTTCCTGCCGGACCGTCAGGTCCAGCATCGCGCCGATCATCCGCAGCGGTTCGCCTATCCCGCCACGCAGCACGGTGCCGCGGTCGAGCACGGCGGCGTAGCTGCCATCGGCGCGGCGGAACCGGTATTCGTTGTTCCAGGTCGTGCCACCGCCTTCGATCACGGCATGGATGTCCGTATCCACGCGCGCGCGGTCATCAGGATGGATATGGTCCAGCCACCACTGCGCACTGGTCTCGCTCAGCGCATGGCCGAACAGGGCCGTCAGCGCTTCGTTCCAGATGACGTGGCCATCGGAGATGCGCCAGTCCCAGATCGCATCATTGGTGGCATGGGCCGCCAGCCGATAGCGCTCCTCCACTTCAACGTGGCGGGCTTCGGCGGCTTTGCGATCGGTGATGTCCAGCGAGGTGCCCACCACGCCCACCACGGTACCGTCGGCATCACGCAACGGCGATTTGGTGGACAGCCAGTAGGCGCGCCGGCCATCGGGAAAGCTCACTTCTTCTTCGAGCTGCTCGGTCTGTCCGCTGGCCATGACCCGTTCGTCGGTAGCCATGACCATGGCGGCCTGGACGGGGTCGCTGAGCAGCTCGGCATCGGTGCGCCCCACGTAGGCCTCGGGCGGCATGCCGATGAGTTCCGTGGTGCCGCGGTTGCCGATCAGGATCCGGCCCTGGCGGTCCTTGGCGTACACCACACCCGGTGCGGCCTCCACGAACGAACGCAGCAGGGTCTGCGCCTGGTCACGCTCCGCCTCCACCCGCCTGCGTTCATCGATGTCGATCAGCACGCCGGGAAACCCGATTGCATGTCCATCGGCGTCCAGGTCGACCCGACCGATGGCCTCGATCCAGCGATAGGCGCCATCGGTGCCACGGGTCCGGTACTGGTGGGCATAGCGACCACCACGACGCACGGCTTCGGCGATCGCCTCCGCCAGACCCGGGCGGTCCTCAGGGTGAACGGCAGACACCACCTGCTCCAGGCGCAGCCCGGTTCGTGCAAGCGCGGGGTCCAGTCCATGCGCCTGGGCGAGGGCATCGTCGACGGTGAGGCTGTCCTGGGCGACATCCCAGAACCAGGTGCCGATGATCGCGCCAGCGGCCAGGGCCAGCTTGACGCGCTCGGCATCTCGTTCGCCGTGGGTACCGGTGGATGGAGAAGAGCTCAAGCGGCACTCGGGGTCAGCGGGGGGCGGCCGCCCTAGCGTATCGCTGCGGGGTATCGCTGTGGAACCCTCCCAGCGCTGTGCGGCAGCGCCTCAGGGAATCAACCGCGCTGCCCGCAACCGTGCGAACAGCTCGAAGAACGCATCGTCACTGGGCTGGTAATCCAGGAACCCCATCCGGCGGCTCTTGGACATGTCCGTCACCACCTCCAGCGGACGCCCGAGATCGGCATCGGTGTGCCAGGGCGAGATCAGCTGGTGGATGTCAGACGCGGCCAGGCCGTGGGTGGCGGCCAGCGACGACCACAGCGCGGCATCATCGGCCATCTGCTCGGCGAGCGGACGGACCTGACCACTGAACGGCACGGCCTCGATATCGAACCACGCGGCGATCCGGCCCCACATCCAGCGCCAGCGGAACACATCCCCGTTGACCACGTTGAAGGCCTGGTTGGCGGCGGCCGGTGTCTGCGTTGCCCACAGCAGGTGCCGCGCGAGCAGCCCGGCATCGGTCATGTCGGTCAGCCCGTCCCACTGCGCGAGGGAGCCGGGGAACTGGAACGGGCGCCCGGTCTGCCGGCACAGCGTTGCGTGCACGGCCAGGGTGGTGCCCATGTTCATGGCATTGCCCACCGCCGCGCCGATCACGGTATGCGGGCGATGCACGCTCCAGTGGAAGCCATCGCGGGCGGCGGCGGCGAACACCTCGTCTTCCTGCGCGTAGTAGAAGTTGTCCACGGGCAGACGCGGTTGTTCCTCACGGAAGGGCGTCTGCGGCAGGTCGCCCTGCGCGTACGCCTCGAACGGCCCGAGGTAGTGTTTCAGGCCCGTGACCAGCGCCACATGCTGCACGCTGCCGGCCGGCTGCAGTGCATCCAGCAGATGGCGCACCATCGCGCCGTTGATCCGGATGTTCTCGGCCTCGTTGGCCTGCCGGGACCACGTGGTGATGAACACATGCGTGGGGGCCAGTGCGGACAGCGCGGCACGCGTGGCCTGCGCATCGCGCAGGTCGGCGCAGACGCCGTGGGCGCCGGCGGGCAGCGAATCGGGCCGGCGGGCCAGGCCGTGGACGTCCCAGCCCTCCTGCAGCAGCCGTTGTATCAGTGCACTGCCCACGATGCCCGTTGCACCGACCACCAACGCTTTCTGCCTCACGATGTCGCCTCTTTCATGGCTTTACAGGCGCACACCTTAGGATATCGAGGTACGCCTCGAAAGAAGGCACCAAACGGTAACCACACATGAAAACGGGTACCCCCGAAGAGCACTGGCGAGAGGATTGCGCCCCCAGGCGGGTGCTGGAGCTGTTCAGCACCAAGTGGACCTCGATGGTGTTGCACACCCTGTCCGTGCGCCATGACGGCACCGCCCGCAGCAACGCGCTGCACCGCAGCCTGCCGGCCGTCTCCAAGAAGATGCTGATCCAGACGCTGCGTGACATGGAGCATGCCGGGATCGTGCTGCGCACCGAGTACCCCACCGTGCCGCCCTCGGTGGACTACACGCTGACTCCGCTGGGACGGCAACTGGTGGAACCGATCGAACTGATCTACGACTGGGCGCGCCGCAACGCAGGCGCCCTGGACGCGCTGCAGCCGCGCGCGACGTCGCGTCGGCGCTGAGCGGGACGTGCCAGCCGGATCGGGCAGCGTACGGCTTCCCTCCAGCGGATCGATGCGGTGACCCTCAGGTTCTGGCTCCTGCACGTGCTGGGTTGGTCGCTGTTCGCGCTGATCGCCTTCCTTGCGCGACCGAGTGAAGCGCCGGTGCCGGCGCGCCTTTGAAGAACGCGTCGGCCTCGCGGTCACAGGGAGCGATATATGACCTGCGGTCAGGGACCGGATCCAATGGCGGCCTGACCGGATGAGCGGTCAGTGCTACGCGGTGGCACGCAACCCACGCAGCAGCAGGTCCAGCGCAGCCACGCTCTGTGCGAGGCGGGTATCGCCATCGTCGCCATCGGCGATCCAGAACGCCGCCTCGGCGAGGCTGCCGTACACCAGGGAGGCGAGGGCCTGTGGATGGGCCGCGGCGACCAAGCCCTGCTCGATCAGATGTTCGAGCAGGCGCTGCATGGAATCGATGCAGTGGCGCTGCGATTCCGGCGAGGCGCCGCCGAGCACCGCCCGCGCATCGCGCAGGACGATGCGCTGGATGGTCGGCTCCAGTGCCATCTCCAGATACCCCATGCAGCGAAGACGAAAGCCCGCCCAGGGATCCTCGGCGGCGTCGGAGATCGCCTTGAGGCGGTCGTCCATCTCGGCGTCGATCTGATCGACGACAGCCGCGAGCAGGCCCTGCTTGTCACCGAAGTGGTGATACAGCGCGCCACGGGTGAGCCCGGCCTGCGCGGTGAGGTCGTCCATCGAGGTCCCGGCGTAGCCACGCTCGCTGAAGACCACGCGGGCCGTCGCCAGCAGCGTGGCGCGGGTCTGCTCCATCTCGGCGCGGGTGCGACGGACCATCGATATCTCCTTGGTGGTGGGGCGGATCTCTGTTTACATCCGGAGCGTATGTATATAGGATTTTAAACATACGTTGTGTATGTAAAGGTGGAAAGCCAGTGAAACGCGCTGTGACCGGTCCCTATCGAGAGTTGTTCGCTGCGCCCGGTACCACCGGGTTTGCCCTGGCGGGGCTGCTGGCGCGGCTGCCGTTGCCGATGACCGGCATCGGCATCATCACGCTGCTGGCCCAGGTGCGCGGCAGCTATGCACTGGCCGGCGCGGTGGCCGCGACGTTCGTGCTGACGTATGCGTTGCTGTCGCCGCAGGTATCCCGTCTGGTGGACCGGCATGGACAGCGCCGTGTCGTGCCGATGGCCACCGGCGTCAGCGTAATCGGCCTGCTGATGCTGCTGGCGGCCTCATGGTGGGAAGCGCCGGCGGCCGTGCTGTTCCTCGGGGCACTGCTGGCCGGGGCGATGCCCAGCATGTCGGCCATGGTGCGCGCGCGCTGGACCGCGATCTATCGCGGGCAGCCGCGCCTGCAGACCGCGTACGCGCTGGAAACCGTGTTCGATGAGGTCACCTTCATCGTCGGGCCGCCGTTATCGATCGGCCTGGCGGTCTCGCTGTTTCCGCAGGCGGGTGTCCTCGCCGCTACTGTGCTGCTGCCGATCGGCGCGCTTGCGTTGATCGCGCAGCGCAGGACCGAGCCCCCGATCGAGGCAGTGGTACCCAACGCCGCGCCTGCTGCGTCCGTCATCCGTCTGCCGGGCGTGCGGTGGCTGGCCGTGCTGATGGTCGCGATGGGCGTGATCGTGGGCACCGTCGATATCGTCAGCGTCGCCTTCGCCGCGCACGTGGGGCAGCCCGCCGCCGCCAGCGTCGTGCTGTGTGCGTATGCCGCCGGCTCCTGCCTGTCCGGGGTGCTGTTCGGTGCGCTCAAGCTGCAGACGCCACTGCGCCGCCTGTTGCTGCTGGGCGGGATCGCGACCGCATTGACCACCTTGCCGCTGCTGCTGGTGGGAAGCATCGCCGCACTCGCCGTCACGGTCTTCGCGGCGGGTGTGTTCTTCGCCCCGACGATGATCGTGGCGATGTCGTTGATTGAGCAACAGGTCCCGCCGGGCCAGCTCACCGAGGGCATGACCTGGCTGCTGGCGGCGCTGAACGTGGGCGTGGCGCTGGGCGCGGCGATCGGCGGCTACGGGGTGGATGCACACGGGCCGCGCGCCGGGTACCTGGTTGCCTTGTGTGCGGGAGGAGCGGTGCTGCTGGCGGCGGCGTTCGCGCACTGCGTGTTGCGTTCGCGTGAGCCACGCAACCCGGGGATCTGCTGATGCAGGCGCAATCCACACCGCGCCACCCGTGGTGGGCGGTCACCGCGGTCAGTCTGGCCACCCTCTCGGTCGTCACCACGGAGATGCTGCCGGTCGGCCTGCTGACCCCGATCGCCGAAGCGCTGGACACCAGCACCGGCGCTGCGGGGCTGATGATCTCGCTGCCCGCACTGCTGGCAGCGCTGTTCGCACCGCTGGTGGTGATCAGCGCCGGCAGCGTGGATCGACGCTCGCTGCTGTGCGGGCTGCTGGGCCTGCTGGTAATCGCGAATCTGGGTGCGGCCTTCGCCCCCACGTTGGGCTGGATGCTGGCGGCCCGCGTGCTGGTCGGGCTGTGCATGGGCGGCATCTGGGCCATTGCCGGCGGGCTGGCGGTGCGGCTGGTGGCAACGCGATCGGTCGGCCTGGCCACATCGCTCATCTTTGGCGGCGTGGCGGCTGCTTCCGTGCTGGGCGTTCCGCTTGGCGCGCTGATCGGGGAGCTGCTTGGATGGCGTTGGGCGTTCGGCAGCATGGCGCTGCTGGGGGCCGCCGTCCTTGCCCTGCACTTGGCCGTGATGCCCGGGCTGCCGCCGTCCGGCACGACCAGCGTGCGCCAGTTCGCTCAGCAACTGGGCAACCGCGGGCTGCAGCTTGGGTTGCTGCTGACCTTCCTGCTGGTCGCCGGGCACTTCATCGCCTTTACCTTCGTTCGGCCGCTGCTGATGTCGGTCTCGGGATTCGACGCGCGCTGGGTGGGGCTGTTGTTGTTCGGCTACGGCGCCGCGGGCATGGCCGGCAACTTCCTTGCCGGCATCGCGGCAGCACGACGTACCAGGCTGACGGTGTCGCTGATCGCGGCGGGTCTGGTGCTGGCGCCCTCGCTGTTCCTGACCATCGGGGAGTCGCGCCTGGGCGGTGCCATGGCGCTGCTGGCGTGGGGGCTGGCCTACGGCGGGGTATCGGTGGGCTTGATGACGTGGATGATGAAGGCCGTGCCCAGGGCGATGGAAATCGCCTCCGCACTCTATGTCGGTGCTTTCAATGTCGGGATCGCATCCGGGGCGTGGGTGGGCGGCCAAGCACTGGATCGGCTCGGTCTGACCGCCAATCTCTGGCTCACCGGTGGCTTCGCGGTCGCAGCAGGGGTGGTATGCCTTGCTGGCCGCCGGATGGAATGGACGGAGCGGGAGCCCGACAGGCTCAAGCGGGCAAGGCGATAGTGCTGCTGTCATACAAGACCGGCGTTGCGCCAGTTTTCCCTCCCGTGGCTTGCTCAGCGCACGTCAACGCACTGTGCATGGTTCAGCGCGCTACAGCGTGCTGGAGTCCACCACGTGGCGACCGGCCTGGGTCAAATCGATGTCGCCGTCTTCCGCCTGGGCCGCGTAGCCGGCCTTGACGGCCCAGTTGGCGGCTTCATCGCTGACCGGACGCGTGGCGTTGATGTCGCGCAGGATCTGCCGCTGTTCGTCGGTCAGGTGCGTTGCCGCGCTCGTACCGGTTCCGCCGCTCATGGCGCGCGGGCCTCGACGCTGACCACGCCCTGGGCCAGCCGCGCCCGCTTGGCGCGCCGATGGTTCACCCACCACACCAGCCCCGGCAGGCCGTACAGCAGTGCACCGGCGAGCAGAAAGATCTTGAAGGCGGCATTCATGGCGGTCTCTCTCCGTGCGGTATGGCGTCATGCATCGTGGTCGACCGGATGTGCGGTAACGCACCCCGGGTCCTGCAGCGGCCCCCGGCCGCGATCCCAGTCCTAGTTCAGCGCAGTCGCCGTGAAGGTGCTGTCCCGTCCTTCACTGTCGCACGTTCACGCGCCATGTGAGCACGGGGGCCCTGATCGTCATCCCTTCGTCGTCTGGCGCCGGTACAACGGGATCCATTGGCGAAGCTCTGGCCGCTCGCTGAGATCGGCCCTCAAGTTCAGCGTGATCCCGCCGATACCGGTGCGTCCTTCCGCCTGGAGTACGTGATGTCGGTCGTCCCCCGCCGCCTGTCCTTGTTCGTCGCCCGTCTGGGCGATCGGTTCGGCTTCCGTCTCGCTCAGCCGCCCCGGCTGGCCGCGCTCGGTCGCCTCAGCGTGGCACAGAAACTCAGGGCCAGCCTGCTGATCTGCGGCCTGGGCCTGTTGGCGGTCGCCGTGGTCTACGGCTGGACGGGCCATGATACCGAGCGTGCAGCCCAAACCTTCGCCGCGCACCAGCAGGAGGCCGCACTGGCGGCCACGCTGGCGACCGAGATCGCCGATGCGCGGCGCCTGCAGACCCGCTATGCCAGCACGTTCGATGGCAGCGATCGCGAGGCGTTGCAGGCCGCGCAGCAGCGCCTGCAGGCGACCCTGGCCGAGCTGCAGCGCGATCCCCACGACGCCGGTAGCGCCGGGGCACTACGCGAGCTGGCCGCGCGCGCGGGTGATTTCGCCGAGGGCATCACCGCATTGAATGCCCGGGTGGATGAGATGGGGCGTGGCGATGCCGGCCTGCGTGCGCAGCTGGAGGCGGCGGCTGCCACGCTGGAGGCCAGTGTCGAGGCCGGCGCGCGCCCGGTGTTGATCGCCCAGCTGCAGAAGATGCGGCGCGAGGAAAGCCTGCTGCTGCTCACCGGTGACGCGGCGCACACCGATCGTGCCAGCGAACAGAAGTTGCCGTTCGATCTGTCCCTGGCAGAGGCGCGCCTGGATGCAGAGACGCAGGAAGCACTGCGAACGCAGATGGAGGCATATCAAGGGGCGCTGCTGGCCTACACGGCCGCCCGCATCGGGCTGGATGTGGAAGCGCAGTCACTGGCCGAGAGCGCCGCGCAGATCGGCCCCGGGCTGCAGGCGCTGCAACAGGCGCAGGCGCAGGCATTGGCGGCGGCGCGCGAGCGACAGGCCGCGCGGGCCAGCACCATGGGCATCGTGTTCGCGCTGACCCTGCTGCTGGTGGCGGCCGTGCTGATCGCCACGCTGCTGCTGGTGCTGCGGGCGGTCCGCCAGCCGATCACCGATACGCTCCGCTTCGCCGAGGACATTGCCGAAGATCGACTGGACACCGTCCTGCCGCTCCATAACCCGCACGATGAAATCGGCCAGCTCGCCGCGCGCCTGCGCCACATGCAGCAACGGCTGCGCGAGCGGATCGAGGCCGAGCGCGCGGTGGCACGCGACAACACCCGCGCCCGCCAGGCATTGGACAGTGCGCAGACCGGCGTGATGGTGCTCGACGGTGAAGGGCGGATCGGCTTCCTCAACCACGCGCTGCTCACCGAACTGCAGCTCACGCACGCGGACTGGAGCGGCCAACCCGCGGCCGCCCTGCATCCGGCCTTCGCCAGTCTGTTGCCGATGCTGCAGCGCGGCCAGCGTGCCAGCCGGGAGATCGAGCACGCCGGCATCCGCTATCAGCTGGTGATCACCCCGATCGTGGAGCACGACCAGCTGCTGGGCGCGGCGGTGGAGTGGCGCAGCCGCGCGCTGGAAACCACTGTGGAGAACGAGGTGGCCGCGCTGGTCGATGCGGCCGCGCGGGGCGAACTGCATGGACGGATCGCGGTCGAGGACAAACAGGGCTTCGTAAAGACGCTCGCGCTCAGCATCAACCACCTGCTCGATACCTTCCAGAGCAACCTATCCGGAGTGCAGGGGCTGCTCTCGGCGTTGTCGCAAGGCGATCTGCGCGTACGCATGCAGGGCGACTTCCACGGTGTGTTCGCGCGCCTGCGTGACGACGCCAACGCCACGGTGATGCAGCTGACCGACATCGTCGCGCGCATCCAGCAGGCGTCGCTGGCGATCAACCATGCCGCCGGCGAAATTGTCGCCGGCAACCACGATCTCTCCGACCGCACCGAGCGCCAGGCGGCGCATCTGGAAGAAACCGCCTCCTCGATGGAGGAACTGGCGGCCACGGTGCGGCAGAATGCGGACTCGGCGCAGCAGGCCAACCAGCTGGCGATCCGCGCGGCCGAGGTCGCGGCGCGGGGTGGAGAATCGGTGGCGCAGGTGGTGACCACCATGGCCGACATCGCGCTGTCGTCGCACCGGATCGGGGAGATCACCGGCGTCATCGACGGGATCGCGTTCCAGACCAACATCCTGGCGCTCAACGCCGCCGTCGAAGCCGCGCGCGCAGGCGAGCAGGGCCGCAGCTTCGCGGTAGTGGCCAGCGAAGTGCGCCTGCTGGCACAACGCAGTGCCGACGCCGCGCGCCAGATCAAGCAGCTGATCGAAGCCTCGGTCGAGCGCGTTGATGCGGGCACCCGGCAGGTCGACAGCGCGGGTGCGACGATGGGCGAGATCGTCGGCAGTGTGCAGCGGGTCACCGCCATCATGGCGAGCATCTCCGCGGCCTCGCAGCAGCAGACGGCGGGCATCGAGCAGGTGAGCCAGACGTTGCTGCAGATGGATGGCAGCACCCAGCAGAATGCGGCGCTGGTGGAGGAAGCGTCAGCCTCGGCGCGCGCACTGGATCGCCAGGCCTCGCTGCTGGGCGAGGCGGTGGATGCCTTCGTCGTCACTCCGCCGCCGTCGGCGCCGCGCGTGCGGGCCATGGCCTGACAGGCGCGTCAACGCCGCGCTCACCGGTCTTCACCGGCAATGAGCCGGCGCTGTGCTTCGCTATTGTTCATCTATGAACAAATCCACGCGCCGGCCGTCGCCCCCCACTGCTCCGGATGCCTTCGTGCGCGTTCGGGGCGCACGCGAACACAACCTCAAGAACGTGGATGTCGATATCCCCCGCGATGCGCTGGTGGTGTTCTCCGGCATCTCCGGCTCGGGCAAATCCTCGCTGGCGTTCGGTACGCTGTATGCCGAGGCGCAGCGGCGCTACCTGGAGTCATTGTCGCCGTATGCGCGCCGGTTGATCGATCAGGTCGGCGTGCCGGATGTGGATGCGATCGAAGGTCTCCCGCCGGCCGTGGCATTACAACAGCAGCGCGGCACCGCCAGCGTGCGTTCCAGCGTCGGCAGCGTGACCACGCTGTCCAGCCTGCTGCGGATGCTGTACTCGCGCGCAGGTACGTATCCGGCCAGACAGCCGATGCTGTATGCCGAGGATTTCTCACCGAATACACCGCAGGGCGCCTGCCCGAACTGCCATGGCCTGGGCTACGTGTATGAAGTGACCGAGCAGTCCATGGTGCCCGATCCCTCGCTGAGCATCCGCGAACGCGCCATCGCTGCGTGGCCGCCGGCGTGGCATGGACAGAACCAGCGCGACATTCTGGTCACGCTTGGCTACGACGTGGATATCCCCTGGCGCGATCTGCCCAGGAAACAGCGCGACTGGATCCTGTTCACCGAGGAGCAGCCGGTGGTGCCGGTCTACGCCGGTTTTACCCCGGCCGAAACCCGTGCCGCGCTGCGGCGCAAGGAGGAGCCGAGCTACATGGGCACCTTCAGCGGTGCCCGGCGCTATGTGCTGCACACCTTTGCGACCACGCAGAGCGCGATGATGAAGAAGCGGGTGGCGCGCTACATGATCGGCGCCGAATGTCCGGTCTGCGATGGCCGTCGATTGAAGCGCGAAGCGCTCTCGGTGACGTTTGCCGGCATGGATATCGGCACGTTGTCGCGGCTGCCGCTCAGTGCCATGGCGCAGGCGTTGCGTCCGGCGGCGGAAGGGCATTTCCAGGTAGCGGCCGCCACCGCCACACGCAGCCGCAGCGCCGGCCGCCAGGCCACGGCCAAGCGGGTGGCCGCCGGTGGCAACGCGCATGCGGGCGGCAGCGATGTGCGCCGCACGCCAGATCTTTCCGAGGAGAAACGCATCGCGGCCCAGCGCATCGCGCACGATCTGGTCGAACGGATCGGCACGCTGCAGTCGCTGGGCCTGGGCTATCTGTCGATGGACCGCGCGACCCCGACGCTGTCGCCAGGCGAACTGCAACGCCTGCGCCTGGCGACACAGATCCGCTCCAGCCTGTTCGGCGTCGTGTACGTACTGGATGAACCCACCGCCGGCCTGCATCCGGCCGATGGCGAGGCCCTGTACGACGCGCTCGCCCAGCTCAAGGCCGGCGGCAACACGTTGTTCGTGGTGGAGCATGATCTGGAAATGCTGCGCCGTGCGGACTGGCTGGTGGATGTCGGCCCGGGTGCGGGCCAGCACGGTGGCCGGGTGCTTTACAGCGGTCCGCCCGAGGGGCTGCGTACGGTGGAGGCCTCGGTCACGGCGCCGTATCTGTTCCAGAACGCTGACGGCCCGCGCCGCACGCCGCGCGCGCCGTCCGGCTGGCTGGGCCTGCAGGGCGTCCATCGCAACAATCTGCGTGGCGTGGACGCGCGCTTCCCGCTCGGCGCGTTCACGGCGGTGACCGGTGTCTCCGGCTCGGGCAAGTCCAGTCTGGTCAGCCAGGCGCTGGTTGAACTGGTCGGCGAGCATCTGGGGCAGGAGCCGGTGATCGAAGAGACCGACAGCGACCTGCCGCAGCCCAGCCGTATCGAACGCACCCGTGGCCGCTTGAACGGGGCCAAGGCGATCAAACGTCTGGTCAACGTGGATCAGAAGCCGATCGGGCGCACGCCGCGTTCCAACCTGGCCACCTACACCGGCCTGTTCGATCATGTGCGCCGTCTGTTTGCCGGCACGCGCTCGGCCAAGGCACGCCGCTACAGCGTGGGCCGTTTCTCCTTCAATGTCGCCGCCGGCCGCTGCGAGACCTGCGAAGGCGAGGGCTTCGTCCACGTCGAACTGTTGTTCATGCCCAGCGTCTACGCGCCATGCCCCACCTGCCATGGGCAGCGCTACAACGCCAAGACCCTGGAAGTGCAGTGGAACGGTCGCAACATCGCGCAGGTGCTGGCGATGACGGTGGAGGAGGCGTTGGCGTTCTTTGCCGACGAGCCGCCGGTGCAGCGGCCGCTGCAACTGCTGCGGGATATCGGCCTGGGCTATCTGCGCCTGGGCCAGCCGGCCACGGAACTGTCCGGCGGTGAGGCGCAGCGGATCAAGCTGGCGACAGAGCTGCAGCGCAGCCAGCACGGCAACAGCCTGTATGTGCTGGACGAGCCGACCACCGGCCTGCACCCGGCCGATGTGGACAAGCTGATGACGCAGCTGCACGGCCTGGTCGACGCCGGCAACACCGTGGTGGTGGTCGAGCATGACCTGCGGGTGGTGGCCGATGCGGACTGGGTGATCGATGTGGGACCGGGTGCGGGTGAGGAGGGTGGCAGGATCGTGGCCGAAGGCACGCCGGCCCAGGTCAGTCGCGCCAGGCACGGCGCCACCGCGCGCTATCTGCGCCGCTGGTTTCCCTGAGCGGCGCGGCGTTGCTCAGTACACGTCGCGGCGGTAGCGTCCGTCGTTGAGCAGGGCATCGACCGCATCGTTGCCCAGCACCTCGCGCAGCACGGCATCGACACCTTCGGCCATGCCATGCAGCGAGCCGCACACGTAGAGGCTGCCGCCCAGGTCCACCCACGCACGCAGTGCGTCCGGTGCGGTGCGCAGGCGGTCCTGCACATAGCCGCCGCCGTCCGGATCGCGCGAGAACGCCAGGTCGACACGGCTGAGGTGACCCTGCGCCTGCCACGCCTCGATCTCCTCGCGGTACAGGAAGTCGTGCGCGCGGGTGCGTTCGCCGAACACCAGCCAATGCCCGCGATCGCCCTGCGCATCGGCTTCACGCAGCAGGCTGCGCAGACCCGCGATGCCGGTGCCGTTGCCGATCAGCAGCATCGGGGCGTGCTCGGGATGGCGATGGAAGCCGCTGTTGCGACGCACGCGGGCATGAATATTGTCTGCCTCGGTAGCATGCACGCACAGCCAGCCCGAGCCCAGTCCGTGGCGGCCATCGGGCAGATCGGTCAGGCGGATCACCAACTGCACGGCACCATCGCCGGGCACAGAGGCGATCGAGTATTCGCGATGCGGCAGCGCAGGCAGTCGCGCCAGCCAGCGGGCAGCATCGGGTGCTGCAGCGGCGTCCACCGCTTCCGCTGTCTCCGGCAGCACACGCGCGGCAGCCGCCTCGACCAATGCGGTGATCCGTCCATCGACCGTCACCGGCGCCTGCGGATCCAGACCGTTGCGGGCCAGCACCGACAGCACATGCGCACGCGCGTGGCGCGGCGCCATCTCCAGAATGTCGCCGGCCTGCCAGTGGGCGTGTGCCGGCGGCCGCAGTGACACCTGCCAGATCGCCCCGGCGGCACTGCCCGGATTGAGCTGCGCGCGCGCATCCAGCGCCCAGGGGTGCAGTTCAACGGGTGCCGGCAGGGGGGTGTGATCCTCTACCCCGGTCAGCACACCCAGCTGCTGCTGCCAGTGCGCCAGCGGCACGGCGTCGGTGCGGTCCACCTCGATGCTGGCGAACAGCCGCTGCGCCCCCTGCGCCGCCAGCCAGCTGTCCACCTGCCGCGAGAAACCGCAGAAGCGTGTGTACTCGCGGTCGCCGAGCCCAAGCACGGCGTACGCCAGGCCCTGCAGCGAGGTGGACTGCACCAACACCCGTCGCCCGAACGTACGCGCCGCATCCGGCGCTTCGCCATCGCCGAAGGTGCTGATGACGAACAACGCCTTGTCTGTGGTGGTCAGCAGTGCCGCGTCCACCTGCGCGAGCGGACGCACCTGCACCGGCAGGCCGGCCGCCTGCAACTGGGCGGCAGCGCGCCAGGCCAGCTGCTCGGCAAACCCACTCTGGCTGGCGAACGCGACCAGCCACGGCTGTCCGGTGCCGATGGCCGCGGCGAGAGGCAGGCGTGAGGCACGCACCTCGCGCTTCTTGCGGCGGCGGTCCAGGTACAACATCCAGCCGGTGATGAAGAACACCAGCATGCCCAGGCTGGACAGCATCACGATGATCCGCCCGGGCAGGCCGAAGAAGCTGCCCGAGTGCAACGCGAACACACTGACGATGATCTTGCCGCCGGCGGTCTTGCTGCGGTAAGGCTCGTAGGAGAGCAGGGCGCCTGTGGACGGATCGAGCTGGAGGATGTCCTGCGCGCGGTCGTGCGCCGTGCTGCTTCCCTGCACGCGGCCGGTCAGCGCACGGCCTGGCTTGGCCGGGAAGCGCAGGTCGATGTAACCGCGTCGCACGCCCTCCAACCCGTACAGGGTGGCCTGCACCTTGCCCAGATCCAGAGGGCCGCCGCTGGTGCGCGGCTGGTTCTGCTCGGCGGCGGGGCCGCCCAGCAATGCAGTTGCGCCCTTGCGGTACCAGTCGAACGACCACCACAGCCCGGTCAACGCGATCATCAGGTACACCAGCAGCACCCAGGTGCCGACCACTGAATGCAGACTCCACAGGAAACTGCGCCCGCTGCGCGACCACTCCACCGCCAGCCAGGTGCGCCAGTGCCACCAGCGTCGCGGCCAACGCAGGTACAGCCCCGACAGACAGAAGAACACCAGCGCGATCGCGCAGCTGCCGGTGATCAGGCTGCCCCGCTCGCCGCTGACCAGGTGGCGGTGCAGGTCTTCGACGAAGGCGAAGAAATCCAGGCCGCTCAGTTCGGTGAGCACGTTGCCGGTGTACGGATCGAAGTAGCGCCAGTTCGCCTGGCCGCCTTCGAAACGCGCCACCGACAGGCGCTGCCCGGTCGCATCCACGCGCAGCCGCTGCAACGGCTTTGGCATGTCCTGCTGCAACCGCGGTAACAGCTCGGTGAGCGCCACTGGCTGTTCGCCGGCCGCGTGGCGTTGCACGACCTGCGCAAGCGCAGGATTGGCCGCGCGCATGATCTCGTCTTCAAAGGCCAGCGTGGCCCCGCTCAGGCCCATCACCGCCAGCACGGTGCCGGCAGTGATGCCCAGCAGCCAATGCAGCTGGAAAAGAACGGTCTTCAACATGCGGGCGGTTCCGGCGGCAAGGCGAAGCGGGCCCGGCAGTGGATGAGAATGGATCTCGTCATTGTTGGGTGCAGGGCTGGGGCGGTCAATAGCCCAGGTCGGGCCAGTACGGCCTCTCGATCAGCCGGTCACCTCGGCCAAGCAGGCTCAGTGCGTTGCCCAGGCCTCGATCTCACCGGCCGCAAACGGCCCCAGCTTCTGTTTCACGATGCGCCCCTGCGCATCGACCAGTACTGAATACGGCAGCAGGCCCTGCGCATTGCCCAGACGCACGCTGGCGTCGGCCGGGCCGGGAGTATCGAGCACGATCGGGTAGGCGACCGGGATGCGGGTCAGGAAATCGCGCACGCCCTCGGGCGTATCCAGCGCCAGCCCGAGCACCTGCACGCCGGTAGCGCCCTGGGCATCGGCAAACGTGGTCAGCGCCGGCATTTCCTCCACGCACGGCCCGCACCAGCTGGCCCAGACGTTGATCAGCAGCGGACGCCCGTGGAAGCTGGCCAGGTGCTGCGGGTGCCCTTGCAGGTCCGGCAGGGTGATCGCGGGCATCGGATCACCCGGTTGGGCCGCGACCACCACCGGCCGTGGCGGTGGCGGGGCATTGGCCGGGCGCTCGTCATGCCCGGCGAACCAGACGCCGGCGCCAATCCCGAGCACGGCCGCGATCACGACCACCACGACCGTCCGCCGTGGTGGCCGCAGGCTCATCGCGCGGTCCGCAGCAGCGCTTCTTCCACCAGCGCCTGGGTCAGTACCGTCGGCAGCACGGTCGGCGGTGCGCCCGGGCCATAGACCACATACAGCGGCACACCGACGGCCTTGTGCTCATCCAGGAACGCGGTGATCTGCGGGTCGACATTGGTGTAGTCGCCGCGCATGTAGACCGCGTTGGTCCGGCGCAGGGTGTCCTGGAACGCGTTGGTGCCCAGCACGGCGCGTTCGTTGGCCTTGCAGGTCACGCACCAGTCGGCCGTCATGTTGACGAACACGACGCGGTTGTCCTGGCGCAGGCGATCAAGCATCTGCGGCGAGTACTCGACCACGTTGTCGCTGGCCGGCTGCGCGGCCTTGGCCGGCGGCGCCATGCGGGTCACGCCCCAGATCGGGTACAGCGCGCCAAGGACCAGCAGCAGGGCCAACAGGCCGCCCACACGCTGACTGCGCCAGCGGCTGCGCTCGAACCACCACAGCGCCAGCGACAGGATCACCAGGCCGCCCAGCACCAGCGCCATCGCATCCACGCCGCGCTGCTTGCCCAGTACCCACAGCAGCCAGATCGCGGTGCCGTACATCGGGAAGGCCAGCACCAGCTTGAGCGTTTCCATCCACGCGCCGGGGCGCGGCAGGCGGCGGGCCAGCGATGGCACGAATCCGATCAGCAGGAACGGCAGGGCCAGGCCCAGGCCGAGCGCCAGGAACACCAGCATCGCCTGCAGGCCGGGGGCAGCGAAGGCGTAGGCCAGCGCCGGGCCCATGAACGGGGCCACGCACGGGCTGGCCACCACGCAGGCGAGCACGCCGGTGAAGAAATCGCCGACCGGGCCGCTGCGCGAGGCCAGCGACTGGCCGACCCCGCCCATGCTGCCGCCCAGGGTGAACACGCCCGACAGGCTCAGGCCCACGGCAAACATCAGGTACACCAGCGCGGCGATGAACCACGGGTGCTGCAGCTGGAAGCCCCAGCCCGCGGCCTGGCCCGCCGCACGCAGCGCGATGACCAGTGCACCGATGGCGGCGAAGGCGACCAGTACGCCGGCGGTGTACCAGAGCGCATGGCTGCGCGCGCGCTGGCGGCTCTCGCCGCTCTGCGCCACGCCCAGCACCTTCAGCGACAGGATCGGCAGCACGCAGGGCATCAGATTGAGGATCAGGCCACCGGCCACGGCGAACAGCAGCAGCACCAGCAGGTTGCCCGGTGCGGCGGCCGGGGCGACCGGCGGCGGGGTGCGCTGCGCGTTGTCCGCGCTGGCATCCGGGGTGGCGGCGGTGTCGCCCGGCACGGCCAGGGCGGGTTCGTTCGGGCGGATCAGCATCGGCTGGGTGCCGGTGCCGGCATCACCGCGGGCCTGTGCGCGTTTGTCGCGATTGGGCAGGGGCGCGATGACCTCGGTCTTCTGCGCGACGTCATTCGCCTTGGCGTTGATCGTGCCTGCCGGCAGCGCCAGCTTCACCCGGCGCGTCATCGGCGGGTAGCAGATGCCATCGGTCTGGCAGCCCTGGAAGGTGATCACCAGCGTCGCATCGGTTGCGCTGGCCGTACTGCGGCGCAGCGGCAACGGCACGTCGATCTGGTCGAAATACACCGCCACATCGCCGAAGTGCTCATCGCGATGCGATTTGGCGGCCGGCCATGTCGGCTTGTCCGCGCGGATGCCCGGCGCGCCTTCCAGCGCCAGCGAGGTGCGGTCGCGATACAGGTAGTAGCCCGGCGCCGGCGTGAAACGCAGCAGCACGGTGTTGCCATCGCCGACGATCGCATCGAAGCCGAACGCGCGCTCGGAGGGCAGCGGCAGCGCCTGGGTGTTGCTGGTGCCGGGCAGGCGCAGGCCACTGCCGGTGTTGCCGGCCAACGGGGTGTTGAACGGGGAAGCGGCAGCGCTGGCGGCGGGGGCGGGGGCGGTGCCAGCACCGCTGCCACCGGCCGGCAGCTTCACCTGCAGCGTGCGCTTCTGCGGTGGGTAGCACACGCCCGCATCGGCGCAGCCCTGGTAACGCACTTCCAGCGTCACGGTGTCGGTGCCGTCGGCGGCCTTGCCCGGCAGCACGCCGGTCAGGCGTTCGCGGTAGGTCTCCACCTCGCCGAAGAAATCATCGTGGTGCTTCTTGCCGGCCGGCAGCTGCAATGCCTCGGCATCGAAGCCGGCAGCGGCCTTGACCGTGGTGCGATGGCGATACAGGTAATAGCCCGGGGCGATCTTCCAGCTGATCTCCACGCGATCACGGTCGCGCGCCTGCGCAGTCAGCCCGAAGGCCTCATCGACCGGGAGCAGATCTTTTTCGCTGACCGCCCAGGCCGGCAGGGAGACCACGAACAATGCGCACAGCGCGGCAACACGACGAAACAGCGTCATCAATCACTTTCCTCACGGGTCTGCGCCCGAATCCAATCCAGGTACGCCGGTAGGCCGGCGCGGGTTTCGACCGCGATGCACTCGGGGAGTTCATACGGATGCAGGGCCTGCACACGCGCGATCGCCGCGTCCAGGCGGCTGCCGGTGGTCTTGATCAGCAACTGGACCTCATGGTCCTCGGTGACCTCGCCCTGCCAGCGGTAGGTCGAATGCGCCCCGTCCAGGCGCGTCACGCACGCGGCCAGGCGTTCGTCCACCAGCGCGTGTGCCAGCCGCGCGGCGCAGGCCACGTCGGGGCAGGTGGTGAACAGCAGGAAGACGGGATCGGCAATCGACATGACCGCCGAGTATAGGACCGCCAGAGGCCAATGGTCCGACCGGCGCCGCGAGGGGGCGCCGGTCGGCCGGGCTCAGTTGGCCAGCTGGCAGGTGGCCGGCTTGGCCGAGGTGAACAGCGTCGGGGTGGCCCACTCCGGGTGGTCGATGAACGGATTGCGGTTGCCCTGGAAACTGAAGATCACCTCGTTGCGAGCGCGTTCCGCCGCGTCCGGCGGGTCGGACAGGTGCCAGTCGATCAGGGTCGAGAGCAGGCCCATGTAGGCCGGCGAGGCCGAGGTCTTGACGATCCTGCTGCGGTCGTCGGTCAGCTCCAGGTCCGGCTCGGACTGCCCGGTTTTGGCATCTTTACCGCCTTCATAACGGATCGCCATGTACATCACCGCACGTGCCATATCGCCCTTGCGGTGGCCCCACACTTCGAACGAGCCGCCATTGCCATCCGGCGTGCGCACCCAGTTGGAGGTGCCCGGGTAGCCTCCACTGCCGCCGCCGAATCCGTTGTTGGCCTCGGTCGCGCGTTCACCGCAGTTGCTGTCGCATGTGGCAAAGGGCTTGTTGCCGCGGTCCGCATTCCACTGTGCGTCGGTCAGATACAGCATGTGGGTGTCGGTGTAGGGCGCATACGGCAGGCCTTTGTCGCCGGTGGTGCTGGCAAAGCCCAGCGAGTTGGGCCAGGTGTGTTCGCGGTTGTAGGTCAGCCCGCTGCCGGTGCCCGCCCGCCCGCTGACCTTGGTGTAGCTGCGGTTGCGGTAGGCATCGAGGATCTTGCCGCTGTTGTTGGGATCTTCGTCGGCGATTTCCAGGATGGTCCAGGTGCTGGTGCCCGAGCCGCTGTAGGGATAGGCGGTGTGACCCTTGATGGTCTCGTGCAGCGAGCAGCGCAACTGGCTGGGGGTGGAGGTGTTGACCCGGGCGTAGTACTCCCCGGGCGCGCCGGGGTTGCCCGGATCGGGCGTGGTGGCGGTGGCCACGGTGAAGGCGATGCGTGTATCGGCGGCCGGGCGTGCGCCCTGGGCATCCTTCACGCGGGTGGCGCGGATGTCGAAGCGGCAGGCTTCCCCCGCCACCAGCGCGGTGTTGGTGGCCAGGGTGAAGCGGGTGCCGGTGGTCGGGTGGCTCAGCGCGACCGTGCCGGACTGGCCGCAGCTCAGCGCGAAGGCGCCGCTGGAGAGGGTGACCGGCTCACTGAAGGTGACGCTCAGGTCGGCGGCAGCCGGGAAGGTGCTGGCGCCCTGCTCTGGGGTGGTGGCAGTGACCGAGGGCGCGGTATTCGGGCCGGTCGGGCCGCCGCCGCTGAAGGTCTGGCCGTGGTTGCAGGCGCCGAAGGTCTGCGTGGCCGATTCGGCCCAGGTGAAATGGGCGTATTGGCTGCCGGTGCCGGTCAGCTGCAGGGAGGTGCCCGGGGCGGTGCTGTTGGACTCGCTGACCGGGATGTTCTGGCTGGTCAGGCCTGCCGCGGGCCCCCCGGCGGCGGTGATGGTGCCCTCGTAGCTGAGGAACTGGACCACCTTGCCGCTGGCGTCGACCAGGGCAATGCCGTCGTTGGGACCGTTCTGGATCCCGTTGGTCGGGTAGCTGACCGTGGCCAGCCGGGCGCCRCCGCAACTGGCAGTGCCGGCCGGGACCGCGTTGTTGGCGTAGACCGCAGCCGCCGAGGGGTTGCTGCCGTTGTAGAGATAGAGCCGGTAGCCGGACAGGTCTTCACCGGCGGTGGCGATCACTTCGATTGCCTCGCCGACGTCTCCGGCGGGGGTGCTGTCGTCGTAATGCAGTTCATTGATGAATACATCGGCCCGGGCCGGGCTGGTGGCCAGCACCAGCAGGCAGGCCAAGGACAGCGGCGTCAGCAACCTCATCTACGGCTCCTTGTGATTGGTCAGTGCCGCTCGAATCTACGCAATCCAGATGACACATCGATTGGTCTGTCGGATTCGACCTTTCGCATTGAGAACTGCGTCAAACATTCACGCGCGGGCCCGGATCGGCAAAAAAAACCGGCCGCCTCCCCTTGAAAGGGGTGGGGCCAGCACCATCTCTGCTCTGTCCCGCACCGTCGGGTTTTTTCGTGAGCGTGGCTGGCAGTCGCCCTGTGCGAGTGCTAACATCGCCAGACTTTCCTAGACCAATCAACAACTTAAAAGGGTCTCACATGAGCATCAAGCCGCTTCATGACCGCGTCGTAGTCAAGCCGATCGAAGCCGACGAAATCTCGTCCGGCGGCATCGTGATTCCGGATTCCGCCAAGGAAAAGTCGACCAAGGGTGAAGTCGTGGCCGTCGGCCCGGGCAAGCCCCTGGACAACGGCAGCGTGCGCGCGCCGTCGCTGAAGGTCGGTGACAAGGTCATCTACGGCCAGTACGCCGGCAGCAGCTACAAGTCCGAAGGCGTCGAGTTCAAGGTCCTGCGCGAAGACGACATCCTCGCCATCGTCGGCTGAGTGATGCGGCCGGCCCCGTGCCGGCGCTTCCGCACTTCCTCCCGTTCAAGCAGCCGGGCATCGCCCGGCTCTACATAAAAAGGTAATCGCAATGGCTGCCAAAGATATTCGTTTCGGTGAAGACGCCCGCGCCCGCATGGTTCGCGGCGTCAACGTTCTCGCCAATGCCGTCAAGGCCACCCTGGGCCCGAAGGGCCGCAACGTCGTGCTCGAAAAGAGCTTCGGCGCGCCGACCATCACCAAGGACGGCGTCTCCGTCGCCAAGGAAATCGAACTGGCTGACAAGTTCGAGAACATGGGCGCGCAGATGGTGAAGGAAGTTGCTTCGCGCACCAACGATGACGCCGGCGACGGCACCACCACCGCCACCGTGCTGGCCCAGGCCCTGATCCGCGAAGGCGCCAAAGCCGTCGCTGCCGGCATGAACCCGATGGACCTCAAGCGCGGTATCGACAAGGCCGTGATCGCCGCCGTCGCCGAGCTGAAGAACATCTCCAAGCCGACCGCTGACGACAAGGCGATTGCCCAGGTCGGCACGATCTCGGCCAACTCGGACGAGTCGATCGGCAACATCATCGCCGAAGCGATGCGCCGCGTGACCAAGGAAGGCGTCATCACCGTTGAAGAAGGCTCGGGCCTGGACAACGAGCTGGACGTCGTCGAAGGCATGCAGTTCGACCGTGGCTACCTGTCCCCGTACTTCATCAACAACCAGCAGTCGCAGACCGCTGACCTGGATGATCCCTACGTGCTGCTGCACGACAAGAAGATCTCCAACGTGCGCGACCTGCTGCCCGTGCTGGAAGGCGTCGCCAAGGCCGGCAAGCCGCTGCTGATCATCGCCGAAGACATCGAAGGCGAAGCGCTGGCGACCCTGGTGGTCAACACCATCCGTGGCATCGTGAAGGTCGTGGCCGTCAAGGCACCGGGCTTCGGCGATCGTCGCAAGGCGATGCTGGAAGACATGGCCGTGCTGACCGGCGGCACCGTGATCTCCGAGGAAATCGGTCTGTCGCTGGAAAAGGCGACGATCAAGGACCTGGGCCGCGCCAAGAAGGTGCAGGTCTCCAAGGAAAACACCACGATCATCGATGGCGCCGGCGAGAAGGCCAACATCGAAGCGCGTGTCACCCAGATCAAGACCCAGATCGAAGACACCTCCTCGGATTACGACCGCGAGAAGCTGCAGGAACGCGTGGCCAAGCTGGCCGGCGGCGTTGCCGTGATCAAGGTCGGTGCCTCGACCGAAATCGAAATGAAGGAAAAGAAGGATCGCGTCGACGACGCCCTGCACGCGACCCGTGCAGCCGTTGAAGAAGGCGTGGTCCCGGGCGGCGGCGTTGCGCTGGTTCGTGCGGTCACCGCGCTGAGCGGCCTGAAGGGTGCCAACGAAGACCAGAACCACGGCATCCAGATCGCCCTGCGCGCGATGGAAGCCCCGCTGCGCGAAATCGTGGCCAATGCTGGCGAAGAGCCGTCCGTGATCGTCAACAAGGTCAAGGAAGGCACCGGCAGCTTCGGCTACAACGCCGCCACCGGCGAATTCGGCGACATGCTGGAATTCGGCATCCTGGACCCGACCAAGGTGACCCGTTCGGCGCTGCAGAACGCAGCCTCGATCGCTGGCCTGATGATCACCACCGAAGCGATGGTTGCCGAAGCCCCGAAGAAGGATGACGGCGCTGGCGCAGCTGGCGGCGGCATGGGCGGTATGGGTGGCATGGGCGGCATGGACTTCTGATGTAGATGCCGGCCTTCGGTCGGCACGCATCGGAGCGGTAGGTACCAACTGTTGGTCGGTACCCGCCATGCGCCAACGCAGTACGAAGAACCCCGCCGGAAGGCGGGGTTTTTTTGTGCGCGTATCACGGGCTCACAGCGCGCTGGTCGGCGCCTGGATCTCATCCTCCAGCCAGCGCAGGAATGCCGCGATGGCCGGGTTCTCCTCGGCGCCGGGCAGGGTGACGGCGTAGTACGCAAACTGCGTTGGCCACGGCTGATCCAGTACGACGGCCAGCCGCCCGCTGGCGACTTCGGATTCCACATACAGGTCACGCACCAGCGCGATGCCCTGGCCCGCTTCTGCGGCGCGGATCAGCAACACGTCATCATCGAACGCCGGGCCACGTTCGATGCGCGGATCGGGCGGCAGACCGAGCGCGCGGAACCACAGCGACCAGTCGCTGCGGTCGGAATCCTGCAGCAGCGGGTACTGCAGGCAGTCCATGGCCGAGTGGATCGGCCGGCCCTCGGCGAGCAGCGCCGGGCAGGCCACCGGCAACAGCACGGGTGCCGCCAGCGGGCGTGAGACCAGGCCGGGATACTCGCCGAGGCCGTGGCGGATGGCGATGTCGATGCGATCGCGACGCAGATTCGCCAGCGCCGATGAGGCCTCCACACGCACTTCGATCGCCGGGTGGCGTTCGGTGAACCGGCCCAGCCGCGGCACCAGCCAGGACGCGGCGAAGCTGGGCACGGTGCTGAGGGTGAGGGTCTGCCGCGCGTGGATGGCGTCCAGCGTGGCCATGCTGTCTTGGATCTGATCGAACGCGCGCAGCAGGGCCGGGTGCACCTGTGCGCCGGCCGGGGTCAGTGCGACCCCGTGAGGGGTGCGGGTAAACAGCACAACGCCGGTGCGCGCCTGCAGCAGTTTGAGCTGCTGGCTGATCGCCCCCGGGGTAACCCCCATGACCGCAGCAGCGGCCTTGAGGCTGCCATGACGACCGGTTTCGACGAAGGCGCGCAGCGCGAGCAGGGGAAGGACGGCACCCATGACCTTAGATTTTCTCTCTTGGCAGTGCAGGAAGAATCGTTCTACAGAGCGCGTTGGCCTGCGTAGCATCGTGATCATGTTGAATCGATGTCGTTTAGTCCAGCTGCATTGATCCAACACTGCTACGCGAACCCCGCCCGCTGTTCCGCCTGCCAAGGAGACCGCTGTGTCCCCCGTTTCGCTGCACCTGTACACCGACAGCTCGCCCAACGGCTTCAAGATCACCATCGCGCTGGAAGAACTCGGCATCCCTTACGTACTGCATCACGTACGTATCGACGAAGGTGAGCACCGCCATCCCGATTTCCTGCAACTGCATCCGCACGGCCGCATTCCGGTGCTGGTCGACGAGGCGACGGGTATCACCGTGTTCGAATCCGCCGCCATCCTGCTGTATCTGGCCGAGCAGAGCGGACGGCTGTTGCCCGACGCGCCACGCGCGCGCTGGGAGGCCATCACCTGGTTGATGTTCCACTCCGCCAGCGTCGGTCCGATCCTGGGGCAGCGTGTGCACGTTGAGATGTTCGCCAAGGAGCGGCATGCGCCTGCGATCGAACGCTATCGGCGCCTGAGTGCCGAATTCTTCGCCACGCTGGATCAGCGCCTCGCAGACCGTCCATGGCTGGCCGGTGAAGCGTATTCGATCGCCGATATCGCCGGCTATGGCTGGACCCATATCGCTCGGCTCATCGGCTTCGATTTCAGCGCTTACCCGCACTTGAGTGCATGGCACCTGCGCATGTCACAGCGGCCCGCGGTGCAGCGCGGCGTGCAGCTCCCCGAACCGGCCACCGGCCCCTGACCCAGGAACGACCACGATGACCCTCTCGACCGATATCACTGCGGTGCAGGCGCCGCAGACCGGCGCATCCGCACCGGCGTTCGCCCGCCATGCCGGTTACCAGCGCATGTTCCGCGAGGGGACGCTGACGCTGGGTGTGTTCCTGCCCCTGCGTTTCTATCAAGGCGACATGCAGGTGCTGGCCGGGCAGGCGGATCTGGTGAGCCAGCTCGACCGTGACGGCTTCGCTGCGGCCTGGGTACGCGATGTACCGTTGTTCGACCCGTTGTTCGGCGACGCCGGGCAGGTGTTCGATCCGTTTACCTATCTGGCCTTCCTGGCGGCGCGCACGAAGCGGCTGGCGCTGGCCACGGGCAGTGCGATCTTCTCGCTGCGCCACCCGATCGATCTGGCCAAGTCGGCCACCACCATCGACCAGCTGTCCGGTGGGCGGCTGGTGCTGGGCATCGCCTCCGGCGATCGTCCGGTCGAATTCCCGGCGTATGGCCTGGCGCATGCGGACCGCGGCGAGCGCTTCGCCGCATCGGTGGGCTATGTCCGCCAGTTGCTGCAGCACGGTCCCCTGCATATCGACTCGGCACTGGGCGCGCTGCAGGGCGTAGAGCTGCTGCCCAAGCCGGTGTCCGGCGCGATTCCCCTGCTGGTGACCGGCACCTCGCGCCAGACACTGGACTGGGTTGGGCAGCATGCCGATGGTTGGCTGACCTATCCCGAGGCAACCCATCACGCGGGCGGACCGCAGCGCCTGGCCGACAAGATCCAGGCATGGCGCCGTCTCATCCCCGACGGTGGCTTCCGCCCGCATGTCACCAACGAATGGCTGGATCTGGTCGAGGACCCGAACCATCCCCGCACGCCGCTCAATGGCGGCTACACGCTGAGAACCGGCCGCAACGGATTGATCGATCTGCTGGGCGAGTGGCAGCGTGCCGGCGTGAACCATGCTGCGCTCGGCATCCAGTTCTCGCAGCGCCCGGCGGCCGAGGTGCTGCAGGAACTGGCCGAGTACGTACTGCCGTTGTTTCCTTCGCATGACGGGGCGCTGCCGGCCGGCACGCGCTGGTAGGCATGCCCTCCGCTGCGCCATGAGGGACGGCGCGGCATTTGTCAGGCCGGAGAACGCACCGCGCGCCGACGCTCGCGCCAAGCGAGGCCGAGATGCGCCAGCAGGAAGGACAGTGCGCCGCCCACCAACATTCCCTGCGCGTACGCCATGGGCAGCCATATCGCTGCCGCCGCGCCCAGCGCCATGCCGACCAAGCTGACGGCAACGGCAACACGTTGCCGCGCCAGATGCTGTGCCTGCACGCGCTGACGTTGCTGGACGGCCACGCGCTTGTTGTCCGGCCGCAGGATGGCCTGGGCAATCGCGTCAGCTTGGGAAGGGGTCATCGACGCATCCTTGTGGGTGATCCTGGCCCGGATCTTCGCCTGTCCTCGGGGCGAGGTAAAGCGCGGCGGGGTGTCAGACAAGTCGCAGCAGCGGTATAATTAGCCGCCGTACTATTCCGGATCTGCCTGCATGCTGGAAATCAAACACCAGGCTTTCCTGACCGAGCTGGAACGTCGTGGCCAGCCGGATACGGGGGAATTGGCGCTGTGTTTCCAGGTGCTGTCGCTGGCCAGCGCGATCGACCAGGACTGCGCGAGTCGTCTGGCACCGCGGGGCCTGAGCGAAGGACGTTTCGTGCTGCTGTTCCTGCTGCGCGGCGCGGACACGGCACTGTCGCCGCACCAGTTGGCCGAGCGCGCCGGTGTCACCCGTGCCACCGTGACCGGCCTGCTGGATGGCCTGGAGCGCGAGCACCTGGTGAGCCGCCACAGTGATCCGGACGACAAACGCCGCATCCACGTGCGGCTGACCCCGGCTGGCCAAGCGCTTGCCGCGCAACTGTTCGACCAGCAGACCCACTGGATCGCCTCGCTGTTCGCCGATATCAGCCCCAGGGAACGGCGCACGCTCGGCACGCTGCTGCAACGCGTGTGGTCGCGCACTGACGCAGGACGTGCCGCATGAAACCGGCCGTCACCCGCGAGCGACGCGGACAGCTGGATCGCGGTGAAACCGAAGCCACGCACTTGGCCGAAGTGCTGGCCGTCGATTTCGCCAAGCTGATGGCCCATGTTGCCCCTGGCCTGCCAGCCTCGGCGATCACCCCGATGCGCAACGCCGCCAAGCGCGGCATCACCCTGCGCATGCAGGGCGCGGCCACTCTGCTGCGCGTGCATGGTCACGGCGATCACGCGCAGTGGTCACGCCATGCGAGTGACACGGTGCGTGGCTGGGCCTGCTATCTGATCGGCAGCGACCCTGCGTTGTCACTGGAGCACAAGCTGGATGCGCTGCGCGCGCTTGCCGATGACGCGCATTTTGGCGTGCGCGAGTGGGCGTGGCTGGCCGTGCGTCCGCATATCGTCTCCGAACCGCTGCGCGTGCTGACGCACCTGCACGGCTGGAGTACCGACGCCTCACCCAACGTGCGCCGCTTTGCCTGCGAAGCATTGCGCCCGCGTGGCGTATGGGCCGCGCACATCACGCTGTTCAAGCAGGAGCCACACCACGCCCTGCCGTTGCTGCAGGCGCTGTGTTGTGACGCCTCGCGCTACGTGCAGGATTCAGTAGGCAACTGGCTCAACGACGCCGGCAAAAGCCAGCCCGATTGGGTCCGCGCGCTGTGCAGCGAATGGCAGGAGCACCACGCCGATGATCCGGCCAACACCTATATCCGCAAGCGCGCACTGCGCTCGCTCTGACCTCAAGGAATGCCATGTCGCACATGTTGATCGAACTGTACACCGCCACTCCTGCCTGGACCGCGCTGGACCCGGTATCGCGCGGGGCACTCTTCGCCCGCATTGGGGCTGGCATGCAGCACGTGGATCCCGCACGCGTCACGCCGGTGGCGATGGGCCGTATCGAGCAGGACGTACCGCACACCACGGCCGAGCAGTTCTATGCGGTGTGGCAGTGCGCCGAACGGCTGGATGCCGATGCCTTGCTGGCCGCGATCGGCGCCACCGGCTGGCATGAGTACTTCACCACCACGCACGCGGTGGGCGCAGCGGGCACCCTGCAGCAGCACCTGGCTGAGCTGGCGGCGTTGCCGCGGGAGTGATGGTGCAGGCCGGGTCGGCAGCGGCTGAATGGTCATCGCAGTTGCGAATGAAACAGTTGGCACCTCCAAACCCCTGTGTTATCAATACTCCCCAATGAACGCACGCCCCGCCAATTCCTACTTTTGGTATTACTTTCCGAAGCCACCGGCGGAGGAAGGCATGCGCTCACCCTGAAGAAAATTTCAGACGCATTCCCGAAAGCCGCCAGCGCACCTGGCGGCTTTTTTGTTGCCGCCGCGCTGGGGATCCCCACTTCCAAGGAGTTACCCCATGCCCCCCCATACCGACGACCTGCGCATCCGCAAGATTGAACCGTTGACCCCGCCGGCGCAGCTGCTGGCGATGCTGCCCTGCGACGACGAAGCCTCCGATACGGTCAGCGCCTCCCGCGCGGCCCTGCACGAGATCCTGCACGGCCGCGATGACCGCCTGGCGGTGGTGATCGGCCCGTGCTCGATCCACGACCCGGTGGCCGCCATCGAGTACGCCCAGCGCCTCAAGCCGCTGCGCGATGCCTACGCCGACGAGCTGGAAATCGTCATGCGCGTGTACTTCGAAAAGCCCCGCACCACGGTGGGCTGGAAAGGCCTGATCAACGATCCGGACCTGGATGGCAGCTTCAACATCAACAAGGGCCTGCGCGTGGCGCGCGGTCTGCTGCGCGACATCAACAAGCTGGGCCTGCCGGCCGGCGTCGAGTTCCTCGACGTGATCTCGCCGCAGTACATCGCCGATCTGGTCGCCTGGGGCGCCATCGGCGCGCGCACCACCGAAAGCCAGGTGCATCGCGAACTGGCCTCGGGGTTGTCGTGCCCGGTCGGGTTCAAGAACGGCACCGACGGCAACATCAAGATCGCCGCCGATGCGATCGGTGCGGCGTCCAACCCGCATCACTTCCTCTCGGTCACCAAGGAAGGCGGCACCGCCATCGTGGCCACCGCCGGCAACCCGGACTGCCACGTGATCCTGCGCGGCGGCAAGACGCCGAACTACGATGCCGACCACGTTGAAGCGACCAGCCAGACCCTGGCCAAGTCGCACCTGGCCGCACGCATCATGATCGATGCCAGCCACGCCAACAGCAGCAAGAATCCGGAAAACCAGCCCAAGGTCATCGCCGACATCAACGCCCAGCTGGCCAATGGCGAAGAGCGCATCGTCGGCGTCATGGTCGAGAGCCATCTGGTGGCCGGCCGGCAGGACCTGGTCGACGGCCAGCCGCTGACCTACGGCCAGAGCATCACCGATGGCTGCATCGGCTGGGACAGCTCGCTGGCGGTACTGGAAAGCCTCGCTGAAGCGGTGCGTGCGCGGCGGGCGGCGCGGATCAGCGAAGCGGCATGAATCTGCTTTGAGCCGGGGGTAGAGCCACCCCTTGGGTGGCTGCGCTGAGTACCGCAGCGCCGCAACACCATATGCAGAAGCAGCCACGAATGGCGTGGCTCTACCCCCGCAGTGCGTCGCGCACCCGCTGATCATGAGGCGCGCCGCAGCCTCGCCAACGCCAGATAGATCGCCGGCGTGGTGTACAGGGTCAGCCACTGGCTGACCAGCAGACCACCGACGATCGCGATGCCCAGCGGCTGGCGCATTTCCCAGCCTTCGCCGGTGGCCAGCATCAGCGGCAACGTGCCCAGCAACGCGGCCACGCTGGTCATCAGGATCGGGCGGAACCGCAGCCGCGCCGCCTCGCAGATCGCGTCATACGACGACAAACCGCGCGTGCGCTCGGCCGACAGCGCGAAATCGATGATCAGGATGGTGTTCTTCATGACCACGCCTACCAGCAGGAACAGGCCGAGCAGCGAGATCAGGTTCAACTCGTTGCCGAAGGCCATCAGCGCCAGCAAGGCGCCAACGCCGGCCGAGGGCAGGGTGGAGAGGATCGCCAGCGGCTGCACGAAGCTCTCGTACAGCACGCCCAGCACCAGATACACCGCCAGCATCGCGCCCACGATCAACCACAGCTGGCGCTCGCGCAGCTTCTCGAAGCCACCGGCCTCGCCACTCAGCCTGGCCTGCACGTGGGTGGGCAGCATGATCCCGGCCATCGCGCGATCCACCGCCTTCACCGCCTGGTCCAGGGTCACGCCGGGCGCCAGCGCGAACTCGATCCAGACCGAGGCAAACTGCTGGCTGTGGTAAATGCGGTCCGGTGCCATGCCGTAGGACCAGCTGGCAATCGAGGACAGCGGCAAGCGCTGACCGTCCTTGCCGATCACATGGATCTGCTGCAGCGTGGAGGGATCCTGGGTGTAGCGCGGGTCCAGCTCCATCACCACGCGGTACTGGTTGAGGGTGTCGTATAGCGTGGCGACCTGGCGCTGGCTGAAAGCGTTGTTGAGCACCGAGGCGATCATGCGCATGTCCACGCCCAGCCGGGCCGCCGCATCGCGGTCGATGTCGAGCACCACCTGGCGCATGCCTTCATCGCCCTTGGATTCCACATCGACCAGCTCGGGCAGGGCGCGCAGTGCATCGGCCACCTTGGGCGTCCAGTGCCGCAGCGGTTCCAGTTCGCCGGAGAGCAGCTGGAACTCGTACTGGCCGCTGTCGCCGCTGCCCTCCAGCTTGATGTCCTGGTCCACCCACAGGAATAGGCCGCCGCCCGGAATCTTCGGCATGTTGGCGCGCAGGCGGTCGATCACCTGCTGGCTGGAGACCTTGCGCTCGGCCAGCGGCTTCATCTTGATCATGATGAAGGCGTTGTTGACCCCGCTGCGGCCGCCGATGTACCCGATGATGTCGCTGATCGCAGGGTCCGCCAGCAGCAGTTTGCGGTAGGCCTCGATCTTGGGCTGCATGACCTGGAACGAGAGGCCGTCGTCGCCGCGCGCGAAGCCACGCAGCTGCGCGGTGTCCTGTTTGGGCACGATGCCCTTGGGCACCTGCTGGAACAGCCACACATTCAGCCCGATCACGCCGGCGAACAGCAGCAGCGGCAGCGCGAGCCAGCGCAGCATCGTCTGCAGGCTGCCCACGTAGGCCGCGCGCAGGCGTTCGAACAGGGCGGTCCCGGCGCGCTGCAGGCCATTGCCGGGGCCCGGCCGTGCCTGCCCGAGCAGGCGTGCGCACAGCATCGGGGTCAGGCTCAGCGAAACCAGCAGTGAGACGCCCATCGCCGCCACCAGGGTCAGCGAGAACTCGCGGAAGAGCTTCTCGACGAAGTCATCCAGGAACAGGATCGAGATGAACACCACGGCCAGCGCGATGTTCATCGACAGCAGCGTGGCACCGACTTCACCGGCGCCGCGCAGCGCGGCGGTCATCGGCGAAGCGCCCTCCTCACGATGGCGGGCGATGTTTTCCAGCACCACGATCGCATCGTCGACCACCAGCACCGCCGCCACGATCAGCGCCATCAGCGAGAGCGTGTTGAGCGAGAACCCGAGCAGGGCGATGATCGCCAGCGCGCCCAGCAGCGAGACCGGAATCGCCACGGTCGGCACCAGCGCCGCACGCCAGTGGCCCAGGAAGGCCAGGACCACCAGCACCACCAGGGCGATGGCCAGCAGCAGGGTCAGTTCGGCCTCGCGCAGGGTGGCGCGGATCACCGGCGAACGGTCCATCACCACCTGCATGTCGATGGTGGCCGGCAGCAGTGCCTGCAGTGTGTCCATCTGCGCCTGGATGGCGTCGACGGTCTCGATGATGTTGGCATCCGGCTGGCGGCTGACAATCAGCAGCACCGCCGGGCGCTCGTTGTGGAAGCCGCTGGCGTAGCGGTCTTCGACGCCTTCGCGGATCCCGGCCACATCCTCCAGGTACACCGGCCGGCCATCGCGCATGGCCACGATCAGGCGGCGGTACTCGGCGGCGGTACGCAGCTGCAGGGTGGCTTCCAGCTGCCACTGCTGGGCCTGGCTGGCGACGGTGCCCAGTGGCTTGAGCGCGTTGGCGTTGCGGATCGCCGCGGCGATGTCGTCCAGCGCGATGCGGTGATGGTTGAGTGCATTGGGATCCAGCGAGACGCGCACCGCCGGCAGCGAACTGCCCCCCACCTGCACCTCGCCGACACCGGGAATCTGCGCCAGCTTCTGCGCGATCACGGTGGAGGCCACGTCGTAGATCTGGCCCGGCGCGAGGCTGTCCGAACTCAGCGCCAGCGCCATGATCGGCGCCTGCGAGGGATTCACCTTGCGGTACTGCGGCATGCCCGGCATGCCGCTGGGCAGCTGCGCGCGCGCGGCATTGATCGCGGCCTGCACATCGCGCGCGGCATCGTCCACGTTGCGGCCGAGTGCGAACTTCAGTTCGACCTGGGTCGAGCCCTGGGTGCTGGCCGAGTCGATCCCGGTCAGCCCCGGTATGGTGCCCAGCGCACGTTCCAGCGGCGTGGCGACGTTGGCCGCCATCGATTCCGGGCTCGCGCCGGGCAGGCTCGCGCTGACGTTGATCGCCGGGTAGTCGACCTGCGGCAACGGCGCGACCGGCAGCAGGCGCAGCCCGAGCAGGCCCGCCAGCACCACCGCCACCGCCAGCAGCACGGTGGCGACGGGATGCTGCACGAACCAGCCGATCGCCCGCGACAGCGGACTCACGCCAGCGCCTCGTCAGCCGCGTCGGCAGCCGGTGCGGGACGTTGGCGGAAGCGGTCGAAGAACAGGTAGATCACCGGCGTGGTGAACAGGGTCAGCACCTGGCTGACGATCAGCCCGCCCACCATCACCAGGCCCAGCGGCTGGCGCAGCTCCGCGCCCGAGCCACTGGCGAACATCAGCGGGATCGCGCCGAACAGCGCGGCCAGCGTGGTCATCAGGATCGGCCGGAAGCGCAGCAGGGCGGCCTGGTGGATCGCCTGACGTGGCGCCATGCCGTGCTCGCGCTCGGCCTCCAGCGCGAAGTCGATCATCATGATCGCGTTCTTCTTGACCAGCCCGATCAGCAGCACGATGCCGATCACCGCGATCAGGTCCAGGCTGCGCCCGCTGACCAGCAACGCAAGCAACGCGCCCACCGTGGCCGAGGGCAGGGTGGAGAGAATGGTGATCGGATGGATGAAGCTCTCATAGAGCACGCCCAGCACCAGGTACATCACCACCACCGCCGCCAGCACCAGCCACAACGTGCTGGACAGCGACGCGCGGAACGCATCGGCCGCCCCCTGCAGGCGAAGCTCTACGCTGGCCGGCAGGCCGATCGCGGCGCGTGCGCCTTCGATGGCCTGCACCGCTTCGCCCAGCGATGCCTGCGGGGCGAGGTTGAAGGAGAACGTCACCGCCGGGAACTGGCCGACATGGTTGATCAGCAGCTGCGCGGGGCGCTGTTCGATCCGGGCGATGCCGCCCAGCGGCACCTGCCGCCCGTCCGGCCCGGTGACGTGCAGGCGGGCGATCGCATCCGGGCCGAAAGCCACGTCGGGGCGCGCTTCCAGCACCACGCGGTACTGGTTGGCCTGGGTGAAGATGGTCGAGATCTGGCGCTGCCCGAACGCGTCGTACAGCGCATCGGCAATGGTCTCCACGCTGATCCCCAGCCGCGCCGCGGCGACCCGGTCGATCACCACATGCGCCTGCAGGCCTTGGTTCTGCAGATCACTGGCGACGTCGGCCAGTGCCGGTGCCTGCTGCAGATGCGCGAGCAGGCGCGGCGTCCACGTCTCCAGCTGCGCGATATCCGGGCTGGTCAGGGTGAACTGGTATTGGGTACGGCTGATCCGGTCTTCGATGCCCAGTTCCTGCACCGGTTGCAGATACAGCCTGATGCCCGGGACATGCGCCACGCGCTGCTGCAGCCGCGCGATGATCGCCTGCGCATCGGCATCGCGCTGTGCGTGCGGTTTCAATTCGATCAGAAGACGCCCGCTGTTGAGCGTGGCGTTGTTGCCGTCCACGCCGATGAACGAGGACAGGCTGGCCACGTCCTCATCCTCCAGCAACGCCGCCGACAACGCCTGCTGGCGCTGCGCCATCGCCTGGAAGGAGATCGACTGCGGTGCCTCGCTGATGCCCTGGATCAGCCCGGCATCCTGCACCGGGAAGAAGCCCTTGGGCACCCACACGTACAGCAGCGCCGTCAGCACCAGTGTGGCGACAGTGGCGGCCAGCATCAGCGGCTGGCGCTGCAGCACCCAGTGCAGCTGGCGATCGTAGACCGCCACCACGCGGTCGAACGGGTCGCCCTGCTGCGCCGATTCCTGCCCATCGGCATCGCGACGGGTGGCGTGGCCGGCCTTGAGCAGGCGCGCGCACATCATCGGCGTCAGCGTCAGCGAGACCAGCAGCGAGATGCCGATCGCCACCGCCAAGGTGATCGCGAATTCGTGGAACAGCTTGCCGACCACGTCGGCCATGAACAGCAGGGGGATCAGCACCGCGATCAGCGACAGGGTCAGCGAGATCAGGGTGAAGCCGATCTGCCTGGCGCCCTTCAGTGCTGCCTGCATCGGCGTGGCACCGCGCTCCAGATGACGGGCGATGTTCTCCAGCATCACGATCGCATCGTCCACCACGAAACCGGTGGCGATGGTCAGCGCCATCAGCGTGAGGTTGTTGAGCGAGAAGCCGGCCAGCAGCATCACCCCGAACGTGCCGACCAGCGACAGCGGGACCGCGATGCTGGGAATGATCGTGGCCGGGATGTTGCGCAGGAACAGGAAGGTGACCATCACCACCAGCGCGATCGCGATCAGCAGCTCGTGCTGCACGCCACGGATGGACGCGCGGATCGATTCGGTGCGATCGCTGAGGATGGCCACATCCACACCGGCCGGCAGCGAGGATTGCAGCTGCGGCAGCAGCGCACGCACCTGGTCGACCACGGCGATGACGTTCGCGCCGGGCTGGCGCTGGATGTTGATCAGCACGGCCGGGGTGGTGCCCGACCACGCGGCGAGCTGGCGGTTCTCGGCGCCGTTTTCGATGGTGGCCACGTCGCCCAGACGCAGCGGTGCGCCATCCTTCCAGGCCAGGATCAGGGCGCGGTACTCGGCCACCGAGCGCATCTGATCGTTGGCATCGAGCATGATCGCGCGGGTCGGCCCGTCGAAGCTGCCCTTGGGCAGGTTGACGTTGGCCGTGCCGATCGCGGTGCGGATGCTGGCCATGCTCAGCCCGTTGGCGGCCAGCGCGGACGGATTGACCTGGATGCGGACCGCCGGGCGCTGCCCGCCAGCGAGGCTGACCAGGCCGACGCCAGGCAGCTGCGAGAGCCGCTGCGCCATGCGGGTATCGACCAGGTCGTGCACCTGCGGCAGCGAGAGGCCCTGCGAGGTCACCGCCAGGGTCAGGATCGGGGTGTCGGCCGGGTTGACCTTGCGGTACACCGGCGGCACCGGCAGGTCGTCGGGCAGGAAGCTGTCGGCGGCGTTGATCGCGGCCTGCACTTCCTGCTCGGCCACGCCGAGCGCGACCTCCAGCGAGAACTGCAGGGTGATCACCGACGCGCCGCCGGAGCTGGTCGAGGACATCTGCTTCAGGCCGGGAATCTGCCCGAGCTGGCGTTCCAGCGGCGCGGTGACCGCGCTGGTGGTGACATCCGGGCTGGCGCCGGGATACAGCGTGGTGATCTGGATGATCGGGTAATCGACCTGCGGCAGTGCCGCGACCGGCAGCAGGCGGTAGGCCATCACGCCGGACAGCAGCAGCGCCACCATCAGCAGCGTGGTCGCGACCGGGCGCTCGATGAAGGGGCGCGAGAGGTTCATGCGCCGGTCCGTGGCGGGTCCTGCTCCACCACCTCGACCTTGGCGCCTTCGCGCAGCCCGTCGATGCCTTCCACCACCACGCGCTCGCCGGCCTTGAGGCCTTCGCGCACCGAGACGCGTTCGCCATCGGCCGGGCCGAGCACCACGGTGCGCAGCGACGAGGTGTCATCGGCCGCGATCACATAGACGTAGCTGCCCTTGCTGCCGAACTGCACGGCGGCATTGGGAATCACCACCGCATCGCTGCTGCTGACCTGCAGACGCACGTTGACGAACTGGTTGGGGAACAGTGATTCATCGGTATTGGCGAACTGCGCGCGCAGTTTCAGCGTGCCGGTGGCGGTATCGATGCGGTTGTCCAGGCTGGAGAGCACCCCGTCGCCCAGTGCAGTGCGCTCCTCGCGGTCCCAGGCTTCCACGGTCAGCCGGGGATTGGCGCGTGCGGCAGCCACCACCGCCGGCAGGTCCGGCTCGGGCACGGTGAACAGCACGCTGATCGGGGTGGTCTGGGTGATGGTGGCCAGCGGCTCGGTATCGCCACTGCGCACCAGGTTGCCGACATCGACGTTGCGCAGGCCCATGCGCCCGGCCACCGGTGCGGTGATGCGGGTGTACTGCAGCTGCAGGCGTGCTTCATCCACCGCCGCCTGGTCGGTCTGGCGGCGGCCCTGCAGCTGGCGGACCTTGCTCTGCTGATCACTGAGGTCCTGCGCGGAGACGAAGTGCTTGCTTTGCAGTTCGGCGAAGCGCTTGAGCTGGCTTTCGGCATTGTCCAACTCGGCCAGGTTCTGCTGCTGGGTACCCAGCGCACGCGAGAGCTGCACCTGGAACGGACGCGGATCGATCTCGGCGAGCAGCTCGCCGGCGGTGACGTGCTGGCCCTCGGAGAATGCCAGCCGCAGCAGCTCGCCATCCACGCGGCTGCGGATGCTCACCGTATGCAGCGGGGTCACCGTGCCCAGCGCTTTCAGGCGCACCACCAGGTCTTCCTGCGTCGCGGTGGCCACACGCACCGGGGTCGGCTGCGGACCCCCGGACGGGCCGGCAGCGGGGGCGGGCGAGAGCAGTTTCCATGCAGCGATGGCGGCCAGGCCGACACCGGCAGCGATCAACAGCGGTGTGGCGAAACGACGGCGAGACGACGGGGGCGTTGAAGCGGACATACGCATCCTGCGCACCCTCCACCGGAGCAGTGCGTCCATGGGGACCGGCCGACGGCGGCAGGTCAACGGGGGAGAGGGTGTCTGGCGGGGCAGCGGGTGGAACACCGCCGCGTGGCTGGATGCCGTTCGAATGGAACGGGAGCGCCATGATACAGGGCCGGGCCGCTCAAGCTCCCGTGACCTTGGTCATGCCCGCGGGTGCGTCAATGCACCTCGTCGCGGTACACGAACTTCGGCATTTCCCACTTGAAGTGGATGGCCAGCAGGCGGAACAGGAAGCCGCCGCCCAGGCACCACAGCGTGGCCGCGTTGAGCGACACGCCGAGTTCCAGCAGGGCCAGGTAGGCCGCGCCGGTGAGCAGGGTGATCACCGCATACAGTTCTTTCTGGAAGATCAGCGGCACCTCGTTGCACAACACATCGCGCAGCACGCCGCCGAACGCACCGGTCAGCATGCCGGCGATCAGGATGATCGGCACGGTGTGCCCGCCCTCGCGCGCGACCGCGCAGCCGATCAGGGTGAACGCGATCAGGCCCAGGCCATCGAGCACCAGGAAGGTGCGCCGGAAGTGATGCATCCAGCGCGCCACCCAGGTCGCGATCAGTGCCGCGCAGATGGTGAAGCCCAGGTACTCCGGGTGCTTCACCCAGCCCAGCGGGTAGTGGCCGAGCACGATGTCGCGCAGCGAGCCGCCGCCAAGCGCGGTGACGCAGGCGATGATGACCACGCCGAACAGGTCCATGCGGCGGCGACCGGCCGACAGCGCGCCGGTCATGGCTTCGGCCGAGATGGCGATGAGGTAGATCAGGGAGAGCAGCATGGGGGGCTCCGGGAAACACGTCAGGCGGGGACGGAAACGCGCACGCATCACGCCAGCGCCGCTGCACTGTCGTGGGGTGGGATTCCGTTGCCGCTCCCGCTGTCCTTTTGCCTGAGAGTTCGGTGGCCAAGGCCACGTGCCCCTTCGGCGGGTCATTGAAGACCTCTCTCCAGATCGGCGTGTCGGATGCATGGTTGGTGGCTGTGCAGCCACCGGCCTGAGCGATTATGGGAGCCTGCGCCTTCGGCGGGCGCCAGCGCGGCGCCTCTCTCCTGCATCCGGGGCGGATTCTAGCAGCCGCCGGGCCTGTGCCGGGGGATAATCCCGGTATGCCCGCTGAACCCGCCCTCTGGTACCTGTACCTGCTTGAATGCCGCAACGGCAGCTATTACGCCGGCATCAGCAACGACGTGGACGCACGCTTCCAGGCCCATCTCGCCGGCAAAGGGGCGAAATACACCCGGGCCAACCCACCGGTGAAGGTGCTGGCGATGCGCGCCTACCCGGACCGCGCGGCCGCGTCGAAGGCCGAGTGGCAGCTCAAGCGGCAACCGCGCGAGCGCAAGCTGGCGTGGCTGGCGCTGCCCGATCCCACGTAGCCCCGCGTGCGGGTTGTTCGGGCCTTCGTTGGCGGCATACCATCGACCCTCGTTCGTTGATCCGCTTGCCCAAGCCCTGGAGTGCCATGTCCCGCGATCTGTCGTTGTACCCGGAAGATGAGAATGGCGATGTGCTCTGGAACATGCTGCAGGACGGCGATGATCTGACGATTCCGCGCGAGGTGGATTTCGCATTGATCTTCCCGACCCAGGATGTGGCGATCGCCTTCGCCGTGCACCTGCTCAAGAACGACCAGAAGGTGTCCTTCGCCGCTTACGAGGGCAACGACGACTACCCGTGGCAGGTGGTGGTGCATCCGCTGATGCTGCCGACCCACCAGAACATCGCCGGCTTCGAAGGTCTGCTGGCCAGCGAGGCGGTCTCCTACAGCGGCCAGGTGGATGGCTGGGGATGTCTGTCGCAGGGATGATCAGGGCGTGGGCGGTCGTTTCGGGCGGCGATCCTCCTGTGCATCGCCGAAGATGATCCGCGCGCTGCGCTGGTAGCTCCAGTACGCCACCGCCCAGTTCAGCAGTACCACCACGCGGTTGCGGAAGCCGATCAGGAAGAACACGTGCGCGGCCAGCCAGAACCACCAGGCCAGCACGCCGGAGAGCTGCAGCCGGCCGAGGTGGACGATCGCCGCCATGCGGCCGATGGTCGCCAGGTTGCCGAAGTCCTGGTATTTGAACGCACCCGGCGCGGGCTTGCCGGCCAGGCGTGCCTGGACGGTGGTGGCCACGTGCTTGCCCATCTGCTTGGCCGCCGGCGCGACGCCGGGCACCGGCTTGCCGTCGGCCTGGGTCAGTGCCGCCAGGTCACCGGCAACGAATATCTCCGGGTGGCCCTCCAGGGTAAGGTCAGGCTGCACCGGCACGCGGCCGGCGCGGTCCAGTGGCACCTCCAACGTACGTGCCAGCGGTGAGGCGGCGACACCGGCGGCCCAGACCACGGTGCGGGCCTCGACGAAGCGCTCGCCAAGCTGGAAGCCTTCGGCATTGATGTCGCTGACGGGCGTGCCGGTGAGCACTTCCACGCCCAGCTTTTCCAGCTGCCGCCGCGCCTTGAGCGAGAGCACCTCGGGGAAGGTGGACAGCACGCGCGGGCCGGCTTCGACCAGGCGGACCTTGGCCGAGGCGGGATCGATATGGCGGAACTCATTGCGCAGCGTATGCCGTGCGATCTCGGCCAGGGTGCCGGCCAGTTCCACGCCGGTGGGGCCGCCACCGACCACGGCGAAACTCAGCCACGCCGCTTTGCGCGCGGGATCGGGTTCGGCCTCGGCGCGCTCGAAGGCGAGCAGCAGCTTGCGGCGCAGCGCGATGGCATCGTCCAGCGTCTTCAGGCCCGGCGCATCGGCGGCCCATTCGTCGTGGCCGAAGTAGGCATGGGTGGCGCCGGTGCACAGCATCAGGGTGTCGTACGTAATCTGCGTGCCATCGGCCAGCGTCGCGGTGCGCGCGGCCTTGTCGATGCCGGTCACTTCACCCAGGCGCACTTCGACATTGCGCTGGTGACCGAGGATGTGGCGCAGCGGCGCGGCGATATCCGGCGCGGACAGGCCTGCGGTGGCCACCTGGTAGAGCAGCGGCTGGAACAGATGATGGTTGCGACGGTCCACCAGGGTGATGCGCACGTGCGCCGAGGCGAGGGCACGGGTGGCCCAGAGGCCGGCAAAACCGCCACCGATGATGAGCAGGTGGGGCGTGGGATCGCGGGTCATGCTTCACTCCTTGGCGGGCGCCGGAGGGGGGCGGCGCAGGTCGTCTCGTGATGCGGCCCATGGTCGCACGTGAAGCGCGATGTTCACGTCGATGGCCGATACTGGGTTCAGGGGCCATCGCGCTTGCCCGATGGCCGATCCGATCCCGCCCAGGAGACCGAGATGTCCGAACCGGAAAAGCGCATCGCCCTGCTGATCGATGCCGACAACGCACCCTCTTCCAAGATCGATGCGGTGCTGGCTGAAGTCGCCCGCTACGGTGTGGCCAATGTCCGCCGTGCCTACGGCAACTGGAAGAGCCCGCGGCTGAAAGGGTGGGAGTCCGTGCTGCACGAGTACGCGATCCGCCCGATCCAGCAGTTCGCCTACAGCCGTGGCAAGAATGCCTCGGACATGGCGATGGTGATCGACGCGATGGACATGCTGTACGCACGCAATCTGGATGGCTTTGCGATCGTCTCCAGCGATGCGGATTTCACCCCGCTGGTGATGCGCCTGCTGACCGACGGGGTGAAGGTGTACGGCTTCGGCGAGAAGAAAACGCCCGAGCCGTTCGTCAACGCGTGCTCGAAGTTCACCTACATCGAGGCGCTGGGCCAACCCCATGCGGCCGATCAGGAGGTGGAGCAGGACAACGAGGAAACCCGCCCGCGCAAGAGCGGCCCGGAGCTGCGCAACGATACCCGGCTGGTGCAGATGCTGCGCCGCGCGGTGACCTCGGCCGAAGCCGAGGATGGCTGGTCGCATCTCGGCCCGGTCGGCAGCCAGATCGGCAACCAGGCCTCGTTCGATTCGCGCAATTACGGGTACAGCAAACTCAGCGATCTATTGGCCGCGACGGGCCTGTTCGAGATGAAAAAAGAGGGCAAGTCGACCTATGTGCGCGCACTGCCCAAGAAGAGTGCGGCGAAGGCGGCGAAGTGACCGCCGGCCTCAGCGCAGCAGCACGGCCAACGGGCGGGCCGTGCTGCCGTTGAAGCCATCGGAGAAGCCTCGCACGGCGTCAGGCAGCATGCCGCTGGCCAGCAGCAACAGCGCGGCGCTGAGCAGCAGATTGCGATGGTGGCGGCGATAACCGACCACGAGCGTGCCGATCCCGGCAATGAGCAACACGATTTCGAGTGCGTAGAGGATCATTGTTTTTCATCCATGACATGACGGTGGGCCCGCCGTTGGGCGTATCGTAGCGGCACCGCGCGACCCCGCTGCCGCGCATCGAACGATACGGGAATCCGATCATGCTGAACATCTGGGGCCGTCGCAATTCCAGCAACGTGCGCAAAGTGCTGTGGTGTGCCGAGGAGATCGGGGCGCCCTACGAGTCGATCGAGGTCGGCGGTGCCTTCGGTGGTACGCAGTCGCCGGAGTACCGCGCGATGAATCCGAACGGGCTGGTGCCGGTGATCGAGGACCAGGGCCTGCCGCTGTGGGAATCCAACACGATCGTGCGCTATCTCTGCGCGCGCTACGCGCTGGGCACGCTGTACCCGGAAGATGTGGTGGCGCGCGCGCAGTCGGAGAAGTGGATGGACTGGACCACCTCGACCTTCGCCGGCGTGTTCCGCGATCTGTTCTGGGGGACCCTGCGGACCGCGCCTGCTGATCGGGATGAGGCCCGCATCGCAGCGGCACTGGTGCGCTCCGGCGAGTTGCTGGCGATGGCCGATGAGGCTTTGTCGCGGCAGCCGTATCTGTCCGGTGAGCAGTTCGCGATGGGCGATATCCCGCTGGGTGCCTTCATCTATGCCTGGTTCGAGATGCCGATCCAGCGCCCGGACCTGCCGCATCTGGCCGCGTGGTACGAACGGCTGAAGCAGCGGCCGGCGTATCAGCGTGGGGTCATGACCGCGTTGACCTGAGCGGCCGTGCCGACCCACGGTCGGCACCTGCCGGCCTAATACAGATCCATCGGATCCACATCCAGCGACCAGCGCACCTTGCGTGCCTGCGGCAGCGCGGCGATCTGCGGCGTCACCTGATCCAGCACGCCGTGCAGCGGGCGTCGCGCGGGTGAGGACAGCAGCAGCTGGGTGCGCTGGTAGCCGGCGCGGCGGGGCATCGGTGCTGGCATCGGGCCATAGCGTTCCACTGCCGCGTCGTCGGGAATCAGCGCGCGCACGGCACTGAGCATCGCGTTGGCATGCTCCACCTGTTGCGCTTCGGCACGCAGCAGCGCCAGATGCGCGAAGGGCGGAAAACCGGCCGCCTCGCGCTGCTGCAGTTCCGCATCGGCAAAGGCGTGGTAGCCGCCGTTGACCAGCGTCTCCAGCAGGGGATGCCCCGGGTGGTGGGTCTGCAACCAGACCTCGCCGGCATCCACCGCACGCCCGGCGCGGCCGGCGACCTGGATCAGCTGCTGCGCGAGTTTTTCACTGGCGCGGAAGTCGGCCGAGAACAGGCCTTCATCAATGCCGACCACCACCACCAGGGTCAGCTTCGGCAGGTCGTGACCTTTGGCGAGGATCTGCGTGCCGACCAGAATCCCCGCGCGATCGCCGAGCGAGGCCAACTGGGTTTCCAACGCATCCCGCTTGCCGGTGGTGCCGCGGTCGATGCGGATCACCGGGAACTCCGGGAAGGCCTCGACCAGGTGTTCTTCCAGCCGCTCGGTCCCGATGCCCTGCGGCTGCAGCGCCAGGCTGCCGCAGTCCGGGCACGCCAGCGGCGCGGACTGGCGTGCGCCACAGTGGTGGCACTGCAGGCGCCGGCCGCCGGCATGCACGGTCATCGGCGCATCGCAGCGCTGGCACGGCGCGGTCCAGCCGCAGTCATGGCAGAGCAGCACGGGTGCGTAGCCGCGGCGGTTCTTGAACACCAGCACCTGGTGCCCGGCCTGCAGATGCTGGGTGATGCCGGCCAGTACTTCCGGCGAGAGCCCATCGCGCAGCGGGCGTTTACGCACATCAAGCACGCGCACCACCGGCGGACGCGCGGCGCCCGCGCGCTGCTTCAGGCGCAGGTGGGTGTAACGGCCGGCATGCGCGTTGTGCAGCGATTCCAGCGACGGCGTGGCGCTGCCGAGCACCACCGCCACGTCCAGTGCCTTGGCGCGTACCAGCGCGAAATCGCGTGCGTGATAGCGGATGCCGTCCTGCTGTTTGTAACTGCCGTCGTGCTCTTCGTCGATCACGATCAGGCCCGCATTCGGCAGCGGCGTGAACACCGCCGAGCGCGTGCCGACGATGACCTGTGCTTCGCCTCGCGCGGCGGCGGCCCACACGCGGGCGCGCTCGTTGTCGTTCAAGCCGGAGTGCAGCACATGCACCGGAATGCCCAAGCGGTTGCGGAAGCGCGACAGCGTCTGCGGGGTCAGCCCGATCTCCGGCACCAGCACCAGCGCCTGTTTGCCGCGCGCAAGGCACGCCACGATCGCCTGCAGGTAGACCTCGGTCTTGCCACTGCCGGTCACGCCATCGAGCAGATAGGCGGCAAACCCGTCGGCGGCGGTGATCGCGGCGATCGCCTCGGCCTGTTCGGCATTGGGCGCGGGGCCGCTGGCCGGCGAGGCGACGGCCGGTGCATGCGCCAGCGCGATCCGTTCGACCAGCTCGCGCTTGGCCAGCGACCGGGCAGCGCTGCGCCAGTCGTCCATCAAGGTATCCAGGCGGTCTTCGTTCACCACGCCCTCGGCCAGGCACGCTGCCAGGCGTTGCGGGCGGGTACCGCTGCGCAGTTTGGGCTGCGGGTCGTGGCCGGCCGGCGTCAGCTGCCAGCCCCACTGATGGGTGTCCGGCACGGCCTCACCCCGCCGCAGCGGACCGGGCAGGGCCGTACTGATCACTTCGCCCAGCGGGGCATGGGTGTAGCGCGCCAGCCACTGCAGCGAGCGCCACAGCTCACCGGTCACCAGGGGCGTGGTGTCGATCCACTCGATCGCGGCGCGCAGGCTGCCGGGGTCTTCGACCTGGCCTATCCCGGCCACCACGCCGACCAGCTCCCGGGAGCCGAACGGCACCCGGACCCGCTGCCCGGTCATCGCCGGGTCCGGGGCCGGCCCGTGCGGCGGGGCGTAGTCGAACAGTTGCGGCAGCGGCACCGGCAGGGCGACGCGCAGGGTCGAAGACGAGGAGGTCATCGGGGCAGTGTAGCGGGCAGGGGCGGAGCGGATCACGCCCATTCACCGTCTCAGCCGGGTACGCGCCGAATCATAAATCCCACCTAAATATCCGACTTGATTGGAGATTCAGGCTTATCCACATCTTCTGTGGATAAGTCTGTGTGCCACTGCGTATGTGACCGCCTTGCGTCAGGAACTTCCGACGTTCTGCTCAGGTTGGTCAAAAAATAGCCAAGCAACAATAAGTAATAAAAACAACAAGATAGCTGTGAAACAAAGTTGAAACAGACTTGACGCGGGGCTCACGTGTGGTTCCACCCCGGTTTTACGTGGTGCTGTGCACAACCTTTTGCGCCGGAAGGCTTTGCGCACCGTGGCCGCTCACAGGAAATGAACATCCGCGCGCCGCTGGAGTGACGCAATCGCTATCATTTCCACACAATGATGGAGTTGCTATGACGGCTGCGCCCGCCCCCGTTTCTTCTACCGCAGCCGGCGCGCTGTCGGCGTTTCTTCGTGGCGTTGAACGCCGCGCCCTGGTCGTGGCCGAGCTGCAGTGCGGTGATCCAACCGTCGCCGAACAGGCGCTGGTCGCCGTCATGCGTGCCTTCGCCGGAATCGCCAGCGATCTGCCCATGGCCCAGTGGCCGGAGCGGTTCTGGTCGCTGCTGGTCCACCGCGCGCCGTTGCGCGAGCCGGCCGCAGGCCGTTGGCCTGCCCCGTTGGAGCACCTGGCCGGGCTGACCCCGCCGGCGCGGCTGGCGTTTGTGCTGCGGATCGGTGGCGGGCTGGATGAAGCCGCGGCCGCGCAGATCCTGGATCTGCCCATGGCCGACTACCAGCACGCACTGGCCGATGCCTGCCCGCGCGATGCCCATGGCAACCCCGATGCCGCAGGCTGGCGCGCGCTGGCCGAGCAGGTGCAGCTGCGTATCCGCGATCTGCCCGCCAACCGGCTGCAGCGCCTGCAGCAACCGGTGGCCGCCCCGGCCAGCCAGCAACCCGATGCCGCCTCCTGGCGTACCCCGGTCAAATCCGATGCCCCCGCCCAGCGCCGTCCCGTCAAGCGCCAGCGCGGCCGTCGTTTCCCGTGGAAGGGCGTGCTGATCGTGGCCGTCACTGCCGGCGTGCTGCTCGGCGGCGCGGCGTGGTGGAAACATGCCCGTCAGGGTGGCGAGCCCCTGGCCGATACCCCCGAAGGTGCCGTCGCCGATGCCGGCCCTGTCAAGGTCGAAGCGTTGCCGGCGGCTGACCTGCCGACCGTGGCGCCGACCGCCTCGCCCTACGCGGCCACGGACGCGGCGATGCTGGCCGATCCGGATCTGCCGACCGCCCGCGATGCCGATCTGTACGCCTGGTTTGCTGCTGGCGGTCCGGTACCGGTGGACGAATCGCAGGCCCAGCCGAGCCGCCCCGAACCCGCTACCGCCGGCCTGGAGACGGCTGCCGCCGATGAGTAAGCCTGCCTTCCTGCTGATCGCCCTCGGGCTCTCCAGTGCGGCCAACGCCGCCCCCAACCGGGTGGAGGTGCCGCTGGCGGTGCCGGCCCCGCCCAGCGCCACGGCGCCGGCGATCCCGACCACCCCCGCAGCGCTGGATCCGGCCCAGCTGCGCGTGCTACGCAGCCGCTACGCGGCCTGGCAGGCCATGAGCGAAAGCGAGCGTGCCCGTGTCCGTGCCGCGGCGGCGCGCGTGGCGGCGCTGCCGCCGGCGCAGCAGCAGGCGCTTCGCCAGCGCTTCGCCGAACAGGACCAGCGCTTCCGCGACGGCTGGCTGCTTGGCCCGCAGCTCGGCCACGAGTTCACCAAGCTGCAGGGCCTGTTCGGCTATCTGCCCGCCGAGCAGCGCCCGACCGCGCTGGCGGTGCTGCGCCAGCTCACGCCCTCCCAGCTCACCCAGCTGACCCTGGTTGCCCAGCGCACCCCACCGCAGGACCGCGACCGCGTGCGCGCCGAATTCCTGGGCGTGGCGCCGGCCGCACGGGACAGTTGGCTGCGCGAGAACGTGGGCCACTGACGGCTTCCGCCCGTTTACCTGAAAGCGCGGCTTTTCCCCGGCCGCGCGCGTAAGATGGCGGGCCGCAACCCGGTGCCTGTGCCCTCCGCGCGCGACCGTAGTTGACGTCTGTGACTCCCATGTCTACCGCTTCCTCCACGCCGCGCCTCTCCCGGGAAGTGCGCGCCACCGGTCTGCTCGCGCTGCCGCTGGTTCTGGGCCATGTCTCCACCGGCCTGATCTCCTTCGTCGACAACGTGATCGCCGGTCACCACGGTACCGACACCCTGGCGGCCGTCACCATCGGCACGGCACTGCTGTGGCTGCCGATGCTGATCCCGATCGGCACCCTGATCTCGCTGACCGCCTCGGTTTCGCAGCTGCACGGCGCTGGCCGCGAGCGCGAGATCGGTCCGCTGTTCCGCCAGGCGCTGTGGCTGGCGCTGGGGCTGGGGCTGATCATGTTCACCTTCCTCACGGTGGTGCCGCCGCTGCTGCCGGCGTTCGGCATCGCGCCGGATATCGTGCCCGGCGCGACCGCGTTCCTGCATGCGGTGCGCTGGGGTGGCCCGGCACTGACCCTGTACTTCTGCATGCGCTACCTCAGCGAGGGGATGCACTGGACGCTGCCGACGATGCTGCTCGGCTTTGGCGGCCTGTTGGTGCTGGCGCCGCTGGGCTACGTGCTCTGCTACGGCAAGCTCGGCTTCCCCGAGCTGGGCGCCGAAGGCCTGGGCATGGCCTCGGCGATCATGATGTGGCTGCAGGCGCTGTGCTTTGCCGGTTACCTGTGGAAGACCAAGCGCTTCGCCCACCTGCAGTTGTTCTCGCACTTCGAAGCGCCGCGCTGGAGCGCGATCTGGGAGCTGCTGCGAACCGGCCTGCCGATCGGCATCACCGTGCTGATGGAAGGCGGCTTGTTCATCGTTACCGCGCTGCTGATCGGCCGCCTCGGCGCCACCGAAGCGGCCTCGCACCAGATCGCGATCAATGTGGCCCAGCTGTGCTTCATGATCCCGATGGGCGTGGCCGAAGCCACCACGGTGCGGGTCGGCCATGCGGTCGGCAGCGGCAACGGGCTGGGTGTGCGCCGCGCGGCGATCGCCGGGCTGCTGATCATCCTGGGCACACAGACGCTGTCGGCGCTGGTGCTGCTGCTTGGCCATGACGCCATCGTCGGGGTCTACACGAACGATCTGGGCGTGGCTGCTCTGGCCTCGACCCTGCTGTTGTATGCAGCCGCGTTCCAGTTCCCGGATGGCATCCAGGTGCTTTCGGCCGGCGCGTTGCGCGGCCTGAAGGACACCCGCGTGCCGATGTTCATCGCCATGTTCTCGTACTGGGGCCTGGGCATGCCGCTCGGCGCCGGGCTGGGACTGGGGTTGGGCATGGGCCCGCAGGGCATGTGGCTGGGCCTGATCCTGGGTCTGACCGCCGCCGCGATCCTCATGGCCTGGCGCCTGCGTGTGAGCAGCGGCCGCGCCGGCCTCCCATCGACACCCTGACTTGTGTCCGATGCCGGCGCGCCCGGCAACGGCTATTCTGGCACCACGGCAAGAAGCCACTCTGGAGTTACCCCCATGAACCAACCCGCGCGTCGCAATCCCGTCGCCAGCTTCTTCATCGGGCTGTGGGATGTGATGAACTTTACCCGCCGGCTCATCCTCAACCTGGTGTTCTTCGGCCTGCTGTTCCTGATCCTGATCCTGTTCATCGTCGCGATGGGCAAGAGCGCGACCTCGAAGGCGTCGCTGCAGGACCGCACCACCCTGGTCATCGCACCGGAAGGTCGGCTGGTCGAGCAGTTCAGCGCTGATCCGGTCAGCCGCGCGCTTGGCAAGGCCGTCGGTGACAAGGGCGCCGAAGAAATCCAGCTGCGTGATCTGATCCGCGCGCTGGAGGCGGCCAAGACCGACAAGAAGATCGAGCGTGTGGTGCTGGAGCTGGACAAGCTGCAGCCGAGCGGCTTCGCCTCGATGCGCGAAGTGACCGTTGCGCTGCAGGAACTGCGGGCCGCCGGCAAGCAGGTCGTGGCCTTCAGCGAGAACATGAGCCAGTCGCAGTACCTGCTCGCTTCGCAGGCCAACGAGGTCTATCTCGACCCGATGGGCGGCGTGGTGCTCGAGGGCCTGGGCCGCTATCGCCAGTACTTCCGCACCGGCCTGCAGGACAAGCTGGGCGTGGACGTGCACCTGTTCAAGGTGGGTGAGTACAAGTCGGCCGCCGAGCCGTATGTGCTCGATGCCGCTTCGCCGCAGGCCAAGGAGGCCGATCTGTTCTGGATGAACGATGTGTGGCAGCGCTACCTGGCCGATATCGCCAAGGCGCGCAAGCTCGACCCGGCACAGCTGGCCGCCGGCATCGACACCATGCCCGAAGGCATCGCCGCCGCCGGTGGCGACCTGGCCAAGTTCGCCCTGCAGCAGAAGCTGGTGGACGGCCTGAAGACGCGCGAGGAAGTGGACACCCTGCTGACCGAGCGCGGCATCGCCGACGACGACGCTGACGGTGGCTACCGCAACGTCAATCTGGATGCCTACCTGAGCGTGCTCGATGGCCGCCGTTCGCCGGTGGATTCGCGTCCGCAGGTGGCGGTGATCGTGGCATCCGGTGAAATCTCCGGTGGCGATCTGCCGGCCGGCCGCATCGGTGGCGAGTCGACCTCGGCCCTGCTGCGCGAAGCGCGCGACGACAAGGACGTGAAGGCCGTGGTGCTGCGCGTGAGCTCGCCGGGCGGTGAAGTGTTCGCCTCCGAGCAGATCCGCCGTGAAGTGGTCGCGCTGAAGGAAGCCGGCAAGCCGGTGGTGGTCTCGATGGGCGATCTGGCCGCCTCGGGCGGTTACTGGATCAGCATGAATGCTGATCGCATCTATGCTGACCCCTCCACGATCACCGGTTCGATCGGCATCTTCGGGATGATCCCGAACGTGGCCCGCTCGCTGGACAAGATCGGCGTGCATACCGATGGCGTGGGCACCACCCGCTTCGCCGGTGCGTTCGACATCACCCGCCCGATGGACCCGGCCGTGGGCCAGGTCATCCAGTCGGTGATCAACAAGGGCTACGCCGATTTCACCGGCAAGGTCGCCGCCGCGCGCAACAAGCCGGTGGAAGCGGTCGATGAAGTCGCCCGCGGCCGGGTGTGGAGCGGTGCGCAGGCCAAGGAACGTGGGCTGGTCGATGACTTCGGTGGCCTGAAGGCTGCGGTGGCTGACGCCGCCAGCCGCGCCAAGCTTGGTGAGGCCGGCAAGTTCCGCGTGCGTTACATCGAGAAGGCGGCCACGCCGTTCGCACAGTTCCTCAGCGGCTTCGCCGGCAGCCATGCCGGTGCCTGGATGCTGGGCGAATCGGGCATGGCCCGTCTGATGCTGGCCCGTTCGATGCCGGAGCTGGACACCCAGCTGCGCTTCGTTGAAGACGCCGCACGCGACCCGCGCAACAACGCCGCGCCGGTCAAGACGCTGGTGTACTGCTTCTGCGGCCTGTAAGCGGCCTCAGCGGTACTGTGTGACACCCGAACGCCCGGCCTGTGCCGGGCGTTCTGCCATCCGGCCGATGGGGTCAGGGGCTGGGCGGTGGCGTGTCACCGCTGGCGCGGTCGGCTTCGGCGGCGCGGGCATCGGCGGACTGCTGCAGGGTATCGCTGACCGCCTTGGCGCGGTCGATCGGTGTCTGGATCGCATCGCGCAGTTCAGTGGCCTGCGGTTCCGGTGGTGTGTCCGGTGCCGGGGGCACTGGCCGGTTGCAGGCGCTCAGCGCGATGATCGCGAGCAGCGGCAGGGCAGTACGGATCATCATGGCAACCTCCCTCGGTGAGCCGGTAGCGGAACATCAGTGTCCCACCGCTCCGCGCATCGCGCGTGATGGCGTCCGGTAGGCCGGCCGTCACGCGTTATCCTATCCGCGCCGCACCGTGGGTGCTGCATCCCATGGATCCCCGCAGGAGACGCACGTGAGCGCGCAACGTTGGCGACTGGATGGACAGACCGCATTGATCACCGGTGCGAGCGCCGGCATCGGCTTGGCGATCGCGCGCGAACTGCTGGGCTTCGGTGCGGACCTGTTGATCGTCGGCCGCGATGCCGATGCGCTGGAGATGGCGCGCGATGAACTGGCCGATGCCTTCCCGGATCGTGAGATCCATGGCCTGGCTGCCGACGTCGCCGATGACGAGGACCGCCGCGAAATCCTGGACTGGGTGGAAGACCACAGCGATGGACTGCACATCCTGGTCAACAACGCCGGTGGCAACATCAGCAAGCCGGCCACCGAATACACCGAAGACGAGTGGCGTGGGATCTTCGAGACCAACCTGTTCTCGGCGTTCGAGCTGTCGCGCTACGCGCACCCGCTGCTGGCGCGGCATGCGGCCTCGGCGATCGTCAACGTCGGCAGCGTGTCCGGCCTGACCCACGTGCGCAGCGGCGCGGTGTACGGCATGACCAAGGCCGCGATGCACCAGATGACCCGCAACCTGGCGGTGGAGTGGGCCGAGGACGGCATCCGCGTCAACGCCGTGGCGCCGTGGTACATCCGCACCCGGCGCACCTCCGGGCCGTTGTCCGATCCGGATTACTACGAACAGGTGATCGACCGCACGCCGATGCGCCGCATCGGCGAGCCGGAAGAAGTCGCTGCCGCCGTGGGCTTCCTGTGTCTGCCGGCCTCCAGCTATGTCACCGGCGAGTGCATCGCGGTGGACGGTGGGTTCCTGCGCTACGGGTTCTGAGCTGGCCAGCGGCCGGCACGACCGATCAGGGCACGTGTCACACGCGGTAATGGCGCTCGGTAACTCCAGTCGCGATCAGGGGAAAACCGGGTCACGGCACCGGGCAATCGCTGTCGGCCAACACCGCTTCCAAGCGCGCGCGCTCGGCGCTCGCCGCAGCCTGGTTCTCCGGCGCAGCGAAGCGCTCACGGCCGCGCGCATCGCGCAAGCGCTGCTGCCAACTGCTGCAGCGCTGTGCCTCCGTTACCGGCTCGCAGGCATCGCGCACCACTTCGCAGCTGGCCGCGTTGCTCGGCGCATGGCTGCCCCCCAGGCCGGTAAGGGCCAGCGATTCGCAGCGTGACGGGGCCGGCTCGCGCTCATGCAGGTAGCGACCGCCATCGGCAGAAACGCACTGGTAGATCTCCGGCAGCGGCGGTTTGGGTGGGCTGGCGTCGTCGGGCTCCTGCGCCGGGGCTGCCGGGCGCAGCGCTGCGCTGTCGAGCAGGCCGCTGTCTTCGTCGCCGTCCTGCGGTAGCGGTGGCATGCGGTAGTCAGGGGCGGGCGCAGCCGGCGCATTCTCCACGGCTGCCGGGGCACGCACCGGCGCGCTGATCCGCTGGATGCGCTGCTCGCTGCCAGCGGGACAGGCCACGCTCTGGATGGTCAGGCTGCCGCCGGCATCGGTGCAGCGGAAGAACACCGCTTCGTCCGCCGCAGCGGGCAGGGTCACAAGCAACAGGAGCAGCAGGAACCGTTTCATGCCCCGCCGCAGTCCTGGTCCAGGCGCGCGTCGATCCCGCGCTGCTCGCGGGTCAGCGCATCGCGCTCGCCCTGCAGCGCACTGTTGTAGCGGCGGATCAGGTCCCAGCGCCGGTCTTTCAGCCGCGAGCAGACTTCCTGCGCGGGCAGCGCATGGCATTCATCGCGCACCAGCACGTTGCCGGCCGGCACCACCACGCTGTTGCCCAGCCCGGGGTGCGGATACCCACCGCCCTGCCAGTGCGAGCTGCCGCCGCCGATGCTGATGCTGCCGCCCACCCGCGCGCCGCTGCCGGTCACCGAGACCGCACCGCCACGGCTGCTCACCGAACCGCTGCCCATCGGTGCGATCGGTGGCAGCGGACGCGACGGCCGATAGCCACCCGACGGCGGCCTCGGGCCGGGTGGATACGGCAGATAGGCTTCGGTCCAGATCGGCACCCAGCGTGGATTGCCTTCGTTGCTGTCGCTGACGTAGGTATCGCCGTCGCTGGTCGTGCACTCGTACATCGGCTGCGGCGGCTGCACGTGCACGTAGCGCACCTCGCGCTCGGGAGCGCGCGGGGCAGGCATCGGCTCCGGCGTGCGGTCGCTGCGCACCACCTGCGGGGCCGGGTCGCGCGGGCGCTGCAGGTCGCGGATTTCCTGCCGGCCTTCGCGGCATGGCGCGTCCTGCAGCGACACGGCGCCGTTGCTGCCCACGCATCGGTAGACACGCACGTTGTCGCTCTGCGCGGCGGCGGGCACGGCAGGGCTCAGCAACGTGAGCAGGGACAACCACAGAGCAGGGCGCAGGGTCATGCGGCCAGTGTGCGGGTTTGCCCGCCTGCGCGCAAAAGGCGGCTCAGCTGCGCAATACCTGGCCGCTGAGCGCATCGCGGATCGGCGTGGGCTGTGCCAGGCCACCGGTCTGGCCATCGATCAGGCCATCGAGCAACGCCAGCAGGCGCGGGTCCAGGTCGGCGCGTGTGCGTGCCGGCGGCTCGCCGGCGAGGTTGGCACTGGTGGAGACCAGCGGGCCGCCCCAGGCGCTGCACAGCGCGGCGACCAGGGGGTGCGCGCTGATGCGCACCGCGATGCCGCTGTGTTCGCCGGTGATCCAGCGCGGCGCACGTTCGCTGGCGGGCAGGATCCAGGTGTTGGCACCGGGCCAGCTGGCCAGGACCTCGCCTTGGCGATCCAGCGGCAGGGCATCCATCCGCACCCAGCCCTCCAGCTGGGCTGGGTCGGCGGCGACCAGGATCATGCCCTTCTCAACCGGGCGCTGCTTGAGCTGCAGCAGCTTCATCACCGCGGCCTCGTGCGCGGGGTCGCAGCCCAACCCCCAGACCGCTTCGGTGGGATAGGCGATCACCCCGCCGGCGCGCAGCGCAGGCAGGGCAGTGTCCACAGTGAGTTCGTTCATGACAGGCGACCCGGGTGCATGGCCCGCATTATCCTCCCGCCGTGGCGGGAGGGGTCAACCAGGCTCAGCTGGCAGCGACCTTCTTGACGGCCTTCTTCACGGCTTTCTTGGCCACCTTCTTGGTGGCCTTCTTCGCCGTTGCTTTCTTGGCGACCTTCTTCACCGCCGCCTTCTTGGTGGCGGTCTTCTTGGTCGCTTCACCGGCAGCAGCTTTCTTGGCCGGTGCCTTCTTGGCCACGACCTTCTTGGCGGCCTTCTTGCCGAAGCCCTTGCGCACCGGCTTGCCGGTTTCTTCCATCAGCGTCTGGACTTCGGCCAGGGTCAACGAGGCGGGCTCGCGATCCTTCGGGATCTTGCCGTTCATCTTGCCATCGCTGATGTACGGGCCGAAGCGACCGTTCAGCACCTGGATCTCGCTGCCCTCGAATTCCTTGATGATCCGGTTGCGCGCGATCTCTTCCTTCTCTTCGATCAGGAACACGGCGCGGGCCAGGTCGATGGTGTACGGGTCGTCTTCCTTCTTCAGCGAGGCATAGGTGCTGCCACGCTTGGCGAACGGACCGAAGCGACCGATGCCCACGCTGACGTCCTCCTCCTTGTCCTGGCCGAGCGCACGCGGCATCAGGAACAGCTCCAGCGCGTCTTCCAGGGAGATGGTGTGCATCGACTGGCCGGGGCGCAGCGAGGCGAACTTGGGCTTGTCCTCGGCGTCCTCGGCGGTGCTGCCGATCGCCGCGTAAGGCCCGAAGCGCCCCAGTCGCACGCTGACCGGCTTGCCGGTCTTGGGGTCGGTGCCGAGTTCGCGCGCGCCACTGGCTTCGGCGCGGTCGACCGATTCGTTCTTTTCGCCGACCAGCTTGTGGAACGGTTCCCAGAACCGCGCCATCAGCGGGATCCAGTCTTCCTCACCCCGCGACACCGCATCGAGCTCGTCTTCGAGCTTGGCGGTGAAGTCGTAATCCACGTACTGGGTGAAGTGGCTGGACAGGAACTTGGACACCGCACGGCCCACGTCGGACGGGCGGAAGCTGCGGCCTTCCATCTCCACGTACTTGCGGAACAGCAGGGTCTGGATGATCGAGGCATAGGTCGAGGGGCGGCCGATGCCGTACTCCTCGAGCGCCTTGACCAGCGCCGCTTCGGTGAAGCGCGGCGGCGGCTGGGTGAAGTGCTGTTCGGCCAGGATGCGCTCGAGCGGCACGCGCTCGCCGGGCTTCATCGCCGGCAGCTTGCGGCCTTCATCGTCGTCGTCAGCACTCTTGTTGTCCTTGCCTTCCTCGTACACGGCCAGGAAGCCGGGCACGACCACGGTGGTGCCGCTGGCGCGGAACACATGCTCGCTGCCGGCCGACAGGTCCACGCTGACGGTGTTGAGCGTGGCCGGGATCATCTGGCAGGCGACGGCGCGCTTCCAGATCAGCTCGTACAGCTTGCGCTCGTCATCGGTGAGGAAGCGCGCCACCTGGGCAGGCGTGCGCAGCGCCGAGGTCGGGCGCACGGCTTCGTGCGCTTCCTGGGCGTTCTTGGATTTGGTCTGGTAGGTGTTCGGCTGGTCCGGCAGCGAGCCGATGCCGTAATCGCGCGCGATCACGTCGCGGATCTCGGCCAGCGCGTCCTGCGAGAGGTTCACCGAGTCGGTACGCATGTACGAGATCAGGCCGACGGTGCCTTCCTCCTCACCGATCGCCATGCCTTCGTACAGCTTCTGCGCGACCTGCATGGTCTTGCGCGTGGTGAAACTGAGCTTGCGCGAGGCTTCCTGCTGCAGCGTGGAGGTGGTGAACGGCGGCGCCGGGCGGCGCTTGCGCTCCTTGCTGACCACGTCGGTGACGTGCAGGGCGCCCTGGGCGGCCTGCTGGATGCGCATGCGCGCGGCCTCGGCAGTATCGCCGTCGGTCACGGTGAACTGTTCGAACTTCTGCCCGTCCAGCTTGATCAGGCGCGCATTGAAGTGCTGCGAGGGATGCGCGCACAGCGCATCGATGCTCCAGTACTCGCGGGCGATGAAGGCTTCGATCTCTTCTTCGCGTTCGACGATCATGCGCAGCGCCGGGCTCTGCACGCGGCCGGCGGACAGGCCGCGCTGGACCTTGCGCCACAGCACCGGGGACAGGTTGAAACCGACCAGGTAATCCAGCGCACGGCGTGCCTGCTGCGCATCGACCAGATCGGCAGCGATCTCACGCGGGTGGCCCATCGCTTCCTTGATGGCGCGCGGAGTGATCTCGGTGAAGACCACGCGCTGCATGGGTTTGTCCTTGACCAGCCCACGTTCCTTCAGGATCTCGGCGATGTGCCAGCTGATCGCTTCCCCCTCGCGATCCGGATCGGTCGCCAGGAAGATGTCGTCGGCGCCCTTGGCGGCCTTGACGATGGCATCGACGTGCTTTTCGTTCTTCTCGATGAGGTCGTAACGCATCGCGAAGTTGTTGTCGGGATCAACCGCGCCTTCCTTGGGCACCAGGTCACGCACATGCCCATACGAGGCCAGGACAGTGAAGTCCTTGCCGAGGTATTTGTTGATCGTCTTGGCCTTGGCGGGCGATTCGACGATGAGCAGGTGCTTGGGCATGGCGTCAGGATTCTATGGGCAGGGCCCCGGGGAGGGCCGCTAGGGTGGAGCAAATGGCCGCATTAGTGAAGCGGCGCGGGCGATATACATAAACCGAACGCCCGGGGGTGGGCCGGGCGTTCAGCTTTCTGCCTATTAGTGGAATCACGCCGGGGCCGCTTGTGTCAAGCGGCCCGGTGTGAGGATTGCTCAGATCAGGACATCGAGGCGATCACGCCGATCATCGCGATCATCACGCCGAACAGGGCCACCACGGCCAGTGCGGCGATGACCAGGATCACGATGGTGACCGTGCCCAGGCCGCGCTGCTGCAGCTCGGGGTGCTCGGTGAAGGCCCACTTGTCCACCACCAGGGTGTCGCACATCATGTCGTGCAATGCCTGCTTGCGCTCGGTGAAGGCGGCCATGATGAAGCCGATCATCAGGATCAGGCTGCTGACGATGGTCGCCAGGTAGCGGCAGAAGGCGCGCAGGAAGCTGATCCGCTCGCCATTGCCGCGCACGACCTTGATCCCGACGGCCATCTTGCCCAGCGTGGCGCCACCGCGCGAGGCGTGGAACCCGGCGTAGTAGCCGATGCTGATCACCATGCTGAGCAGCATCACCACCAGCGTCAGCGCGACCTGCACGCCTTCACTGCCGGAGCTGACGCCCATGACGTTGATGATCATGCTCAGCGGCAGGGTGACCACCGTCAGCAGGATGTAGTCGATGAAGTAGGCGGCGTAACGCTTCCAGAAGCCGGCATAGACCACGTCCTGGCCACTGACCACGGCGGTGTTGGCATAGCCGGTGGCCGCGGCAGGCGCGGTGTACGGCGAGTAGGTGCCGCCACCGGTGCCCGGCAGTGGCGCGGTGCCATTGTCGATGGCGGTGTAATCCCCGCGCAGGTCGATGCCGCTGCCGAGGTTGCTGGCGGCCGCGGCGAGATTCTGCAGCTGCAGCTCATCGACGGCCTCGGACAGTGGCGCCCACTGCGCGAACCCTTCGCGCCACACCAGCGTGGCCAGGGTGATGTCACCGCGCTGGAAGCGCTGGCGCATCTCCTCTGCGCTCAGCGGCCCCTGACGTTCCTGGCCATCGGCGAAATACCACTCAGTCATTGCTTCAATCCCCTGTTGGATGCATCCATGGACGTGTGTCCGTTATCAGCCGCGGCAGTGCTGCGGCAGGTACTTGTCTTCCGGTTCGCCACTGCATTCCCAGTGCTGCTGCTCACCGTCGTAATCCAGCCACAGCAGCTTGCCGTCCAGCGAGGTGCTGCCGGGCACGGTCAGTTCGGCTTCCACGCCGCAGTGGCCATTGTCGAAACGACCGATCCGCACGGCGCCGACCGCACCGTCAGCGTAGCTTTCGGCCGGCTGGAAGCCCTCGTCATCGTTGACCGGGCAGCGGCCATGTTCGCTGGCGAATTCGGCCACGGCCGCCTTGATCGGTTCCAGTGCGGCAATCGCCTCGGTGGCTTTGGCGCGGGCGACATAATCGCGGTAGGCCGGCACGGCCAGCACCGCCAGTGCGCCGCCGATGATCAGCACCAGCACCGCGACCACGGCCGCGACGATACCCACGACCGCGCAGCCACTCAGACCCTGGCGGGGCGGTGGGGCGGCGGTGGGCGTGATGGGCGGGGCGGGATCGGCAGGCGCGGCCGACGCCGCAGGCGCAGCCGGGAGTGCGGGTGGCAGGGTCGGGCCGGGCGCGATCACTTCCACCGCTTCGGCAGCGGGAGCGATGTCCAGGCCGATCTCGGCCGCCACGGTTTCCAGCGGCTGCCACTGGGCCATGCCGTCGCGCCAGACCAGCGTATCCAGTCCGATGCGGCTGGAATGGTAGAGCGCGATCAGCTCGTCAGCAGGCAGCGGGCCGCGCTGCTGACTGTTTCCTTCTGCAAAGAACCACTGGTCCACCGGCCCACTCCTGAATGCGCAAGGCGCTCAGTGTAAGGTCAGTGAAGCGGTTCCGGCTCGTCCACGAACATCTGGGTTTCCATCCAGGCGTACGCGGCCTCGGCCCCGGGCTGGTTGAACAGCACCATCAGCACGACCCACTTGAGGTCGTCCAGGTCCAGTTCGTCCTGGTCCAGCGCCATCGCACGGTCGAGCACCAGCTCACGCTGGCTGGCATCGAGGATGCCGTGCTGCTCCAGGAACATCAAAAAGCCACGGCCTTCCACGTCGAGCTTGTCCAGCTCGGGCCCATGGAAAATGCGCACCGGGCCATTGACGCGGCCCAGCACCACGGCCGGGCGCTGCTCGGCGAGCGCGTCCAGCCAGTCGAAGGCTTTGTTGATCTCGGTGGGGCTGAAGCCGGCCTGGATCAGGCCGTTCTGGAGGGAGTCGCGGTCGCGGATGAGGTCCGCGTCTTCGCTGAAATAGTGTTCGAACAGGTACAGCAGGACATCCAGAATGCTCTCTTTCATTGCCCCTCGGCCTGCGTCAACGACGCTGTGGAGGTGAAGAAACTAGGGTTTTCGACAGTAGCGACCATAGGCGGCCATTACCTTTCCATCCAGTTCCATGACCAGCAGCATGGCCGACAGCTGGGCCGCCGTCAATCCGCTGCGCTGGATCAATGAATCCATACCCGTTGGGTCGTGATCCAGGGCTTTCCACAAGCACTGGTAGTCCGGGTCGGTGTAGGAAGGGGCGCGCTCGGGCGCCGGTCGTGCCTGTTCAGTGGGGGCGTCCAAGCGGGTTCGCAAGGCCCCGGCCAGGGTCTGGGCGAGCGTGGCCAACCCCGCGGTCACCTCGGCCGGCGCCTCCACCAGCGCTGCGCCCTGCCGGATCAGCCGATGGCAGCCGCGGGCGCGGGGATTGCGGATCGAGCCGGGCAGGGCGAACACCTCGCGGCCCGCCTCGGCCGCACAGCGCGCGGTGATCAGGGCGCCGGAGCGCTCGGCGGCCTCGATCACCACGGTGCCCAGGCTGAGCCCGGCGATGATCCGGTTGCGTGCGGGGAAGTGCGCCTGGGTTGCCGGCATGCCCGGGGCGTACTCGCTGACCACCGCGCCGGTGCCGGCAATCCGTTCATGCAGCGCGGCATGCCGGGGCGGATAGGTCTGGTCCAGGCCGGTGGCGACCACGGCTACGGTCATGCCACCGGTGACCTGCAATGCGCCGTCATGGGCGTGGGCATCGACCCCGGCCGCCAGCCCGCTGATGACCGACCAGCCCTCGCCGGCCAGCGCGGTGGCGAAGGCATGCGCATGCTCGCGGCCGCCGGCCGTGGGCGAGCGGCTGCCGACCACCGCCACCGCCGGGTGCCAGAGCCGCGCCGGGTCTCCGTCCACGAACAACGCCACCGGGGGTTCCTCGATCTGGGTGAGCAGTGCCGGATAGTCCGGATCGGTCACGCCGAGCAGGTGATGGTGTTCCTCGGCCAGCCATGCCAGGGCATGTGCCAGGTAGCGTTCGTCCGGCAACGCCAGCCGGGCGCGTTGCGCTTGCGTACAGCCGGCAGCCCGCCAGGCGGTCGGGCCGGCCCGCAGGGCGGCCGCCGCATTGGAAAACTGGCGCAGCAGGCGCAGGCGAGGCGGCAGCGCGCCCCCGGCCAGGACCAGGGTGAGCAGGGCGGTGGATGAGGCAAGGCAGGGAATGGGCATCCCGATACCCTGGCCCGGAAATGACGACGGCGCCCTAGGGCGCCGTCGCATGGCAGGGTAGGACTCCGCCGCGTCTACTGCTTATCGGGATGCAGTGCCGAATAACCGACCCTGACCGGCTTCACGCCTTCCATCACCAGCGCGTAGCTGACGTTCTCGAACGTGCGGAAGACCATCGCATGGGCGGCGTACTCGTCCGGCAGGGTGACCCGGCCGGCGCCGCTGGTCAGCGAATCGTCCATCCGCGACGAGTTCGGGTAATCCATGCGGTGGGCCACATGGCGGCCCTGGCGCCACAGCGAGAACACCGTGCCGTTGTCGACCCCGTTGGCACTACCGGCGGAGATCGCGATCACATCGCGCGGGCCGCCGGAGGTGAAGGTGTCGGCGATGGCCAGCACGCGCACGTCCAGATCGACGGCCTGCGGCGCGGGCACATGCGGCACGAACTGCAGGTCGTACGGGCGGGCCTCGACCGGAACCAGGCGGTCACCGGCGCGGACTTCACGGCCGTCCACCTGGCCCTGCAGCACCAGCGAGGTCACCTCGACACTGCCGCTCTGCACACGGCTCACCGTACCGACGTTGATCTGGGCCAGTTCGTAGCCCAGCGTCTGGTGCCGCTTGCTCGGCACGATGAACGTCTTCCAGAGGTTGCCGCTGCCGGGCGTGGTATCGCCGCGGGCATTGAGGTCTTCGGTCGGCTTGGGCAGGGCGTACTGCACCGTCGGGCGGACCACCGCGTAGCGCTGGCCGACCTGGGCATTCTCCAGGCCGCGCACATAGGCCGTCTGGCCGGTGGTCGCGCGCAGGCGGTTTTCTTCCAGATTGACCACGTAGGGCAGCGACTTGACCTCGTCCACCACGCTCAGCTGCTTCAGGAAGGGCTCCACCTGCTCCAGCGGGACGCCGTTGATCGGGGCCTCCTGGCGCGGGCCGGGCTGGGCCACGACGCGGTCCAGATAGGCCAGGCTGAGCACGTCACCCGGGTAGATCAGGTGCGGATTCTTGACCTGCGGGTTGGCCTGCCAGATCTCCGGCCACAGCCAGGGCTTCTGCAGGAAACGCGCCGAGATGTCCCACAGCGTGTCCCCTTTGCGCACGACATAGGTATCCGGGTGCCCGCCATTCATTTCCACGGCGGTAGCATAGGTAGCGACGGTCAGCATCGCTACGGCGACGACCGTACGAGTTCGTTCAAACATAGATGTGGTGCCTGATTCCCCAACAGGTTCGCGCACTATAGTCCAGAAACCGGGGCGCGGGGCAAGCGTTGGCGATAGAATCGCCCTGTACGCCGCTTCGACCGGCGCCCCCTACCGGTATTTGCCATGGCCCTCCTGCCCATTCTCGAATTTCCCGATCCGCGCCTGCGTACCAAGGCTGCGTTGATCGATGCTGCCGACGTGACCACGCCGGCGTTCCAGACCCTGATCGATGACATGTTCCACACCATGTACGACGCCCCGGGCATCGGCCTGGCCGCCAGCCAGGTGGACGTGCACAAGCGCTTCATGGTGATCGACGTCAGTGAAGAGAAGGACACCCCGATGGTGTTCATCAATCCTGAGATCGTCGCCAACGAAGGCGGCCAGGTCTATCAGGAAGGCTGCCTGTCGGTGCCGGGCATCTTTGCCGACGTCACCCGCGCCAACCAGATCACCGTGCGTTACCTGGATCGCCACGGCGTGGCCCAGGAACTGACCACCGACGGCGTGCTCGCTGTCTGCGTGCAGCACGAGATGGACCACCTGGACGGCAAGCTGTTCATTGATTACCTCTCGCCGCTCAAGCGCGAGATGGTGCGCAAGAAGCTGGCCAAGCAGCGCAAGCACGTTGCCTGAGGTGATTGCAGCGACCGCCGCGCGGGATGACCGCGCGACGTGTCCTGTCGCGCGGCGCCGCACATCGGCGCCGTTTTACGTTCTGTTAGTGGGGTCACCATGAAGATTGTCTTTGCCGGTACGCCGGCGTTCGCCGTGTCCTCGCTGCGTGCCGCAGCCCGTCACCATGAAGTGGTCGCGGTGTACACGCAGCCCGATCGTCCCGCTGGCCGTGGCCGTGGCCTGGCCCCCTCGCCGGTCAAGCTGGACGCGATCGCACGTGGCATCCCGGTGTTCCAGCCGGAGAGCCTCAAGACCCCCGAAGCCCAGCAGCAGCTGCGCGACCTGGCGCCGGACCTGATGGTGGTGGTGGCCTATGGGCTGATCCTGCCCAAGGCGGTGCTGACCATCCCGACCCATGGCTGCTGGAACGTGCACGCCTCGCTGCTGCCGCGGTGGCGCGGTGCCGCGCCGATCCAGCGTGCGATCCAGGCCGGCGATACCGAAACCGGTGTGTGCCTGATGCAGATGGACGCCGGGCTGGATACCGGCCCGGTGCTGCTCAAGCAGCACATCGCGATCGGCCCCAACGACACCGGCGGTCAGCTGCACGATCGTTTGGCCGTCCTGGGTGAGCAGGTGCTGTCCGATGGCCTGGGCCTGCTGCGGGCCGGCATCAAGCCGATCGCGCAGCCGCAGCCGGAGGCCGGCGTGACCTATGCGCACAAGCTGGACAAGGCCGAAGCCCGTCTGGACTGGGCGCAGGACGCCCACGTGCTGGCGCGCACCGTACGCGCGTTCAATCCGTGGCCGATCGCCGAGGCGATGCTGGCCGGCGAACGCGTCCGCATCCATGGCGCGATCGCGCTGGAGGACAACCAGGGCAAGGCCCCGGGCACGCTGCTGGGCGCCTCGCGTGACGGCATCGACATCGCCTGCGGGCAGGGTGCGCTGCGCCTGCGCGTGCTGCAGCGTGAGGGCGGCAAGGCGATCACCGCCGCCGACTACCTCAATGCCCGTCGCGATCTCGGCGTGGGTGCCTGAGATGACCACCGCGCGTTCCGGCAAGCCTGCAGGCCCCTACACCGCCCATACCGCCCCCGGCGTGCCCACCCGCGTGCTGGCCGCGCGCGTGCTGGCCCAGGTGATCGGCCGCGGCCGTTCGCTCAAGGCCGAACTGGCCACCGCCTTGCCGACCCTGGACGACAGCCGCGACCGCGCGCTGCTGGAGGCGCTGTGCTTTGCCGTGCTGCGTCGCCGTGCCGCGTATGACGCTGCACTGGCGCAATGGATGCCGCGGCCGCTGAGCGTGCGCGAAGACGAACTGCGCGCGCTGCTGCTGGTCGGCTTCGCCCAGTTGGACGCACTGGAGCTGCCGGCGCACGCCGCGCTCTCGGCCACGGTCGACGCCGCGCGTGCGATGGGCCGTGATCGCCAGGCCGGCATGGTCAATGCACTGCTGCGCCGCGCCCAGCGCGAAGGCATTCCGCCGCTGCCTGCGCGCGATGCCTTCCCGCTGTGGATGGCCGAGAAGATCGAACAGGATTGGCCGGACGAGGCCGACGCGGTGTTCACCGCGAGCCTGCAGGCCGCGCCGCTGTGGCTGCGGGTCAACCGCCAGCACAGCAGTCGTGAGGCGATGCTGCAGCAGTTGGCGGCCGCCGGTATCGAGGCGGAGGCATCGAGCGTGGGTGCCGATGCGATCCGCCTGCCGGTGCCGGTCGCGGTCTCCGCGCTGCCCGGGTTCGCCGATGGCGCGCTGTCGGTGCAGGATCTGTCTGCCCAGCAGGTGGCCGATGCGCTGGCGCCGCGCCCGGGTTCGCGGGTGCTTGATGCCTGCGCCGCACCGGGCGGCAAGGCCGCCCATCTGCTGGAGCGCGATCCGACCCTGCACCTGCTGGCGTTGGACATCGACGCGCGCCGGCTCAAGCGCATCAGCGAAACGTTCGCACGCACCGGCGTGGGCCAGAACGCGCAGGTGCTGGCGGGCGATGCGACCGATCCGGCCAGCTGGTGGGACGGGCAGCTGTTCGACACCATCCTGCTCGACGCCCCCTGTTCGGCCACCGGCATCATCCGCCGCCAGCCGGATGTGTTGGCGCATCGCCGCGCGACCGACATCGATGCACTCATCGCCCTGCAGGCGCGCCTGCTGGATGCGTGCTGGTCGATGCTCACCCCGGGCGGAACTCTGCTGTATGCGACATGCTCGATCCTGCGCGATGAAAACCAGTTCCAGGTCGAATCCTTCCTGCAGCGCACCCGGGATGCGGGCTTCCTGCCGCTGGGCGAGGCGTATGGCCACGACTCCTGGGCCGGGCGCCAGCGCCTGCCCGGTGAGGAAGGTGCTGACGGCTTCTTCTATGCGCGTCTGCTAAAGAAGGGTTGATCCGAACCCGGCTAGAATTCCGCCCCATGCTAAAAAACCGCGCATCCCGAGAGTTCTGGCTGCTTGCCCTGATGGCCCTGCTCGTTCTGGGGGCCGGCCTGGGCATGCGTGATCCGTGGCCGTCCGACGAGCCACGCTTTGCGCTGGTCGCCAAGCAGATGGTGGAGAGCGGCGACTGGCTGTTCCCGCATCGGGGCACCGAGCTGTATTCGGACAAGCCGCCGCTGCTGATGTGGTCGCAGGCCGCGCTGTACTCGCTGATCGGCGACTGGCGGGTGGCCTTCCTGCTGCCCTCGCTGCTGGCCGCGCTGGGCACCCTGGCCTGCGTCTATGACCTGGGCCGCCGCCTGTGGACACGGCGGGTCGGGCTGTACGCCGCCTGGGCGCTGCTGTTCGCGCTGCACTTCACGTTCCAGTCCAAGAAAGCCCAGATCGATCCGCTGGTGGTGTTCTTCATCACCCTGGCCAACTACGGCCTGCTGCGGCATCTGCTCAGTGGCCCTGCGTGGCGCTGGTGGTGGCTGGGCTGGTTCGCTGCCGGGCTGGGGGTGATCACCAAGGGCGTAGGCGTGATCGCGCTGCTGATGATCGTGCCGGCCGCCGTGGCCTCTGTGCTGGGCTGGCCGCGGGTCAAGCTGCATGTCCGCGACTGGCGGTTCTGGGCCGGGCCGCTGGCGTTCGCGCTGGCGATCGCCCTGTGGCTGGTGCCGATGGTGCTGACTGCGCTGGGCAGTGGGTCGGCCGAATATCGCGCCTACCTGGACGACATCCTGTTCCGGCAGACCGCCAAGCGCTACGCGCAATCCTGGGATCATCATCAGCCATGGTGGTATTTCCTGGGCACGATGCCGTCGATGTGGATCCCGGCCTTCCTGGCGATTCCCTGGGCGATCCCGGCCTGGCGCCGTCGCCTGCAGCGGCGTGATGCGCGCTACCTGCTGCCGCTGGTGTGGTGGTTGTTGATCGTGCTGTTCTTCTCGATCCCCAACGGCAAGCGTGACGTCTACATCCTGCCGGCGCTGCCGATGTTCTGCCTGGCGCTGGCACCGCTGCTGCCGGGGCTGCTGCGCAAGCGCGCCTTCCAGTGGCTGCTGGGCGGCTTCGTGGCGCTGCTGGCCGCCGGCCTGCTCGGCATCGGTATCTCGATGCTGGTCGGGCAGCCGGGGTTCGAGCGCAAACTGATCCTCGACCGCGGCATCGATACCGCCGTCACCTCCGGCCTGGGCTGGGTCGCGGTCGCGCTGGGCTGCTGGGCCGTGCTGACCCTGTGCATCGCCGGCGTACGCCGCTTCCATCTGGCGGTGGTGGCGACGCTGACCATGGCCTGGGTGGCGTTCGGGCTGATCGGCTACCCGCTGTTCAACGACTCCAGCTCGGCACGTGGCCTGATGCAGCAGGTCGGCCAGCGCATCGGCCCGAAGGCGGAACTCGGCTTGGTCGCGTGGAAGGAGCAGAACCTGCTGATGGCTGACCGTGAGGCCGCCACGTTCGGGTTCAACCGGCGCTGGGACCGGCAGCTCGCCGACGGGGTCGCCTGGCAGGCCGCCCAGCCCCAGCAGCGCTGGTTGCTGGTGCAGGAAGACGCGCTGCTGGCGTGCGTGGACCGCACCACTGCAGAGCTGGCCGGGGTCGCCAACCGCCGCCGTTGGTGGTTGGTAAGGCCCGGCGATATCCACGGTGCCTGCGTGGCCAGCGCCGAAGAACAAAAACGCGAACGCGCGCTGCACCGGATCGACGGCGATGAGTGAATTCTGCAATGCTGGCGGCCTGGTCGGGCAGGTGCGGCAGCTCCGTGGGCGCCGGTGGCGTCCAGTGCAATCACGGGCGTGCATGCCTGCGTGTGGCAATAGAGGTTGGCAATGACGTTCTCCGCTGCATCCGAGCCGACCACGCCCGTTTCCCTGCCGCCGCTGCAGGGGCGTGCCGGTGTGGCCCATTGGATCGCCACCGTGGGCCTGTTCTGCATGCCCGCGCTGGTGCTGACCCTGCCCCAGAACCTGCTGCCCTACGGCATCCTGTTGCTGCTGAGCACGCTGCTGGCGCCGGATTACCTGTGGCGCGCGCGGGGCCTGGCCGGGCGGCCGGTGAAGGCCCTCACCTGGCTGGTGGTGGCCGCGATTGCCTTTGCACTGCTCTCGATTTATCTGTTCGAGCAGGGCCTGCGCGACATCGACAACCGCTCACGGTTCGTGGTGATCCCCTGGATCGCCCTGTGGGTCTGTGCACTGCGGCCGGACATCCGCTGGCTGTGGGGCGGGGCGCTGGCCGGCCTGCTCGGTACCATGGTGCTGGCGATCCTGCAGGTGGCCGGCGGCGCGCCACGCGCTGATCTGAGCACCAACGCGATCGTACTGGCCGACATCGTGCTGGTGCTGATGGTGCTGCTGGTGTTCTGCCGGCCACACAAACGTTGGACCTGGGTGATCGTGGGCATGGTCGCCGGTTGCGTGACCATCGTGCTCAGCGGCAGCCGTGGCGTCTGGCTGGCGCTGCTGGCACTGCTGGTGGTGATGGCGATGAGCCTGCGCTGGCGTACCGGGCCTGCGCGGCTGGGTGTGCTGCTGGCCCTGGTGGCGATCGCCGGTACCTTGATCCTGACCATCCCGAGCCTGCGCGAGCAGGTCCGCCTGACCGAACTCAAGCACGACGTGGTGCGGATGGAGCGCGGAGACAGCGACTCCTCGGCCGGCGCGCGCGTGGAGCGATTGCAGGTGGCCTATGAGACCTTCCTCGATCATCCGCTGACCGGCGTGGGCATCGGCCATTTCGACAGCGCCATGCAGCGCCTGCCGGTGTGCCGGGATGATCCGGCCGAACAGCGCTGCCATCTGGGCCACGCGCACAATGACCTGGCCGAGTGGGCGGCGACGCAGGGCGTGCCGGGCCTGCTGTTGCTGCTGGCCATCTATGGTGTGCCGCTGTGGGTATTCACCGGCCTGCACCGGCGCAGCGGCGAACAGGCCTTCCGTGGCCCGGCCGCTGCCGGGATCATGGTGGTAGTGACCTATGTGCTGTGCGGGATCACCCAGTCGATGTTCGCGCACCAGATCACGGCCAGCTTCTACGTCACCATCGTCGGCCTGCTGGCCGGGCTGTCGATCGTCCAGGGCCATACCCGCCGGATGGCGTTGGCACAGGCCAAAGCTCAGGCGCCTGGCTGATCCCGCGGCGGATCGGTCACCGGCTGCCCGTTCTGCAGCATCCACAACATGATGGTCTTCTGGCGCACGTAGTTGGCGCGCACATAGGCATAGACCAAGCCGTGCCAGCCATCGCGGAAGCCGCCGCGCAGCAGCAGCCCACGCCAGAACCGCCACGTCGGGGCCAGGATCAGCTTGGGCAGGGTGGCGCGCTTGCCCCGCGCGAACTCGTGCTCGGCCATCATCCGCGCGTAGCGCTGGGTCTTGAGCAGCTGCTGCTCCAGCGAACGGTAGGGGTAATGGATCAGGTCGCCGCGCAGGGTGCCCACCGCGCCATCGACGCTGGCCGCCTCATGGATCTCACGCTTGCCGCGCCAGCCGCCATGGCGGCGGTCGAACAGGCGCAGGACCCGGTCCGGGTAGGCGTTGCCATGCTTGAGGAACTTGCCGAAGTACTCGGAAAGCCGTGCGAACCGGTAGCCGTGGTGGCCGGCGAAACCGTTGGCCTGGGCGGACAGGATCGCCTCGCGCAGGGTGTCGCTGATGCGCTCGTCGGCGTCCAGGCACAGCACCCAGTCATGCGCGGCCTGCTCGACGCAGAACGCCTTCTGGCTGCGGAAGCCATCGAACGGGCGTTGCAGCACCCGCGCCCCGGCGGCTGTCGCGATCGCCACGGTGGCATCGGTGGACTGCGAGTCCACCACGACGATCTCGTCGCAGAAGGCCAGCGAGGCCAGACAGTCGCCGATGCGGTCGGCTTCATTGAACGCGATAATGCAGGCCGAAATGCGAGGCCGTTCAGTGGGAGCGGTCGAGGAGGACATGATGGCCGAGTACCTGCTGTTTGCGACGGAGCGTTATGCGCTGCCCATTCTCGCCCCTCTGGCGCAGGCGTTGCACGCATCCGGTCAATCGGTGTCGGCCTGGTTCGCCGATGGCGCCGCTGGCGCGTCGCTGCCCGGCGTGCCCAATGCAGGCCTGAAAGACGCGCTGGCACTACGTCCGCGCGCGGTGTTCAGCGCGGCCAACTGGGTGCCGCCGTTCATTGCCGGGGCCAAGGTGCAGGTCTTCCACGGCTTCAACGTGCAGAAGCGCGACAGTGCCCGCGGCCACTTCCGGGTACGCGGTCTGTTCGATCTGTATTGCACCCAGGGCCCGGCCACGACCACTCCGTTCCGCGAGCTGGCCGCGCGCGAGGGCCACTTCGCCGTGGCCGAGACCGGCTGGCCCAAGCTCGATCCGCTGTTCCGCGATGACGGCGGCCTGAGCGCGGGATTGCGCGTGCCGGCACAGGACCGCCCGGTGATCCTGTTCGGCTCGACCTTCACCGAGCGGTTGAGCGCCGCGCCACACCTGTACGAGCAGATCGCGGCCGATATCGCCCGCGGCGAGCACTACTGGCTGCTGACCCTGCACCCCAAGTGCGCGCCGGCGCTGTTCGAGCGCTACCGCGCGCTGGCCGGTGCGCATGCGCGCTTCATCGAGCCCGAACAGGTGATGGCTGCCCAGCGCGCGGCCGATGTGCTGGTCTCGGATACCTCCTCGATCGTCTCCGAGTTCATCGTGCAGCACAAACCGGTGGTGACCTTCCGCAACCGGGTCCCGCAGCCGCACATGATCGATTTCGACGATGCCATCCAGCTGCCGGCGATGCTGGCCCAGGCGTTGGATCCCGCCCCGGCGTTGATGGCCGAGATCCGGCGCTACGCCGATGCCATCCATCCGTTCCGCGATGGGTATTCCTCCGAGCGGGTGATCGCTGCCACCGAGGATTTCCTGTCCGGTGAACTCGGCACGCTCAAGCGCAAACCGTTCGGTGCGTGGACGCGGGGCCTGCAGATCCGCAAGGAGCTCGGCTATTGGGGACCGGCGAAGCGATAAGCCAGCGTTTGCGCCACCAGGTAGATCCACGCCAGGCGTGGTTGCGCTCCTACCAGCGCAGGCGACGCTTCGCCAACGCACGGCCCAACCGCTCGTACACCGCACGCGCCTCCGCTTCCGGCAGGTACTGCAGCACCAGCGGCGTGCCCATGCCTGCGCCGGCGGTATCCAGCCACACGCTGGCCGTGCCCAGCCGGCGGTCCAGCGGCGAACGGGTCAGGCGCAGTGCCTGCAGCTTGTCCAGCTCGGCAAAGCGCCACCAGCGCTGCCACCAGCCGCCACGCACCGCGATGTAGTCGTCATCCAGGTGATAGCCGATGCGGGCCATCTGCCGGTGCGCGCGGAACGCCGACCACGGCAGCCATAGCAGCACCAGCGCCCCCCACGGCCCGCCGTACCAGATCGCCGCCGCCGTCAGCAGCGGAACGAGGCACAGTGCGCCCAGGCACAGCCGCCACCAGCCCCGCATCTGCACCGGCTGCCAGCGCGCCGGCGGCCACTGCAGGTGCGGCAGCAGATGCTGGACCAGCCCATCGCAGACGGCCGGCGTCGCCAGCGGCGCCAGCTCACGCAGGTCGCGGCGCTCGCCTTCGCCGGGGTTGCCGGCAGCAATATCGATACGCAGTTGCCGGCGCTGGAACCAGCGCTGCAGCGCGCTCTCGCGCAGCGTCCACGCCTGGATCCGGCGCCGCGCCACGCTGGTGCGCATACGGGTCAGAAGCCCACTGGCCACGGTCAGCCGGCGCTCGTGCTCGCTGAGCCGGAAGCCGTAGTAACGCAGCAGCGCGAGCACCACCGACAATACCCGCAGCATGACCCAGAAGCCCGCCACGGCGAGCGCCGCGGCAATCGCCCACAGCCACATCCCGGGGTGCAGGTGGCTGGCATAACCAAAGGCCTGGCGGCCGCCGGCTTCGATGACATCGGAGACGCTGCCACGTGGGAACAACTGCACCATCGCGCCCAGCACTGCCACCACCACCACCCAGCCGCGGTTGGAGAGCAGGCCGATACGGACCACCTCGCCCGGGCTCAGGGCGAGCAGCACATCCTCGGTTGGTTCGGCCACAGCGGCGTCGCCCTCGGCCGTGGCCGGCACTGCCTGGCCACGCTGGCGTACCAGGCGCTCCAGTGCGAGCGCCTGGTCGAGTTTGAGCACACGCATTTCCGCTTCGGGGCGATGGCCACCGGCCGATTCCAGCTTCAGTTCGGCTACGCCGAACAGGCGGTGCAGCGGGTTCTGGTGGACCACCACGTTGTGGATGCGGGCGAAGGGAATCTCGCGGCGATTGCGCGCGAAAACCCCACTGCGCACCGTGATCGCGCTCGTGCCGATCCGGTAGCGATAGGTGAGGTACTGCAGCACCGAATACGCGACCAGCACGACCACGGCGATCATCGGGCCGAGTGACAGCCACAGCTCATCGCGGTCGCCGCGCTGGCCGAACACCACCAGCGCGATCAGCGGTACCAGGCCCTGGCGCAACTGCATCAGCAGCACGAACAGCCACGACCAGGGATGCAGCCGCTGCTCCGGCGCGGCATCAAGCGGCGGCGGGGTACTCACAGCGCGTCGTCGTCCTGGTCCAGCTGGTGCGCCAGGGTGTCGCGCAGGCGCTCGGCATCGGCGCTGTCCAGCCCACTGAGCGTGACCGCACTGAAGCGGCTGCCGGCGGTATGCACGACCAGCGTGCTCAACCCGGCGCTGCGTTCGATCGGCCCACGGCGCAGATCCAGATGCTGCACGCGCGAGGTGGGGACACGAGTTTCGTTCTGCCAGAGCAGGTCGCGGCGCAAGCCCAGGCCTTGGGCATCCAGCCGCCAATAGGTGCGGCGCTGGCGGCGGAACGCGAGAGCCGCACCGATCAGCGCGCCGAGCGCGACCATGCCGGCCGCGCCCCACCAGCGGCCCGGCAGATCAAAGACCACCCAGAGCGTGCCGAGCACGCCGCCGATCATCAGTGCGCCAGCGACCGCACCACCGAACGCGGCCAGCGAGGCCGAACGCAGCGGCATCGCCTGCCAGTCGGGGGCAGGCGGCAACGGCGGCAACGGCGGCGGCACGGGAGTGTCGAGAAGATCGGACAAGGCAGGGCGCTCGGCTGGGGAACGGGCCGGGCGCATGCGTACAGGTGCAACCGCCCGTGGCGCAGACGGTAGCAGGTTGCCGTGGGCTATTGCGCGGCCTGGATCAGTGCGTCGACATCGAGCAGATGGCCGGCGCGTTCGGCCTTGGTGCGCAGGTACTGTTCGTTCTCGGCGGTGATGTCGCCGGTGACCGGTATGCAGTCCACCACGTCGATGCCGGCATTGCGCAGGCGCTGGGCCTTGGTGGGATTGTTGCTGAGCAGCTGCACGCGGCTCACGCCCAGGCCCTGCAGCATCGCCACGGCACTGCCGTAGCGGCGCTCATCGGCACCGAAGCCGAGCTGGGCATCGGCGTCGATCGTGTCCAGGCCATCGTGCTGGTAGCCGTAGGCGCGCATCTTCGCGGCGATGCCGGTGCCGCGGCCTTCCTGGTCCAGGTACAGCAGCACGCCGCCGCCGAGCTCTTTGAGCTTGCGCAGGCCGCGCCGCAGCTGGTCGCCGCAGTCGCACTTGAGTGAACCGAACAGATCGCCGGTCAGGCAGGAGGAATGCACGCGAACCGGCACCACGGCGGACAGATCCGGGGTGCCCACGATGATCGCGACCTGGTCACGCTGGGCCACGCCACCGCGGAACACCGCGAATTCGGTCATGCCGACCTCGCGCAGCGGCACCGGCGAGCGGGCCACCAGCTCATACGCATGCGCGGCCTGTTCGGCGCCCTGGCTGAGATCGCACAGCGAGACCTGCGCGCAGTCGTCGAAGCGGCGGTCATCGGCGGCCAACAGCACGCCGACCATCGCCGGCAACAGCAGGCCGAGGCGGGCGATTTCCACCGCGCCGTCGTCCAGCGCTTCGCCACCGGTCCAGCCCGGGGGCATCGCACCGGGGTCGCGCAGGTAGCTGAGCGAGGGCAGGGCATCGAAATCGATGCCGGCCAGCGGCACGCGCGCGCCACGGTCGGCACTCACCCCGAGCACGCGGGCGCGGGTGGCGGTGAGGAACAGGTAGTGCCGGTCTTCCGCGGCCGCGGCAAAGGCGCTGAAGCTGGTGCGGGTGCTGCTGTCCAGCGCGATGAAGGCCAGGCGCTGGCCCTGGCCATCGTCGATCACCACCGGGCGGCCGGCACGCAGTTCGGCCACCGCGCGCTCGCAGCGGATCGCGGCCGGATCGCCGAACAGGGAAGAAGCAGGGGACATGTCAGGGGCCGTGGGGGACATCGTGGTTTCCACAGTGGGGACGGATCGCGGCGATTCAATCGCACCAAGGGCGCGACGCTGCGTCGCAGTCAGTGCGGATGGTCCTCGGTGGCATAGGGGTCGTCCTCGCCGCTCTGCGGTGGGCGCAGCGTATAGCGCTTGTAGGTCCACTGATACTGCGCCGGATCGCGCCGGGCGATGCGTTCGATGCCGGCATTGAGGGCGGTGGCCGCGGTGCGCGGGTCCGGATCGGCCACGGCCGGCGGGGTGGCCTCGATGTGCAGGGCGAACGCCATGCCCGGGCCGATCCGCTCGCACCAGCCGTACAGCACGGTCGCGCCGGTCCGCTCGGCCAGCCGGTTGACCAGGGTCATGGTCAGCGCCTCCACCCCGAAGAATGGCGCGAACACCCCGTCGCCGGCCTTGGGCTGCTGGTCGGGCAGGATGCCGGTGGCACCGCCGTCCTTGAGCACCTTGAACAACTGGCGCACGGCCGGGCCTTCGGCGCGGACCTGCTGGACGTTGTCGCCGCCGCGGACCAGCTGCAGGAAGGCATCGCCCACTGCTTCATCCGGGGCCTTGTAGACGATCGCGATCGGCCCGCGCGAGGCCAGCCACTGGTTGAGCAGCTCCCAGTTGCCGTAATGCGGGGCCGCCACGATCACGCCCTTGCCGGCGGCCAGGGCTGCGTCGTACAGCGCCTCGCCGTGGCGCTCGGTCAACCGCGCAAGATTGCGATCGCGTGGCTGGGTCCACAGGCGCAGGGTCTCGATGGCCTGCAGCGCGGTCGAGCGCAGCACCTCGCGGTGGAGCACGGTGCGCTCGGCCTCGTCCATTTCGGGGTAGGCCAGTTCGAGGTTGCGGCGGGTGACGCGGCTCTCACGGGCATTGAGACGGATCCACAGCCAGGCCAGAACGGAGGCGAAGGCACGCAGCCAGGACCAGGGCAGGCGGGTGAACAGGGCAGCGGCGCGGTAGGCCAGGCGGGCAGTGGTGTGCGGTTTCATCACCGCAAAGTCTAGCCGCTGGCGACCAGCCTGTCGGCGCGCGGGCACGTTAAGGTAGTCCGCCTTCAGCTAGCGGAACCTTGTCCATGCTTGTTCTGATCCAGCGCGTCAGCGAAGCCAGCGTCCGTGTCGATGAGGCCGTTGTCGGTCAGATCGGCCCCGGCCTGCTGGCCCTGGTGGGCATGGAGCCAGGTGATACCGAGGCCCAGATCGCCCGGATGGCCGATCGCCTGCTTGGTTATCGTGTCTTTGCCGATGAGACCGGAAAAATGAACCGGTCGCTGCGTGATACCGGCGGCGGAGTGCTGCTGGTCAGCCAATTCACCCTGGCGGCCGACACATCCAGCGGGATGCGGCCGGGCTTCAGTACCGCCGCGCCGCCGGCGGAGGCTGAACGCGGATTCAACCGACTGGTCGAGATCTGCAGGCAAAAACACGCCCCGGGGGTGGAAACCGGCCAGTTTGGTGCCCATATGGTTGTCAGCCTGGTCAACGATGGTCCCGTGACCTTCCTGCTCAGACCCTAGCCCCGGGACCACCGCCCGGGAACGCGGGGCGCCGGGCTGGTATAATGCTAGGTTCTATTCCCTCTCCCAGCCGGTGGCGCGAGCACTACATGGCCAACGAACGTCCTGCCCAGCAAAACGACATCAAGCTTCTGATCAGCAAGGGCCTGGAACAGGGCTACCTGACCTACGCCGAAGTCAATGACCATCTGCCCGACGACATCGTCGACCCGGAGCAGATCGAAGATATCATCGGCATGATCAACGGCATGGGCATTGATGTCCATGAAGTTGCGCCCGATGCAGAAACCCTGTTGCTCAACGATGGCAACACCGGCAACCGCGAAGTCGATGACACCGCGGCCGAAGAAGCCGCTGCCGCGCTGAGCGCGCTCGACACCGAAGGTGGCCGCACCACCGACCCGGTGCGCATGTACATGCGCGAAATGGGTACCGTCGAGCTGCTGACCCGCGAAGGCGAAATCGCCATCGCCAAGCGCATCGAAGAAGGTCTGGGCCAGGTCCAGGCCGCACTCGGCACCTTCCCGGTATCGGTGGAATCGCTGCTGGCCGACTACGACGCGCACAAGGAAGGCAAGAAGCGCCTGGCCGAAGTGATCGTCGGCTTCAACGACCTGGTCGAAGAAGTCCCGGCCCCGGCCGTGGCCGAAGACACCAGTGACGACGCCGACGACGACGCCGATGAAGAGGATGACGGCGACGACGTCGAGGAAGAGGCCGGCCCGACCGGTCCGGATCCGGAAGAAGTCGCACGCCGCATGCAGGCCCTGAGCGATGCGTACACCGCGTTCAAGAAGGCCGCTGCCAAGGGCGACCGCAAGCCGCTGGCCAAGCTGCGCGACGACATGGCCGCCGTGTTCGTGACCTTGAAGCTGCCGTTGCCGCTGACCGATGTGCTGGTCAAGCAGCTGCGCGACGTCATGGCCTCGATCAAGTCCCACGAACGCCGCGTGCTGAACCTGGCGACCGTGACCGCGCGCATGCCGCGCAAGGACTTCATCCGCTCGTGGGAAGGCAACCAGACCAACCTGGAGTGGGTGGAAGACGCACTGAAGCGCAAGCAGAAGTGGTCCTCGGCCCTGCGTGACGTGAAGGATCAGATCATCGCCGAACAGCAGGCGACGATCGACATCGAGAAGACCACCTGGCTGGAACTGGACGAGCTGAAGGAAATCAGCCGCGCCATGGCCTACGGCGAAGCGCGTGCACGCAAGGCCAAGAAGGAAATGGTCGAAGCCAACCTGCGCCTGGTCATCTCGATCGCCAAGAAGTACACCAACCGCGGCCTGCAGTTCCTCGACCTCATCCAGGAAGGCAACATCGGCCTGATGAAGGCCGTGGACAAGTTCGAATACCGCCGTGGTTACAAGTTCTCCACGTATGCGACCTGGTGGATCCGCCAGGCCATCACCCGTTCGATCGCCGATCAGGCGCGCACCATCCGTATTCCGGTGCACATGATCGAAACGATCAACAAGTTGAACCGCATTTCCCGTCAGATGCTCCAGCAGTATGGCCGCGAGGCTACGCCGGAGGAGCTGGCCAAGGAAATGGACATGCCGGAAGACAAGATCCGCAAGGTGATGAAGATCGCCAAGGAGCCGATCTCGATGGAAACCCCGATCGGCGACGACGAGGATTCCCATCTGGGCGACTTCATCGAGGACACCAACGTGGAGTCCCCGATCGAGAACACCACCAACATCAACTTGTCTGAAACCGTGCGCGACGTGCTGGCCGGCCTCACCCCGAGGGAAGCCAAGGTGCTGCGCATGCGCTTCGGCATCGACATGAACACTGACCACACCCTCGAGGAAGTGGGCAAGCAGTTCGACGTCACCCGCGAGCGTATCCGCCAGATCGAAGCGAAGGCGCTGCGCAAGCTGCGTCATCCGAGCCGGTCCGAGCAGCTGCGCAGCTTCCTGGATATCGATTGATCGATACCGGCGCATCGCGTTGAAACCCGACAGACCCCGCGCAAGCGGGGTTTGTTTTTTTGGGGCAGGTGGCGCCGCGTGGTGTACTCGAACTGGGCGGCGGCACAGCGAATGGAGCGGCTGTTCGACGGGGTTGGGATCGCTAGGCTGATTTGGTGATTTCGTTGCGTGTTTCGTAACTTAATTGCGGATTTTTTCTCGGTGTTCTCCGGGGTGATGTTATTTCAATCAATGGCTTATAAGTTCAATGGGGTTGCGGTTCGCCGAAGATTGGCTTATAGATTCGTAACTTAACTCGTCCCGAAACTCAGGCCATGGCCCGTCCCCGTACCGTCCAGCTCCAGACGCTGTTCGACAACCTGCCTGCTGGCGAGGTCGTCTCAGCTGCCGATCTCGTCGATCGCCTGGGGGTTACCCGGACAACGTTGAGTCGTCTTGTCGCCGAGGCCGGGGACCGCCTGGTGCGACTTGGCCGCACCCGCGCCACGGCCTATGCCGTCCGCCAGCAGACCGCCGCGGGCAGCGAGTGGCCGCTGTTCCGGCTGGGGCCGGACGCCACCCTTGAAGAACTGGGCACGGTCGTGGCACTCACGGGCGAGACCTTCCACGTGGCGACCACCGCCGCACGCCCCAATCTGACCCGTTCGCCAGACGAGACCGTCGATGGCCACTTCCCGGGGCTGCCGTGGTACCTGGACGACCTGCGGCCACAGGGTTTTCTCGGGCGTACGTTCGCGCATCGTCGCGGGCGTGACCTGGGCGTCCCCGACGACCTCAATCGATGGCAATTGGGTGACACCCTCCAGGCGCTGGTACGTGCAGGCGGCACCGAGATCGGTGACCTTCTGCTGGGCGGCGATGCCGTGCAGATGGCGTTGCGCGCGCTTGATGCGCCTGGCGATCACGTCCTGGCGGGGCAGCGCGCACGTCGTTATCCCGAGCGCGCCGCAGCGGCACTGGAAGGCGAAGACGTCGGATCGTCGCCGGGTGGCGAGCAACCGAAGTTCACTGCCACGGTGGAGCATGAGGGAGGGCGCTATGCGGCGCTGGTGAAGTTCGCGCAGCCCACCGCAGGCGAGGCCGCCGAACGCTGGGCGGACCTGCTGGTCTGCGAGCACCTGGCCCTGCAGTGCCTGCGCGACGGGGGCGTGCCCGCAGCGGCCTCCGAGATCCTCCAGACCGACACGCATACGTTCCTGGAGGTGCAGCGCTTCGACCGCACCGCCGACGTGCTCGGCCGTCGCGGCTTCGTCTCGCTGCTGGCGCTGTCCTCGGCCTTCGTCGGTGACGTGACCGTGGACTGGGGGATCGCCGCCGACGCGCTGCTGACGCAGGGCTGGGTCGATCGCGACACGCAGGCCGCGATGGGAAGGCTGCACGCGTTCGGCCGGCTGATCGGCAACAGCGACATGCATCAGGGCAATCTGGGTTTCCACCTGGTCGACCGCGGCCCGCTGCCGTTGGCGCCCGCGTATGACATGTTGCCGATGTCACTGGCACCCTCGCGCACAGGGGTGCTGCGTGCGGCTACGCCGCTCGCCTCCATCGCGCCGGAGCGCAGCGGCCAGCTCGCGCACCTGCACTGGGCAGCGCCGCTGGCGGTGGACTACTGGCAGCGCGTGGCGGGTTCGGCGCTGCTGCGCTCGGGCGGGCTGCGTGAGCTGGCGGCGGAGAATGCGCGTCGGGTGCAGGCGATGGGGCGGCGTTTCGGCTGATGTGACACCCTGCAGTGGAAAGCGCCTGCGGGCCTCCACTACACTGTGCGGCCGCAAGGGCCTATAGCTCAACGGTTAGAGCAGAGGACTCATAATCCTTTGGTTCCAGGTTCGAATCCTGGTGGGCCCACCATCGAATCAGGCACTTGGCATCAACCGCACTGCCGATTCGCAGGTGCGACAGCGTCTTCCATAGTCACGGCGACGCACTTCTTTTGTTGAGAAGGTGATTTGCGAGTTCCTTGCCGCGGCGCAATTGGGCGCCGTCCAGACCAGCTGCGGCATTGTTCAAGAACGAGGCGCCATAGCGACTTGAACCTGTGCGGAAGTATGCTTCCGCGTATGCATAGGCCATGACCGGGTCTTTCGAGGCCAATGTGCCGTTCTTGTAGATGTCGCTCAAACGCACATATGCGTTCGATTCGCCGGCCGCTCCCGCGGACTCGAGGAATCTAACGGTGTTCTGCTTGTAGTCACGGATCAGATCCGGATCCAGCGAGTTATGTTCGTCTTCAAAAATCCTCGAAGCGTATAGCGCGTAATCGAGCTGGGCGCGGATGTTTCCATGCTCGGCGGCATGGGTGATCGCGGTGAACACCTCTTCACGACTCAGCGGCTCAAGCCAAAGATCCTTGCAGAGCTCGTCGGTCGTACTCCTGACGTGACCCGTGGTGGCGGAGGCCTCGCGATCAATCTGACAACGCAGATTTGTTTCAACCAGTTCGTATGTCGTCGTGGCACTGGCATCGTTCCTGACAACGCGACAATCATGACAGACGCCACTACAACTACCTTGCGTTTCATCGTGTATCCGGTCCCCTGAAAACCCAGCGTCGGCTGAGCGTAGATTTATAAGGCATCTGCTGCTCTCAGCATGCTGCGGCCAGGATCAGATGCCAACACCCATGAGCCCGTGGGCAGTGCGTCATTGAAGGTTTCACCGGAAACTTCTGTCGCGACGTCCTGCACTGGACATGAAATCGCATGGAATAGGAATATACAAAAATAGAAGCACGGCACATTTCGTTTTTGTTAAGTGTGTGTCAACTATCGTTCCGCCCCGGTTTGCGGCGCCAGTAATGGCTTCACTGATTTCGCGATTTAGTTTTTCGCATCGCTTCATGTGCGCTTGCCGGTCGTGCGGCGCAGTTTTCCATCGGCCACGTGTCGATTGGCTTTCAGAGAGGTTGATTCATGAAGTTTCTCACTATCCCGGCAGCCCTTGCCGCGACATTGCTTGTGTCTGGTTGCACAACCAGCAGCTGGATCCAGGCGGCCGGTGGCGTGATGCAGGCAAAGGATGACTATGACAAGCAGGCGCGCAACCAGCGCATCCGCGACGCCAACGCGGCGGCAGCGCGTGCGCGCCGGCAGTGAGCGCCGCCCCCATGACCAAGACGATCCTGCTGGCGTGTGGTGTCTGCGCGGGTCTGTCCGCATGCATGCCCAGCGTTCTTCAATATGACCGCGGCAATCCGGTCGTGATCAGTTCCCTGCAGCAGGGGGCGACCCGCGAGTCAGTCCTGAGCGCCGCGGGACGGCCGCTGGATGCAATGGTGGTGCCCGGCATCAACGGCGTCTGCTACAACTATCTCCTGCGCAACCGCGGCAACACCTCGCCCTACTATGTGGTCTTCAACGCGCAGGGGCGTGTCGTCAACGCAGGCTATATCGCCTGCGAGAAGGCTCTCGCCGCGGGGTACCTGGATTCCAGTGAGCCAATCAAGCCGCGCTACTGATTGAACGACAACGCGATGCGCACGCGCGTCATCGCAACAGCGATGGCGCCTGGTCGATACGCCACGCGCCATTCAACGCGAGCACCACCGCGAACGTTCCGCACAGCAACACGTCGGCCTCGTTGTTCTCGCGCAGGTAGCGATCCGCCCCCGGCAGCATGAGTACCTCCACCTCGCCGATGAAGTCATGCCGCTCGTGATGCCGGGCGCGCACCATCACGCGATACGGCCCGCGAAGTGTGCGCACTACCGGCCGGCTGCCTGCGGCCCGTGTCGCCTTGATCAGATCGATCACGTTCCCGCGCGGCATGCGCCAAACGATGCGCTCGGGTTGGCCGAACCACTCCAGCGCTTTCGCCTCGCGGGTGTGCAGGGCGCGCGTGGGTGGCATGCGACCTAATGCCAGTGCTGCGCGGCGGCTGCGCAACGCACTCCACAGCATGCTGCCCACGATGAACAGCGCGGCGGCCATCAGGTACACGAACACCAGCCCGAACCACGGTGAGCTGTTGGGGATACCGAACAGCATGGCAAAGAAGATGAGCAGCATCACCCCCGTGATCCACTCGACCGTGTTGTTTCTTGTCGCCATGCCGGATCCCTTGAGTCACCCCGCAACACCCGGGGAGCCGGCCATTCTGACCCGGCAGGGGGCGCTCGTCAGCGGTTGGGTGACTTCTTTCGCAGGCTGAGGACGACGATGGCGATCACCGCTGCGATGGCGACCGGGATGAGCATCAAGCCGCCGATGATGATCCAGTGGTAGATACTGAAACTGCCCATATGTAAGACCTTCCGCTGGTTGCTTCAATCCTACTATCTTTGTCCGTAGGCGGCATCGGGAACTGGGTGCTGGAGCCCATAAGCCGGAAAGAACGCTCGCACAGCGCCTTTGGACCCCTATGCCATCCGGCACGTGGCCGGCGCCGCGTCTGCCTGCTAGAAAGGCTGTCACGGACTTCCCCGGGGGTGATGCATGAAGCAACGCGTGTTGTCGGCCTGCGTGATGGCCCTGACCCCGTTCTGCGCCCAGGCGCAGATCGACCTGGCGAACCTGGACAAGGACATGGTCGGCCCACGCACCGACGTCCTCGTGCTGGGCAGCGTCCACCTCAGCGAGCACGAGGCCTTCGATCCCAAAGCACTGTATCCGCTGCTGGACAGGCTCGCAGCCTTCAAGCCCGGCTACATCACCATCGAAGCCATCAGCGGCGAGCAGTGTGACCTGGCCAAGCGCCATGCGGCGGTCTACGGCGATGACTACTGCGCCAGCACGGAGACCGCGAAGACCGCTACGGGGCTGGATGTGCCTGCCGCGATCGTGCAGGTCAACAAGACGTTCGCAACCTGGCCGGCGTCGCCCACGCCTGCGCAGCGTCGCCAACTGGCCGCCCTGTTCCTTGCCGCTGGCGAACGGGCGTCTGCGTACGTGCAGTGGCTGCAGCTGCCCGTGGCCGAGCGACGCGTGGGCGATGGCCTGGATGGCACCCTGGTCGAGCTGCTCAAGCAGATTCAAGCGCGCAAGAACGAGAGCTACCAGATCGCCGCGGTCCTGGCCGCGCGGCTCGGCCTGCAGCGCGTGTACGCGGTCGACGACCATACCGGTGACAATCATCAGATCGCGGACCGCAAGGCGTTCAGCGCGGCGCTCCAGCAGGCGTGGAGTGGGTATGGCCCCACGTTCGATGCCATGACGGAACGCGAAGCGGCCTTCATCGCGTCCAACGATCTGCTCTCGCTGTATCGCAGCGTCAATGAGCCCGCGGCGCTGCAGGTGCTCGCCGAGTCCAACGTGCGCTCGACGCTGGCCGCCGTGTCACCGCAGCACTACCCCCAGATCTGGGTGCAGGGCTGGGAGATCCGCAATCTGCGCATGGTCGCCAACATTCTCGAGGTCGTGCGTGACCACCCCGGTTCCCGGGTCCTCTCCATCGTCGGCGCGTCTCACAAGCCGTGGTTCGATGGCTGGCTGGGGCAGGTCTCGGGGGTGGATATCGTGGATGCACAGGACGTTCTCAAGGAGTAGGAGGGCACCGCCCGCGGCCCCCTCCACGCTGCCTCAGAACCGATAGCCGATTTGCGCACCGACGATGCGCGGGCGGTCGATGGGACCGTAGTAGTTGCCGTCACGGCCGAACGCCAGGTTGTCGAAGATCAACCCGTTGATGCGCCGCTTGTTGGTCAGGTTGTCGACGTACACGCGCGTGCTCCACGGCCCGGTTTCGTAGCCGAGCTGTACGCCGAGGATGGCCACCGCCGGTTGGTAGGCGCGATTGCGTTCGTCCAGCGCCATGCGGCCATTGAACGAGGATTCCACGCGCGCGAACAGCCCGGAGCGGTGCTGGTAGCGTGCGGCAAGATACGCCGTGTACTGCGGAGTGAGTTTGACGTCGTTGCCCGCCAGACTCTCATTGACGCCGACGAACAGCTTGCGGTACTCGGCGTCGACGTAACCCGCATTTGCCATCAGCGTCAGGCCGGGCAGGACCTCCAGCGCGCCTTCCAGCTCCACACCGCGCGAGCGGATGGACGCATCCGAGCCCACATAGTCCGAGGAGATCGGCCGGCCGTTGGCATCGGTGGCCAGCTGGATCTCCTGCCAGTTGTCCGAGGTGATGTGGAACACCGCGCCACCGATATGCCCGCGCCCGTTGAGCACGTTCTTCTTGAAGCCGAGCTCGTGGCTCCACATCATTTCCGATTCGTAGCGCAGCACTTTGTCGTTGACCACGTCGCTCTGTGCGGCCGCCAGATTGAAGCCGCCCGGAATGTAGCCCTTGGCGGATGCGGCGTAGAACGAGAGCGTGTCGCTGGCGTCGTAGCGCAGTGAGACGCGCGGGAGCGTGGCGGTGAACGTATGTGCGAGTTCGGCATCGCGATAGAACACCAGCCCGCCCGGGCCAAGGTCGAGCGTGCCTTCACGCTGGCGGGTGGAACGCTTGGCCTGCTCATGGCGCAGACCGAGGCTGGCGGTCAGTTTCGGCAGCGAGGGTGGGGTGTAGCTGGCGGTGCCGAACACGCTGTAGTCCTGGCCATCCGAGCCCTGCAGCGGTGCGAGGTCATAGCTGCCCAGGCCGCGCAACGGCGGGCCGACCAGCGTGCCCAGGATGGAGTCCTTGTGGTGCCGGTAGGTGGAGATGCCGGCGATGTAGGTCAGCGCTTGATCGCTGGGGGAGCTGAAACGCAGTTCGCCGTTCCAGCTGTGCTGCTTGTCGTAGATGCGGCCGGCCAGCGCGGGCGTCGCAGTCATGTCGAAATCGTAGCCGGCGGAGGTGTCTTCCTCCTGGCGATATGACAATGCCGCATCCAGGGTGCCGCGGGACAACTGCCATTGCGCGCTGGTCCCGGCGACGGTTTCGTTCTTTGTGGTGCGCTTGGGCGCATCGTTGATGTAGGTGAAGTCACCGGTACGACGGCCGCCGTTGTAGAGATCGCCGTAGGTACGGTTGTAAAGGCCGACATCCAGCGGCAGGTACTCGTACTCGAACATCCCGGGTGCACGCGTGCCCAGGTGGTAGGCGATCGCGTTGATGGCCAGCGTATCGGTCGGCTCCCAGCGCAGTTTGCCCTGCAGATAGGTCTCCTTGACCTTGCCGTTGACACCGTTGAAGGGCGTGAGGTTCTTGAGGTGGCTGTCTTCATCCGAGGCCATGAACGCCACCGAGCCGAACAACCGGTCGCTGTTGCCCAGCGCGCCGCCGAGGAAACCATCCACGCTGCTGCCGTGGCCGTTGCCGAACGAGGTGACGCCGACATTGACCTCGCCCTCGGTGGTTGCCGACGGTGCACGCGTGCGCACCAGTACCAGGCCGGATTCGCTGTTGGCGCCGTAGAGCGTGCCCTGCGGCCCGCGCAGGATCTCCACCGACTCCACATGGTTCAACACCGCGTTGCTCAGCTCGCGGAACGGAATGCCATCGATATAGACCGAGGCCCGGTTGACCAGAAACGGGTTGGACTCGATGCCGCGGATGGAGATGAACATATCGCTGAGCTGACCCATCACGTTGAACTTCACGTTGGGGGCCAGCTTATCCAGGTCGCGGAACTCGGTGACGTGCGCTTCTTTGAGTGCTTCGCGGTTGAGCACGGTGACCGACATGTCGCTCTTGAGGTACGGGGTATCGCGTTTGCTGCCGGTCACCATGATGCCGTCCAGCTCGGTGGCCTTGGCGGCCGGGGTGGATTGGGCCTGGGCGGGCGCACTGGGCAGCAACTGAAGCGCGGCGAGCACGGCGCCGGCAAGTACAGCGTGTTTCACGAGGAGCCTCTGGGGTGGTGGCGCGCACCACGGTGATGGGGAGGAATCGCGAATGTTATTGTGTAACAATTAGGTGCCGCTGCTCCATTTCCGGAGCGGCCGCTCCAGAACGGGACACCCGATGACCTGCGCCTTTTCCTCACCAACGACTGCCGTGGCTGCACGCGTGGCGTCCGAAAGTGGCGGTCCGCTGGACGCGTGCGTGGGCAATGCCGACGGCTCGGTGCTGATGCTCCGCCATACGTTCGCCGCGGCGCAGGGCGCGATGGGTGAGGGCAGTGCGTTGCGCATCGGGCTGCTCACTGCCGGCGGCGGCACCCTGTATCAGCGCACGGCGCTCGGACGCATCGCGCAGCCTTGGCGCGCAGGCGCGTTCAATGTGGTGTTGCCGGACTGCCCAGGCGAATTCCGCAGCCCAGCGCTGGCGCTGCTGGGCCTGGCCATCGACGCACGGCATCTGCAGGGGCACGACGTGCGCGCGGAGCAGCTGCATCGCGCAGCATCGGCGCTGCATGGGGACCCGGTGATCGCCTCGGTGATGGGGGCGTTGTGGCACTGCGCCGAAGCACATGCCGGTTCTGCCGCGTTCTTTGAGCACGGTGTCGACCTGGTGCTGAAGCGGTTGGCCGGGCTGCCGGTTGCGGCGCCCGCGACGCGACGCGCGCTTTCACCGACGCACCTCAAGCGCGTGCAGGAACTGATCGATGCCCATCTCGGCGACGATCTGGGCGTTGCCCGCATGGCGCAGGAAGTCGGGCAGGAGGCCAGCGGATTCAGCCGCGGCTTCCGGATCGCAACCGGCATGACGCCTTACGCGTACCTCACGTGGCGCCGGATGGAGGCGGCCAAGCCGATGCTGCTGGCCGGCCGCAGCGTCACCGAGGTCGCCTTGGCGATGGGCTATGCCAACCCCGGCAAGTTCGCCGCGGCGTTCCGGCGGGTGACCGGGCAGGCACCGTCGCGCTGGGCAGGCAACGCGCGAGGTGAACTGGCGGCCCGTGTTTGAGACCGTCGGAGGACTGCGCTATCCTGCGCGCCGCTTCCGCTGCCCCGGCAGGACCCCTGTGATGACGCCACCCTGAAACCGCGTTGACAACGCGCTGGCCGTTCGGCCGGCTCAGGGAGTGCCTTGTCTTCATCACACAACGCGCCGTGCGCATCGCCGGTGCGTGGAGTCTGTCCATGTCTGTGTCCTACCCGCTGCGCCAGCAATGGCTCGGCAATATCCGCGGTGATCTGCTGTCCGGCGCCGTGGTTGCCCTCGCGCTGATTCCCGAAGCGATCGCCTTTTCCATCATTGCCGGGGTCGACCCCAAGGTTGGCCTGTACGCCTCGTTCTGCATCGCGGTGGTCACCGCCATCGCCGGTGGCCGGCCGGGCATGATCTCCGCCGCCACCGGCGCGATGGCGCTGGTGATGGTCGATCTGGTCCGCGACCACGGCCTGCAGTACCTGTTGGCTGCGACGATCCTGGCCGGACTGCTGCAGATCGTCGCCGGCGCGCTCAAGCTCGGTGCACTCATGCGCTTCGTCTCGCGCTCGGTGATCACCGGCTTCGTCAACGCGTTGGCCATCCTGATTTTCCTGGCGCAGTTGCCCGAGCTGATCGGGATGCCATGGACGGTGTACGCCGTGTGCGCGGCCGGTCTGGCGATCATCTATCTGCTGCCGCTGCTGACCCGGGCGGTGCCCTCACCGCTGGTGGCGATCGTGGTGCTGACCGCGCTGTCGATCTGGCTGGGCCTGGACATCCGCACCGTCGGCGACATGGGTGCGCTGCCGGACAGCCTGCCGACCTTCCTGCTCCCCGATGTGCCGCTCACCTGGGAGACCCTGCGCATCCTGCTGCCGGTCTCGGCCACGCTGGCGGTCGTCGGTTTGCTGGAGTCGATGATGACCGCGCAGATTGTGGAAGACATGACCGACACCCCCAGCCAACGCAACCGTGAGTGCGCCGGGCAGGGCCTGGCCAACATCACCGCCGGGCTGTTCGGCGGCATGGGCGGCTGCGCGATGATCGGGCAGTCGGTGATCAATGTGTCCTCCGGCGGCCGTGGCCGGTTGTCCTGCCTGGTGGCGGGCGTGCTGTTGCTGCTGCTGGTGGTCTACGGCGCGGATTGGGTCCGGCAGATTCCGATGGCCGCGCTGGTCGCGGTGATGATCATGGTCAGCATCGGCACCTTCCACTGGCGCTCGTTCGCCGAGTTCCGGCTGCATCCGAAAAGCTCCTCGGTGGTGATGCTGGGCACGGTGGTCGTCACCGTGGCCACGCACGATCTGGCCAAGGGGGTGCTGACCGGCGTGCTGCTGTCGGCGCTGTTCTTCGCCCGCAAGGTGGGCCGGATGCTGGACATTGCCGACGCCGACACGGCCGACGGTACCCGTGTCTACACAGTCAGCGGGCAGGTGTTCTTCGCCTCGGCCGGGCAGTTCGCGGCGGCCTTCGATCTGCTGCACGTGCCCGCGCGCGTGGTGATCGATCTGACCGATGCGCACTTCTGGGACCTCAGCGCGGTGGGCGCGCTGGAGCGGGTGACCGGCAAACTGCGCGCACGCGGAGCGCAGGTGGAGGTGGTCGGACTCAACGCGGCCAGCCAGACACTGGTGGAGCGGCTGGGGCGCGGCGAGCGTGGTGCGGGCGTTCACTGAACACGGTCAGGAAGCCGCGCTAAACATCGCGCCCATGACGCCGTTATCCAGCTGAGTCCCTTCTCTGGGCCGGTGCCGTCACGGTGCGGGCAGGCGGTATCTCCACAGAGCAGGGCGGTGGCACCGTGGCGTACGACGCGGTGACCCCCAGCACAGGACCAGCCCTCCCGGGAGTGGCGGCGGGCGCCTGCGCCGATCCGACGTTGCATCGATCCCTGCTGGCCGCGCCGTGATTGCACCGCGTGCGTGCCGGCCCGCAATGGACTGCGTGTTTCCGTGGCGGCGCGTGACTGCGTCCGCCGGTATGCCCTTTTTCCGGAACCGCCCCCATGCCCGTGTCCCGCCCCACTGCTTCCACGCGCCCTGGCAGCATCGCCAACCGACTGATGCTGGGTACGGCGTTGATCGCCATGCTCTGCTTCGGTGTCACCGCTGCCATCAGCTACCGCGAAGCCAGTGCCTCGCTGGTGGATGCCTCCCGCCACACCATGCAGAGCGAGGCCCAGGCCGAAGCCCTGCGGGTAAGCGGTGATCTCTCCAGTGCTTTCGCCACCAGCCAGGCGCTGGCGCAGAACCTGCTGGTGCAGCGCGCTGCGGGAACGCTGTCGCGGGCGACGGTGTCTGCGGTGATCCACCAGCAGGTGCAGGTGCACCCGGAATGGGTGGGCTTCGGCACGTTGTGGGAACCCGACGCCTTCGATGGCAAGGATGCCGAGTTCGTCGGCGCCGAGGCACACGATGACACCGGCCGGTTCATGAGCTACTGGGCCTGGCACGACGGCGCGCCGATGCAGGATGCGCTCACCGGCTATGACGTGCCCGGCGATGGCGACTGGTATCTCAAGCCGAAGGCGCTCAAGCGGCAGACCGTGGCCGAACCGTATACCTATGAAGTCGGCGGCCAGAAAGTGCTGATGACCACGCTGTCCACCCCGGTGATCGACCAAGGGACGTTCGTTGGTGCGGTGACGGTGGACTTCGCGCTGGCCGCATTGCAGAAGCACCTGGCCGCGCTGCGCCCCATGGAGGAAGGCCATGTGGAACTGATCTCGCCCGGCGGCATCGTGCTGGCCGCGAAGGACGCCAGCGAGATCGGCAAGCGTCGCGAGGATGCGCTGACCACGCAGGTACTGGCGGCGGTCAAGGCAGACAAGACCTTTGATGCCTTCGAGCCGGATGCGGCAGGCAACGTGAAAACCTACGTGCCGCTGCGCATCGGCGGCAGCGAAGAGCATTTCGCGCTGGGYGTGRTSGTGCCGCATGCGSTGATCAYYGCGCAGGCMCGYGMGCTGCTGTGGATCATCCTGGCCGTTGGTCTGGGTGCGGCACTGGTACTCAGCGGCAGCGTGTACGTGCTGCTGCGCCGTCAGGCGATCCGTCCGTTGGCCGATGCCGTCCGCCTGTCCGCAGAGGTGGCCGAGGGGCGTCTGGATACACCGCTGCCGCCCGCGCGTAATGACGAAGTCGGCCGCCTGCTCGAATCGATGCAACGCATGCGCAGCCAGCTGCGCGCGGTGATGGCCGCGCAGGGTGAGATGGCCCAGCGACATGAGGGGGGCGAGCTGAGCTACCGCATGGACGCGCAGACCTTCCCGGGCGAGTACGGCAAGATGGTGGAAGACACCAACCAGCTGGTGGGCGCCAACATCGCGGTCACGCGTCGCCTGGTCGAAGTGATGCAGCGCTACGCGGTCGGTGACCTGAGCCCGGACATGGACCGCCTGCCCGGCGAGCAGGCCGCCTTTACTGCTGCAATGGATACCACCAAGGCCAACCTGCGCGCCATCAATACCCAGATCGGGGATCTGGCCGGGGCGGCGGCGGTGGGTGATTTCAGCCAGCGTGGCGATGTGGTGCGCTTTGACCACGACTTCCGCGCGATGGTCGAAAACCTCAACACCATGATGCAGGTCAGCGATGACAACCTGCAGCAGATTTCCGCGCTGCTGCGTGCCATTGCCGCGGGTGATCTCACGGCGCGCATGCGCGGTGAGTTCCATGGCGTGTTCGCGCGGATGCGTGACGATGCCGATACCACGGTAGCGCAGTTGACCGACATCGTCGGCCGCATCCAGCAGGCCACCGGCAGCATCAACCTCGCCGCCGGCGAGATTGCCGCAGGCAACAGCGACCTGTCGCGCCGCACCGAGCAGCAGGCTGCCAGCCTGGAAGAGACCGCCGCATCGATGGAAGAACTCACCTCCACGGTTCGCCAGAATGCAGACCACGCGGTGCAGGCCAACCAGCTCGCCGCCGGCGCTGCCGAGGTGGCTTCGCAGGGCGGTGTGGTGGTCGGCCAGGTGGTGACCACCATGGCGGGCATCGAGGCCTCGTCCAAGCGCATTGCCGAGATCATCTCGGTGATCGACGGCATCGCGTTCCAGACCAACATCCTGGCGCTGAACGCTGCGGTGGAAGCCGCCCGTGCCGGCGAACAGGGCCGGGGGTTCGCGGTGGTGGCCACCGAAGTGCGCGCACTGGCGCAGCGCTCCGCCGGGGCGGCCAAGGAGATCAAGACCTTGATCGACGACTCGGTCACCCAGGTCAGCGCGGGCTCGGCCCTGGTGCAGACCGCCGGCCGTACGATGGAAGAGATCGTCACCGGCGTGCGCCGGGTCAACGACATCATGGCCGAGATCTCGGCAGCCTCGAAGGAACAGTCCGCCGGTATCGAACAGGTCAACCAGACCATCACCCAGATGGACGAGACTACCCAGCAGAATGCCGCGCTGGTGGAGGAAGCGACGGCGGCCGCGCGCGCGATGGAAGAGCAGGCGCAGCAGCTGGGCACGGCGGTGGCGATCTTCCGCCTGCAGGCCAGTGCGGCGGCGGCGGGCACGCCGGCGCGTCGTGCCACCCCCGCGCGGACCGCTGCGCGCGTGCCTGCGGCGGCAGTGGTCGGCGAGGACTGGCAGACCTTCTGATCCGGACCGGCGCGCCGGCGCCGACGGCGCGCCGGCAGGGCCGGTTCACCCGGTGCTCACCGCCGGGCGTTGGTAATCGGCGCTATTCTGTTTGCCGATGGTGAGCACATGACCTCTCGTTCCGACCGGCTCGGCCTGACCGCGTTGACTGCCCTGGTGGTCGGATCGATGATCGGCGCCGGCATTTTCTCGCTGCCACAGAACATCGCGCGCAGCGCCGGCCCGGGTGTGGCCTTGATCGGCTGGATGATCAGCGGCCTGGGCATGTTGATGCTGGCCTTCGTGTTCCAGAACCTGGCCAACCGCAAGCCCGAGCTGGATACCGGTATCTATGCGTACGCGCGCGCCGGGTTCGGCGATTACATCGGCTTTTCCGCGGCGTGGGGCTACTGGGTCTGCTCGCTGCTCGGCAATGTCAGCTACTTCGTGCTGATCTTCAGCGGCCTGGGCTATTTCGTGCCGGCCTTCGGCGAGGGCAATACCTGGCAGGCGGTGGCATGCGCCTCCGTGCTGCTGTGGGCGATGCACGCAATGATCCTGCGTGGCATCCGCCAGGCGGCCCTGGTCAATGCGGTCGTCACTGTCGCCAAGATCGTGCCCATCGTGGTGTTTCTGATCATCGCCGCCGTGGGCTTCAAGGCCGATATCTTCACCGGCGAGTTCTGGGGCACGGCGGAACTGGGCAGCCTGGGTGAGCAGCTGCGGGGCATGATGCTGATCACGGTCTGGGTGTTCATCGGCATCGAGGGTGCCAGCATCTACTCGCGGCGCGCGGCCAAGCGTTCGGATGTCGGGCGCGCGACGATCATCGGGTTTGTGTGCGTGCTCGCGCTGCTGATGCTGGTCAATCTGCTGTCGATGGGCGTACTGCGCCAGGAGGCGCTGGCACAGGCGCGCAATCCCTCGATGGCCTTCGTGCTGGAGGCCATCGTCGGGCCCTGGGGCGCCACGTTGATCATCATCGGCATGATCGTCTCGGTGCTGGGGGCATTGCTGGCATGGGTGCTGCTGTGCGCCGAAGTGCTGTACGCGGCAGCGGGGGATGGCACGATGCCGGCGTTCCTCGGGCGCGAGAACGCACGGCAGGTGCCCGCCAACGCGCTGTGGCTCACCAACGGGCTGATCCAGCTGTTTCTGATCATCACCCTGTTCAGTGCAGGCACCTATACCAGCCTGGTGCTGCTGGGGGCATCGATGAGCCTGGTGCCGTATCTGTTCTCGGCCGGTTACGGTGCATTGCTGGCGCTGCGCGGGGAAACCTATGGCGGACAGCCCGGGCTGCGGGTCCGCGATCTGCTGGTGGCCGGTCTGGCCACGGTATACGCGCTGTGGCTGGTCTATGCCGGTGGGCTGTCACAGGTGCTGCTGTCGGTGTTGCTGTACGCCCCGGGCATTGCCATGTTCGCGGCCGCCAAGCACCAGCATGGGCAGCAGCTGTTCACCCGGGCCGAGCAGGTGATCGTGGCGGCCGTGATCGTCGTTGCCGGCTGGGCGGCGTGGGGCCTCTACCAGGGTCATCTGCACCTGGCATGACCGCGCCGGATCGGCTCAGCCTTCCCGGTTGCCGCGCGCCACCAGTTCGGTCAGCAGATCGATCTGCTGTTGTTGCTGTTGCAGGACCTGCAGCAGGATCTGGTTGCTGACCGTATCGACCTTCTCGTGCAATGCCATGATCTCCAGTTCGGCCTTGAGGTTCACTTCGTAATCGTAGCTGGCCATGCGCCGGTCTTTTTCCGCCTGGCGGTTCTGGCTCATCATGATCACGGGCGCCTGGAGCGCGGCCAGCATCGACAGCATCAGGTTGAGGAAGATGTAAGGGTAAGGATCGAACGCGGTCGCACCGAGCACCTCGGTGTTGAGCACCACCCAGATCAGCAGGGCTGCGCCGAACAGCAGGATGAAGCGCCACGAGCCGCCGAACCGCGCGACCTGGTCGGCCAGCCGTTCGCCGAAGGTGGATTGCTCGGCCAGGCGCTGGTTGGGATCGTCGATGACCGCCTGGCGGCCGATGACGCGCTTGGCGATTGCGTCCAGGTCATGGGTCTGGCGGCCCAGCCACCGGGCGGCCTTTTCCAGTCGTTCGCTGTTGGGATGCGTGGACATTGCGGACTCCGGCGGACAGGTGCGGGCAGGTGCGGGCAGGGTGATCCGCGGTGGGAGAACGCATGGTGATGATGTGGCTGCTTCACGCTCCGCCGGAGGCTGCCGGTGCTGTCTGGAAACCGCGACGCCCCAGCCGCAGCGCCAGATGGACCAGCACGATCAACACCGGCACCTCCACCAGCGGCCCGATCACGGCGGCGAACGCGACCGGTGAACCCAGCCCGAAGGCGGCAATCGCTACGGCGATGGCCAGTTCGAAGTTGTTGCCGGTCGCGGTGAAGGCGATGGCGGTGGTGCGCGGATAGTCGCGTGCGATCCAGCGGCCCATGAAGAAGCTCAGCAGGAACTGTACGAAGAAGTAGATCGTCAGCGGGATGGCGATGCGTACCGCATCCAGCGGAATGCGCACCAGATCGCCGCCCTTGAGGCTGAACATCGCCACGATGGTGAACAGCAGTGCGATCAAGGTGACCGGGCTGATGGCGGGCAGGAAGCGCGTTTCATACCAGTCAGCCCCGCGCACCCGCAGCAGCAGCCATCGCCCGAGATAGCCGGCCGCGAAGGGAATGCCCAGATACACCAGCACCGCGCCGGCGATGGTCCACGTGCTGACATCGATCACGCTGCGCTGCAGCCCGAACAACGGCGGCAGCACGGTCAGGAACAGCCACGCATAGACGCTGAAGAAGGCGATCTGGAACAGCGAGTTGAACGCGACCAGGCCGGCCACGTACTGATTGTCCCCGCGCGCGAGCTGGTTCCACACCAGCACCATCGCGATGCAGCGGGCCAGGCCGATCAGGATCAGCCCGGTCATGTACTCCGGCCGGTCGTGCAGGAACAGTGCGGCCAGCGCGAACATCAGCACCGGCCCCACCACCCAGTTCTGCAGCAGCGACAGCGCCAGCACGCGCTTGTCGGCAAAGACGGCGGGCAGCGCCTCGTACTTCACCTTGGCCAGGGGCGGGTACATCATCAGGATCAGGCCGGCGGCGATCGGCAGGTTGGTGCCGCCGATGGTCATGGCGTCCAGCGCGGCGGGCAGGCCGTCGAACAGGGTGCCCAGGGCCACGCCAACCGCCATCGCCGCGAAGATCCACAGGGTGAGCCAGCGGTCCAGGAAGGACAGGCGTGGCGTGGCAGGTGTCGTCATCGCGATGGGCCCGGCAACCAACGGATCAGCACGACGGCGCGCATGGGCCAGCGGAACCGCAGTCCGCCTCGCCGGCGCAGCAGTTCTCGGTGAGGTAGCCGATCAGGCCGTTCATCGCCTCGAAGTCGGCGCGGTAGCAGATGCTGCGCCCACGCGGCTCCGCGCTGACCAGACCGGCCGCGCTCAGTTCCTTGAGGTGGAAGGACAGCGTGGCACCGGGCAGGCCGAGGTCGGCGGCGATTTCCCCGGGCAGGCGGCCACCCCGGCCGGCCTGGACCAGCAGGCGGAAAACGCTCAGGCGGGTGGTATGCCCGAGGGCGGCCAGGGCGTGGGTTGCAGTTTTATGTTCCATGTTTCTAGAATAGTCGAACAATTAAGCCGGAGCAACCTCATGTCCTTGCTGCCCAACCTGACCTGTGCGGCGGTCGATCTCCCGGATCCCAGCCGGTTCGCCGGGCCCGCCAGTGCCCACCCGCCCCGGAACCTGGTGCTGTATGGATCGCTGCGTCCCCAGTCCTACAGCCGCCTGTTGGCCAGGGAAGTCGAGCGCTTGCTGCAGCACCTGGGCGCCGAGGTCCGTCTGTTTGACCCACACGGACTGCCGCTGGCCGATGCGGTGGACGCCGATCACCCCACGGTCCAGCAGCTTCGCGCCTGGTCGCAGTGGTCCGAAGGCCAGGTCTGGATCAGCCCGGAGCGCCACGGCACCCTCAGCGCCGTGTTCAAGAACCAGATCGATTGGCTGCCGTTGTCCGAAGGCAGCGTACGCCCCACCCAGGGCCGCACCCTGGCGGTGATGCAGGTGTGTGGCGGCTCGCAGTCCTTCAACGTGGTCAACGCATTGCGGGTGCTCGGGCGCTGGATGCGGATGGTGACGATCCCCAACCAGTCTTCGGTCGCCAAGGCCTGGCAGGAGTTCGATGCGCAGGGGCGGATGAAACCCTCGGCGTACTACGACCGTGTCGTGGATGTAGTGGAGGAGCTGGTCAAGTTCACCCTGCTGGTCCGTGACAACAGCGATTACCTCACCGACCGCTACAGCGAGCGCAAGGACGACGCGCAGGCGGCGCAGCTGGCCCGCGATGCCGGCGTGGTGGAGCCGGCCGCGACGCTGCCGCTTGCCGGGGGAGACCGCGCATGAAGGCCGTGATCTATCACAACCCGGCCTGCGCGACCTCGCGCAATGTGCTCGCGCTGATGCGCCATGCCGGCGTGGCGCCGGAGGTGGTGGAGTACCTGCGCACCCCGCCGGATCGCGAGCGTCTGATCGCACTGATCGCCGCTGCCGGCCTGCAGGTCCGCGATGCGCTTCGCCAGAAAGGCACCCCGTATGCCGCACTGGGCCTGGCCGATCCAACGCTGGACGACACCCGACTGCTGGATGCGATGCTGGCCCATCCGATCCTGATCAACCGGCCGTTCGTGCAGACCGAACTGGGGGTGCGCCTGGCGCGGCCCTCGGAGACCGTGCTGGAGATCCTGCCGCCGGTGCAGGCGCCGTTCCGCAAGGAAGATGGCGAGGTGGTGATCGACGCCCACGGCCGACGCGCCACAAAAAAGCCCGGTCAATGACCGGGCTCTTATCCACGCCTGCGTGCTGCCTTACCAGCGCATGCCGGCGAAGGGGTTCCAGCTGGTATCGCCCTTTACCTTTTCAAGGTAGTACGAATAGTTGGTGGTCAACGCGATCAGCACCGACCAGGCCACACCGATCGCACGGCCGACCACGTCCGGCAGGAAGGCCACGACGACCATCAGCACCAGGGTGATGCCCAGGATGGTCAGCGCCTTGCGCCACATGCCCAGGATCAGCAGGTAGATCCAGCTGAAGAACAGGGCGAAGAAGTTGAAGTTGACCTTGATCTTCTGGCCGAACGGCAGCGTCTTGTACGCGGCCTTGAAGGTTGGCGAATTGGGGGCGCCGTGCTGTTCGAAGAAGTTGAAGCGGAACTGCCACTTGGGGCTGTAGGGGGAAGCAGTGTTGGAATCCATATCCGAATCGTGTGTTGAAAACGATTACATGATAGCCGCAAGCTCTTGATCCGCGCCAATTTTTCGACGCTCTACATGCCGCCTGTCAGGGACTGCGCGGACCGTCACACATTCGTCCCGGTTTTCCGATAGGGTGCGCAATCCGCGCGGCAGGAAGCCCCGTGGGTAATGAGAAGTCAACGAGATGCCAGACCATGTCCATTGATGTGATGACCCCCGAGCGCCCGCAAGCAGGGCCGCAGATCACCCCGTGCCCGGTTGCCACCCAGGCGCAACACCTGCTCGCCCAGCTGCAGTTTTCGCAGGTGAGCGCGCGCGCGCTGTCGCGCCCGCCGGTAGAGACCGACCTGGCCATCGCCGCCACCGCCGCCTGAGCCGCTGCCGCGCCTGTCAACGCTGCCGGCCCGACCCCCTCCAGGGCAGAAAAACTGCGCACCACCGGCGCCGCCTGATCCTGCGCAGGCGATGAGGACCGGTCGCGTTGCAGTAGGGGGCTGATCGGCGCCGCCAGCAAGCTGAATGGGCAGAAGCCCATGGCACAGGGCCTGCGCGCCCTTGGCCGCGAGGGGGCCTCCACTTGTCTCGATCCAAAAGCTGAATGCGGAGAAATCCCCGCGCCGCCCTTCGCGCGCACCTTACAATTCGCGCCCTAGACTGAGCCGCATTTTTCGTCTCAAGCGGTTTGGAGAGTTCGTGGGTTCCGGTAGTCACAGACATACGCTGCGTGCCGGTCTCCGGCCCGCGCCGACAGGACGCATGCGTGCCATCGTGTACGCCGGGCTCAGGATGCCCCTTTCCACACTTGGCACCCCCGGCCTGGCACGCCCTGCACAGGGACACCGCGCATGAGTACCCAGACCCTGAACGCCCCGCTGGACGCCGGCCGGGCGACGTTGCCGGCCGAGTCGCCGTTGCCGATGCCTGAGCAGTCCCTGCGCGAAGGGCAGCTGCAGGTGCCGCGCCAGCGCACCTCACCGCGGATGATCGGGCTGCGTCGTTTCTACATCCTGGGCGGTACCGCGGCGATGACCGCCGCCGCCAGCCGGATGATGTGGAAGGTGCTCGCCGTCAATGGCATCAGTGTGCTGGAAGCCTGCCTGCTGGTGCTGTTCGTGGGCCTGTTCGCCTGGATCGCGTTGTCCTTCGCCGGGGCCGTGGCCGGTTTCCTGACCGCGGTATTCGATCGGGGCTACAAGCTCGGCATCGATCCGGACGCGCCGCTGCCGACCGTGCATACGCGCACCGCGCTGCTGATGCCCACCTACAACGAAGATCCACGCCGGTTGCTGGCCGGGTTGCAGGCGATCTATGAGTCGGTGGCCGAGACCGGCCAGCTGGCGAATTTCGATTTCTACGTGCTCAGCGATACCCGGCGCGATGACATCGGGCAGGCCGAGGAAGCGGCCTTCCACGCCTTGTGCGATGCGGTCGGTGGCCATGACCGCATCTTCTACCGTCGCCGCGGCGACAACAGTGGACGCAAGGCCGGCAACATCGCCGATTGGGTCCGCCGTTTCGGCGGTGCCTACCCGCAGATGCTGATCCTGGACGCCGACAGCCTGATGACCGGCGACACCATCGTGCGCCTGGTCGCGGGCATGGAACACAACCCGGATGTCGGTCTGATCCAGACCCTGCCGGCGGTGGTCGGTGGGCGCACCCTGTTTGCCCGCATGCAGCAGTTCGGCGGGCGCGTATACGGCCCGGTGATCGGCCGCGGCGTGGCGTGGTGGCATGGCGCGGAGAGCAACTATTGGGGCCACAACGCGATCATCCGCACCCAGGCCTTCGCCGAGCAGGCCGGCCTGCCGTCGCTGCCGGGCAAGGAGCCGTTTGGTGGGCACGTGCTCAGCCACGATTTCGTCGAGGCCGCGCTGATGCGCCGTGGCGGCTGGGCCACCCACATGGTGCCCTACCTGAAAGGCAGCTATGAGGAAGGCCCGCCGACCCTGACCGATCTGCTGGTCCGCGACCGCCGCTGGTGCCAGGGCAACCTGCAGCACGCCAAGGTGGTTGGTTCCAAGGGCCTGCACTGGGTCAGCCGGATGCACATGCTGGTCGGCATCGGGCATTACTTCACCGCGCCGATGTGGGCGATGCTGATGCTGATCGGCATCGCGATTCCGCTGTTCCAGGGCGGCATCGACCTCAATGAAGTGCTGCATCTCTCGCCCGGTGTCTACTGGCGCCACCAGGATGAGACCCAGGTGATCCGCATGTTCGCGATCACCATGGTGGTGCTGCTCTCGCCCAAGGTACTGGGCTACCTGGCGATGCTGCTGGAGCCGGTCGAACGCCGTGGCTGCGGTGGCACGATCCGCGCCTTCATTTCGATGCTGCTGGAGACCATCCTCGCCGCGCTGATGGCACCGGTGGTGATGTACGTGCAGTCGCGCGGTGTGGCTGAGGTGCTGGCCGGCAAGGACTCGGGCTGGGACGCGCAGCAGCGCGATGATGGCGGCGTGTCCTGGCTGGCGCTGGCGCGTGGCTACGGCGGGCTGAGTGTGTTCGGCCTGTTCATGGGCGCGCTGGCCTACGCGGTCTCGCCCTCGCTGGCCGCATGGATGGCACCGGTGGTGATCGGCATGGTGCTGGCGATTCCGGTGGTGGGCTTCACCTCCTCGCGCACCGCTGGCGTCTGGATGCACCGGCTGGGCCTGATGGAAATCCCGGAAGAATCGGCACCGCCCAAGGTGCTGGTGCGCGCGGCCGAGCTGCGCCGTGCTGCGGCCGAGGCACATCCCGCCGGCTGATCACGGCAATCCAGGTATCGCCGCCCCATTGCCGCGGGCCGCGGTCATAATGCGGCTTGAACGTACTGGAGCCGCCTGATGCTGGATACCGTGGAAAACGAAACCGGCGCCGACCCGCAGTGGTCGGTGCTGTGGCTGCATGGCCTGGGTGCCGACGGCCATGACTTCGCCCCGATCGTGCCCGAACTGGTGCGCCCGCACTGGCCGGCGATCCGCTTCGTGTTCCCGCATGCGCCGGTGCAGCCGATCACGATCAACAACGGCGTGCCGATGCGCGCCTGGTATGACATCGTCAGCATGGATTTCCGTTCGCGCGCGGACAGCGCCGGCGTGGACGCCTCGATCGTGGAACTGGAGCTGCTGATCGAGCGCGAGGTCGCCCGCGGCATTCCGGCCGAACGCATCCTGCTGGCCGGCTTCTCGCAGGGCGGGGCGGTGATCCTCAGTGCACTGCTGCGTCGCACCCGTCCGCTGGCCGGGCTGATCGCACTGTCCACCTATCTGCCGGATCCGGCCAAGGCAGCTTCCGCGCGCGTGGCCGATGCCATCAGCGTGCCGGTGTTCATGGCCCATGGCACCCAGGATCCGGTGATCCCGGTGGCGATCGCCGAGCACACCGCGCAGACGCTGAGCGCGCTCGGCCTGCCGGTGCAGTGGCACACCTACACGATGGCCCACCAGGTCTGCGCCGAGGAACTGCAGGCGCTGGGCGACTGGCTCGAGGCGCGCTTCGCCGCCTGACGCCATGAGCGACCCGCGCCAGCAGTCCTGGTTGCCCGAGCTGTGCCGCCTGCCGCGGCTGGCGGCGATGCTGGGGTTGGCCGAGCTGGTGGTCGTCGTGGTGGCGCTGGCCCCCGATGGCAGTCGCCACTGGACGCTGCCGGACTTCCTGTCCGCCAGCGGCTTCGCGTTGTGGCTGGCGCTGGCAGTGACGGTCAGCCTGTGCAGCGTGCGCGCGGTGCTCTCGCGCTTGCCCGAAGTGCCGGGCATGGTGCTGGTGGTGCTGATGACCGGGCTGATCGCCGGTGCGTGCGCGGCGATCGTGCATGCGCTGTACGGCGTGCTCGGCGGCAGCAGCTTTGCCCAGGCGGTCGGCTTCTGGCGGTTCACGTTGGGCAGTGCGGCGATGACCGCGCTGATCACTGCCTTGGCGCTGCGCTACTTCTACGTCAGCGACCGCGGCAGCGCGCAGATGCTGGCCAACGCACGGGCCCAGGCGGATGCATTGCAGGCGCGGATCCGGCCGCACTTCCTGTTCAACAGCATGAACCTGATCGCCAGCCTGCTGCGGCGTGATCCGGACGTGGCCGAGCGCGCGGTGCTGGATCTGTCCGATCTGTTCCGCGCAGCCCTCGGTGCCGGCGATGGCGATTCCACCCTGCAGGCCGAGTGCGAACTGGCCGAGCGCTATCTTTCGATCGAATCGCTACGGCTGGGCGAACGGCTGAAAGTGATCTGGCTGCGCGACGAGCCGCTGCCCTGGTCGTTGCCGATGCCGCGGCTGGTACTGCAGCCGCTGGTCGAAAATGCCGTGCTGCATGGCATCTCGCGGGTGCCCGCCGGTGGCACGATCGTGCTGGCACTGTCCAGTGACGGCACGAATCTGCGCATCCGCGTGCGTAACCCGGCACCGGACCCGGCCACGCGCGGGCTGCCGCTCCTGCAGGGCGCCGGGCATGCACAACGCAACATCGCCCATCGCCTGGCCTGGCGCTTCGGCCCGGCCGCGCGGATGACGGGGGCGTGGGCCGACGGCTACTATGCTTGCGAAATCACGGTCCCGGTCCAGTGAGGAAACTGTCTTGAAGGTGGTGATCGCCGACGACGAACCGCTGGCCCGCGAGCGCCTGCGCTCCCTGCTCGCTGACCAGGCCGGCATCGAGGTGGTGGCCGAGGCCGAGAACGGCGAACAGGCGCTGCACGCCTGCGCCGAGCTGCAACCGGACCTGGTCCTGCTCGACATCGCCATGCCCGGCCTGGACGGGCTGGAAGCCGCGCGCCATCTGGCCACCTTCGAGCCACGCCCGGCGGTGGTGTTCTGCACCGCGTACGACGCGCATGCGCTGTCCGCCTTCGAGGCAGCCGCGATCGACTACCTGATGAAGCCGGTGCGCCCCGAGCGCCTGGCGGCCGCGCTGGAGCGTGCGCGCACCTTCCTCGCCGGCCGCAGTGGCCCGGCGACCCCCGCCAGCCAGCAGGCGCGTACCCTGCTGTGCGCACGCCTGCGCGGCAGCCTGCGGCTGATCCCGGTCGAGGACATCCACTACCTGCAGGCCGAAGAAAAATACGTCGTGGTGCATCACGCCCGCGGCGAAGACCTGCTGGAGGAGTCGCTGAAGTCGCTGGAAGAGGAATTCGGCAACCGCTTCGTGCGCATCCACCGCAATTGCCTGGTCGCCCGGCACGAACTGGTCGAGCTGCGACGAAATGGCGCAGGCCAGGTCCAGGCGGTATTGCGGCATGGCCACGGGCCGCTGGAAGTCAGCCGCCGTTGCGTGGCCAGCCTGAAGCAGGACCTCAAGTACCTGTAGGCGGGGCTGTGCGCGACCGTTGGTCGATACGCCCCTGTGCGTCGATAATGGCGCCATGAAGACCCTGCGCATCGCCACCCGAAAGAGCCCGCTTGCCCTGTGGCAGAGCGAATATGTTGCCGACCGCCTGCGCCAGGCGCATCCCGGTCTGGAGGTGGTGCTGGTGCCGATGAGCACGCGCGGCGACGAGGTGCTGGATCGTTCGCTCGCCGCGATCGGCGGCAAGGGCCTGTTCCTCAAGGAACTGGAACTGGCCATGCTGCGTGGCGAAGCGGACTGCGCCGTGCATTCGCTCAAGGATGTGCCGATGGAGCTGGATGCGCCGTTCGCGCTGCCGGCGATGCTGACCCGTCATGACGCGGCCGATGGTTTCATCTCCAATCTGTACGCCTCGCTGGACGCGCTGCCGATCGGCGCGCGGGTAGGCACCTCGTCGCTGCGCCGCCAGGCCCAGCTGCGCGCGCTGCGCCCCGACCTGGAGCTGCAGGACCTGCGCGGCAACGTCAACACGCGCCTGGCCAAGCTGGACAACGGCGGCTACGACGCGATCGTGCTGGCCGTGGCGGGGCTGGAGCGGCTCGGCCTGGGCAACCGCATCGTGGCGCGCCTGGCGGCACCGGACTGGCTGCCGGCCCCGGCACAGGGCGCGGTGACGGTGGAATGCAACGGTGAGGACGCGGAGGTGATGGGCCTGTTCGCAGCGCTGGACGATGCCGACACACGTGCCTGTGTGGAAGCCGAGCGTGCCATGAACCGTGCACTGCACGGCAGCTGCCACGTGCCGGTCGCCGGCTTTGCGCAATGGGAAGGCGAGGATCTGTTCCTGCAGGGCCTGGTCGGCGGTGTGGCCGATGGCCGCATCGTGCGCGCTGAAGCGCGTGGCCCGGCCAGTGATCCGGAGGCGCTGGGCCAGCGCGTGGCGCGTGGCCTGCTCGATGCCGGTGCCGGGGAGCTGCTCGCGGTCTGAGGCGCGTAGTGCCGGCCGCTGGCCGGCAGTCCATGCTGCACAAGGTACGCGATGAGCCGGCCAGCGGCCGGCACTGCATCGCGTGGTGGGCGCGGTGCGCCCGCGCCGATTACTTGAACTTGTAGACCACGTTCATGGTGGTCAGCGTGTCGGTCTTGCGCTTGTCATCGGCGACGTCGCTGTTGTGGCGCGCCTGCCAGCCGGCCTTCAGCGCCAGATGTTCGTTCATGCTCACCGACACGCCGAAATCGTTCTGCGCGAAGGTGTTGTACGAGCCCGATTCGACCAGCAGCGTGTTCACCAGGTCGGTGTTCGGGGTCAGCGTGTACTTGAGATCGAACAGGCCGCGGCCGATCAGGCCGGTGCGGGTCGCGTCGTCTTCGGTGTTGTGGGTGCGGCGCACACCGGGGCCGATCTGCGCATCCATGTAGAAGCGCTCGGCATCGATGATGCGGGTGCCGTAGCCCAGACCGAACGAGCTCTGGCGGTCGTAGGTGGCGAAATCGTCGCGCTCGTAACGCACCGTGGCGGTGATCTGGCGGTGTTCGCCCAGCTGCAGCGCGCTGCCGGCACTGCCGGTGTAACGGTTGGCGGTGGTGTTGCGGCGGCGGATGGTGGTGCCGTCGTCGTTGGTATCGGTGTATTCCGAGCGCGAGCGCAGGCCGAACAGATCCATGCTGTGCACCCAGTCATCGTCGGTGTAGCGCAGGCGCAGACGACCGTTGAAGCTCTCGGTATTGCTGTTGCCGCGGGCCGAGGCAAAGCCCAGTTCACCGCCACTGCCGCTCCAGGGGGAGGTCATCGCCGCCAGTTCGGCAGCGTCCTGTGCATAAACCGCCGGGGCGCAGAGCAGCAGGGGAACAAGCAACGAAACGCGCAGGGACATCAACGGTTCTCCGTGATCGGACAAGGGGGGAGGGACAACAAGGGGGGGATGATACTTGATGCGTTCAGCGTCACATTCGGCGACGGGCCCCGGCTTTAGGGCACGTTCGGCCTCGGCCCCTGTTCAGGGAATATCGATGCGCAGAGAGGCGTCGTCGAAGCGCGAATAGGTCACGGTGATCCGGAACGGCTGCCCGTTGGTTTCACCCTTGCGCTCGATCTGCACCGGCAGGCCCTGTGCATTGACCCAGTACAGCAGGCCATCCGGCGCGGCGGTTGCATGGCGCACCTCGTATTTGTGCGCGCGCTGGCCACCGGCGCGGTCTTCGCCGAGGTCGCGCACCTGCAGCTGTGCCGGCTCCAGATCGGCCGGCAATGGATTGCGCCACTGGGCCAGCATCCCTTCGGGCACCGGGATCTGGCGTACTTCGCCGGCACGCTGCAGGAAGAACGTGCCGCCAATGATGGTCTGCGGGCCATCGTCGGTGATCAGCCGATAGTGGTCCGGGGCCACGTAGTCCATCTGCGCCTCCAGGGCGCGCGGGCCCTGCATCTTCATCACCGCGTGGAAGCTGTGCAGTTGGCCGAAGCGCTGGCTGGCGGCCAGCACGGTACCGACCGGGTCGGCCGCCGGTGCGGCCGCGGCAGGCACCGCAGCCGCGGGCGTTTCACTGCGTCCGCAGCCACTGAGCAGCAGGGCGGCGGCGGACAGGGCAAGGGCGGGCAACAGGCGCATGACGGGCGGCAGCAGGCGGTGGGGGCCCCACGATAGCCGAAGATGCAGCCGAAGCCGCCACAACGACGGCGACTCGGACATAATCGGGTCATGGACCGATATGAACGCATCAACGCCCTGCATCGCCTGCTCAAGTCCGCCCGTTACCCGGTAACGGTGGCGGCCCTGCAGGAAAAACTGGAGTGTTCCCGCGCGACTGTCTACCGCGACCTGGCCTTCCTGCGCGATGCGCTGATGGCCCCGGTGGAAGGCGACGGCGAGGCGGGCTTCCGTTACCAGGCCGACGAGAGCGACCGCTTCGAGCTGCCGGGCCTGTGGCTCAGCTCGGAAGAACTGCACGCGCTGCTGGCCTCCCAGCACCTGCTCTCGCGCACGGGGGGCGGCGTGCTGTCCTCGGTGCTGGCCCCGCTGCAGCAGCGGATTGAAGGCCTGCTGGCCGCACAGGCCGGCGTCTCGACCTGGCCGGTTGACCGGGTCCGGGTGATTCCGCACCGCGGCCGCAAGTTCGATGAAGCCAGCTTCCGCGCCGTCGCCTCGGCGGTACTGGAGCGCAAGCAGCTGGCCTTCGAGTACCGGGCCCGCTCCACCGATGAGGCCACCCAGCGCACCGTGTCGCCGCAGCGCATGACCCACTACCGCGACAACTGGTACCTGGATGCGTGGGATCACGGTCGCGAAGGCCTGCGCAGTTTCGCGGTGGACCGCATCTACAAGGCACGCGTGATCGATACCACCGCGCGCGATGTGGATGAGACCGAGCTGGACGAACAGCTGGGCGCCAGCTACGGCATCTTCTCCGGGCCGCCCAAGGGCTGGGCCACCATCGTGTTCAGTGCCAAGGCCGCACGCTGGGTGGCCGATGAGCATTGGCATTCCAAGCAGCAGGGCCGCTTCCTGCCCGATGGCCGCTATGAGTTGAAACTGCCTTACAGCGTCTCGCGCGAACTGCTGATGGACGTGCTGCACTACGGCTCGGACGCGGAAATCGTGGAGCCGGTGATGCTGCGCGAACAGGCCAAGGCGCTGCTGGCACTGGCACTGACCAGTTACGAGTAAGCCGGCCGGGCCGGCATCGGCTCATGCCGTGGGGTCATATGCCCCGGATTCCGCAAGGGCCGGGGCGTGCGGTATCGTGGGGCGTTGCTGCCCTTATGGATCCCGCTGCCCCCATGAAAAAGTACCTGCTGCTCCCGTTGCTCGCCGCCTCGCTGGCCCTGGCTGCCTGCGGCAAGCCGGCCAACGATTCCAAGAAGCTGGTGGTTGCCGCCACCGCGGTGCCGCACGCCGAGATCCTCGCCGTGGTCAAGCCGATCCTGGAAAAGGAAGGCCTGACCCTGGATGTGCGCGTCTTCAATGACTACGTGCAGCCCAACGACCAGCTGGTGCAGAAGCAGGTTGACGTGAACTACTTCCAGACCGAGCCCTATCTGGACGCCTACAACCGGGACCGCAAGACCGACCTGGTCAAGGTGATCGGCGTGCATATCGAGCCCTTCGGTGCGTACTCGCGTCGTTTCAAATCGCTTGATGCGCTGCCCAACGGTGCCGACGTGGTGATCCCCAACGACCCGAGCAACAACAGCCGCGCGCTGATCCTGCTGCACAAGGCTGGCGTGATCACGCTCAAGGACCCGACCAATGCGTTGGCGACCCAGCGCGACATCATCGCCAACCCGAAGCAGCTCAAGTTCCGCGAGCTGGATTCGGCGATGCTGCCGCGCGTGCTGGACCAGGTCGATCTGGCCCTGATCAACACCAATTACGCGCTGGATGCCGGGCTCAACCCGACCCAGGATGCGCTGGCGATCGAAAGCAAGGATTCGCCGTACGTGAACTTCCTCGTCGCCCGCCCGGACAACAAGGACGATGCCCGCGTGCAGCAGCTGGCCAAGGCCCTGACCGGCCCGGAAGTGAAGGCTTTCATCGCCGAGAAGTACAAGGGTGCGGTCCTCCCGGCATTCTGACCGGCACCCACGGTAGAACCACGCCATGCGTGGCTGGCCGCACCCGCGCGGCAATGATCGCCGACGCGGGCCTCACCCCACGCGGAAGCCCATCGTCGCCTCCACCGCCTGCTGCCAGCCGCTGTACAGCGCCTCGCGCTGATCCACCGGCATCTGCGGGGTGAAGCGGCGGTCCACCGCCCATTGCTCGGCGATCTCCGCCCGGCTGCGCCAGAACCCGGTGGCCAGCCCGGCCAGATAGGCCGCGCCCAGCGCGGTGGTTTCGGCCACCTGCGGGCGCAGCACCGGCACGCCCAGGATGTCGCTCTGGAACTGCGCCATGAAGTCATTGGCGATCGCACCGCCATCGGCGCGCAGTTCCTTCAGCTCGATCCCCGCATCGGCCTGCATCGCCGCCAGCACGTCGCGGGTCTGGTACGCCATCGATTCCACCGCCGCGCGGATGAAGTGCTCCTTGGTGGTGCCGCGGGTCAGCCCGAACATCGCGCCGCGCACATCGCTGCGCCAGTACGGCGCCCCAAGCCCCACGAACGCGGGTACCAGGTACACGCCGCCATTGTCCGCGGCACGCTCGGCATAGGCCTGGCAATCGCTGGATTTGCCGAACATCCGCAGCCCGTCGCGCAGCCATTGCACCACCGAGCCGGCGACGAAGATCGAGCCCTCCAGTGCGTACTCCACACGTCCATCAATGCCCCACGCGATGGTGGTCAGCAGGCCGTTCTCGGATACCACTGCCTTCTCGCCGGTGTTCATCAGCATGAAACAGCCGGTGCCGTAGGTGTTCTTGGCCATGCCCGGCTCGAAGCAGGCCTGGCCGAACAGCGCGGCCTGCTGGTCGCCGGCGATGCCGGCAATGGGCAGGTGCTGGTCGAAGAAGAACTGCGCCTGGGTGGTGGCATACACCTCGCTGGAACTGCGCACCTGCGGCAGCATCGCGCGCGGGATGTTGAACAGCGCCAGCAGTTCATCGTCCCACTGCAGCGCATGGATATCGAACAGCAGCGTGCGCGCGGCATTGGTGACATCGGTGACGTGCGCCTGGCCGCCACTGAGGTTCCAGATCAACCAGCTGTCGATGGTGCCGAACAGCAGCTCGCCGCGTTCAGCACGTGCCTGTGCGCAATCGACGTGATCGAGGATCCAGCGGATCTTGGTCGCGGAAAAATAGGCATCGATCAACAGCCCCGTCTTGCGCCGGATCAGCGGCTCGTGGCCATCGGCCTTGAGCTGTTCGCAGATCGCATGGCTCTGCCGCGACTGCCACACCACGGCGTTGTGGATCGGCTGCCCGGTAGCCTTGTCCCAGACCACCGTGGTCTCGCGCTGGTTGGTGATGCCGATGCCGGCGATCGTGCGCGGGTCCACCTGGTAGCGGTTCAACAGCTCGGTGATCGTGGTGTAGACACTGGTCAGGATCTCGCGCGGGTCATGCTCCACCCAGCCCGGCTGCGGGAAGATCTGGGTGAACTCGCGTTGCGCGCTGCCGGCGATGCGCCCGGCATGATCGAACAGGATGGCGCGCGAACTGGTCGTGCCCTGGTCGATGGCGAGCACGTAGTGCTTGTCCATGGTCTGCTCCGTGGAAATCGATGCCGTGAGGCGTGACAGGCGTACAGCCTACGGCATCGAAACACGCGCCTGCAGGCTGGCGGCCAGCGCTTCTCGCTGTGCCGCGCCCACGCGCAAGCCCAGGTGGCTTCGGCGCCACAGCACGTCGTCAGCGGTGCGGGCCCATTCGTGCGCGATGAGGTAGTCCAGTTCGCGGTCGTAGAGGCCGCCGCCGTGGTCCTGGCCCAGCGCGTCGAGTGTCTGTGCGCCGGCGAGCAGCCCGACCGCACGGGTGCCGTAGCTGCGGGCCAGGCGCTGCAGCAGGGCAGGGGGCAGGCGAGGGTGGTCACGCTGCAGCGCTTCGGCCACCTCTATGGCGGTGCCGCCATCGCCCCCCGGCAACGGTGGCCCACCGGCAGTCCACGCCGCGCCCATCTCCGGCAGCGCGGGTGCGAGCCGCCCCAGCGCGTCCTCGGCCAGTGCGCGGTAGGTGGTCAGCTTGCCGCCCAGCACGCTCAGCAGCGGCGCGCCGGCCGTATCCACCGCCAGCCGGTAGTCGCGCGTGACCCGCGATGCATCGCGGTGATGATCGGCCAACAGGGGGCGCACCCCGCTGTAGCGCCAGACGATGTCCTCGGCGCGCACCGGAACGCGCACGAACCGGTTCACCGCCTCGAGCAGATAGGCCTGTTCGTCGGCGCGGGGCTGCACCTGCGCCGGGTCGCCGTCGTAGTCGGTATCGGTGGTGCCGATCAGGGTGAAGTCCTGTTCGAACGGAATCGCGAACACCACCCGCTGGTCGGGTTGCTGGAACAGGTACGCACTGTCATGGGCGAACAGGCGCGGCACCACCAGGTGGCTGCCCTGCACCAGCCGCACTCCCAACGGGGCATCGAGTCCGGCCCGTTCCAGCACAGTGCCGGCCCACGGCCCACTGGCATTGACCACGCAGCGCGCGCGGAGGCGCTGCACGTCGCCGTTGGCGGTGCGCAGTACGGCCCACCAGTGATCGTGGTGGCGGATCAATTGTTCGCAGCGGGTGCGTGTGCGGATGTCGGCGCCGCGCTCATGCGCATCGAGCGCGTTGAGCACCACCAGCCGGGCATCGTTGACGCGTGCATCGGCGTAGGTGAAGCCGGTCCGGTAGGCGGGCTGCAATGCAGCGCCGCTCGGATCGCGCTGCAGGTCGATGCGCTGCGAGCGCGGAAAATGGGGAGTGGCATGGCCAAGGTGGTCGTAGAGCCACAGGCCCGTGCGCAGCATCCACGCCGGGCGCAGATGGCGCGCATGCGGCAGCACGAAGCGGGTCGGGGCGATCAGATGCGGCGCAAGCTGGCGCAGCGTTTCGCGTTCGTTGAGCGCCTTGCGTACCAGCGCGAACTCGCCCTGCTGCAGGTAGCGCAGGCCGCCATGGATCAGCTTGGTGCTGGCGCTGGAAGTGTGCGCGGCCAAGTCATCCTGCTCGCACAGGCAGACCGACAGGCCGCGTCCTGCTGCGTCGCGGGCGATGCCGGCGCCGTTGATGCCCCCGCCCACCACCAGCACGTCGAAGGATTCGCTCATCGGCTCCCCGGGGCGGACCGGTCCGGTCCATCGTCACCCCAGTGTCGGCCACCGGCCGGCAACGCCCGATGAAAGTTTCAGGCCCCACGTTGCAGGCCCCACAACGACAACGGGCCCGCGAGGGGCCCGTTGTACGTATTGCGTGGAAGTGGAACGGCGTGCTTAGAAGCGCGCGCCGATGCCGAAGCCCACGGTCCACGGATCCAGCTTGGCCTTGTCGCCGGTGCCTTCACCGTTGACGGTCAGCTCCGGGCGCGAATGCATGTAGCGGGCATCGGCACGGGCGAACCAGGTGCTGTTGATGTTCATGTCCACGCCGACGGTGCCGATCGCGCCCTTGGCGGTCTTGACGCCGATATGGCCGATGTCGCTGGCGAGGTCTTCATTGCTGAAGTTGGACTCGTAGTAACCGGCGCCCACGAACGGACGGAACACGTTGTCGGCCTGGCCGAAGTGGTACTGGCCGCTCAGCGCGATCGGCTGCTGCTCGACGGTGCCCAGGCGGGCGCCATCGGTGCCGCGCACGCGGTGATCGAACTTGTCGGCTGCGCCCCACAGTTCCACGGCCCAGTTGTCGTTGATGTAGTAGCTGAAGCTCAGGGTCGGGGCCGGGCCGCCGTCCACCTTGCGCACGCCATCGAGCGGATCGTTCTTGGGCTGCAGCAGCGACACGCCGCCGACCACGGCGAAGTGCTTGCCAGAAGCGGTATCAACAGTGCTGTCCTGCGCGAAAGCAGCCGGCGCAAAAGCAAGAGCAGTCAGGGTAGCCAGGGTCAGGGTACGGATGGAGCGCATGGGGGAATCTCCTCAGGATGTTTTTGTTCTGGGCCCCGGTGTTGTGGGGCGAGGCAACCGTAGTCCCCGCAATATGAATCGCATCCGACGCACGTTAAAATTTAGTTGTTTCCATTCAGCGATCAGTGCGAAACCGCTGCATTTACGGGCGATGATGCGATGCCTGACATTCATTCATCTGGTGATGGTGTGATGGAAACCACAACGTGCATCGGCTTCCCTGCGCAGCTGGACGTCGACTGCCGCGTGCTGGTACTCGGTTCGATGCCGGGTGTCGCATCGCTGCAGGCAGGGCAGTACTACGCCCATCCGCGCAATCGTTTCTGGCCGCTGATGGGCGTGCTGTGCGGGATCGACGCGGCGCTTCCTTATCCGGATCGCGTGCGCGCATTGAACGCGCGCGGTGTGGGCGTGTGGGATGTGATCGGGCAGTGCGAGCGACGCGGCAGCCTGGATGCGTCGATCGTGCGCGGCAGTGAAGTGCCCAATGCGCTTGGGGTACTGATCGACGGATGGCCTGCACTGCGCGCGATCGCCTGCAATGGCGGCACCGCGTACCGGGCGTTCCAGCGTTTCATCGTGCCGGCGCTGCTTGATGCGGCGCACGAGGTGCCGGTCTGGTCGCTGCCCTCCACCAGCCCGGCGAACGCGGCGTGGCCGTTGCCTCGGCTGGTGGAGGCATGGCAGCCGCTGGCCGATGCCATCCGGCGCTGAGGCGGGGACAGCGCCGGACAATACGGTACCGACTGGAAAATTCCACTTTGCACTGTGCCAAGCCCAATCCGGCCAAAGCAGATGCCTGCAACAGCCTGTCCCGGGACAGCGGCGCTGAAAATTCGCCAAGCTGGTTGGCGCTGGCGCGCGAAGCCCCCACAATAGGCGATTCCCTACACCAGATTGCCGGAGTTTTCCCCATGGCCGAAATCAAGGAAGCACTTGTCCCCGATATCGGTGACTACAGCGATATCCCGGTAATCGAGGTGCTGGTCGCCGTTGGAGATACCGTCAAGAAAGACCAGGGTCTGGTGACGCTGGAATCGGACAAGGCCACGATGGAAGTGCCGTCCTCGGTGGCCGGTATCGTCAAGGAAATCAAGGTCAAGATCGGCGACAACCTCTCCGAGGGCAAGCTTGTGGCCCTGATCGAAGTCAGCGAAGCCGCCGCTGCGCCGGCCGCTGCTGCTGCCCCGGCCCCCGCTGCCAAGGCCGAAGCCGCCGAGACCGCGACCAAGGTCGAGCCGGTCGCCACCCAGGCCGAGCCGGACAAGCTGGCCGCCCGTGATATCGAGCAGTCCGCTGCCAAGCCGACCCAGCCGGCCCCGGCCGCCGCTGCCCCGTCGGGTGGCTCGCCGACCAGCCCGCCGGTGGCCTTCAACGCCGACAGCGTGCTGCCGCAGAAGGTGCCCTACGCTTCGCCGGCCGTGCGCGTGTTCGCCCGCGAGCTGGGCGTGGACCTGAACCAGCTGAGCGGCACCGAGAAGGGGGGCCGCATCACCAAGTCCGACGTGCAGAAGTTCGTCAAGTCGGCCCTGGCCGGCGGCGGCGCTGCCACCGGCGGTACTGTGGCGGCCGGTGGCGGTCTGAACCTGCTGCCCTGGCCGAAGGTCGACTTCAGCAAGTTCGGTGAGGTCGAGGTCCAGCCGCTGTCCCGGATCAAGAAGATCTCGGGTGCGAACCTGGCCCGCAACTGGGCGATGATTCCGCATGTCACCCAGTTCGAGCAGGCCGACATCACCGAGCTGGAAGCCCTGCGCGTGGCGCTGAACAAGGAAAACGAAAAGGCCGGCATCAAGCTGACCATGCTCGCCTTCCTGGTCAAGGCCAGCGCCGCGGCGCTGAAGAAGTTCCCGGAGTTCAACGCTTCGCTGGATGCCAGCGGCGAGAACCTGACCCTGAAGAAGTACTTCAACATCGGCTTCGCGGCCGATACGCCGAGCGGCCTGGTCGTGCCGGTGATCCGCGACGTCGACAAGAAGGGTGTGGTGCAGATCGCGCAGGAGTCCGGCGAACTGGCCAAGAAGGCCCGCGACGGCAAGCTCGGCCCGGCCGACATGAGCGGTGGCTGCTTCTCGATCAGCTCGCTGGGCGGCATCGGTGGCACGGCGTTCACCCCGATCGTCAATGCACCGGAAGTGGCCATCCTGGGCGTGTCCAAGTCGTCGATCCAGCCGGTCTGGAATGGCAAGGAGTTCGCCCCGAAGCTGATGCTGCCGTTGTCGCTGAGCTATGACCACCGCGTCATCGACGGCGCGCTGGCCGCCCGCTTCACCACCTACCTCTCGCAGGTGTTGGCCGACATGCGGCGCGTCCTGCTGTGAAGCAGGGCCTGGTCCTGGCCGGGCTGCTGATGGCGCTGCCGATGGCGCAGGCGGGCGCGCGCGAATGCGCGTCCGACCTGGGCCATGGCTGGCCACCGGCGGTCGGCAACTATGGCCAGGCGGTGGAAACCCTGTTCGATGGCACGGTGCAGCCTGCGCTGTCACTGGTGAGCCTGCCCAAGAGTGGCGTGGAGACCGGCGTCGCCTTGCTGCCCGGCTCCCAGGACCAGGCATGGACCCTGCGCTACAGCCGGGCCGACAAGCGCGTCTACACCTGGAACAGCGGCGCCCGCCAGGGCGGTGTGGAACTGCGTGTGGACCAGGCCCCGGACCAGTACCAGGTCACCATCCCGGCGCCGTTGGCGCAGCGGTTGCTGCACAGCTGGCAGGCCGCGCTGGCCGCGCAGGTGCCCGGCGACCGCAAGGCGCCGGTGCTGGACGGTGACGTGCTGTCCTTCACCGTGGATGGCCAGCGTTACAGCGGCACCCGGCCGGCGTGCGGCGCGGGCCGGCTGATGATGAAACAGGTGGCGCTGCTGATCGAAGCCAGCGACACCAAGGAAAAGAAGCTCGACCGTCGCTGGAAAGATCTGGACGAGTCGCTCGACGAACTGCAGCAACTGCTCGGCGGCAAGGCCGGCTGAGCACCAGGAGAACACGAATGGCCGCAATTGAAATCAAGGTTCCCGACATCGGCGATTACAGCGGTGTCCCGGTGATCGAACTGCTGGTCGCCGTGGGTGACACGGTGAAGAAGGACCAGGGTCTGGTCACGCTGGAATCGGACAAGGCAACGCTGGAAGTGCCGTCCTCGGCCGCCGGTGTGGTCAAGGAAATCAAGGTCAAGCTCGGCGACAACCTCTCCGAAGGCGACGTCGTGCTGCTGCTGGACGCCGAAGGCGAGGCCGCCGCGCCTGCCGCGCCGGCCAAGGCGGAAGCGCCGAAGGCCGAGGCCGCTCCGGCCAGCAAGCCCCCGGTGACCCCGTCGCACCGCGCCCCGGCCGAACCGGCCGCGCCGCAGCCGGCGCTGTCGTCGGGCAAGCCGGCCGATATCGAGTGCAAGATGGTGGTGCTGGGCGCAGGCCCGGGCGGTTACACCGCTGCCTTCCGTTCGGCCGACCTGGGCGTGGACACCGTGCTGGTCGAGCGTTACGCCAGCCTCGGCGGCGTCTGCCTCAACGTGGGCTGCATCCCGTCCAAGGCGCTGCTGCACGCCGCCGCGGTGATCGATGAAGTCGCCCACGCCGGTGATTTCGGCGTGGAGTTCGGCAAGCCGACCATCACCCTGGACAAGCTGCGCGGCTACAAGGAAAAGGTGGTCACCCAGCTGACCAAGGGCCTGGCCGGCATGGCCAAGCAGCGCAAGGTGCGCACCGTGCAGGGCCTGGCCAGGTTCGTCTCGGCCAATGAGCTGGAGATCGTCGGCGACGACGGCAAGACCCAGCTGCTGCGCTTCGAGCAGTGCATCATCGCGGCCGGTTCGCAGGCGGTGAAGCTGCCGAACTTCCCGTGGGACGACACGCGCGTCATGGATTCCACCGATGCGCTGGAACTGGCCGACGTGCCGGGGTCGCTGCTGGTGGTCGGTGGCGGCATCATCGGCCTGGAAATGGCGACGGTGTATGCGGCGCTGGGCAGCAAGGTGACCGTGGTCGAGTTCATGGAGCAGCTGATGCCGGGCGCTGACAAGGACCTGGTCAAGCCGCTGGCCGATCGCCTGAAGAAGCAGGGCGTCGAGGTCCACCTGAAGACCAAGGCGACCGACGTCAAGGCCGACAAGGCCGGCATCACCGTGTCCTTCGAAGCGGCCGTGGAAGGCGAAAAGCCGGGTCTGGATGCGACCACCTTCGACCGCGTGCTGGTCGCGGTGGGCCGCTCGCCGAACGGCAAGAAGATCGATGCCGAGAAGGCTGGCGTGCAGGTCACCGACCGTGGCTTCATCCCGGCCGACCGCCAGATGCGCACCAATGTGCCGCACATCTTTGCGATCGGCGACATCGTCGGCAACCCGATGCTGGCCCACAAGGCCACGCACGAGGGCAAGCTGGCCGCGGAAGTGGCCGCCGGCGAAAAGAAGGAGTGGGTGGCGCGCGTGATTCCGTCGGTGGCTTACACCAATCCGGAAATCGCGTGGGTCGGCGTGACCGAAACCGAAGCCAAGGCCAAGGGCCTGAAGGTCGGCGTGGCCAAGTTCCCGTGGGCCGCCAGCGGCCGCGCGATCGGCATCGGTCGTACCGAGGGCTTCACCAAGCTGATCTTCGACGAAGAGACCCACCGCATCATCGGTGGTGCGATCGTCGGCGTGCACGCGGGTGATCTGCTGGCCGAGATCGGCCTGGCGATCGAGATGGGTGCGGAGGCCGAAGACATCGGCCACACCATCCACGCCCATCCGACGCTGAGCGAATCGGTGGCGATGGCCGCGGAAATCTACGACGGCACGATCACCGATCTGTACATGCCGAAGAAGAAATAATCGGTCGATCACCGCCCTGGGTGGTGGCTCCGGTTCAACGAAAAACCCCGGTGAACGCCGGGGTTTTTCGTTGCTGACCTCCCGGCGGCCACCGGAGGTCTGTCAAGGCGGGCACGGATACCCTGTGGGGCGAAATCAAGGAGGAGGTGGCGGCCACAGGCCGTCGCCGGGGGACATTCGCACGACAGGGTGTCCGTGCCCGACCCCCAAACAACCCGCAGTTGCTCCCCAAAACAAAGCGCACAAAAAAAACGCGGCCCCCGATATTTCGGAGGCCGCGCTTGGAGAGAGGTAGTGCGAAGGGCTTAGAAGACGAAGCTGACGCCAGCCACCGGACCCTTGAACTCCTGCTTCAGACCGATCGTGCCATCGCTGCCGCTCTGGTCCACGTCCAGCTTGAACCAGTCGTAGCCGGCGAACACGCCGAAGTTCTTGGTGAAGCGGTAATCGACGATCGCATTGGCGCGGCTCAGGTCGCCGTCGTAATCGTCGAAGTTGCCCCACTTGGTGTTCAGGTACTGGCCCTGGAAGGTGATCATCCACTTCTCGGACGGCGTGAAGCTCAGGCGTGCACCGACCACCGGCGCCACACCGTCGGCCTTCTCGTCCAGGAACTCGCCCTGGTACAGGTCGCCGACATCGGCGTAGGCCTTGGTGCTGACCTTGGCGTACTCGGCACCCAGCTGCAGGCCGAGGTCGAACTTCTCGGTGTCCACCACCGAGTAGTCATACACCAGGCTGGCGACCTGGTACTTCAGCTCACCCTTGATGAAGCTGCCGGCCGGCACAGTGGTATCGCCGAAGCTGACACCCTGATCGAGGGTCTCGCGGCGATCCTTGTCGTACTTGAAGTAGTTGAACAGCAGGCGCTGGCGGTTGCTGATACGGAACATGCCGTCAATGCGCGGCTCCCATTCCTTGCCACCGAGGCCGAAATCTTCGGAGAAGCCAACGTCCTGACCCGCGATGTTGGTGTTGCCACGGATCGTGTTGTCCGAATCGATCTGCATCGCACCCAGGCGCAGGGCGAAGCGGTCATCGCCTTCGGCGGCGTGGGACGGAGCGGCGTAGGAGAGTGCGGCCAGAGCGACTGGCACGGCAAGCAGGGAGAGCATCGGGCGCATCGGGGGTCCTTGCGGTGGTTCTAGTGATGTGCCGTCACATTGCCCACTGCGACGTCCACCATTCGTGAAGGTATGGTGGACGCAGTGTGTACCGTTCATGCAGACAGAGGGCACACAGGTCTGCCCCGTGGCCGTTTTCGGGTGGAATCACCGTTAACGACCGGCCGCGCGGGGCCTGGTTCTGGATCAACAGGCAGCACCGCAAAAAGAGGGTGGCCCCGGAGAGGGCTTCGGGGCCACCCTGTACTGGCCTGCGCGCGGGACGCCGACGAGGATTCAACGGCAGGCTGATGGGTCTGACCCGGGTGTGCGACCAAAGTTCAACATGCTGCACTGCCGCATCGGGCACCTCTTTGCGCAGTGGGATTGGCCCGAGGGTGGAACAGGTTTCCACAAGCCCCCAACGGCGGGCTTACATCCGGGATGAACAGGCAGCGGTTGTCTCTCAAATTGTCCCATTGCTATAATTTGGCGGCTCGACGAGGCGCTGGCTTGCGGCCTCGGCCTTTCCTACTCACAACCATGCAGGACATTCACGTGCTGAACTCCGTTGACGCGGGTCGGCGACTGATGCTGCGCGCAGCGGTTTACCCGCTGGCTGCAGTGGCTGTCCTGGCTCTTGCCCTGCTGCTGTGGGGAGGCCCGAAGGCCGCTCTGGGGGCGCTGCTCTCCGGTGTGGCGGTTTCTGCAGCCGGCTGGGTCGCCGCGCGGATGGCGCTGGGCGGCGGGGTGCAGGCGGCAGGTTCGGCGATGACCCGCCTGATCCTGGCGGTGGTGGCAAAGTGGGTGCTCGTATTCGGCGTCCTGATGGTGGGGTTCCTGGTCTTCAAGCTGCCTGCATTGGCGCTGCTGGCCGGTATCGCCGTCGGGTTGATGTTCCAGGTCCTGGCTCTGGCCAGGCGCTGATCCAATTTATTTAACTCAAGGTTCCGGACACATGGCAGGCGAGGCGCTAACTCCCACCTCCTACATCCAACATCACCTGCAGAATCTTGTGGTGATGCGTGACAGCCCGTGGGCGTTGCATCTGGATACTATCGCCACGTCGGTCCTGATGGGCCTGATCATGGTGTTCGCCTTCTGGATGGCCACGCGCAAAGCGACCGCAGGCGTCCCGGGCAAGTGGCAGGCGTTCGTCGAGATCTGCCTGGAGTTCGTTGACCGCCAGGCCAAGGACACCTACCACGGCACCAGCAAGCTGGTGACCCCGATCGCGATCACCATCTTCTTCTGGATCCTCTTGATGAACCTCATCAAGATGATTCCTGCGGATTTCATCGGCTACCCGATGAATGCCTTCACCCAGTGGGTGGCCGGCATGATGGGCGCCGCCCATCCGCATGATTACGCGTTCTGGAAGCCGGTTCCCACCGCCGACGTCAATGCCACCCTGGGCATGTCGATCAGCGTGTTCTTCCTGATGCTGTTCTTCGCGCTGCGCTCCAAGGGCCTGGGTGGCTTCACCAAGGAATTCCTGACCGCGCCGTTCGGCAAGTGGATGCTCCCGTTCAACCTGATCCTCAACATCGTCGAGTGGCTGAGCAAGCCGATTTCGCTGGCGATGCGACTGTTCGGCAACATGTTCGGCGGTGAGATCGTCTTCCTGCTGATCTGGGTGCTGGGCGGTGCGGGTATCGCCGGTGCCATCGCAGGCGGTGCATTCGGCCTGGGCTGGATGCTGTTCCACCTGCTGGTGATTCCGCTGCAGGCGTTCATCTTCATGATGTTGTCCATCGTGTACCTGAGCCTGTCGGAAGACGCTCACTGAGTTTCGCTTCACCCTTCATCCGTTTGTTTCTAAACCCTTAGTTATCCAAAGTTCCAGGAGAAAACCATGTACTTCGCCGTCCTGACCAACCTCGCCCAAGTCCAGAGCTCCACCGTCCTCGCCGTCGGCATCATGATCGGCCTGGCCGCGCTGGGTGCCGGTCTCGGTCTGGCCATCATGTCCGGTAAGTTCCTGGAATCGGCCGCGCGCCAGCCGGAACTGATTCCGGTGCTGCAGGTCCGCATGTTCATCACCGCCGGCCTGATCGATGCCGCGTTCATCATCTCGGTCGCCGTCGGCCTGCTGCTGGCCTTCGCCAACCCGACCATCGGCGAGTTCGTTGCACGTCTGCCGGCCGTTGCGGGCTGATCCAGCGAAAGCGAAACGATCAGGCGCCTTGTGCGCCTGATCGCGGATGAAGGACGGCTGCGCCGCTTCGGGCGGCGCAACCACCCCATCACCCCAGATTGAGCGAACCCCATGGATATCGGTTTTACCCTCGTTGCCCAGGCACTGGCGTTTGCCGGACTGATCTGGATCATCGCGACCAAGATCTGGCCGCCGTTGATGAACGCCATCGAAGAGCGTCAGCAGAAGATCGCTGAAGGCCTTGCCGCTGCTGACCGCAGCCAGAAAGACCTGGCCCAGGCCCAGGAAAAGGTCAACGATGCACTGAAGGATGCGCGCACCAAGGCCAACGAGATCATCGATCAGGCCCATGCACGCGCCAACCAGATCGTTGATGCCGCCAAGAATGAAGCCATCGTCGAAGCCAACCGCCAGAAAGATCTGGCCTACGCCGAGATCGACGCTGCCGCCAACCGTGCCCGTGAAGATCTGCGCAAGCAGGTGTCCGCGCTGGCCGTAAGCGGTGCCGAAAAGCTGCTCAAGCGCGAAATCGACGCCAACGCCCACAAGGCGCTGCTCGACGAGCTGGCCTCGGAGATCTGATCGATGAGCCAGGCCCTCACGCTTGCACGCCCGTATGCCCGCGCCGCGTTCGCGACCGCGCGCGACGAAGGCACGTTCGCGCCGTGGTCGGACGCGCTTGCGTTCTCCGCCCACGTAGCTGCCGACCCGCGCGTGGCGGCCTTGCTGTCGAACCCGGAACTGGATCGCGGCGATGCCGTCGCGATGCTGGTGCCGGAATCGTCCAGCGAGACCTTCGGTCGCTTCCTGGCCATCCTGGCCGATGCGCACCGTCTGCCGCTGCTGCCGGAAATCGCCGGCATGTACGACCAGCTGCGCGCTGAAGCCGAACACGTGGTCAAGGCCACGGTGACCTCGGCCACCGAATTGTCCGGCGCCGAACTGGACGCCATCAAGGCCGCGCTGCGCAAGCGCTTCGGCGCCGAGGTGGATGTGACGACCGCAGTGGATGCGTCGCTGATCGGCGGTGCCGTGATCGACGCCGGTGATGTGGTCATCGATGGCTCGCTCAAGGGCAAGCTGTCGCGCCTGCAGACCGCGCTCGCTAACTGAATTCATTTAACGTCCGGCGTGATCGCCGGCACTAGGACTTGACGATGGCAACCACGCTCAACCCCTCCGAAATCAGCGAACTGATCAAGAACCGCATCGAGAAGGTCAAGCTGGCCGCGGAATCGCGCAACGAAGGCACCGTGACCAGCGTGTCCGACGGCATCGTGCGCATCTTCGGTCTGGCCGACGTGATGCAGGGCGAAATGATCGAACTGCCGAACAACACCTTCGCACTGGCCCTGAACCTGGAGCGCGACTCGGTCGGCGCCGTGGTGCTGGGTGATTACCAGAACCTGCGCGAAGGCGACGTCGCCAAGACCACCGGTCGCATCCTGGAAGTGCCGGTCGGTCCGGAAATGCTGGGCCGCGTCGTGAACGCGCTCGGCGAGCCGATCGACGGCAAGGGCCCGATCGCGGCCAAGGCCACCGCGCCGGTGGAGCGCGTTGCGCCGGGCGTGATCTGGCGCAAGTCGGTCGACCAGCCGGTGCAGACCGGTTACAAGTCCGTCGACTCGATGATCCCGATCGGCCGCGGCCAGCGCGAGCTGGTCATCGGTGACCGCCAGACCGGCAAGACCGCCCTGGCCATCGATGCGGTGATCAACCAGAAAGAAACCGGCATCAAGTGCGTGTACGTCGCGATCGGCCAGAAGGCGTCGACCGTGGCCAACATCGTGCGCAAGCTGGAAGAGAACGGCGCCCTGGCGCACACCGTGGTGGTCGCTGCGACCGCGTCCGAATCGGCCGCGATGCAGTACATCAGCGCCTACTCGGGCTGCACCATGGGTGAGTACTTCATGGACCGCGGCGAAGACGCGCTGATCGTGTACGACGATCTGTCCAAGCAGGCCGTGGCCTACCGCCAGATCTCGCTGCTGCTGAAGCGTCCGCCGGGCCGTGAAGCCTACCCGGGTGACGTGTTCTACCTGCACTCCCGCCTGCTCGAGCGCGCTGCCCGCGTGTCCGAAGAGTATGTGGAAAAGTTCACCAACGGCGCCGTCAAGGGCAAGACCGGCTCGCTCACCGCGCTGCCGATCATCGAAACCCAGGCCGGTGACGTCTCGGCCTTCGTGCCGACCAACGTGATCTCCATCACCGACGGCCAGATCTTCCTGGAAACCGATCTGTTCAACTCGGGCATCCGCCCGGCCGTGAACGCCGGTATCTCGGTGTCGCGCGTCGGTGGTGCGGCCCAGACCAAGATCATCAAGAAGCTGTCCGGCGGCATCCGTATCTCGCTGGCCCAGTACCGTGAGCTGGCGGCGTTCGCGCAGTTCGCCTCGGACCTGGACGAAGCCACCCGCAAGCAGCTTGAGCGCGGTCAGCGCGTCACCGAGCTGATGAAGCAGAAGCAGTACGCCCCGATGTCCATCGCCAACCAGGCGCTGTCGATCTACGCCGTCAACGAGGGTTACCTCGACGACGTGCCGGTCAACAAGCTGCTGGCGCTGGAAGAAGGTCTGCATGCCCACTTCGCCAACACCCAGGGCGAGCTGATCAACAAGATCAACGCGACCGGCGGCTGGGACAACGATATCGAGGCTGCCTTCAAGAAGGGCATCACCGAGTTCAAGACCACCGGCAGCTGGTAAGCCGCATGTAGAGCGGGGCGTTGCCCCGCTTCACTGTGACAAAGCGGAGCACCCCTTCGCTCTACGGGAATAAGAGATGGCAAGCGGACGCGAAATCAAAACCAAGATCAAGAGCGTGCAGAACACCCGCAAGGTGACGCGTGCGCTCGAAATGGTCTCGGCCTCCAAAATCCGCAAGGCGCAGGAGCGGATGAAGACGTCGCGTCCGTATGCGCAGGCGATGAAGCAGGTGATCGGTCACCTGGCCCAGGCCAGCACCGATTACCAGCATCCGTTCCTGGTCCAGCGTGACGAGGTCAAGCGCGTCGGTTACATCGTGGTCTCGTCCGACCGCGGTCTGGCCGGCGGCCTGAACAACAACCTGTTCCGCAAGATGCTGGGCGAAGTGCGCCAGTGGCAGGACAAGGGTGCCGAGATCGATGTGGTCACCGTCGGCCAGAAGGCGTCGACCTTCTTCCGTCGCGTCAAGGTCAACATGGTCGGCACGGTCACCCACATGGGCGATGTGCCGCACCTGGAACAGCTGATCGGCGTGATCAAGGTCATGCTCGATGCATTCACCGACGGCAAGGTCGACCGCGTGTACCTGGTCTACAACCGCTTCATCAATACGATGACGCAGAAAGCCAGCTTCGATCAGCTGCTGCCGTTGCCGGCTGCTGAGAAGCAGGTCGCGCATCACGACTGGGACTACCTGTACGAACCCGACGCTGCGACCGTGCTCGAGCACGTGATGACGCGGTACGTCGAGTCGCTGGTGTACCAGGCGGTGCTGGAAAACGTCGCGTCCGAGCATGCAGCCCGCATGGTCGCGATGAAGTCGGCCAGTGACAACGCGAACAAGCTGATCGGAACCCTGCAGCTGGTCTACAACAAGGCCCGCCAGGCAGCGATCACCCAGGAAATCTCCGAAATCGTCGGCGGCGCGGCAGCAGTCTGACGCGCACAGTCAAAGCACACATTAGAGGATTGCAGCAATGAGTCAGGGCAAGATCGTTCAGATCATCGGCGCCGTCGTCGACGTCGAATTCCCCCGCGAGTCGGTGCCGAAGGTGTACCACGCGCTGAAGGTGGACAACACCGAAATCACGCTGGAAGTGCAGCAGCAGCTGGGTGACGGCGTGGTCCGTTGCATCGCGCTGGGCTCCACCGACGGCCTGAAGCGCAACCTGGTCGCCACCAACACCGAACGCGCCATCTCGGTGCCGGTCGGCGCAGGCACGCTGGGCCGCATCATGGACGTGCTGGGTCGCCCGATCGACGAAGCCGGTCCGGTCACCGCCAGCGACACGTGGGAAATCCATCGTGCCGCGCCGTCGTACGAAGACCAGTCCCCGGCCACCGAGCTGCTGGAAACCGGCATCAAGGTCATCGACCTGATGTGCCCGTTCGCCAAGGGCGGCAAGGTCGGCCTGTTCGGCGGCGCCGGCGTCGGCAAGACCGTCAACATGATGGAACTGATCAACAACATCGCCAAGGCGCACAGCGGTCTGTCCGTGTTCGCCGGCGTGGGTGAGCGTACCCGTGAGGGCAACGACTTCTACCACGAGATGAAGGACTCCAACGTCCTGGACAAGGTCGCGATGGTGTACGGCCAGATGAACGAGCCGCCGGGCAACCGTCTGCGCGTCGCGCTGACCGGCCTGACCATGGCCGAGTACTTCCGCGATGAGAAGGACGAAAACGGCAAGGGCAAGGACGTGCTGCTGTTCGTCGACAACATCTACCGCTACACCCTGGCCGGTACCGAAGTGTCGGCGCTGCTGGGCCGTATGCCGTCGGCCGTGGGTTACCAGCCGACCCTGGCCGAGGAAATGGGCGTCCTGCAGGAGCGCATCACCTCCACCAAGAACGGCTCGATCACCTCGATCCAGGCCGTCTACGTGCCCGCCGATGACTTGACCGATCCGTCGCCGGCCACCACCTTCGCCCACTTGGATTCGACCGTGACCCTGTCGCGTTCGATCGCCTCGCTGGGTATCTACCCGGCCGTGGATCCGCTCGACTCGACCAGCCGCCAGATGGACCCGCTGGTCATCGGCCACGAGCATTACGACACCGCCCAGCGCGTCCAGCAGACCTTGCAGAAGTACAAGGAACTGAAGGACATCATCGCCATCCTGGGCATGGACGAACTGTCCGAAGAAGACAAGCAGGCCGTGACCCGCGCCCGCAAGATCGAGCGCTTCTTCAGCCAGCCGTTCCACGTGGCCGAAGTGTTCACCGGTTCGCCGGGCAAGTACGTGTCGCTGAAGGACACCATCCGTGGCTTCAAGGCCATCGTCGATGGCGAATACGACCACCTGCCGGAACAGGCGTTCTACATGGTCGGCAGCATCGAAGAAGCGGTCGAGAAGGCCAAGAAGATGGCTGAAAAGGCCTGATGCGGCGGGGACGGGCGAGATGCCCGTCCCGACCCGTCACACGGGGTGGGCGCAGGCCCACCGCTGAGGACATCCTGCGGTGGGCGCGAGCCCGCCCTAAAGCGAGAAGAGTTTCATGAGCACCATCCGTTGCGACATCGTCAGCGCCGAGCAGGAAATCTTCCGTGGTGAGGCGACCCTGGTCGTGGCCACCGGTGAGCTGGGTGAGCTGGGCATCGCGCCCAAGCATGCCCCGCTGATCACCCGCCTGAAGCCGGGCAAGGTGGTGGTGACCACGCCGAGCGGCGAGCAGATCGACTTCGCCATCTCCGGCGGCATTCTCGAAGTGCAGCCGCAGGTCGTGACCGTGCTGGCCGACACCGCGATCCGTGCCCAGGACATCGACGAAGCCTCGGTCCGCAAGGCCAAGGAAGAAGCCGAGCGCATCCTGGCCAACCGTGGTGAAGCAATGGAAGTGGCCGAAGCGCAGCAGCGCCTGGCGGAAGTGTCCGCCCAGCTGCAGGCGCTTGAGCGCCTGCGCAAGAACCTCAAGCACTAAGCGGGGCGGCGCGACGGCGCCATCCGCGAAGGGGAAAACGCCGGCTTGCCGGCGTTTTTTTTTGCCTGCATCAACGGTGAGAGCGGCCGCCTCAGCGGAAGATCAGGGTCCGCATCAACAGGAACGACATCCCCGCCAGGCCACCTTCGACCAAGGGTTTGGCCAGCCACGCATAGCGCAGCCCCAGGTGCTCGGCCGCCAGCGTCACCAGCAGCGTGCTGATCGCGGTCAGCACCGCCCAGAGCAGCGCGAAGCGCACGAACCGTGACCAGCCCAGACGGTGTTCACCATCGTGGGCGAACGTGTAGCGGCCGTTGAGCCAGAAGCCGAGCAGCATGCCGCTCACGCGCCCCAGCAGGTTGCCGGGTGCGGCTGGCATTCCCAATGCGGTGGCAGCCACGAACACGGCCCAGTCCAACACCAGCTGGATCAGGCCCACGACGAGATAGCGGCTGCCTTGGCGGAGGAGACTCACGTGCACTCCGGGTGCGGACAATCCCACATGTTAACGAGCGTCGCACTAGAATTCCCATCAACGATTCCCGGAACGTGATCTACCCATGACCCAGCCCCTGCACGTGATCATCCTCGCCGCCGGTGCCGGCAAGCGCATGAAATCCGCTCTTCCCAAGGTGCTGCAGCCGATCGCCGGCCGCCCGATGCTCGCCCACGTCATCGACACCGCACGCCAGCTGCAGCCTGAAGCGATCCACGTGGTGTACGGCCATGGCGGCGAAGCGGTGCGCCAGGCATTCGCCGATCAGCCTGACCTGCGCTGGGCCGAGCAGGGCGAGCAGCTGGGTACCGGGCATGCCGTGCTGCAGGCCATGCCGGAAGTGCCGGATGCGGCAACCGTTCTGGTGTTGTACGGCGATGTGCCGTTGATCCGCGGCGAGACGCTGCGCCACCTGCTGTCGCAGCCGGGCCGCCTGGCCGTGCTGGTGGCCGAGGTGGCTGATCCGACCGGCTATGGCCGCATCGTGCGCAATGCCGAGGGCAAGGTCGGCGCGATCGTCGAACAGAAAGACGCCAGCGACGAACAGCGCAGCATCCGCACCATCAATACCGGCATCATCACCGCCGAATCCACGGCACTGCGCCGTTGGTTGTCCCAGCTCTCCAATGCGAACGCGCAGGGCGAGTACTACCTGACCGACATCTTTGCCGCGGCAGCCAGCGATTACACCCCGGCCGAGATGGCGTTCGTGCAGGATCCGCAGGACGCCGAGGGTGCCAACGACCCGTGGCAGCTGGCCCAGCTCGAACGCGCCTGGCAGCTGCGTGAAGTGCGTGCACTGTGCGCCCAGGGGGCGCGCGTACTGGACCCGGCACGGCTGGATATCCGTGGCACGGTGACCGTGGGCAGTGACGTGCAGATCGACGTCAACGTGATCCTGGAAGGTCGCGTGGTGCTGGGCGACGGCGTCAGCATCGGCGCGTTCACCCGGCTCAAGGATGTCAGCCTGGCCGCGGGCACCGTGGTCAAGCCGCACTGCGATCTGGACGGGGTGATCAGCGAAGGCGCGGCGGAGATCGGTCCGTTCGCCCGGCTGCGTCCGGGTACCGTCCTCGCGGAGGGCGCGCACGTCGGCAACTTCGTGGAAACCAAGAAGGTCGTGCTCGGCGCGGGCAGCAAGGCCAACCACCTCACCTACCTGGGTGATGCAGTGATCGGCAGCAAGGTCAACATCGGCGCGGGCACCATCACCTGCAACTACGACGGCGTAAACAAATCGCAGACGACCATCGGCGACCGTGCCTTCATCGGGTCCAACAGCTCGCTGGTCGCGCCGGTCGTGATCGGCGAGGGCGCCACGGTGGCGGCCGGCTCGGTGATCACCCGTGGCGCGCCGGCGGACAAGCTGACCGTCGCACGCGCACGCCAGGAAACCATCGACGGCTGGAAGCGCCCCACGAAGAAGTAGTGCCGGCCAGCGGCCGGCGCTAGCGGGTGTCGGCAGGCAGGAACACCGCCACGCACAGGCCACCTTCGCGGCGGTTCTGCAATGAAATGCGGCCGCCGTGCGCTTCGACGATCTCGCGCGTCAGCGCCAGGCCGAGGCCGGTGCCGTTGCGCTTGGTGGAATAGAAGGGCATCAACGCGTTCTGCAGCACCGCTTCGTTCATGCCCTTGCCGCGGTCCAATACCTCCAGCCGCAGCCACTGCGGCAGGCGGGTCAGGCGCAGCTCGACATCCTCATTCGGTGGTTCGGCGTCCGCGCAGGCTTCATGCGCGTTCTTGAGCAGGTTCAACAGCGCCTGCCCGAGCTGGGCGATGTCCACCCGGCTGTGCAGATCATCGGGAATTCCGGCCATGCGGAACGGGATCTGGTGCTGAAGGCCGGTCAGGAACAGGTTCCACTGCACGGTCTGCAACTGCGGCTGCGGCAGCTTGGCGAAGCGCGCGTAGCCCCGGATGAACCCTTCCAGGTGGCGGGCGCGCTCTTCGATGGTAGTGAACACTTCTTCCAGCCGTTCCGTCTTGCCGCGCCGGACCAGCTCGCCACCGGAATGCGCCAACGAGGCGATCGGGGCCAGCGAATTGTTCAACTCGTGGCTGATCACCCGGATGACCTTCTTCCAGGTCTGCACTTCCTGACGGCGCAGCTCAGCGGTCAGCAGGCGGATCAACAGCAGGTCGTGCGGGCGGCCGTTGAGATGGAAGTTGCGGCGGGACAGGTGATAGATCTGCTCGTCGTCTTCATCACGTTCATCATCATTGTCCTGGCCTTCCCCGCGCACCGCGAACAGGCTGTCGCCCCCGCGGGCGATGGCATCGCGCAGCTCGATCGGCATCGTCGCCATGACATCGTCCATGCGCTGGCCTTCCAGCTTCCAACCGTTGTGCAGCAGCTTGCGCGCCGCCAGGTTGGAGAACACCACGCGCTGCACGCCGTCGCCGCCGTGCGCCAGCAACAGCATCGACACCGGCGTGTTCTGCACCATGGTGTCCAGCAGCAGCTCGCGCTGGACCAGGTCCTGGCGCTGCGCACGCAGCACATCGCCGAGTTCGCGGTGGGCCTGGACCAGATCGCCCAGCTCATCATTGGAGGGCCAATAGATGCCGAAGTTGTATTCGCCGTCGCGGTAGCTGCTGGTGGTGCCGGACAGGGCGCGCAGCAATGAGCGGATCGGCGCCGTCGCGCGGCGCAGGCTCCACCACATCAGCGCCAGCAGCACGACAACCGAGATGCACGTAACCGCCCAGCCATGGTCCAGCCAGAACGCCAGATACCACGGAAATGCAGCCGCCAGTGCCAGCACCGGCAGCAGGCGCAGGAACAGCCGGAAGGTGAACGAGCGCCGCTTCATTCGCGCGGGATGCCGTAACGGTCCATGCGCCGATACAGCGCCTGGCGGCTGAGCCCGAGCTCGGCCGCCGTCTGGGCGATGATGCCGTGGTTGTGGGCCAGCGCGGTTTCGATGCGGCTGCGGTCCGGGTCCACGGTCGGGCTGGCCGCGCGCGGGGCCGCGGCGCGCGGCAGGTTGAGGTCGCCTGCCTCGATGCGCGGTCCGGTGGCGAACAGTTGGGCGCGCTGCAGCACGTTGCGCAGCTCGCGCACATTGCCCGGCCAGGGATGCCGCTGAAGCGCGGTGGCCGCAGCGGTGGACAGTGGCTTGCCACTGTCCAGGAAGCGTTCGGCCAGCGGCAGGATGTCGCCGGGCCGCTCGGCCAGCGGTGGCAGCGCCAGCTCGACGGTATTGAGGCGGTAGTAGAGATCCTCGCGGAACTGGCCATCGCGGATCATCGCGGGCAGATCGGCGTTGGTCGCACTGATGACGCGCACCTTGACCTGCCGCTCGCGGTTGGAGCCCAGTCGTTCGAAGCGGCCGGTTTCCAGCACGCGCAGCAGTTTCATCTGTCCACTGGCAGAGAGATTGCCGATCTCATCCAGGAACAGGGTGCCGCCATCGGCGGCCTCGAACTTGCCTTCGCGTGCCTTGTTGGCACCGGTGTAGGCACCGGCCTCGGCACCGAACAACTCCGCCTCGATCAGCTCGGACGGAATCGCGCCGCAGTTGAGCGCGACGAACGCCCCCTTGGCTACCAGCGAGTTGGCCTGGATGATCTCGGCGATCTTCTCCTTGCCTGCGCCGTTGGGGCCGGTGATCAGTACCGGCAGTGCCGAGCGTGCCACCTGGCAGGCCAGGTTGACCACACGCTCACTGGCCGGATCGGCCACCACGGCGCCGCGCAGATCGTAGCGGGCCTCCAGCGCCGAGCGATCCCGTTGCTCGCGGTCGCGGCGGCGGTCCAGTTCGCGGCGGGTTTCCGACAGCTCCAGCAGGTTGTTGACCGTGATCAGCAGCTTGCGGTCGTCCCATGGCTTGGCCAGGTAGTCCGCGGCGCCCGCCTTGACCAGATCGACCGCACTGCTCAGATGTGTCCAGGCGGTCAACAGGATCACCGGCAGATCCGGATGGCGCGCGCGGATCTGCTGGAACAATGCTTCGCCTTCTTCGCCGGAGGTGGTGTCTTCGGTGAAGTTCATGTCCTGGATCACCAGATCCACCGGCTGTTGTTCCAGGATCGCCAGCCCTTGTTCGGGCGAGATCGCATGCAGCGCCTCGATGTCGTGCAGCGAGAACAGCACGTCGAGGGCGGTGCCGACGCTGGCGTTGTCGTCAATGATCAGGATCGAGGGCATGCGTCAGCGTAGGGCCGGAAGTGGAATCAAGAGTACCGGAGCGCCGGGCCAAGGGGCAGATGGCCCGGCGCGCTTGGCTCAGTTGCCGGCGCCAGGCGCCTGGGGGATGGGCGGGGTCTGCACCGCCAGGACGTCGCTCCAGGCGGCGGTGTTGACATCGACGGTCACCTGGTCGCCCTTGCGCAGCACGACGACGGGCACCCGGGTGGCCTTGTTGCCGACCAGTGCATGGGTGAGGTCGGCCATGCGCCGGACGGGCTGGCCATCCACACGCAGAATCCGATCGCCGCTGCGCACGCCGAAATAGGTGCTTGGCTCGGTGGTGGTAACGCGCACGATGCCATCCCGGGCATCCACCACCAGGTGGTGGCTGTCATCGCGCCACTCCAGGCGCGCGGTATCGGTCTGGGTGGCGGCCAGCGCGGGAGCGCTGGCCAGCAGGAGGGAGAACAACAGGGTAGCGAGTTTGGTCTGGCGCATTTCAGGCACTCCGGGTGGCAACGGCAGGGGGGACGGCGGCGGCACGACGGGCCGGGCCGAAGACAGCGATCTGGCCGAGCAGCCACAGCAGCACCGCGCCGATCGGCAGGTAGCTGATGGGCATGCGCGGCAGCTCGTAGTTGTTCATCAGCCACAGGTTGATCGTGTAGGCCATCAACATGCCCAGCACGATCCCCACGGTGGCCAATAGGAAGTTCTCGGTCTGGAAGTAGCGCAGGATCTGGCTGCGGGTTGCCCCCAGCGCGCGGCGGATGCCGATCTGCTTGGTGCGCTGCTGCACCCAGAAGCTGGCCAGGCCGACGATGCCCAGTGCAGTGACGACCAGCAATGCCACGCACACGGTGATGAGCAGGCCGACCATGGCGCGGTCATTGGCGAAGTACTTGTTGCGTTGTTCCTCGTAGGTGTACTTGCCGTGCACCAGGCGGCTGGCGTCCACCCGCTCCAGGGCTGCGACGGCGGACTTGAGCACTTCGTCGCGGCGGGTTGGATCGGTGACACGCACCAGGTAGAAGCCCTCGTCATAGGTGGTCCGCAGCGGCAGCACGATCGAGAACTGCGTGTCACCATCACGTGCCGTCGGGCGGGCCAGCACCTTGACGATGCCGATGATGCGCAGCGGCATGGAGCCGCTGTAGATCGTCTTGCCCAGTGCATCGCCGCCGGGGAACATCTTGTCGGCAATTGCCTTGGTGACAACCACCGCCGAGCCCTTGTCCGCCGCGACTTCGTCGTTCTTGACCTCTTCCAGATCGCGATATTCATCGGGCTGGAAATCGCGACCGGCGATCAGCTCCACGCCCAGCGTATCCAGCGCACCTTCCCGGGCGAAGTACTGGGAGGAGCTCAGCGTTGGGCGCTCCTGGTCGGGGACCAGGCCCAGGCTGGTATTCCAGGAGCTGTTGCGGAACGGGATCTGATTCAGCGTCACTGCGCTTTTGACGCCGGGAAGCGCATGCAACGCCGCCAGATCCTCGCGGGTACGTGCCACGGCGTTGACCTGGGGGCCGATCCCGCCCAGCCTGACTTCGATCAGTTCGGTTTCGGCGATGCCGCTGGGCTGGTTGATCTTCTCGATGCGCTGACCAATAAGGAACAGCGCATTGCAGACGATGGCGCAGGTCAGGGCGATCTCCAGCACGATCAGTGCCGCGGCGGTCTTGTGCCGGCGCAGGGTGGAGAGGATGGGACGGATATCCATGGTGTGCTCCGGATCCTTACTGCGATTTGAGTTGGATGGCGGGCGTGACCTGCATGGCGCGCAGCGCCGGCAGGAATCCAGCCAGCAGGCTGGCGACCAGGGTCAGCGCGAAGGTCATCAGCAGCATCTGTCCATCCAGCGTGGCCAACTTGGCGTAGTCCACGGGTTGTTGGCGCACTGCATACAGCCCGACCATCGCCAGTACCAGGCCGAGCAGGCCCCCGGCCAGGCCGACCGTGCCGGCCTCGATCAACGATTGCAGGAAGATCTGGCCACGGCTGGCACCCAGCGCACGGCGTACCCCGATCTCACCACTGCGACGCAGGAATTTGGCCAGCAGCAGGCCCACCGTGTTGATCAGGCAGACCAGCAGGAAGCCCATCGCCAGCCACAACTGCAGGCGCACATCACCGGGGACGACCTTCTTGAAGTCCAGCCATTCCATGACATTGCGCAGGCGCACGTTGTTGGGTCGTTCAAAGCGACCGGCAGCACGCTGCTGATCGGAGTAGTTCTCCAGGTAGCGGCGGTACTCTGCGGCCTGGCCGGGGTTTTCCAGCTCCACCCAGTACTGGATCCAGGTGCAGCTTGCGCTGGGCCCGGTGGGATCGGTCTCGTTGCGACGACCGAAGCAGTCGATACTGCCGTTGCGGTCGAACTTCAACTCGATCGCCGTGGAGAACGGCAGGAAGACGTCCTCGCTGTCGCCGTAGCGACCGGTATACAGATCATAGAAGTGCGGATTGGGGTGCCAGTCGCCGAGCACGCCAACGACGGTCATGGTGTTGCCGTTGACGCGCACCGATTTGCCGACGCTGTTGGCGCCCTCGAACAGCTTCTGGTTGAGTGTCTTGGAAATCACCGCGACCCGGCCGCGACCTTCATCCTCAGTCTCCTTCCACCCTTGGCCGTACAGGAACGGGGTATCGAACATCGGGAAGAAATCGCTCGAGGTGTAGCGCGCATCGGTGCTGAACGGGCGCAGCGTGCTGCTGTCCGGCTCAATGGTGACGCCACCGCCGGTCATCATCGCCTGGCGCTTGGCATGCTTCTCACGAAGCAGCTTGTCCGCATCGAATCGGGTCAGCTGATCGGCGGGCTCTTCTCCGGGCTGATAACCGAGCAGGGGCTGTGGATCAACCAGGACGCTGAACAGCCGGTCGCTCTTCTGCGGAATCGGATCACCGGACAACACATGGAACACGGTCAGCGTGGTCATCGAAGCGCCGATACCCAGCGCGATGGCGATCACCATCAGCGCGGTCAGCACCTTGTTGCGCCGGAAGCTGCGCAGGGCCAGTCGGAAGTAGTAAGCAATCATGGCCGGCCTCAGTCGTTGGCGATGGCGGCGGCAACCGCGGGGCGCGGCGTGGCGAGCACCGGATCGCGCAGCAGGTCGGTGACCTGGCCATCGACGATGTGCACGTTGCGCTTGGCGCGCGCGGCCAGTTCCGGATCGTGGGTGACCATCACGATCGTGGTGCCCTTGGAATTGATCTCTTCCAGCAGCTCCATCACGCCCCGGGCCATCTGGCTGTCCAGGTTGCCGGTCGGTTCATCGGCCAGCAGCAGGCGCGGGCTGCCGGCCAGTGCACGTGCGATCGCGGCGCGCTGCTGCTGGCCACCGGACAGTTCGGCCGGGTAGTGCTTCATGCGCGAGGCCAGGCCCACCTGGCCAAGCGCGTGCTCGATGCGCTGCTTGCGTTCGGCCGCGGGCATGCCGCGGTAGCGCAGCGGCACATCGACGTTGTCGAACAGGTTCAGGTCGGAGATCAGGTTGAAGCCCTGGAAGATGAAGCCGATCTTCTGGTTGCGCAGGCGGCTGCGGGCGTCGTCACCGAGTTGGCTGACGTCCTGGCCATCGAGCAGATAGGTGCCGCTGGTGAAGGTCTCCAGCAGGCCGGCGATGTTGAGGAAGGTGGTCTTGCCCGAACCGGACGGACCGGTCACGGCGACGAACTCCCCTTCGCGGACATGCAGGTCCAGCGACCGCAGGGCATGGGTTTCCACCTGTTCGGTGCGGAAGACTTTGGCGACCGAGCGCATTTCAAGCATGGCTGTTTTCCTTTGAGGGTCGAGAAGATCGAAAGGGACTGAATCAGTTGATGGAGACGCGCTCGGCGTCGCCGAACAGATCACTGCCGGACACCACGACGCGATCGCCGGGCTGCAGGCCAGAGAGGATTTCCACTTCGCCCAGGCTGCTCACACCGAGCTTGACCGGGCGACGGACCGCACTGCTGCCGTCCATGACGTAGGCGTAGCCGTTGCCCTGTTCGACGAACGGGCCACGTTCGATCTTGAGTGCGTTGCGGCGGGTATCGAGCAGCACGCGTGCCTGCATCCGCTGGCTCTGGCGCAGGCCCTGTGGCTGCTTGTCAGCAAAGCGGATGCGGGCGTTGACCTCACCGGCGACCACTTCCGGGGACACCGCGGAGATCTCACCGGCGAACTGGCCGCTGCCGCCGGTCAGCTGTGCCGGCATGCCGATCGACAGCTCGCGCGCGAAGCTCTCCGGCACCTTGATCTCGATCTCGAAGCGGGACAGGTCGACCACGCCCAGGATCGGCGCATTGGCGACGACGTTGGTGTGCTGGGTGGCTTGCACCTGGCCGACCTGGCCATCGAACGGCGCGCGCAGGGTGAGCGCGTCGACCTGACGTTCGACTTCGGTGACCACGGCGCGCTGGCGGTCGGCCAGCAGGCGCTTGTTGCGCGCATCCAGATCGGCGCCCTGGGCCTTGAGCATGGCGTCCTTGCGGGCGTGCTCGAGCTGGATGTCGCTCTTCTTGACGGTGTCCTCGGCCTTGGCGACATCCACCTGCGGCACCGCGCCACCATCGAAGCCGCGTTTGTAGCGCTCCAGGTCGCGCACCGCGGCCTGGCGTTCGATCACGGCCTGGTCGGTGTCTTTCTGGGCGGTGGCGCGGGCCAGCGTGGCATCCAGGCTCGCGCGGCTCGCCTCGGCCTGCAGCCCGGCCAGCGTGGCCTGTTCCTGGGCCAGCTTGCTGCGCAGCTCGGGGCTGTCGATCACGGCCAGCTGCTGGCCCTGCTTGACCACATCACCGGCCACGACCTTCAGATCCACGTTGCCGGCGGAGATCGCATACAGCACCGGGTTGTTGGCCGCGATCACACGGCCGTCCGCAGCGATGTCGCGGACCATGTCGCCCCGGGTGACCTCGGCCACGCGGACACGTGCGCTGTCGAACGAGCGGCTGGCGCCGAGCCAGGCGCGGGCGGCGAAGCCGATCGCCAGCAGCACGACCAGGGCGGCGACCGCCGGCCACAGCCAGCGCTTCCACGGGGCGGGCGCGGCATGCGAGGAAAGGGTCTGGTCCTGGGCGGAAGTGTCGCGGATCATGGGGCTCGTTCGCGGTTGGGTTGTGAAGTACCAAAGCAGACTTCGTGCCAACTTTTCACCCTTTCAAAACAAGGGCTTGCGATCGGCGCGGCGTGTCCGCGTGTCCGCGGACACCGGACCGGACACTTTCGTTAAGCCGGCAGCGCCCAAGCCGCCGGGGCGGCCACGCTAGAATGCGAGGCTAACCAGCTGGGATCTGAATCTATGTGCGGCATTGTGGGAGCGATCGCGCATCGCGACGTGGTACCGGTCCTCATCGAAGGCCTGAAGCGACTGGAATACCGGGGCTACGACTCCTCCGGCATTGCCGTGATCGATACCGCCGCCGCCGAGCCTGATGTCCGTCGTGTGCGCCGTACCGGCCGGGTGGCCGAGATGGAGAAGGCCGCCACGAGCGAAGGCTTCCAATCGCTGCTCGGCATCGGCCACACCCGCTGGGCCACCCACGGTGGCGTGACCGAGGCCAATGCGCACCCGCACATCAGCCACGGCGTGGCACTGGTCCACAACGGCATCATCGAGAACCACGAAGAACAGCGCGAGAAGCTGCGCGCGCTGGGCTACACCTTCGAGTCGCAGACCGACACCGAAGTGATCGCGCACCTGATGCACCATCACCTCAAGGAAGGCGACAGCCTGCTGGCGGCGCTGCAGCGCACGGTCAAGGAATTGACCGGTGCCTACGCGCTGGCGGTGATGAGCCGTGCCGAGCCGGACCACTTTGTGTGTGCGCGCATGGGCTGCCCGCTGCTGGTCGGCGTGGGCGAGGGCGAGAACTTCGTCGCCTCCGATGTCTCGGCGATCCTCCAGGCCACCCGCACGGTGATCTTCCTGGAAGAGGGCGACACCGCCGACATCCGCCGCGACGGCGTGCAGGTCTACGACGAGCACAACCAGCCGATCGTGCGTGAGGTGCACCTGTCGGATGTGTCGCTGGCCTCGCTGGAGCTGGGCCCGTACCGCCACTTCATGCAGAAGGAAATCCACGAGCAGCCGCGCGCGCTGGGCGACACCATCGAAGCGGCGATCGACGCCGGTGGCTTCCCGGCGACCCTGTTCGGCAAGAATGCCGAAGCCGTGCTGTCGGGTATCGAAGGTGTGCAGATCCTTGCCTGCGGCACCAGCTACTACGCCGGCTTGACCGCGCGTTACTGGATCGAAGCGATTGCCGGCCTGCCGTGCAGCGTGGAAGTCGCCAGCGAATACCGTTACCGCGCTGCCTATGTGAATCCCAAGCACCTGATCGTCACCATCTCCCAGTCCGGCGAAACGCTGGATACGATGGAAGCGCTCAAGTACGCCAAGTCGCTCGGCCATCTGCATACGCTCTCGATCTGCAACGTGCCCGAGAGTGCGATTCCGCGCGCCAGTGAACTGGTCTGCTACACCCGTGCCGGTGCCGAGATCGGTGTTGCCTCGACCAAGGCCTTCACTACGCAGCTGGCGGCACTGTTCCAGCTCACCGTGGTGCTGGGCAAGCTGCATGGCCGCATCGACGCCGTGCAGGAAGCGGACTACCTGGAGCAGCTGCGCTTCCTGCCGGGCAGCGTGCAGCACGCGCTGAACATGGAGCCACAGATCGCCGCATGGGCCGAACGCTTCGCACGCAAGAGCAGTGCACTGTTCCTGGGGCGTGGCCTGCATTACCCGATCGCGCTGGAAGGCGCGCTCAAGCTCAAGGAGATCACCTATATCCACGCCGAGGCGTATCCGGCCGGTGAGCTCAAGCACGGCCCGCTGGCGCTGGTGGATGAGGACATGCCGGTGGTGGTGATCGCCCCGAACGACAGCCTGTTGGAGAAGGTCAAATCCAACATGCAGGAAGTGCGTGCGCGCGGTGGTGAGCTGTTCGTGTTCGCCGACCAGGACAGCAACTTCGTCGAGTCCGACGGCGTGCATGTGATCCGCACCCCACGCCATGTGGGCGCGCTGAGCGCCGTCGTGCACACCATCCCGGTGCAGTTGCTGGCTTACCACACCGCACTGGCCCGCGGGACAGACGTGGACAAGCCGCGCAACCTGGCCAAGAGCGTGACGGTGGAGTGATGTGTCCGCCGCCGACGCTGCGCTGACACGTATCCAGGGTGGCCCTGCGGGGTCACCCTTTTTTTGTGCGATCACCCTGTTGCAGAGCCACCCCATGGGGTGGCTACCCGGCAATCGGTACCGGAACTTTAGTCTCACCCTGCGGCGGCATTCAGCGACGGTTTTAGTCACGGTGCCATTCTCAGGGTCGTTCACGCTTTCCACGACGAACCGTCCCAGATTTGCAAACTCCTGGCCCAGGGTGCGGTCGTAGAATCGAGTGACCGAGGACCGCGTGGCACTGCCACCGACCTCGCTGCAACCAGGCGCATCTCTCGACTTCAGTAACCTGTAACAGGAAACAAGAATGAACGTCCGCGAACTCCTGCAATCCAAGAAAGAAGCCATCGTCACCATCGATGTGGAAGACACCATCGGTGCCGCCGCGCACAAGATGAGCGCGCACAAGATCGCCGCCCTGGTGGTGATGAAGGACGATGCGCCCGTGCGGATCGTGTCCGAGAAGGACATCGTGCGCAGCCTTGCGGAAGATGGTCCCCAGGCCGGCCGACGGGTCATTTCCAGCTTGCCGTCGGCAGGGCTGGAAGGCATCGGCCCGGACGCGACCCTCAAGCAGGCCATGGCGCTGATGACGTACTCCCGCCATCGTCATCTGATGGTGACCGAAGGGGCCAAGCTGGTCGGCATCCTGAGCCTTGGCGATATCGTGAAGAATCTGCTCAGCGAGCTGGAGCTGGAAAAGGCGGTACTGCAGGATATCTACCTGGCGGCGCATTGACGCCAGCCCATGGCATCGCGGACAGGTGCCGACCCCGCGTCGGCACGCGTCCCCGTCGCATCGCCGTTGGACTGTTCAACCTGCTGCTGATTCCGGCGGCATATGCCACCACCCAATGTCCCCCTGAGGCCGGCCACAAGCCCGAGTGGATCGGCTGGTTGGCGGTGGCGCTGCTGGGCGGCGGCCTGATCGCGGGCCCGCTGCTGGCATGGTGGGTCTTCGCGCGCAGCAAGGGCGCACGGCTGGGCTGGCGCGTAGTGACCGCCTTCGCCGGGCTCTTGCTGATGCTCGGCCTGTGGGCGGGCTGCGGCGCACTGGCCGGCCACCTCATCCTGAGCTGCTGAGCGCCCGGTCCGCTATGGGATACTTCACCATTGCCGCTTCCTGACACGCTCAAAGGACTGTATGTCGTCGCAAAAGTACTCTGTGAACCAGCATTTGATTGAAACCCTCCTGAGCTGGGTCAGGTCGGGCGAAATCGCAATTCCGGAAATACAGCGACCTTTCGTCTGGGATGCAAGTAAGGTCCGAGACCTGATGGATAGCCTGTACCAGGGCTTCCCGGTCGGTTACATCATCGCTTGGCGCAATCCGACCGTGAAGCTGAAGGACGGCTCCCTGGCAGAAGGGAAGAAGGTTCTCATCGACGGCCAGCAGCGGGTCACGGCGCTGACTGCGGCGATTGCCGGGCAGCAGGTCGTCAATCAAGACTATCTGCAGGTGCACATTCGTATTGCTTTCCACCCGATTGAAGAACGGTTTGAGGTCAGCAATCCTGCCATCGAGAAGGACAAGGCTTGGTTCTCCGACATCGCGCCAATCGTCAGCGGTGACCTGAAGGCTCATAAAGTCGGGCGTGACTACCTCGAGCTGAACCCGGATGTGGACGAAGACCTGCTTTACGAGCGGTTGGACAAGTTGTGCGACATCACCAAGAAGCAGGTAGGCCTGATTGAACTCGCGGCTGATCTGGACATTGAGACGGTGACCGAGATATTCATCCGCATCAATTCAAAAGGCGTGGTGCTCAGTCAAGCCGACTTTGCCATGTCGAAGATTGCTGCCAATGAGGAGTTCGATGGCAATACGCTGCGCAAGGCAATCGACTACTTCTGCCACCTTTCCATCGCTCCTGAGTTCTACGCGCATATCGAGAAGAACGACAAGGCATTCGTTCAGACCGACTACTTCCGGGCCATGCGCTGGTTGAAGAGCGAGAACGACGATCTGTACGATCCAAGCTACTCGGATATGCTGCGTGTGGCATTCACTACTCGCTTCAACCGTGGGCGATTGTCCGACCTTGTCGGGTTGCTATCGGGTCGAAATTTCGAGACCCGCAGTTACGAGAAGGAGATAGAAGAAGCGTCCTTCAGGACGTTGGGTGAGGGGGTCAAGGAGTTCATCAGTGAGACGCACTTCAAGCGCTTCCTGATGATAATTCGCTCGGCGGGCTACATGGACAGCTCGATGATCGGCTCTGTCAATGCCCTCAACTTCGCCTATGTGCTTTACCTCAAACTCAAGCGCGACCTCGGCAACGATCCGAACATCGAAACATGGGTTCGGCGCTGGTTTGTCATGTCGTTGCTGACCGGACGCTATTCGGGTTCGCCAGAATCGCGTTTCGACCGCGACATCAAGGCCGTGCACGAGCGTCCGATTGCCGAGGTGCTTGGTGAGATCGAGGCAGCCGACTTGTCCGATGCTTTCTGGGACTTCGGACTGCCCCAGGCACTGAACACATCATCTGTCAATGCTCCGGCCATCAAGGTGTTCTGGGCTGCGCAGGCAAATCAAGGTGACAGGGGCTTCCTGTCCAAGGACATCACCGTGCGCGACATGCTCACACACCACGGCGACATCCACCATGTATTCCCGAAGAATTTCCTGAAGGGCCGTGGTCTGAGCAGAAGCAAGTACAACCAGGTTGCGAACTATGTTTACGTGCAGCAGGAAGTGAACATCAAGATCGGCCAAACCGCACCGGCCAGTTACATGGCAGCTGTGCTGGATCAGTGTGAAACCGGTACGGCCCGCTATGGCGCCATTGTTCGGCTGGCAGATTTGCGCGCAAACCTGCAGGCAAACTGCCTGCCAGACGAACTGCAGGCGTATCAGCCCGAGAATTTCGATGCGTTTCTTACAGAGCGCCGCAGGTTGATGGCGCAGAAGATCAAACGCTACTACGCCGGTCTGTAGGCGAGGGAGGACGGACTTGACCTTCGGAGTTGACCTGGCCTCGGTCAATATCAGATCCCGCGCCGGAGCAGCTACACGGCGCACAAACGCCGCAGATCCTCCACCAGCCCGCGATACGCCGCCTCGCGCGCCTCGCCCTCGCCCTGTCGCAGTACCCACGCCGGGTGCACCGTGGCGAATGCGCGCGTGCCGTCGTCCAGCGAGTGCCAGCGGCCGCGCTTCTCCATCAGGTTAAAGCCCGCACCGAACACGGCAGTAGCCGCGGTGGCCCCCAGGCACACGATCACCGCCGGGCGCACGTTTTCTATTTCTGCCATCAGCCACGGTTTGCACGCAGTGACGTGGGTCATCTGCGGCTTGCTGTGGATGCGCCGTTTGCCGCGTCGCTCAAACCTGAAGTGCTTCACCGCATTGGTCATGTACAGCGTGCTGCGGTCAATATCAAGTTCCGCCAACGCGCGGTTCAACAGCTGCCCGGCCGGACCCACGAAGGGGTGCCCGCTCAGGTCTTCGCTGTCGCCGGGCTGCTCGCCCACCAGCATCACCTTGGCGTTCTGCGGCCCTTCACCGAACACCGTCTGGGTGGCCGGTTCCCATAGTGGGCAGCGGCGGCATCCCATGGCCGCCGTGCGCAGCGCATCCAGGTCATCGCCGTTGGCGGTGGCCGGCGCACGCGCGGTAATCCGGCGGTCGGGAATGCGGCGCTGCGGTGCCTGCACGTCGCGGTCATGCATCTCCTGTACGCGATCGCCAGCGTCGCGCACCAGCATCGGCAGCAGCGTTGCTTCAGGCAGGTGTTTCCAGTACCTGGCGGGCATTTCCTGCCGCATCATGCGCGTGTTGAGCCGGGCCGGGTTGAAGATATTGGCGTAGTAGGTGCGCCACAATTCTTCGCGCGCGTCCTCGCGCGGCGCCTGCTCCTGGCTGCCGCCGGGGCCGAATGACAACGTGCTGCCATCCCATCGCGCGCTGCGCGTCGGGGTCAGGATCGCCCACCGCATGCCGGCGAAGCGACGCGCGAAGAAGGGCGCCACCCGGTCCACGATGTGGTGGTCTGGCTCGAACCAGGCAATGAACGCCTCTTGCTCGCCGGGTACTTCCCGGAAGCGCACGAACGCCTTCATTTTGTGCGCATCGCGGCGTACTGCCTGCGCCAGGGCCATGGCGCGCACCACGTCGGGGTCGGCCGGGTTGGTCAGCAGGCGGCGCTCGCCGTGGGTTATGCGCCACAGCATCCGGTACAGCAGCGCCAGTCGCTGCGGTTCACGGTGGCACAGGCAGGTGGCGGCCAGTTCGAGAAAGTCACGGGGTACCGCGGCCTGCGTCGGCGTGGGCTGCACCGGTAGTGGCGCAGCCAGCACCGAAGGGGCATCCAGCAGCGAGCCGTCGCCGGCATCGAGCCAGTCCAGCTGGGGCGGTGTGACCTGTCGCTGCAATGCCGCCCGCGCTACCGCGCGCCATGCCTGCAGCGACCACGCCGGGTCCACCCGCGCGCTCCAGCGCTGCAGGTCAGTACGTGCCGGACCAGTCAAAACAACGCACCCTGCTTCGGTGGCGGCGCCAATCGCGCGCGCAGGGTGGCAGGATCATCCAGCTGCTTGCGCGGATGGTGGTCGGCCAGCTGGACGAACGGTAATAGTTTGCTCATCGGCGCGCGCAGCCGGGCCACGTCGGCCACCCGCAGGCGGCCATGGCGGCGCGCCATCAACACGCGCTTGACGTTGCGCACGCCCAAGCCGGGAATACGCAACAGCAATTCCTTCGGCGCCGTATTGACGTCCACCGGAAAACGCTCGGGGTGTCGGATCGCCCAGGCCATTTTCGGATCGATGTCCAGGTCGAGCATGCCGCCCTGGGTGGTGTCGGTAATCTCTTCCACCCCGTAGCCGTAAAAGCGCAGCAGCCAGTCAGCCTGATACAGCCGGTGCTCACGCGCCAGTGGCGGCGCTTGCAGCGGCAGCGCTTTGCTGGCATCGGGGATCGGGCTGAACGCGGAATAGTAAACCCGGCGCATGTGGTAATTGCCATACAGGTTGTCCGCCGCGCCCAGGATCTGCAGGTCGCTCGCGCCGTCGGCACCGACGATCATCTGTGTACTTTGCCCGGCCGGTGCGAAGCGCGGCGCTCGCGGTTTCCGGGTGCGCGGGGCCGGGTCGGCCAGCGGCAGGGTAGCGGTCGCCTTGCGCGCCTCCTTGGCCTCCTCGATCCGCCAGCTGAGCTCGCCCATCGCGCCACGGATGGAGGGCATCGACTTTTCCGGGGCGTAACTGGCCAGTCCGTCTTCAGTGGGCAGTTCGATGTTGATCGACAGGCGATCGGCATAACGCCCGGCGGCAGCCAGCAGTTCGGGCGAGGCCTCGGGAATGGTCTTCAGGTGGATGTATCCGGCGAACCGATGTTCCTGGCGCAGCACCCGCGCCACTTCCACCATGCGTTCCATCGTGTAGTCGGCGTTGCGGATGATGCCGCTGGAAAGGAACAGGCCCTCGATGTAATTGCGCTTGTAAAAATCCATGGTCAGCGCGACCACCTCGTCCACGCTGAAGCGCGCCCGCTGCACGTTGCTCGATACCCGGTTCACGCAATAGGCGCAGTCGTAGATGCAGAAGTTGGTCAGCAGGATCTTCAGCAACGAGACGCACCGCCCATCCGGGGTATAGCTGTGACAGATCCCCGCGCCCTCGGTGCTGCCGATGCCACCGGATTTGACCGAGTTCCGCTTTCCCGCGCCGCTGGAGGCGCAGGAGGCGTCGTACTTGGCGGCATCGGCGAGGATGGCGAGCTTGCGCAGGGTGTCCATGCGGGCACCCTAAGCAGGGGCGATCTCATCCAGTGAGATTGGCGGCGGCGCACCCTGAAGCGTTCACGCCACGCCGAAGGAACGGTCCGCCGGCTCGCGCCGCGCGCCCATTCACGTTCTTCACATTCCCGGCTAGACTTCGCCCCGGTGCCGCAGGTGCCGGCAGGGAAGCAGACGGGCCAGGAACGGCACGGCAACACGGCATCTGTGATTGCGCGCAGTGTTTGGCCTGGTAGGTCCCCTCCGGAATCGCGTCGCCTCTCATCCAACCATCAGGGGGCAGTACGTGAACAGGATTTCGTTGCTGGGAATGGCCGCGGCCATCGCCATGTTGTCTGGCTGTGCAAGCGTGCCGATGGCCGACAAGGGCATGGTGGAGACCGCCAAGACCTTCCCGACGCCCGAAGCGGGCACCGCCGGGGTGTATGTGTTCCGCAACAGCTTCGTCGGCAAGGCGCTGAGGAAGGACATCTGGATCGATGGCGAATGCCTGGGCGAAAGCGCCGACAAGGTGTTCTTCTACACCACGGTGCCGGGCGATCGTGAGCACACCTTCTCGACCGAATCGGAGTTCTCGCCGAACGACCTGAAGGTGCAGACCGAATCGGGTCGCAACTACTTCATCCAGCAGTCGATCCGGATGGGCGTGTTCGTGGGCGGTGCCAAGCTGGACGTAGTGCCCGAAGCCGACGGTCGCCGCCAGGTGGCCGGGTTGAAGATGGCGCGCAAGGGCACGTGTTCGCGCTGATCCGCGCACGATGCTGACCGGGCGGGCGCGCATGGCGTGCCCGTCCCGGGACGGAACTACGGGCGCGGCCGTCTACTGCGAGAAGCTCACCTTCACCGAGTCCGCGCTGTACGTGGCCGGGCCATGGAACACCACTTCGATGTTGTTGCCATCCGGGTCCAGTGCGAAGGCGGCGTAGTAGCCGGGGTGGTAGGGCCGCTCGCCCGGCGCACCGTTGTCCTTGCCACCGTTGGCCAGTGCCGCCCGGTGGAAGGCCTCAACGGTGGCGCGGTCGCGGGCCTGGAAGGCGAGATGATGCCGGCCGGTGAGCTGGCCCAGTGCAGCCTCGCTGTCGGGGGTGGAAATGAACAGCTCATCGGCCCAGAAGTAGGTGTCGCCTTCGCCGGCGATCGGAATGCCGATCGTGTCGAACACGGCCTGGTAAAAGCGGCGGCTGGCGGCAAGATCCCGGACCACCAGCTGCAGGTGGTCGAGCAGGCGGCCGCGGTGCAGTTCCATCGTTTCCATACCGACTCCATTGGGTGGTGGGACCGGGCGCAGATATACCACTGGCGGCGGCCCGGGGCATTACCGCAGGGTCGATCTTGCTGACCACGTGCAGGCCTGTGTCGGCCACGGCCCTTCCGCCTGCCCGCGCACTGACCTACGCTGCGCGCTGGCGTCATGAACGCGCAGGCGGAGGAGGGAACGATGCTGTGGATGGTGATGATGGCCCAGGCGGTCGCAGGCGACGCCGGCTATGAACAGGTGCGCGCACTGGCGCAGCGTGATGAAGCCAGCTTGGCGCCGGCGGCGTACACGGAAATGCTGGACAGCATGAGCCGGGTGGGCGGCGCGAGTTTCGCGCGGTGCATGCCGACCCCCGCGCCGGAGACGCTGGCGCCGTTCACCGTGATGCTGCAGCTGGATGCACAGGGCAAGGTAGTGCGGACCTGGCGCGAAGGCGAGGAGGCGGTCGCGCGCTGCGTGGATGCGGGATTTGCCGGGAAAACGTTGTTCGTGCCACCGAAGGCGCCGTTCCATGCGGCCTTCGAATTCCAGGTCCAGCCATGACGCCCACGACGCGCCGGTACGTGCCGGCGCGTCGTGGAGAGGCAGGGGTCAGGTGATCGGGGTGTTGGAGATGATCTCCACCCAGTAGCCATCCGGATCCTTGATGAAGGCCAGGTGCTTCATGCGGCCGTCTTCCAGGCGCTTCTGGTAGGGCACCTGCAGCGCATCGAAGCGCTTGCAGGCAGCCTGGATGTCCGGCACGGAGACGCAGATATGGCCGAAGCCGCGCGGATCGCTGTTGCCGTCGTGATAGACCGCGCCGGCCTGGGTTTCAGTGCCGTGGTTGTGGGTCAGCTCCAGCACGCCGGGAATCCCGGCCATCCAGACGCGGCGGGCGTCGTCGCCCTCGGGAATCTGCGTGCCGGCCGGCAGCAGGGCCAGGAAGTACAGGCTGAAGTCGGCGTCGGGGAAGTGGCGCAGATCGATCAGGCGGAAGCCGAGCACGCGGGTGTAGAAATCCAGCGAAGCGGTGGCGTCCTTGACGCGCAGCATGGTGTGGTTGAACACGAAGCCGGCGGTGTCGGCGGGCACCTGGGCGGCGACACCCGGTTGGTTCTGGAAGGCGGCAAGGCTCATGGGGATCCTGGGGCGGGGGCCGCATCGGCGCGGCGGACGTGCCATTTTAGCGGTCCCGGCGGGAGGGGGTGACGGGTAGAATGGTGCGTCTCCCTGAGCAGCGTTCATCATGTCCCAGCGTGAATGGGTGGCCGCCGCCATCCGCAAGATCGAAGCCGATTTCAACCGATCGGCCGATACCCACCTGATTCCGATGGACCTGCCCGGGTTCGAGGGCATCGACCTGTATTTCAAGGACGAGTCCAGCCATCCCACCGGCAGCCTGAAGCATCGGCTGGCGCGCTCGCTGTTCCTGTACGCGCTGACCAACGGCTGGCTGCGCGAAGGGCGCCCGGTGATCGAAGCCTCCAGCGGTTCCACGGCAGTATCCGAGGCGTATTTCGCCCGGCTGCTGGGCCTGCCGTTCATCGCCGTGATGCCGGCCACCACCTCGCCGGAGAAGATCGCGGCGATCGAGTTCCACGGCGGCCGCTGCCATCTGGTGGAGCGTGCGTGCGACCTCAACTGCGATTCGGAAGCGCTGGCCCGCGAAACCGGCGGCCACTTCATGGACCAGTTCACCTACGCCGAGCGCGCCACCGACTGGCGTGCCAACAACAACATCGCCGAATCGATCTTCAAGCAGATGGCCGAGGAGCCGCACCCGGTGCCGGAGTGGATCGTGTGCAGCCCGGGCACCGGCGGTACCGCGGCCACGCTGGGCCGCTACGTGAGCTACCGCCGGCATGACACGCGCATCCTGTGTGCGGACCCGGAAGTGTCGGTGTTCTACGACGGCTACTGCGCCGCGCTGGCCGGGCAGCCCTGGCGTGAGCTGACCTGCAGTGGCGGCTCGCGCGTGGAAGGCATCGGCCGGCCGCGGGTGGAATCCAGCTTCATCCCGACCAGTGTCGATGCGATGGTCAAGGTGCCCGACGCGCTGAGCCTGGCCGCGATGCGCCACGTCAGCCGCCAGCTGGGCCGCCGCGTGGGTGGCTCCACCGGCACCAATTTCATCGGCGTGCTGCAGGCCGCGCAGCTGATGCGCGATGCCGGGCGCAGCGGCTCGATCGTGACCATCCTGTGCGACAGCGGCGAGCGCTACGCGCACAGCTACTACAACCCCGAGTGGTACCCGAAGCAGGGCATCGACGTGGAGGGTGCCGATGCCCAGCTCGCCGCGGCGGTGGTGGGGCAGGGCCTGCCGGTGCTGCCCTGCGTTTCGCTGGAAGCGTTGTACTGAGCGGGACACCGGGCGTGGCGTGAACCTGGCCCATCGGTGCACGCCGGGGCCTTGTGCGGGGCAGGGGGCAATGCCATATCGTGGGGTGATGCCGCTGCAGCGGCCCCGTTGTCTGGAGATGCCTGTGACCCCCACCAACCCCCTGCTCGATTTTTCCGGCCTGCCGCATTTCGATTCGATCCAGCCCGAGCACATCGCCCCGGCGATCGACGCCCTGCTGGCCGAGGCCGAAGCGGCAGTAACGACCGCCGAGACGGTTACCCCGGTGACCTGGGCGACCTTCGCCGATCCGCTGGATGACGCCACCGAGCGCCTGTGGCGTGCGTGGGGGCAGGTGGGCCACCTGCAGGCCGTCGTGAACACCCCGGCGCTGCGCGAGGCCTACAACGCCAACCTGCCCAAGGTGACGCGCTTCGGCAGCGCACTGGGCCAGAACCTGGCGCTCTACCAGCAGTACCGGGCCCTGGCCGCCGCGCCGGAAGCGGCGCAGTACGATCCGGCACGCCGCAAGGTGCTGGACAATGCCCTGCGCGATTTCCGCCTGGGGGGTGCTGAACTCGATGACGCCGGCAAGGCGCGCTACAGCGCGATCCGCGAGGAACTGTCCGCGCTGTCGGCGACGTTCTCGCAGAATGTGCTTGATGCGACCGATGCCTGGTCGTTGCACGTGGAAGACCGTGCCGAACTGGCTGGCCTGCCGGACGATGTGATCGCCGCTGCCCGCGCTGCCGCAGAGAAGGATGGCCTGACCGGCTGGAAGCTGACCCTGCAGATGCCGTGCTACATCCCGGTGCAGACCTACGCCGAACATCGGCCGCTGCGCGAGGCGCTGTATCGCGCCAACGCGGTCCGCGCCTCCGAGTTCGGCGATGCCGCGCTGGACAACAGCGGCAACATCGATCGCGTGCTGGCGTTGCGTGCGGAGCTGGCTGCGCTGCTGGGCTTCGCCAACTACGCCGAATATTCGATCGCCACCAAGATGGCCGAGGATGCGCCGCAGGTGCTGGGCTTCCTGCGCGATCTCGCCGCGCGCGCCAAGCCGTACGCACAGCGCGACCGTGCCGAGCTGGAGGCCTTCGCGCGCGACGAGCTGGCCCTGGCCGCGCTGGAAGCGTGGGACCTGGCCTTCGCGGCGGAGAAGCTGAAGCAGGCGCGTTACAGCTATTCCGAGCAGGACGTGAAGCAGTACTTCACCGAGCCGAAGGTGTTGGACGGCCTGTTCAGCGTGATCCGCAGCCTCTACGGGCTGGAGGTGCAGCCGGACAGCGCGCCGGTGTGGCATCCGGATGTGCGCTTCTTCCGGGTGGTCGATGCGCAGGGCGCGCTGGTGGGTCAGTTCTATCTGGACCTGTACGCGCGCGAAGGCAAGCGTGGTGGCGCGTGGATGGACGATTGCCGTAACCGCCGCGAGACCGCTGCCGGTGTGCAGACGCCGCTGGTGTACCTGGTCTGCAACTTCGGCAAGGGGGCCGCGGGGCAACCGGCGACCTTCAGCCACAGCGATGTGACCACGCTGTTCCATGAAATGGGGCATGGGCTGCATCAGTTGCTGACCCGCATCGGCGAGCTCGGCGTGGCCGGCATCAACGGCGTGGAGTGGGACGCGGTGGAACTGCCGAGCCAGTTCATGGAGAACTTCTGCTGGGAATGGGAGCGCGTGCAGGCGATGACCGCACACGTAACTACCGGCGAGCCGCTGCCGCGTGCGTTGTTTGACCGCATGCTGGCCGCACGCAATTTCCAGAGCGGCATGTTCACCGTGCGACAGCTGGAGTTCGCCCTGTTCGACATGCAGCTGCACAGCGATTTCGACCCGACCCAGGACAGCGTGCAGGTCCTGCTGGAGCGCGTGCGCGATGAGGTGGCGGTCAACCGACCGCCGGCCTGGAATCGCTTCCCCAATCAGTTCAGCCACATTTTTGCCGGTGGCTATGCGGCGGGCTACTACAGCTACAAGTGGGCCGAAGTGCTCAGCGCCGATGCCTATGCCGCCTTCGAGGAAGCGCCGGACAAGGTGACCGAGACCGGTCAGCGGTTCCGCGATGAAGTGCTCTCACGGGGCGGCAGCCGGAGTGCGGCAGAAAACTTCGCTGCGTTCCGTGGGCGCGCGCCGACCGTGGACGCGCTGCTGCGGCACAACGGGATGGTGTTGTGACCCCGGTGACGGTAGTGCCGGCCGCTGGCCGACTCTGCATCCTGCCGCCAGGGGCGGGGTGTCATGCAACGTGAGGAGCCGGCCAGCGGCCGGCACTACCCGGCAGCCTGATCGGACGGCACGTGGCTCATTCGGCGTAGATCATCTTGCGGGTCATGCCCCCGTCGACGATGTGGTCCTGGCCGGTGATGAAACCGGCCAGGTCCGAGAGCAGGAACACCGCCAGCGCGCCGATGTCCGGCGGCTGGCCAACCCGGCCGACCGGATGCTGCGCCTGATCGCGGCGCGAGAGCTTTGGCGTGCGCCGGCGTGACGGTGCCTGCCAGGCATCGGTGGTGATCCAGCCGGGGCTGATGCTGTTGACCCGCACCGCCGGCCCTTCGCTCACCGCGAGTGCATGGGTGAAGGCGACCAGCCCGCCTTTGGCCGCGGCATAGGCTTCACTGTCCGGTTCGGACTGCCATGCACGCGTCGAGGCGATGTTGACGATGGCCCCGGCATGCTCGCGCAGGGCGGGCAGGGCGTGTTTGCTGCACAGGAAGGCGCCATGCAGGCTGGAAAGGCGGCGTTGCCACTCAGCCAGCGACATCTCCGCCAACGGCGTGCCATGGGCACTGGCGATGCCGGCATTGTTGACCAGGCCATCCATACGGCCAAAGCGCTTCAGCGTCGCCTTGATCAGCGCCTGCACACTGCGCTCGCTGGCCACGTCCGCGCGCTGGAACGCCGCGCGCTCCGGTAGCGCCCATTCGGTCAAACAGGCCTTGCCGGCATCGGCATCCAGGTCGGCGATCATCACGCTTCCGCCAGCGCCCAGCACCGACTGCGCGATGCCGCGGCCCACCCCCTGCGCACCGCCGGTGATGACCACCACGCGATCGCGCAGCGGCTGTGCCGGCCAGTCGAGAATGGCCGGGGTCAGTGGCACGGCGGCATGTCGTTGCGGCCCAGCAGGCGCGTCCAGCCTTCGATGCCGAGCTTGTCCAGCGTGTCGATGTTGCGCTCCACGATCACGTCCGGATCCGGGAACGCGGCGACCGCACGCTCGACGCTGTCTTCGCGCAGCAGGTGCAGGGTCGGGTAGGGCGCACGGTTGGTGTAGTTGCTCACGTCATCCGGCGCCGCGCCGGCGAACTGGTACTGCGGATGGAAGCTGGCCACCTGCAGGATGCCCTGCAGGTCCAGCGCTTCGATCGCGGCATCGGCGTTGTCGAGGAAATCGTTGTAATCCAGGAAATCGGTCAGCACGTCCGGATGCACGATCAACGTGGTGTCGATCTGTTCGGCCGGCGTATCGCGCAGCAGGATCAGCTCTTCGGCCAGCTCTTCCACCAGGGCTTCCGGGGTGGTCGCATCGCTGAGCACGAACCGCACCTGGTCCTTCACGTACACCGCCTTGGCGAACGGGCACAGGTTCAGGCCGATGACGATCTGCTCCAGCCATTTCCGGGTCTCGGCAATGGGGTCGTGGGTGGCAGTGGGGGAAGCATCGTTCATGGCGGGCGGTGTCGCTGGCTGGGGCCGTTGATTGTACGGCGCGGCGGTGAAGCGGGCGGATGCTCGGCTCCACTGTCCATTAACTGGACACCCGTCATCCTGATAAATCCTTATCCGGCAATCACTTGCAGTGATCGAGCCAACGGCCAATAGGCAGTGGCCCGCCGCAGGTATCCAATAGCCGGGTACACGACGCAAGGAGTTCTCAGTGATGGCAACACACGCATTCCTGCCGACGGCCACGTGGTCCGGCAAGCTGTTCGAGGGTCAGTGGAGCCCGGGTGCAGGCACCCAGGACGTGGTCGAGCCCGCCACCGGCGAACGCCTCGGCGAGATCGCGATGGCCGACCCGGCGCAGATCGCGCGCGCCGCCGCCACCGCCGCCAACGCACAGCGCGACTGGGCCAGTGCCCCGTATGACACCCGCGCGCAGATCCTGCGCCGCGCCGCCCAACTGGCCGAAGAGCACAATGACGAGATCGTGCAGTGGCTGGTCCGCGAAAGTGGCTCCACCCAGCTCAAGGCCGGCTTCGAGGCCAAGGTGAACACCAAGGCGCTGCATGAAGCGGCGGCACTGCCCTCGCGCAGCATCGGCGAAGTGCTGCCGTCCGAACCGGGCCGTCTGAATCTGGCGCGCCGCCGCCCGCTGGGCGTGGTGGGTGTGATTGCGCCGTTCAATTTCCCGCTGTATCTGGCCATGCGTGCGGTGGCGCCGGCACTGGCGCTGGGCAATGCGGTGGTGCTCAAGCCCGATCCGCGCACCGCCGTGTGCGGCGGCTTCGTGATCGCACGCCTGTTCGAACTGGCTGGCCTGCCTGCGGGCCTGCTGCACGTGTTGCCGGGAGATGGCGCGGCCGGCGCGGCGCTGACCAGTGACCCGAACATCGCGATGATCCAGTTCACCGGCTCCACCGGTGCCGGGCGCAAGGTCGGTGAAGCGGCGGGTAAACACCTGAAGAAGGTGTCGCTGGAACTGGGCGGCAAGAACTCGCTGATCGTGCTCGACGATGCGGACATGGATCTGGCCATCGCCAACACGGCGTGGGGCGTCTACCTGCACCAGGGCCAGATCTGCATGGCCACCGGCCGCGTGCTGGTCCAGCGCAGCATCCATGCGCGCTTCCTGGAAAAGCTGGTGGCCAAGGCCAGATCGCTCAAGGTCGGCAATCCGGCCGACGGCGAGGTGGCGATCGGGCCGTTGATCAATGCCCAGCAGCGCGACCACGCCGCGCGCATCGTTGCCCAGGCGCAGGCCGCCGGTGCCACCCTGGCCACCGGTGGTGGCTACAAGGATCTGTACTTCGAGCCGACCGTGCTCAGCGATGTGAGCCGCGACAACCCGGCTTTCCACGAAGAGATCTTCGCGCCGGTCGCGGTCGTGGTGCCGTTCGATACCGATGACGAGGCGGTGGAGCTGGCCAACGACAGCGAGTACGGCCTGTCGATGGCGATCGTGTCCAGCAACGTGGGCCGCGCGCTGAAGCTGGGCGAACGGCTGCGCACCGGCCTGCTGCACATCAACGACCAGACCGTGAACGATGAAGTGATCAATCCCTTCGGTGGCGTCGGCGCCTCGGGCAACGGCACCAGCATCGGTGGCCCATCCAACATCGACGAGTTCACCCAGTGGCAGTGGATGACCGTCAAGGGCGAAGCGCCCGCGTACCCGATCTGATCCAGGAGAACCTCATGACTGCAACAGCAGAACTGCGCGACATCACCGTGGCCGTGGTGCGCGAAAAAGAACAGCCCTTCACGATCGAGAAGGCGCGCATCCGTGGCCCACAGGACGATGAAGTGCTGGTTCGCGTGGTCGCCACCGGCCTGTGCCATACCGACCTGATCGTGCGGGACCAGTACTACCCCGTGCCGCTGCCGGCGGTGCTCGGCCATGAAGGCGCGGGCATCGTCGAAGCACTCGGCCCGGGCGTGAAGGACCTCAAGGTTGGCGACCATGTCGTGCTGACCTACGGCGCCTGCGGCCACTGCAACCCCTGCAGCGGCGGCCACGGTGCCTACTGCAAGGATTTCTTCGGCCTGAACTTCGGTGGCGGTGCGCTGGACGGCTCCACCGCGATCCAGGATCCGGACGGCAACCCGCTGCACGATCACTTCTTCGCGCAGTCCTCTTTCGCCACCTACGCGCTGAGCCGCGAGAACAACGCGATCAAGGTGCCCGACGATGCGCCGATCGAACTGCTCGGCCCGCTGGGCTGCGGCATCCAGACCGGTGCCGGTGCGGTGATCAACTCGCTCAAGGTGACCGCTGGCAGCAGCTTCGCCAGCTTCGGTGCCGGCGCGGTCGGGCTGAGCGCGGTAATGGCCGCACGCGTGGCCGGTGCGACCACCATCATCGCCATCGATGTGGTGCCTTCGCGCCTGGAGTTGGCCAAGGAACTGGGCGCCACGCACGTGATCAACAGCCGCGAGGTCGATGTGGTTGAAGCGGTGCGCGGAATCACTGGCGGCGGCGCGAACTTCGCCTTGGAATCCACCGGTCGTCCGGAGGTGCTCGCGCAGGGCATCGAGGCACTCGGCGGGTTGGGGGTGATCGGCGTGGTCGGCGCGCCGAAGCTGGGCACCAAGGCCGAGTTCGACGTCAACAACCTGCTGCTCGGCGGGCGCAGCATCCGCGGCATCGTCGAAGGCGACAGCGTGCCCAAGGTGTTCATTCCGCAGCTGGTGCAGCTGTACCAGCAGGGCCGCTTCCCGTTCGACAAGCTGGTCAAGTTCTACCCGCTGGATCAGATCAACCAGGCCGCCGAGGACAGCACCCGCGGTGTCACCCTCAAGCCGATCCTGACCATCGGCGGGTGAAACGGTCCGTCGCAGGCGTGCATGCCTGCGACGACGTACCAGTCAGCTTTGCGGGAGTAGGCTGTCGGTCCGAGGTGGAGATCGACCGATGGCCGCGATGGTTCTGGAACAGCAGCAGGTATTGGCCGCCGCCCGTCAGCGCTTCGCCGAGGGCGGCGCGCTGATGGACAGTGTGGTCAGCCCCCCGGTGCAGCGCTCCTGGGAGCGTTCGCGCCAGGCCGGGGTGCAGCCGCGGCAGGAGCCGTACTACGCGCCTCTTGCCGCGGCTGCCACGCGTCTGGACGACCCTGCCGACCGCCGCCTCGCACGCTGCGTGCGCGAGGACATGGACCACCTCTGGGCCGCCTTCGGTGGCCGCCAATGGACCCTGTTCTGCGTCAACGCCGATGGCCTGGTCATCGCCCAGCGCGAACATGGCCTGGCCGACGTCCCGGTACTGCGCCCGATCCAGATCGGTCGCCGCCTTCGCGAAATCGACATCGGCACCACCGCACCGGCCTGCAGCCTGGCCGAAGACGCGCCCGCCCTGGTGCGCGGCAACGAGCACTATCTCGACCGCTTCGCCTCGGTGTTCTGCCTGAGCGTCCCGCTGCATGGGCTGGATGGCGAAGTGCTGGGCGCACTGGATATCACCGGCACCGGCGAGCGCGATGCCGAGCTGTTGCACGGCTACTTCCGCCAGGCCGCGCTGTCGGCCGAGAACCGCATCATGCAGGACCACCGTCCCTGCCACCTGCTGGCCGTACAGCACGACACCCGCTGGCTGCACTCGCCGCTGCAGGGACTGCTGGCCATCGAAGAAGACGGCCGCGTGCGTGCCGCCAACCGCGTGGCCCGCCGCCTGTTCGGACTCCCACGACGCGGAGCCTTGCCCCTGCTCACCCTCGAGGGCCTGTTCGCCGGCGCCAGCGACCACCAGCGCCGCCGCCTGCTGCAGGCCGGCCCCGCCCACCGCGTCCGCCTGGATGACGACACCGCCGTGCACGTCCAGTACCTGCGCGGACCGCTCGCACCGCATGCCGGCGTGAAGCTCGATGTGCAGCATGCCAACGCCACGAACGCATCACTGCGCGCGCAGAACACACAGCACGTCCGCGACACCATGGCTGCCCACCAGGGCAACGTCAGCGCCGCCGCACGCCAGCTCGGCATCTCACGCACGACCCTCTACAAACTGCTGCGCGCGTAGCGACCATCGCGCGGCGGTATACACGCCGGAAGCCGCATCTTTTCGATCTGCGCAACGAGGTTGCCGGCCACGGGCCGGCGCTACCGCTTTGCTCGCCCGTCCGCCGAGAAAGCGTCGGGGCGGCGGTAGGGCCTGGCCTTGCCCGGACCATGAGCGGCATGGATGCCGCGACATGAGCCCCCATGGATGGGTTCACGGCGGGTCCGGGCAAGGCCTGGCCCTACCCGACGCAGCGCACCAGCAATGAATCACCAGCGCGTTGCGCTACAGCCCTTCGGCCAAGATCAATCGCGGAAGTTATCAAACTGCAGCGGCACCTCGAACGTCTCCTTCCGCAACAGCGCCATCGCATCCTGCAGATCATCGCGCTTCTTGCCCGTCACCCGCAGCTTGTCGCCATTGATCTGACTGTCCACCTTCAACTTGGCCTCCTTGATCGTCGCCGCGATCTTCTTGGCCACCTTCTGCTCGATCCCCTGCTTCACCGTGATCTTCTGCCGCGCACCGGCCAGATTGCTTTCGATATCACCAAACTCCAGGCACGCCGCATCGATCTTCCGCGCCGTCAGGCGCTGACGCAGGATGTCCGTCATCTGCTGCAGCTGGAAATCGCTCGGCGCGGACTGCGTGATCACGCTGTCCTCCAGCACGAACTTCGCGTCCACGCCCTTGAAATCGAAACGCGTGGACAGCTCGCGGTTGGCCTGGTCGACCGCGTTGGTCAGCTCGTGGGTGTCGACTTCGGAAACAACGTCAAAAGAGGGCATGGGCAAACTCCAACGGGTGAATGCCCCCATTCTATCAAGCCGCCATGGACGGGCCGGCCAAGCCGGCGATAATGGGCCATGAACACGCAGAAATCCCCCACCCGCGCCGTCGCCTGGATGCTGATCGCCGTCGCCTGCTTTTCGCTGATGGATGCCGGCATGAAGCAGCTGTCGGCCAGCTATCCCACCCTGCAGGTCACCTTCCTGCGCGGCGCGGCCTCGCTGCCGTTCGTGCTGGTCTGGGTGCTGGCCACCGCCGGCCCGCGCTCGCTGGTGCCCAGGCGCTGGGTCCTGCACCTGCTGCGCGGCGTGCTCGGCATGGTGATGATCGGCTGCTTCGTCTATGCCCTGCGCAGCCTGCCGCTGTCCACCGCCTACACCATCTACTTCGTCGCCCCGCTGCTGATCGCCGCGCTCTCGGTGCCGCTGCTCGGCGAGCACGTGGGCCCGCGCCGCTGGATCGCCATCGGCATCGGCCTGGTCGGCGTGCTGGTCGTGCTGCGCCCCGGTGTCGGCGGGATCATTTCCTTCCCGGGCCTGATGGTGCTGCTGGCCGCCACCGCCTATGCCCTGGCCGCGATCACGGTCAGCATGCTGACCCGTACCGACACCCCGCAGTCGATGGTGGTGTGGTTCCTGGTGATCATGGCCGTCGGCGCCGGCCTGCTGGCGATCCCGGACTGGCAGCCGCTGCAACTGGGCCATGCCGCGCTGATCGCCGGCATGGGCCTGGCCGGGGCAGGGGGGCAGGTCGCCCTGACCCGTGCTTTCCAGCTGGGGGAAGCCTCGATGATCGCGCCGCTGGAGTACACCGGGCTGGTCTGGGTGATCGGCTGGGACCTGCTGTTCTGGGGCGTGCTGCCCGACCAGGTGACCTGGCTGGGCGCGGCGATCATTGTCGCCTCGGGCCTGTACCTGCTGCACCGTGAGCGGGTGCGCCGGGTCCAGCCGCCCCGGCCGCTGGACCACCCCTGAGCCCGGCCGGCGCCGGCTGGCTGGCCGGATCACGGCCTCTTAGAACCAAACGGAATATCATTCCGCGCAACCGCACGGGTCAGGGCCGCCCCGCGCTGGTAGGCTGCACGCCCCCTCCCGTCGATGCCCGGTTGACCGCGAAGTGATCGAGTTCCAGCGCCTGCACAAATCCTATGCCGTCGGCGGCCGCGCGATTGCCGCGCTGCAGCCGCTGGACCTGACCATCGAGGCCGGCGAAGTGTTCGGCATCATCGGCCATTCCGGTGCGGGCAAATCGACCCTGATCCGGCTGATCAACCGGCTCGAGGAGCCCACCGGCGGCCGGCTGCTGATCAACGGCGAGGATGTCACCGCGCTCGATGCCGAGGGCCTGCGGGTGCTGCGCCGGAAGATCGGCATGATCTTCCAGCACTTCAACCTGCTCTCGTCGCGCACCGTAGCCTCCAATGTCGCCTTCCCGCTGGAGCTGGCCGGCACGCCGCGCGCGGAGATCGACGCGCGCGTGGACGAACTGCTGCGTACCGTCGGCCTGGAAGCGCACGCCAACAAGTATCCGGCGCAGTTGTCCGGTGGCCAGAAGCAGCGCGTCGGCATCGCCCGCGCCCTGGCCACCCGCCCGCAGATCCTGCTGTGCGATGAGGCCACCAGTGCGCTGGACCCGCAGACCACCGCCTCGGTGCTCAAGCTGCTGGGCAGGATCAACCGCGAGCTGGGCCTGACCATCGTGCTGATCACCCACGAGATGGACGTGATCCGCCGCGTCTGCGACCGCGTCGCGGTGCTCGATGCCGGCCACCTGGTCGAAACCGGCCCGGTCACCGAGGTGTTCCTGCACCCGCAGCACCCGACCACCCGCCGCTTCGTCAGCGAGTCCGAGCAGGTCGACGAGGGCGAACTGCACAAGGACTTCGAGGCTGTCGCCGGGCGCATCGTGCGCCTGACCTTCCTCGGCGCCGACACCTACGAACCGTTGCTGGGGCGCATCGCGCGCGAGACCGGCGTGGACTACAACATCCTGTCCGGCCGCATCGACCGGATCAAGGACACCCCGTATGGCCAGCTGACCGTGTCGCTGGTCGGGGGCGATGTGCAGGCCGCGCAGGCGGGCTTCGTCGCTGCCGGTGTCCACCTTGAGGAGCTGCGCCGATGATCCTGGCCACCGCAGGCGGGTTCTTCCGCCATCTCGACGCAGGCAAATGGGCCGATATCGGCCAGGCCACGCTGGATACCCTGCTGATGCTCGGCGGCTCACTGCCGCTGACGCTGCTGATCGGCCTGCCGCTGGGCGTACTGCTGTTCCTGACCGGCTCGCCGCAGCTGCACCGCAAGCCGGTGCTGTATGGGGCGCTGGCGCTGCTGGTGAACCTGCTGCGCTCGGTGCCTTTCATCATCCTGATGATCGTGCTGATCCCGCTCACGCTGTGGATGATGGGCACCTCGCTGGGCGTCCGCGGCGCGATCGTGCCGCTGGTGATCGGCGCGGCGCCGTTCTATGCGCGCCTGGTCGAAACCGCGCTGCGCGAAGTGGACCGTGGCGTGATCGAAGCCACCCAGGCGATGGGCGCCACCACGTGGCAGCTGGTCACCCGGGTGCTGCTGCCCGAAGCGCGACCGGGCCTGATCGCCGGCGCCACGGTCACGGTGATCGCGCTGATCGGCTTCACCGCGATGGGCGGCGCGATCGGCTCGGGCGGCCTGGGCGACCTGGCCTTCCGCGATGGCTACCAGCGCTCGCACACCGACGTGGCCCTGGTCACCGTGGTCCTGCTGCTGGTGCTGGTGCAGATCCTGCAGATGATCGGCGACCGCCTGGTCTCGCACTACAGCCGGAAATAACCGCTCGGTACCGACCGTTGGTCGGTACGCCATCCTCGACGCCGCGTCGTGGCTGGCCCTCCAGGCCGAGTACGATCTGAAGACGCTGCCGACCCGTCAGGAAATCGAGCGCAGGGTGCAGCCGCGCGAGGCGGCCTGACCGCCGCCCTTACCGGACGTTCGGCACTTCAAAGCCCAGCCGGTCCACCTGCTCGGGGTGCTGCGGCACGCGCTTGAGCTTGTCGGTGTTGACCCCGTAATCGTCACGCAGGCGGGTGGCGAGCTCCTTGTAGAGCTCTTTGTCCATGTCCGGCTGGCGCGCGAAGATCCAGGCCATCTCGCGGCCCGGGTAGCCGAGCATCGCCCACGAATAATCCGGCGCCACTTCCAGTACGCGGGTATGGGTCGGCACGATCTTGTAGAACCAGGTGCGCCAGTTGTGGTTGCCGCTCTTCTCGTCCACCGAGGCGCGGACGGTCAGTTCCTGCTGCGGCTCGGAGAAGCCATCGCGGTAGCGGTAGGTGATGGATACTTTCTGGTCGCCGCGCAGGCGGAACTGATTGACGCTGCCGACGTGGCCACGCTCGACCGGGTTCGGCACGCGGCCGATCACATACCAGGTGCCCATGAACCGCTGCAGGTCGATCGGCGCATTGGCGCTGTCGACCGCGACCGGGGTCGGCGCGGGTTCCGGTTTGGTCTCATGGCGGAACGCACAGGCTGACAGCAATGCCAGCGAGGAGACCAACAGGACAGCGCGAAGCGGGCGGTTCGAAGACATGCGGCGGGTGGCTCCAGTGGCTGGCAGAGGCATGGTGGGTGGGACAGCGGAGAACGTCAATGCCGGCGCAGCGGTTGTGTGACCGATTCATGCAGCCGCTCGCCGGACATCCCACCTGTCGCGTCCCCTGCAAGGTCGCAGCCCTTGAGATGGCGGCGCGGCAAGGTGACGCATCACTTTCGCACGGAGCTGTGTCATGACCCTGTCGTCTTCCCCACGTTCGTCCGACCGTCCCGATCCCCGCGTGCTGCGCTGCGTCAGGCAGGCCGTCCTTGCCGGGATGGCTTTGGTCCTGGTCTGGCCCGCCGCGCGGGGGCATAGCGAGTGGATCGGCTGGCTGCCGATGTGGCTGATCGGCATGCCGCTGATGGCCTGGTGGAGCCTGCATCGCTTCCGCCTGCCGCTGGCCGGCCTGCTCACCCACGGCGCGCGCCGCCGCCGGGGCCCGCAGGCGCGACGTCGCAGCCGCCCGCTCGCGCGTCCGGCGCGGCCTGACCTTCGACACGTGAGCCGCGGCCAGCCGGTGTGATAGCGTCCCAAGGCTATGACTGTCTGGAGCTCCAATGTCACGATTCGCTTCCGCCTGCCTGGTGGCAGGTCTGATCTCCGCCGGGGCGGCGGGAACTGCCATGGCCGCTGACGCCCCGGCGGACAAGTACGCCTGGCTTGAAGACGTCACCGGCGACAAGCCGCTGGCGTGGGTCAAGGAACAGAACGCCAGGTCCGAAGGCCGCTTGGCCGCGACCCCGGCGTTCAAGCAGATGGAGACCAGCATCCGCGAGGTGCTCGATTCCGACGCCAAGATTCCGGGCGTGCAGAAGATCGGTGACTACTACTACAACTTCTGGAAGGACAAGCAGCACGAGCGCGGCCTCTGGCGTCGCACCACCCTGGCCGAGTACCGCAAGGCCTCGCCGCAGTGGGAAACCGTGCTGGATCTGGATGCACTGAACAAGGCCGAGGGCGAGAACTGGGTCTGGCACGGCGCGGATTGCCTGCGCCCGGATTATTCGCGCTGCCTGATCGCGCTGTCGCGCGGCGGCGCCGATGCCGATGTCACCCGCGAGTTCGATCTGGCCAACAAGACCTGGATCAAGGACGGCTTCTTCCGCCCCGAATCCAAGGGGGGCCTGAACTGGATCGACCGTGACACGGTGTTCGTCTATACCGATTTCGGTGCCGGCACGATGACCACCTCGGGGTATCCGCGCGTGGCCAAGCTGTGGAAGCGCGGCACCCCGATGGCCTCCGCTTCGATGGTGTACGAGGGCAAGCCCGATGACATGTACATCGCGGCCATGCACGACGATACCCCCGGCTACGAGCGCAACCTGGTCAGCCGCACGCTGGCCTTCTACAACAACGAGATCTACCTGCGCGCCGACGATGGCACGCTGACCAAGATCGATGCGCCGAACTCGGCCGAGAAGGGCCTGCGCAAACAATGGCTGACCCTGGAGCTGCGTGAGCCGTGGACCGTTGGCGGCAAGACCTACACCGCCGGTTCGCTGCTGGCCACCAAGCTGGACGATTACCTCGCCGGCAAGCGTGATTTCGACGTGCTGTTCGCGCCGACCGACACCACCTCGCTGGCCGGCACCAGCTGGACCAAGAACCATCTGGTCCTGAACGTGCTGCACGACGTCAAAAGCCGCCTGAGCGTGCTGACGCCGGGCGACAGCGGCTGGAAGACGACGGCCTTCACCGGCGCGCCGTCGTTCGGCACCGTGGCCGTCAGTGCGGTCGACGCCGATGACAGCGATGCGGTGTGGATGACCGTCACCGATTACCTGACCCCGACCACCCTGGCCATCGCCGAGATCGGCAAGCAGCCTGAAGTGCTCAAGACCATGCCGACGTTCTTCAACGCCGACGGCAAGGTGATCGAGCAGCACTTCGCCACCAGCAAGGATGGCACCCGCGTGCCGTACTTCGTGGTGCACCGCAAGGACATGAAGCTGGACGGCTCCAACCCGACCCTGCTGTACGGCTACGGTGGCTTCGAGATCTCGCTGACCCCGTCCTACTCCGGTGGCATGGGCCGCGCGTGGCTGGAGAAGGGCGGTGTATACGTGGTCGCCAACATCCGTGGCGGTGGCGAGTATGGCCCGCGCTGGCACCAGGCGGCGCTCAAGCAGAACCGTCACAAGGCCTACGAAGACATGGCCGCGGTCGCCCGCGATCTGGTCAGCCGCAAGATCACCTCGGCCAAGCACCTGGGCGTGCAGGGCGGCAGCAACGGTGGCCTGCTCACCGGCAACATGCTGACCCAGTACCCGGAACTGTTCGGCGCGGTGGTGATCCAGGTGCCGCTGCTGGACATGAAGCGCTACAGCCACCTGCTGGCCGGCGCGTCGTGGATGGCCGAATACGGCAATCCAGACACGGCCGATTGGGCGTTCATCAAGACCTTCTCGCCGTACCACCTGTTCGACGCCAGCAAGACCTACCCGCCGGTGCTGTTCACCACCTCCACCCGCGATGACCGCGTGCATCCGGCGCATGCCCGCAAGATGGCGGCGATGATGATCGACGCCGGAAAGGACGTGACCTACTACGAGAATATTGAAGGCGGTCACGGCGGCGCGGCGAACAATGCGCAGGCCGCGCATATGTCGGCGTTGGCCTATAGCTTCCTGTGGGAGCAACTCTCCAAGTAAGCTCGGGGTGCTCGACAGCCAGGGGCAGTCGAGCAGCCGGCAGGGAGTGAGCCTGCCGCGGACGTTGTAGCCCCCTGGGGTGGACTCCGGGTGGTGGGGCGTCAGGTTGGCTCCACCCCATTTTCAGCGCCACGCAGCGATGCGTGGCGTTTTTTTATGGGCCGCTCAACGCACCCATGTCTCCAGCCCGCGCGCGATCCGGCGCACCGCCTCTTCCAGGCGCGGCACGTCCTGCGTGTAGGCCAGCCGCACATGCGCGTTGGCGCGGTGGTGGCCAAAGTCCAGGCCTGGGGTGAACGCCACATGCTCCGTTTCCAGGAAATGCGCACAGAACGCCTGCGCGTCATCGGTGAACGCACTCACGTCGGCGTAGAGATAGAACGCGCCTTCCGGTTCCACTTCGATCCGGAAGCCGAGCGCACGCAGCGCCGGCAGCAGGTAATCGCGACGCGCGCGGAACGCGGCGCGGCGCTGTTCGAAAATCGCGATGGACGCCGGCTCGAAACAGGCCAGCGCGGCATGCTGGGCGATGCTGGAGGCGCTGATGTACAGATTCTGCGCGAGCTTCTCCAGCTCTCGCACCGCCTGCGGCGGCGCGACCAGCCAGCCCAGGCGCCAGCCGGTCATCCCGTAATACTTCGAGAAGCTGTTGAGGACGAACGCCTCGTCATCGACCTGCAGCACGCTGGCCGCGTCCATGCCGTAGGTGAGGCCGTGGTAGATCTCATCCACCACCAGATGCCCACCGCGTGCCTTCAGCGACTGCGACAGCGCGGCAAGCTGCGCCGCCGAGAGCACGGTGCCGGTCGGATTGGCCGGGGAGGCGACCAGCGCACCGACGCTGTCCGCGTTCCACTGCCGTGCCACCAGCTCCGGCGTCAGCTGGTAGGCCGTCTCCGGCCCGACCGGCACCAGTTGCGCGGCCCCTTCCACCAACCGCAGGAAGTGCCGGTTGCACGGGTAGCCGGGATCGGCCAGCAACCAGTGCTTGCCGGGATCGACCAGCAGACTGCTGGCCAGCAACAGCGCGCCCGAGCCACCCGGGGTGACCAGGATCCGCTCGGGGTCGATCTGCACCTGGTAGCGGTCCTGGTAGAAGCCCGCAATCGCCTCGCGCAGCGCGGGCAGGCCGCGGGCTGCGGTGTAGCGGGTGTGGCCGGCTGCCAGGGCGGCCTGGCCGGCGCGCACGATCGGTGCAGCGGTGGTGAAGTCCGGCTCGCCGATCTCCAGGTGGATCACATCGTGGCCGGCCTGCTCCAGCGCCTGCGCGCGGGCCAGCAGCGACATCACGTGGAAGGGTTCGATGTCCTGGCTGCGGCGGCTGTAGCCGGTGCCGGTCGGGGGCGTGCGGGAAGTATCCATGGCCTGATGATAGGCGCAGTGACCAACGACAGGCTTGCTGCTGGCCTACCCGCCAGCACAGACTGCACGGACACGGACGCCATTGCATTCCCCCGCCAGGAGCCTTATCTCGTGAAACCCGCCCTTTGTTTACTGGTTGCCAGCCTCATGACCTCCTACGTGCACGCCGCCCCCGCGCTGACCCCGCCCGACGCCGAGAAGCACCCGCACACGGTGAAGGCTCCCTTTGGCGCGACCCGCAGCGACGATTACTACTGGCTGCGCGACGACAAGCGCGAAGACACGAAGATGCTGGCCTATCTGAATGCGGAGAACGCCTATACCGATCAGGTGGTGGCCCCGCTCAAGCCGCTGGAAGACACCCTGTACAAGGAGATCGTCGCCCGCATCAAGCAGGACGATGCCAGCGTGCCCTCGCGTGACCGCGGCTACTGGTATTACACCCGCTTCGAAACCGGCAAGGATTACCCGATCCAGGCGCGCCGCAAGGGCAGCATGGAGGCGCCGGAAGAGATCCTGCTCGACATCAACACGATGGCCGAGGGCAAGGGCTACTTCAACGTGGGCGATGCCGATGTCAGCCAGGACAACCACCTGCTGGCCTGGGCCGAAGACGATGTCGGCCGCCGCCAGTACGTGATCCGTTTCAAGGACCTGCGTACCGGTGAGGTGCTGCCGGATCGCATCGAGAACGTCTCGCCCAATGTGGTCTGGGCCGATGACAACCGCACCCTGTTCTATGTCGAGAATGATCCGGACACCCTGCTCACGGTGCGCGTCAAAAAGCACGTCCTGGGCACTCCGGCCAGCAGCGACGTGCTCGTGTATGAAGAGAAGGACGACAGCTTCTACATGGGCGTCGGCCGCACCCGCGATGATCGTTTCCTGACCATCGAGCTGCACAGCACGGTGAGCTCGGAAACCCGCTACGCCCCGGCTGCCGATCCGCAGGCGTTCACGGTGCTGGCCCCGCGTGCGCGCGACGTGGAATACGATGCCGACCACTTCAACGGCCGTTGGGTGATCCGCACCAACGCTGCGGACGCGAAGAACTTCAAGATCGTCACCGCGCCCAGCGATGCCACCGCGCGCAGCCAGTGGAAAGACTGGGTCGCGCACGATGACGCCGTGCTGATCGAAGGCTTCGAACTGTTCGACGGCTTCACCGCGATCGCCGAGCGCTCCAACGGCCTGGAGCGCGTGCGCCTGCTGTTCCCGGATGGCCGCCAGGATTACGTCAAGGCGGATGAGCCCGCCTACTCGATGGGGTTGGCGGCCAACAGCGAGCACGACACCCCGTGGCTGCGTTACGCCTACACCTCGCTGACCACGCCGACCACCACCTACGAGCTCAACACCGTCACCGGTGAACGCCGCCAGCTCAAGCAGCAGCCGGTGATCGGCTATGACCCGTCGCAGTACACCACCGAGCGCGTGTGGGTGACGGCCCGCGATGGCGTCAAGGTGCCGGTGTCGCTGGTGTACCGCAACGGTTTCAAGAAGGACGGCACCGGCGCGCTGTACCAGTACGCCTACGGCAGCTACGGCATGTCGATGGACCCGGGCTTCAACCAGACCGTGGTCAGCCTGCTGGATCGCGGCGTGGTGTATGCCATCGCCCACATCCGCGGCGGCCAGGAAATGGGCCGTGCGTGGTATGAGGACGGCAAGCTGCTCAAGAAGCAGAACACCTTCAACGATTTCGTCGATGTCACCCGCGAGCTGGTCCGCCAGGGCTATGCGGCCAAGGATCGCGTCGCCGCCTCCGGTGGCAGCGCCGGTGGCCTGCTGATGGGCGCGGTGGCCAACCAGGCGCCGCAGGACTATCGCGTGATGGTCGCCCAGGTGCCGTTCGTCGATGTGGTCACCACCATGCTCGACGCCAGCATCCCGCTGACCACCAACGAGTACGACGAGTGGGGCAACCCGGAGCAGCGCGAGTATTACGACTACATGCTCACGTATTCGCCGTATGACAACGTCAGCAGGCAGGCCTACCCGGCCCTGTTCGTCGGCACCGGCCTGTGGGATTCGCAGGTGCAGTACTGGGAGCCGGCCAAGTGGGTGGCCAAGCTGCGCGATGACAACACCGGCCACTTCCCGATCGTGTTCCGCACCAATATGGACGCCGGCCACGGCGGCAAATCCGGCCGCTTCCAGCGGTACCACGAGCTGGCCGAGTCGTACGCGTTCGTGCTTGACCAGCTCGGCGTGACCCAGGGCCGGTAATTCCGGTCGCTGGCCGGAACCCGCTGTTGGCCGACGACAAGGCGCGTTGGCCAACAGAGGCAGGCCGCCATCGCGGCGGCCCGTCCGGGTCGCTATGCTGGCACCATGTCCCGGTCCGAACGCCCCATGGTTTCCGACGCGCCGGCTGAGCGGCGACGGGTGCGTTTCCGCTGGGCGTGGTGGCTGCTTGCCTATGTCAGCCTGGGCACCGGCATCGTTGGCATCTTCGTACCGGGCCTGCCCACCACCGTGTTCATCCTGATCTCGGCCTGGGCCGCCTCGCGTGGCTCCGAGCGCCTGCACAACCGCCTGCTGGCGCACCCGCAGTTCGGCCCGGCGATCCGCAACTGGCAGGCGCACGGCGCGGTCAGCCGCCGCGGCAAAGGAATGGCGACCCTGACCATGGCGGTGTGCGCGGGCATCATGCTGTGGTGCGTGCCGATCGCCTGGGTGAAGTGGCTCTCCATCGGCAGCATGACCTGCGTGGCGCTGTGGCTGTGGTCCCGGCCGCTGCCGCCAAGGGTGTGATTGCTGCGCTGCCCGTTCATCCAGCCGGCACCCAAGCGCCCAAACACCGCGGCTATACTCGGAGGATGAAGACATCTCCCCGTACCCTCATCTCCCTGACGCTGGCCGCCTCGGCGCTGCTGGTGCTGTCGGCCTGTGGCAACAAGGGCCCGCTGGTCCTGCCGCAGAAGCCGGTCCCGGTCGAAGAACAGCTGGTTGAACCGGCCGCCGACGACGCCACGCCGCCGGCCGCCGATGCCGATACCGATTCCCCGGTGGTTCCTGATCCCGTTCAAGCCCCGGCGCTGAAGGCCAATGACGGGAATGAGTAAGTCGAACACCGCCGCGGCGCTGCGCTTCACCAAGATGCATGGCGCCGGCAATGATTTCGTGGTGTTGGACCTGCGCGATGGCCGCGCGCCGCCGGATGCTGCGCTGGCCGCGCGTCTGGCCGATCGCCACACCGGCGTGGGCTGCGACCAGATCCTGACCATCGAGCCGCCCAAGGCAGACGGCTCGGTCGCCTCGTACCGGATCTGGAATGCCGATGGCAGCAGCTCCGAGCAATGTGGCAACGGCGCGCGCTGCGTGGCGGCCTGGCTGGTGCGCGATGGCGCCGCCACCGGCAGTACGTTCGCGATCGACAGCCCGGTGACCACCCATGCGGTCGAACGGCTGGGCGACGACCAGTACGCGGTGGCCATGGGTGTGCCGCGGTTCGAGCCGGAGAACGTGCCGCTGATCGGCTTCGCCCGCGCCCGCGAGGAATACCTGCTGCCGCTGCAGGGCGACACGGTGCGCTTCGGCGCGGTTTCGATGGGCAACCCGCATGCCGTGATCGAAGTGGGCCTGGTGGATGCCGCCCCGGTCGAGCGTTTGGGCCCGCTGCTGCAGCAGCACGCCTCGTTCCCGAAATCGGTCAACGTCGGTTTCGTGCAGGTGCTCAGTCCGCAGCACGCGCGCCTGCGTGTGTACGAGCGCGGCGCCGGCGAAACCCTGGCCTGCGGCAGTGGCGCCTGCGCCGCGGCCGTGGTGATGATGCAGCGCGGTCGCCTGCAGCGCGATGCCACGATGTCGCTGCCCGGCGGCGACCTGCGCATCCGCTGGCCGGCCGACGATGCACAGATCGTGATGTCTGGACCCGCAGCCTTCGTCTTTGATGGAGAGTGGAACGCATGAGCGAGACCGCCGAGAAAATCGGGTCGCACGAAGTAGCCGCCTGGCTGCGTCGGCATCCGACCTTCCTGAAGCAGTTCCCGGACCTGGCCCTGACCCTGGTGGTGCCGCGCGATGACGGCCCCACCGCGTCACTGGCCAGCTATCAGCTGGAGGTGCTGCGCGACAAGAACCGTGAGCTGTCGCGACGGCTGGCCGATCTGGCCGCCAACGCGCAGATCAACGAGCGCTTGGCCGTGCGCACGCACCAGCTGACCCTGGCACTGATGAAACAGGACTCGGCGGCGGACACTCTGCGGGCGATGGCCGCCTCGCTGGAAGAGGATTTCGCCGGGGATCTGGTCCGGCTGATCGTGCTGCATCCCGTCGCCGGGCTGGAACAGGCGCCGTGGTTGCAGGTGATCGAGGAGAGTAGCCCGCTGCTGGGTGTGTTCCGCGATTGCCTCAAGGATGGCGAACCGATCTGCGGCCGCCTGCAACCGCAAAAGAACACCGTGCTGTACGCCGGCCGCGCCGAGGAAGTGCAGTCCAGCGCGCTGTTGCCGCTGCCGGGTGTCGGCCTGATCGCGGTCGGCAGCCATGACGGCAATCGGTTCTACCCGGGTATGGGCACGCTGTTCCTGCGCATGATGGGTGAATCGCTGGTCGTTGCGCTGCAGCGTTTCCCGTCGCCCTGACAGCCCGTTGAGCGGAGTCGTCGTGAGCACCGCGCAGGACTTCCTGTCGCACCTTCAAGTGGAGCGCCGCATGTCGGCGCACACGCTGGATGCCTACCGTCGCGATCTGGATGCACTCGCGGCGTGGTCGGAGGGCCAGGGGGCGGTGATCGATACGCTGGACAGTGCGCAGCTGCGCCAGTTCATCGCTGCCGAACACCGCCGCGGGCTGTCGCCCACCTCGCTGCAGCGCCGGCTTTCGGCGTGCCGCAGTTTCTACGCGTGGCTGCTCAAGCACCACCGCATCGCCGCCAATCCGGCCACGGGCCTGAAAGCACCCAAGGCGCCGCGCAAACTGCCGCAGGTGCTCGATGCCGATGAAGCCGTGCAGCTGGTCGAACTGCCCACCGATGCACCGCTCGGCCTGCGCGATCGCGCGCTGCTGGAGCTGTTCTATTCCTCCGGGCTGCGCCTGAGCGAACTGTGTGCGCTGATCTGGCGCGACCTGGATTTCGATACGGGCCTGGTCAACGTGCTGGGCAAGGGCAACCGCGAGCGCCGCGTGCCGTTCGGTTCGCACGCGCGCACCGCGCTGCAGGGCTGGCGGGCCGACAGCGGCGGCGCGGCCACCGCACCGGTATTTCCCGGGCGCAAGGGCGGGCCCATCACCCAGCGCGCCGTGCAGATCCGCATCCGTCAGCTCGCCCAGCGCCAGGGCCTGTTCAAACACGTACACCCGCATATGCTGCGGCACAGCTTCGCCAGCCACATCCTGGAGTCCTCCGGTGATCTGCGCGGTGTGCAGGAGCTGCTCGGCCATGCCGATATCGCCACCACGCAGATCTACACCCACCTGGATTTCCAGCATCTGGCCAAGGTCTACGACGCTGCGCACCCGCGTGCCAAGCGCCGCAAGAGCGGCAACGAAAGCTGAATCGATCCGCTGCGGCATCCGGGCGCAGGGCAGGGCGGGTTGAAGCGTCGGGCAGCGACCCCACCTCAGTCTTTGTCACCCCGGAGGCTCCATGGACCCCAGTCAGAACCCCAACGTATTTCATGCCACCACCATCATCTCGGTGCGGCGCAATGGGCATGTCGCCGTCGCCGGCGATGGCCAGGTCACGCTCGGCCACACGGTGATGAAGGGCAACGCCCGCAAGGTACGCCGGCTGGGTCGCGAGGGACAGGTGCTGGCCGGTTTCGCCGGCGCTGCCGCCGATGCCTTCACCCTGTTCGAGCTGTTCGAGGCCAAGCTGGAAAAGCACGGCCAGCTGCAGCGCGCTGCGGTGGAACTGGCCAAGGATTGGCGCACCGAGCGCCGCCTGGGCAAGCTCGAAGCGCTGCTCGCCGTCGCCGACAAGGACACCTCGCTGATCATCAGCGGCACCGGTGATGTGATCGAACCGGAAGACGGCATCATCGCGATCGGCTCCGGTGGCTCCTATGCCCTCTCGGCCGCCCGCGCGCTGATGGCGCATACCGAACTGGATGCCCGCACGATCGCCACCGAGTCGATCAACATCGCCGGTGACATCTGCATCTACACCAATCGCAACGTGGTGGTCGAGGAGCTTTGACCCGGAGGGTCAACGCTCGGTAGAGCCACGCCATGCGTGGCTGCGGTATCCGGTCAGCCACGCATGGCGTGGCTCCACATCAGCGTTACGTCGCTGCCAGGCAGGCCGGTGATACGTCATTCCACCCCATATCCTCGTGAGCACACCCATGCCGCACAAGATTGAAGTTTCTTCCGCCACCATGACCCCGCGCGAGATCGTGCAGGAACTGGACCGGCACATCGTTGGCCAGCACGATGCCAAGCGCGCGGTCGCCATCGCGCTGCGCAACCGCTGGCGCCGCATGCAGCTGCCGGCCGAACTGCGCAACGAAGTCATGCCCAAGAACATCCTGATGATCGGCCCGACCGGCGTCGGCAAGACCGAGATCGCACGTCGCCTTGCCACGCTGGCCAATGCGCCGTTCGTCAAGGTCGAGGCGACCCGCTTCACCGAGGTCGGCTACGTCGGCAAGGACGTGGAGCAGATCATCCGCGACCTGGCCGATACCGCGGTCAAGCTGTATCGCGAGCAGGCCAAGGTGCGCGTGCGCACCCAGGCCGAAGAGCGCGCCGAAGACCGCATCCTCGATGCGCTGCTGCCGCGCCGCAGCACCGGTATCGGCTTCGATGCCGAAGCCGCGCGCAATGAGCCGTCCGCGCAGGACAACGAGACCCGCATCAAGTTCCGCCGCATGCTGCGCAACGGTGAGCTGGACGAGCGCGAGATCGAACTGGAAGTGTCGGCCAATGTCAGCATGGACATCATGACCCCGCCGGGCATGGAAGAAATGGGCCAGCAGCTGCGCCAGATGTTCTCCAGCATGGGCGGCGCGAAGGCGCAGAAGCGCACGCTGTCGATCAAGGCCGCGCGCCCGCTGCTGATCGAGGAAGAGGCCGGCAAGCTGGTCAACGAAGACGACATCCGCAGCGCGGCGATCGAAGCCTGCGAGCAGCACGGCATCGTGTTCATCGATGAGATCGACAAGGTCGCCAAGCGCGGTGACAACGTCGGGGGTGGCGATGTCTCGCGCGAAGGCGTGCAGCGCGATCTGCTGCCGCTGGTGGAAGGCTCCAACGTGTCCACCAAGTACGGCACGATCAAGACCGACCACATCCTGTTCATCGCCTCCGGTGCGTTCCACCTGGCCAAACCCAGCGATCTGATCCCGGAACTGCAGGGTCGTTTCCCGATCCGCGTGGAGCTGGGCGCGCTGAGCAAGCAGGACTTCGTGCGCATCCTGACCGAGCCGAAGGCCGCGCTGACCAAGCAGTACGAAGCGCTGCTGCAGACTGAAGGCGTCTCGATGAAGTTCACGGTCGATGCGGTGGACCGCTTGGCCGAGATCGCCTTCCAGGTGAACGAGCGTCAGGAAAACATCGGCGCGCGCCGCCTGCACACGGTGCTGGAGCGCCTGCTGGATACGCTGAGCTATGAAGCCCCGGACCGCGATGGTGAGACCATCAGCATCGACCAGGCCTACGTCGACGCGCACCTGGGTGAGCTGGTGCAGGATCCGGACTTGAGCCGCTACATCCTGTAACGGCACGCAACGATCGGGTGGTAGGAAGAACGGCGGCACTTCGGTGTCGCCGTTTTTTTTGCTTCTTCTGTCAAACGCTGTCTCCGTTTGGGGCTGCCGGCCGCTACGGGGTCCGCGTGTGGTCCGCGCGCGGGAAAGGCGGCCTTTCTTTGGGCGCCAGTGGTCTGTACACGTTGGGGCGCGATGCCCTTGTGGGCGAACTCAAGGGGGAGGGGGCGGCCGCAGGCCGGCGCCGGAGGACATTCGCCGGCAAGGGCATCGCGCCCCAGCGCTCGACCAACCCGTCCTTCGCCTCAGGCGTCGTCGTCGGTTGGCAGGGCGGTCGGCGGGGCGCCCGGGGTGAATACACCCGGCTGCACGAATGCGCTGAGGATCGCATCCAGCGTCTGCGCGCCATCGCGCTGGATCTCGAACAGCTCCGGTTCCAGCATTGCGCTATACAGCACCCCGGTCAGGCTGGTGCTCACGATGCGCGCCACCGTGTCCACGTCCACCCCCTCGCGCAGCTGTCCCAACTCCCGCGCGCGCTGGAACGCGGCCGCGAAAATGCCCAGCTCCTCACGCGATGCCTCCAGCTGCAGCGCCTGCATTGCCTGGCTTTCCACAGACAGATCGTTGCGCAGCATGATTTCCATCATGTTGCGCAGGCGTTCGTCTTCGGCCAGCTCCCGGAAGGAGACCAGCAGCGCCGAGCGCAGGTCCAGGATCGGCGTGCTGCGCTTGGCCGAGGTGGTGCGACGCATCCGCTCGATGAACGGCACGCGCTCACGGTCGATCATCGCGGTCAGCACTTCGGCCTTGTTCTTGAAGTGCCAGTACACCGCGCCGCGGGTGAATCCGGCGCGCGCGCCGATCATCGCCAGGCTGGTGCCGGCGACCCCGTATTCATGGAAACAGACCTGGGCCGCATCGAGGATGCCCTCGCGGGTGGCCTGCGCCTCTTCTTTGGTTTTTCTGGCCATTGCGCTGTGCAGTTGCTGGATGAAACCGGCCTGAATTGTACCGCTTTACAAACAAACATGCATGTATGTATATTTGCGCCCCACTGATCCTCAGCGAGGACTGCCTGCGCGCGCCGGCGGGTCTCGTTTCGGATATTTGCCGTCATTTGCTGCCTGTTTGTCGTCATTCTTCGCTTTTATCGGAAGTTGGGCTGCAGGCGCGCCCTTTTTCCGTCTGCGAGCCCCTACCGCCATGTCCAGAACCCCGTACCGTCTTCTCGCGCTGTCCCTCGCGATCGCCCTGACCGTGTCCGCCTGTGGCGGTGGTGAACAGGAGGGTCCGCAGGGCGGCCCCGGCCAGGTGACCGTGGCCACCCTCAAGGCCGAGCAGGTCGGCCTGACCCGCGAACTGCCGGGCCGCACCAATGCCTTCCTGGTCGCCGAAGTGCGCCCGCAGGTCAATGGCATCGTGGCCAAGCGGCTGTTCACCGAAGGCGGCCTGGTCACTGCGGGCCAGCCGCTGTATCAGCTCGATGACGCCAGCTATCGCGCCCAGGCCAACAGCTCCCGTGCCCAGCTGGCCCGCGCCGAAGCCACCGCCAATGCCGCACGCCTGAGCGCCAAGCGCATCGGCGAGCTGGCCAAGGTCGAGGCGGTCAGCACCCAGGACAACGAGAACGCGATCGCCGCGCTCAAGCAGGCCGAGGCCGATGTGGGCGCCGCGCGTGCCTCGCTGGACGCCGCCAACGTGACGCTGGGCTATGCCCGCATCACCGCGCCGATCAGCGGCCGCATCGGCAAGTCGTCCGTCACCCAGGGCGCACTGGTCAGCGCCGGCCAGGCCGAAGCACTGGCCACCGTGCAGCAGTTGAACCCGATCTATGTCGATCTGACCCAGTCCGCCAGCGAGCTGCTGCAGCTGCGCCGCGAGCTGGCCAGCGGCCGCCTGCAGGACAACCAGACCCTGCCGGTGACGATCCTGCTCGATGACGGCACCGAGTTCGACCACAAGGGCACGCTGGAATTCTCCGAAGTCAGCGTGGACCCGACCACCGGCAGCTACGCGCTGCGGGTCAAGGTCGAGAACCCGGACCAGGTGCTGATGCCGGGCATGTACGTGCGTGCCCAGGTCGGCAGCGGCGTGCGCGACAACGCGATCCTGGTGCCGATGCAGGGCATCGCCCGCGATCCCAAGGGCGATACCAGCGCCATGGTGGTCGGCAAGGACGACAAGGTCGAAGTGCGGCAGGTCAAGGTCAGCCGTTCGCTCGGCGACAAGTGGCTGGTGGAAGACGGGCTGAAGGCGGGTGACAAGGTCATCGTCGAAGGCCTGCAGAAGATCCAGCCGGGCATGCCCGTGCAGGCCACCGAAATGGGCGCGGCCCCGGCCAAGCCGGCCGCCGCGCCGGCGGCTCCCGCCGCCCAGCAGTAACCGGAGAATTCCATGGCACGTTTTTTCATTGATCGCCCCATCTTCGCGTGGGTGATTGCGATCATCATCATGCTCGCCGGTGGCCTGGCGGTGCTCAAGCTGCCGGTGTCGATGTACCCGGAAGTGGCACCGCCGGCCGTCGAGATCAGCGCCAATTATCCGGGTGCATCGGCCAAGGTGGTCGAGGATTCGGTGACGCAGATCATCGAGCAGAACATGAAGGGCCTGGATGGCCTGATCTACTTCTCCTCCAACAGCTCCTCCAATGGCCAGGCCACGATCACGCTGACCTTCCAGAGCGGCACCGACCCGGACATCGCCCAGGTGCAGGTGCAGAACAAGCTGCAGCTGGCCATGCCACTGCTGCCGCAGGAAGTGCAGCGCCAGGGCATCAACGTGGCCAAATCGAGCAGCGGCTTCCTGCAGGTGCTCGGCTTCGTCTCTGAAGATGGCAGCATGGATGCCAACGACATCTCCGATTACGTCGGCTCCAACATCGTCGATCCGCTGAGCCGTGTGCCGGGCGTGGGCAACATCCAGGTGTTCGGTGGCAAGTACGCCATGCGCATCTGGCTGGACCCCAACAAGCTGCACACCTACAAGCTGTCCACTGCCGAAGTGATCGCGGCGATCACCGCGCAGAACGCGCAGGTCGCCATCGGCCAGCTCGGCGGCGCGCCGTCGATCAAGGGCCAGCAGCTCAACGCGACCATCAACGCGCAGGACCGCCTGCAGACCCCGGAGCAGTTCCGCAACATCATCGTGCGCAGCGCGCAGGATGGTGCCGAACTGCGCCTGGCCGACGTGGCCCGCGTGGAGCTGGGCGCGGAATCGTACGACTTCGTCACCCGCTACAACGGCAAGCCTTCCTCGGGTATCGCGATCACCCTGGCCACCGGCGCCAACGCGCTGGCCACCGCCAACGGTGTGCGGGCCACCCTGGATGAAATGGCCCCGAACTTCCCGGCCGGCCTGAAGGCGGTGGTGCCGTATGACACCACGCCGTTCGTGCAGGTCTCGATCAAGGGCGTGATCAAGACCCTGATCGAAGCGATCGTGCTGGTGTTCCTGGTGATGTACCTGTTCCTGCAGAACTTCCGCGCGACCCTGATCCCGACGATCGCGGTGCCGGTGGTGCTGCTGGGCACGTTCGGCATCCTGGCCGCGCTGGGCTTCTCGGTGAACATGCTGACCATGTTCGCGATGGTGCTGGCGATCGGCCTGCTGGTCGATGACGCGATCGTGGTGGTGGAGAACGTCGAGCGGATCATGTCCGAAGAGGGCCTGTCACCGCTGGAAGCGACACGCAAATCGATGACCCAGATCACCGGCGCACTGGTCGGCATCGGCCTGGTGCTGTCGGCGGTGTTCGTGCCGATGGCCTTCATGAGCGGCGCCACCGGCGTCATCTACCGCCAGTTCTCGGCCACCATCGTCTCGGCGATGGCGCTGTCGGTGCTGGTTGCGATCGTGCTGACCCCGGCGCTGTGCGCCACCATGCTCAAGCCGCTCAAGAAGGGCGAGCACCACGTGGCCCACAAGGGCTGGTCGGGTCGCTTCTTCAACGCCTTCAACCGTGGCTTCGACAGCTCCAGCGCGAAGTATCAGCGTGGCGTGCGCGGCATCCTCGGCCGTCCGTGGCGCTTCATGGGTGTGTTTGCTGCGCTCGCCCTGGTGATGGGCCTGCTGTTCATGCGCCTGCCCAGCTCGTTCCTGCCCAATGAAGACCAGGGCATCCTGATGGCGCTGGTGCAGACCCCGGTCGGTGCCACCCAGGAACGTACGCTGGAATCGATCGACAAGCTCGAAAAGCACTTCATGGAGAACGAGGCCGACGCGATCGAGTCGATCTTCTCGGTGCAGGGCTTCAGCTTCGCCGGCATGGGCCAGAACGCGGGCATGGCCTTCGTCAAGCTCAAGGACTGGAAGGACCGTGATGCCGACCAGGGCGCGATGCCGATCACCGGGCGGGCGATGGCGGCGCTGGGCGGAATCAAGGATGCCTTCATCTTCGCCTTCCCGCCGCCGGCAATGCCGGAACTGGGCATCGGGTCGGGCTACACCTTCTTCCTGAAGGACACCAGCGGTGCCGGTCACCAGGCGCTGCTGGACGCACGCAACCAGCTGCTTGGCATGGCTGGGCAGAGCAAGCTGCTGGCCAACGTGCGCCCCAACGGCCAGGAAGACACCCCGCAGCTGCGCATCGACATCGACGTCGGCAAGGCGAGTGCACTGGGCCTGTCGCTGGAGGCGGTCAACACCACGCTGGCGGCGGCGTGGGGCAGCAGCTACATCGATGATTTCATCGACCGTGGCCGGGTCAAGCGCGTGTACGTGCAGTCCGATGCGCCGTTCCGCATGAACCCGGAAGACTTCAACCTGTGGTCGGTCAAGAACACCGCCGGTGAGATGGTGCCGTTCTCGGCCTTCGCCAGCCAGCGCTGGGACTATGGTTCGCCGCGCCTGGAGCGCTACAACGGCGTGTCCGCGATGGAAATCCAGGGCGAGCCGGCGCAAGGGGTGGCCTCGGGCGATGCGATGAACGAAGTGGAGAAGCTCGCCAAGCAATTGCCGGCCGGTTTCGACATCGAGTGGACCGCGCTGTCCTACCAGGAACGCCAGGCCGGTTCGCAGACGCCGCTGCTGTACACGCTGTCGCTGCTGATCGTGTTCCTGTGCCTGGCCGCGCTGTATGAAAGCTGGAGCGTACCGACCTCGGTGCTGCTGGTGGCGCCGCTGGGCATCCTCGGCGCAGTGCTGGCCAACACCATGCGTGGCATGGAGCGCGACATCTACTTCCAGGTGGCGATGCTGACCACGGTGGGTCTGACCAGTAAAAACGCGATCCTGATCGTGGAGTTCGCCAAGGAAAACCTGGAGAAGGGCGCGGGCCTGATCGAGGCGACGATGCACGCCGTGCGTGACCGTCTGCGCCCGATCATCATGACCTCGCTGGCCTTCGGCCTGGGCGTGCTGCCGCTGGCGATCGCCTCCGGTGCCGGTTCCGGCGCACAGCAGGCCATCGGTACCGGCGTGCTGGGCGGCATGCTGGTCGGCACGGTGCTGGGTGTGTTCTTCATCCCGCTGTTCTTCGTGGTGGTGCAGCGCGTGTTCAATCGCAAGAAGTACGGCAAGAACGCCGGAGGTTCCGATGCGTAAGCCCATGATGGCCAGCCTGGCGCTGGCCGTGAGCCTGGTGGTGTCCGGTTGCTCGACGCTGGAGCCGCGCAGCACCGAAGTTGCCCCGGCGATTCCCTCGCAGTGGCCGGGCACGGCCACCGCGGGGGCGGAGACCGCCACACCGATGGAGGTGGCCGACATCGGCTGGCGCGATTTCTTCGTCGATCCGCGCCTGCAGACGGTGATCACCCAATCCCTGGAGAACAACCGCGACCTGCGCGTGGCCGTGCTCAATGTCGAGCGTGCCCGGGCGCAGTACCGCATCCAGCGCGCTGACCGCGTGCCGGCGGTCGGTGTGCAGGGGCAGATGACCCGCAGTGGCGGCGATGCCCCGGTGACCGAGCAGTTCAGTGCCAACCTCGGCGTGGTCGAGTTCGAACTGGATCTGTTCGGCCGCGTGCGCAACCTCAGCCAGGCGGCGCTGCAGCAGTACTTCGCCGAAGCGGCCAACCGCCGCAGTGCGCAGCTGTCGCTGGTGGCCGAGGTGGCCAATGCGTGGCTGACCTTGGGCGCGGACAGCGAGCAGCTGCGGATCGCCCAAGCGACGCTGGCGACCTATGAGGACTCGCTGCGCCTGACCGAGGCCCGCCGCCAGCTCGGCGGCGCCTCGGCGCTGGAACTGAGCCAGACCCGCACCCTGGTGGAAACCGCGCGCACCGATGTGGCGCGCTTTGCCGGGCAGGTCGCGCAGGACCGCAATGCACTGGTGCTGCTGGCCGGTGGGCCGGTCGATGCCGCGCTGCTGCCGCAGGCGGAGGTGACCGAGGTCGCCAGCGTGCGGCCGCTGCCGGCCGGGATGCCGGGCGATGTGCTGCTGCAGCGGCCGGACGTGATGGCCGCCGAGCACGTGTTGCTCTCGGCCAACGCCAACATCGGTGCGGCGCGCGCGGCGTTCTTCCCGTCGATCAGCCTGACCGGCAGCATCGGGTCGGCCTCGTCGGAGCTGTCGGGTCTGTTCGACAGCGGCACACGCGTGTGGAGCTTCATTCCCAAGCTCACCCTGCCGATCTTCCAGGGCGGTAAGCTGCGCGCCAATCTGGGCATGGCCACGGCGGACCGCGATATCGCGTTGGCGCAGTACGAGAAGGCGATCCAGGTCGGTTTCCGCGAGGCGGCCGATGCCTTGGCGCTCAACGAGAGTCTGGATGCGCAGTTGTCGTCGCAGCAGGCGCTGGTGGCTGCCGCGGAGCAGGCGCAGCAGTTGTCGCAGGCACGCTATGACGCCGGCCTGGACAGCTTCCTGACCCTGCTGGATGCACGCCGTACCGCGTACACCGCACGGCAGTCGCTGGTCAGCACGCAGCTGGCCCAGCAATCCAACCAGGTGGCGTTGTACAAGGTGCTCGGCGGCGGTTGGCACGAGCGCGGGTGAATGATCCACGCGGGTGCGGCCACGTTGCCGCACCCGTGCCGCTCAGGGATCGTCTGCCCGGCCATCGCCGTGGCAGCGGCGCGCGCGATCCAGTGCGCTGCCGGCTTCGCGGGCCATCCGTTCGTACTCGCGGCGGATTTCTTCCAGGCGTTCTTCGTCCAGCTCTTCCAGATCGAGCAGTTCGTTGTTGGCCTCTTTCGTCGCGCGGATCAACTCATCGAGCTTGATCTGGATCGCAGCGGTATCCGCGTTCTGGCTGTGCTGGATCAGGAACACCATCAGGAAGGTGATGATGGTGGTACCGGTGTTGATCACCAGCTGCCAGGTGTCGTTGAACGTGAAGATCGGCCCGCTCAGGGCCCAGACGACCACGATCGTTACCGCCGCCAGGAAGGTCCACGGCGTTCCCGCCGCATAGGACGCCTTCTTGGCGACAAGGTTGAAGAGACTGCGCAGTTTCATGAGGCACGACAGGTGGGAGCCGAGGTGTCTGCATCATTGGAGGGGCGCCGTGCAGGCGCTGTGCAGCCGGCGCGGGTCAGACGCGGGCATGCAGCCGCGGGCGCGAGGACAGGTCCTGGCGGCCGGCATGGTAGACGTGTTCCCAGCACTGGTCGACGAACTGGCGAGCCTGTTCTTCGGACAGGCGCGGCATGATCTGCAGCGCGTAGTGGGTCTGGAACATTTCATCGCGCTGCTCATCGCTGGCACGCGGTTGCGTGATCAGCGAATCGCAGGCGAATTTGATCCACGGCACGTAATGGCCGAATGAGCCCGTCCCGAGGTTGCCGTCGGCGTGACGCTGGCGCCAGTAGCTGACTTCGGCGTCGACATCGATGACGGCAGGGATGGAGATCTGGGCGGAGGACATGGTCACTTCAATATGGGAAGAAGGGAATCTGGATGATGGCGTAGGGCGCGGTGCATGTGATGTCATGGCGATGTGGAGCCGGTGTGGCGGCGTTCGCCCCGTGGCTCGCCCAGCAGATGCGCGTGGTGGACCACGCCCAGGCGTTCGGCCAGGGTCGCCAGCCGGTTGCAGACCGCGACGCGATGATGCGGATGGGACCGCGTCAACTCATCCTGGATCGCCTGGTAGGCATCCCAGAAAGGCGCGGCGTTGTGGTGGCGTGCGTAGTGCACCTGCAGTCTTTCCCACGCGTCCATCAACGCAGGTTCGACGGAGGAGGTGCGGCGGGTTTGGGCATGCATGACGTCTCCTCGACGATGGTGCCCCCTGTGCAACCACCTTAAGGCGTTCATGCAGCGCGGTTGTTAGTGCGGCGTGTTGGCGATGTCCCACGGCGGTGTGCGGCACGTGAGGGTGTCGCACGCATACATCCGTGGCACAGGGCGTTGCGCCCCGCCTCGCTCACTGAAGCATTCAGAACGTTGCAGCGCCCGCGCGCTGCGTATCGGCATCACGCGGGCGGGTTCCGGGCGGATCCGCGCGGAACGGTGGCGTTTCTTACTCGCCGATGTCTTCGTTCCAGACCTCGGGATGGGCGCTGATGAAGCCGCCAAGCAGGTCGATGCATGCCTGGCTCTGCATGTCGATCACCTTGACCCCGTTCTCGCGCAGCCACGCGATGCCGCCCTGGAAGGTGACCGACTCGCCCACCACGACGGTGCCGATGTTGAACTGGCGCACCAGCCCGCTGCAGTACCAGCACGGGGCCAGGGTGGTGACCATGATGGTGTCCTGGTAGCGGCGCTGGCGGCCGGCCTTGCGGAAGGCATCGGTTTCGCCGTGCACCGAGGGGTCGCCTTCCTGGACGCGGCGGTTGTGGCCGCAGCCGAGCAGGCGGCCATCGTTGTGGTACAGCGCGGCGCCGATCGGGATGCCGCCTTCGGCCAGGCCCTGGCGGGCTTCGGCGATGGCGGTTTCGAGCAGGGCGGCGTAGTCGGGGGTGGTGATCATGCGCAATCCAGGAACGTGAAGGCCCCCATGATAGTGGGCGGCCTGCCGCAACGGCGCCGGCGGTGCGATAATCGTCCCCATGAGCGAATCCCCCTACAAGACTGGCACCACCCATTTCGGCTTCCGCGATGTCGCTGCCAAGGACAAGCAGAAGCTGGTGGGCGAAGTGTTCACCTCGGTCGCGCGCAGCTACGACCTGATGAACGATCTGATGAGCCTGGGCATCCACCGGGCGTGGAAGCGCTACTACGTCGCCACCGCGCAGGTGAAGCCGGGCGACCGCGTGCTGGATCTGGCCGGCGGCACCGGCGATATCGCCGCGCTGATCAAGGAGCGGGTGGGTGATGAGGGTGAAGTGGTGCTGGGCGATATCAACGCCGGCATGCTCTCCGTTGGCCGTGACCGGCTGACCAACCGTGGCCTGGTTGCAGGCCTGAACTACGTGCAATGCAACGCCGAGGCGCTGCCGTTCCCGGATGCGAGCTTCGATCTGGTCACGATCGCCTTCGGCCTGCGCAACGTCACCGACAAGGAAGCCGGTCTGCGCGAGATGCATCGCGTGCTCAAGGTGGGTGGCCAGGCGCGCGTGCTGGAGTTCTCCGAAGTCACCGCCGACTGGTTCAAGCCGATCTACGATTTCCACTCGTTCAAGATCCTGCCCAAGCTGGGCCAGCTGTTCGCGCGGGATGGCGACAGCTACCAGTACCTGGCCGAGAGCATCCGCAAGCATCCGCCGCAGGAGCAGCTCAAGACCATGATGGCCGAGGCCGGTTTCGAGCGCTGCCATTACAAGAACCTGACCGGTGGCATCGTTTCGATTCACTCCGGCTACAAACTTTGAGACAGAGGTCCGGTTCCCGCTGAGGGAGCTCGGCCACACTGCACGCAGGCTGTCGAAGAGGGCCTGCCATGCGTCTGTACCGCGGGCTTGCCCGTGTGTTTCCCCGCTCGTTCACCGCCAAGCTGATGGCGGTGGTGTTCCTTGGCCTGCACGTTCCGCTGCTGGTCCTGCTGCTGTGGATGGCCGCCACCGGCCACTATGAGCGCGGGATGATGTGGACCGTGGTCGGGGTGGTGCTGCTGGCCACGCTGCTCGGCACGGCGATCGCGATGATGGCGCTGTACCGCCTGATGGCGCCGCTGCGCCAGGCCGCCGATGCACTGGAGGCCTACTACGACGAGCAGCGCCTGCCGCATCTGCCCGATCTGGGCCACGATGAGATCGGCCGGCTGCTGCGCAGCATCAACCGCAATCTGCATGGCGTGGACGCCGGCCTGCGTGATCTGCGCCGCAGTGTGCTGCTCGATCCGCTCACCCAGGCCCTGAACCGGCGCGGCTGCGAGCAGGCGCTGGCTGAGTCCGCCGCCTGGGCCAGCGAGAAGGCCCGTCCGCTGACCCTGTTCGTGGTCGATCTGGACAACCTCAAGCCGATCAACGACGCCCACGGCCATCTGGCCGGCGACCAGGTGCTGGTGCGGCTGGTGGAGACCGCGCGACAGTGGCTGCGCGGCCCCGACTGGATCGGGCGCTGGGGCGGTGATGAGTTCCTGCTGGCCGTGCACGCCGATGGCAACGAGGCCGGCGAGCGGGTAACGCGCTGGCTGGCGCAGCTGGCCGCGCCCGCGCGTGCCGGTGACCCGCCGGTACGCGCCAGCGCCGGCGCGGCCGGGTATCGCCCCGGCGATGACCTGCGCGAGGCCTACCGGCGCGCCGATGCGGCGATGTACCGGGCCAAGTACGCCGGGGGCGGGCGCCTGCTGCGCGCCGAGGACTGAATGCGCGAACCGGCACGCATGGCCTGCGCGGGCGCCGGGGACAGGGGGTAAACTGGTCGTTTCACCCTGATCGGTCCCGTTCATGCGATCTCCGTTCCTGTTGATTCCCCTGGCCGTCGCCTTGGCGTCCGGCTGTTCCAAAGAACCGGCGGCTCCGACCGTCGATCCCACTGCCACCGCCCCGGCGAGCACTGCCATGAAAGCCGACAGCCGCAGCCACGATGAAAGCTCGTACGCCGAGCCGGACAAGGTCGTCGTCAAGGACATCGCGCTGGACCTGAAGCTGGATTTCGACAGCAAGCAGATCGGCGGCACCGCGACCTACACGCTGGAGTGGAAGGACAAGGCCGCCAAGCAGCTGGTGCTGGACACCCGCGAGCTCACGGTGGAGAAGGTCGAGGCGATCGCCGCCGACGGCAAGGCTGCCCCGCTGCCGTTCGTGCTGGCGCCGGCCGACAAGGTGTTCGGCAGCAAGCTGAGCATCGAGACCCCGGATCAGCCGGCCAAGGTCGTGATCACCTATCACACCGCACCGACCGCCTCGGGCCTGCAGTGGCTGGAGCCGTCGATGACCGAGGGCAAGAAGCTGCCCTTCATGTTCAGCCAGTCGCAGGCGATCCACGCCCGTTCCTGGGTGCCGCTGCAGGACACCCCGAGCGTGCGCTTCACCTACAGCGCGCACGTGGTCTCGCGCCCGGACGTGATGGTGCTGATGAGCGCCGACAACGATCCCAAGGCCGCGCGTGATGGTGATTACACCTTCAAGATGCCGCAGCCGATCCCGTCCTACCTGCTGGCCATCGCCGCCGGCGACCTGGTGTTCGAGCCGATCTCCGGCCGCTCCGGCGTGTGGGCCGAACCGACCATGGTCGGCAAGGCCGCCAAGGAGTTCGAAGACACCGAGAAGATGATCGGCGCTGCCGAGAAGCTCTACGGCGAATACCGTTGGGGCCGCTACGACATGCTGGTGCTGCCGCCGTCGTTCCCGTTCGGTGGCATGGAAAACCCGCGCCTGACCTTCGCTACCCCGACCGTGATCGTCGGCGACAAGTCGCTGGTCTCGCTGGTGGCCCACGAACTGGCGCACAGCTGGTCGGGCAACCTGGTGACCAACGCCAGCTGGAAGGACATCTGGCTCAACGAGGGCTTCACCACCTACGTGCAGGGCCGCATCACCGAGGCGCTGTACGGCCAGGAAATGGCCGAGATGGAGCGCGAGATCGACCAGAACGATCTGCTCGCCGAAGTGAAGGACATGAGCGCGGCCGACCAGGCCCTCGCCCTGCCGCCGCTGAGCGAGCGTGACCCGGACGAGGCATTGAGCCAGGTCGCCTACGTCAAGGGCGCATGGTTCCTGCAGTTCCTGGAACAGCGCTTCGGCCGCGAGACCTTCGATCCGTTCCTGCGGGGCTGGTTCGATGACCATGCTTTCCAGAGCGCGAACACCGACCAGTTCGTCGAGTACCTGAAGAAGAACCTGCTGTCCAAGAAGCCCGGCGCCGTCAGCGACGCCGAGCTGAAGGCATGGCTGGACGAGCCGGGCATTCCGACGTTCGCGACCAAGGCCCGCTCGCGCAACTTCTCCATCGTCGATACCGCCCGCATCGCCTGGCAGGGCAGCAACACGCTGCCCAACGCACAGATCACCGGCGAGTGGGGCACCCAGGAATGGGTGCACTTCATCGACGGCCTGGGCAAGACCCTGCCGATGGAGAAGCTGGCCGCGCTGGACAAGGCCTACCACTTCACCGGTACCGCCAACGGCGAGATCGCGATGCGCTGGTATCCGTTGACGATCCGCAGCGGCTACAGCGAAGCGAACGACGCCGCCGGCGCGTTCATCGAGCGCGTTGGCCGTCGCAAGCTGATCATGCCGATCTACGCCGAACTGGTGAAGACGCCGGAAGGCCTGGCCTTCGCCAAGGCGGCCTTCGCCAAGGCCAAGCCGGGCTACCACCCGATCACCACGGGCTCGGTGCAGGACATGCTGGACAAGGCCGAGGCGGGCACGGCCAAGCCGTAATCGCCCGACGCATCGGTTGAACGAAAAACGGCGGGGAAACCCGCCGTTTTTTTATGCCTGCCTGCGTACCGCGAGCCGAGCCCGACCAACTCGCCTCCGCGACTGGGTAAGGCATGCTTCTTTGCGTGGAAGCCTATGTCACACCGCGCGCACCGCCAGGAACATGTCCACGCAATCGTGCATCACCTGCTGCTGCTGCGCCGGCGCCAGCGGTGGCTGGCCGAAGGTGATCTGCGGCCAGAACGCAAAGGCCTTGAGCATCGCCTGCAACTGGTGCGCAGCCTCGGCCGGCGGCATGTCCGTGCGCAGCCGGCCATCGGCCTGGGCCGCGCGGATCCAGCCGGTCAGGCCTTCTTCCTTCTCGGCCAGCTTGTCCATCATCGCGCGCGCGCGCTCGGGGGCATGGACCAGTTCGGCCATCGCGACCCGGGAGAGATCGATGAAGCCGGGGTCGTCGAGCAGGCGCATCTTCCGCTGCGCGAAGACCAGCAGCTGCTCGCGCAGCGACTGCGCCGGATCGTACGGCACGACATCCAGCGCCTGGCTGGCTTCGAACAGCTGCCACAGGATCGCGGTGAACAACTCGTCCTTGCTGGCGAAGTGGTTGTACACGGTGCGCTTGGACACCTCGGCCGTGGCCGCGATGCGATCCATGCTGGTGCCGGCGAAACCGAATTCGCGGAACTCGGCCACCGCGGCGCGGAGGATGGCCTCGCGTTTACGATCGGTGAGGCGGCTGGGGCGGTCAGGGGCGGTCATGCGTATTATTTTACACCGTTCAGTTTACTTTTCGGAAAAGGCAAGTAAACTCGCCGGTGTACTTTCCAGGGCAAGCCCCGCATGAAACGTCGCCTGCCTCGTGTCCTCCTCCTTCTGACGGTGTTGATCGCCATGTCCATTGGCCTGTTGACCTGCGGTGCCCGCCCGGCGGCCGCCTATGACCAGTCGCCGCAATTCGGCGACGGCCGCTTCCACAACCCCACCGGCAAGACCGACCTCGGCTTCTTCCGCACCGTCGGGGTGATGTGGCGTTTCCTGTTCAACAAGCCGGCCGATGCCAGCCCGCTGGCGCCGATCCCGGTGCAGGCGCTGACCCGCCAGGCCCTGCTCGAGGCACCGGACGACAGCCTGTGGCGGTTGGGGCATTCGACGATGCTGATGAAGCTGGACGGCCACTTCTGGCTGACCGACCCGGTGTTCTCCGAGCGTGCCTCGCCGATGTCGTTCATGGGCCCCAAGCGCTTCCATGCGCCCCCGCTCACCATCGACGAACTGCCGCCGATCACCGGCGTGATCGTCTCGCATGACCATTACGACCACCTCGATCACGACGCGATCCAGGCGCTGGCGCCCAAGGTGCAGCACTTCGTCACCGCCCTCGGCGTGGGCGACCGGCTGATCGCGTGGGGCGTGCCGGCGGCGAAGGTCGTGCAGCTGGACTGGTGGCAGGACACCCGCGTGGAAGGCCTGAAGATCGTCGCGACGCCGGCCCAGCACTTCTCCGGCCGCACCCTGGCCGACGGCAACCGGACGCTGTGGGCCTCGTGGGTGATCGACACCGGGCGTACCCGGATCTTCTTCAGCGGTGACACCGGCTATTTCGACGGTTTCGCCCGGATCGGTGAGCGCTATGGCCCGTTCGATCTGACCATGATCGAAACCGGGGCCTACGGCGAGGATTGGCCGGACGTGCACATGCAGCCCGAACAGAGCCTGCAGGCGCACCTGGACGTGCGCGGCAAGGTGCTGATGCCGATCCACAACGGCACCTTCGATCTGGCCCTGCACCCATGGACGGAGCCGTTCGAGCGCATCACCACGCTGGCGCAGGAACAGGGCGTGCCCCTGACCGCGCCGCACATGGGCGAACGTCTGGATATCCGCGCACCGGCACCGTCCACCCACTGGTGGCGCGAAGGACAGCCGAGCACGGAGTGAAATCGCTGCCCATCGGTGCCACACCGGCGTGCGCCGCTTGGCGATAAAGTAGGCGCAGGCGCCTTGCGCGCCATCGTCCAACACGGAGCACCCAATGAAGCGACTGATCCTGGTAGCGGCCTGCGCCTTTGCGCTGGCAGCCTGCAGCAACCCCGAAGCCGAGCGCCAGGCGCAGCAGGCCGCTGCGGCCGCCGCCAAGGCGCAGCAGGAAGAAAAGGCCGAAGGCGTAGCCAAGCAGTACGACATGGCGGTCGCCGCGCAGGATTGGGAGCGTGCCCGCATCCACGGTGGCTCGCTGCTGGACCAGTACAAGGACACCGACGTCGCCGCCCGGATCGAACCGGGCTACGCCGAGGTCAAGGCCAAGGCCGAGGCCGCGCGCGAAACGCGCCGTCTGCAGGCCCTGTGGCAATACAACCAGATCCCGGTCGGCACCAAGGGCATCCAGTCCTCGGCGCAGATCTACAGCAAGGAGCGCGTGGACGTGGATGGCAGCGGTGCCAAGCCGGTGCAGCTGGTGTTCCGCGATCATCCCGAATGGAAGCGCCACGCGTACCTCGTGCTGCAGGCCGGCGATTTCCGCTGCCCGAAGTGCCAGGTCAAGGTGACCGTCGACGATGGCAAGCCGGTCTCCATGGCCGCCTGGCGCCCGGATACCGATGAAGCGATCGCGATGTTCATCACCGACCAGAAAGCGCTGTGGAACCTGGCGCGCAAGGCCAAGGTGATCAGCATCGAGTTCCCGGTCAAGGCCGGTGGCACGCGCACGGCCGTGTTCGAAACCGGTGGTGTGGATGCCAGCCGCATGCCGTCGTGGTGGCAGTGAGGGGCCTGCCGGCGATCCGTCACTGGGTGTTTGACCTGGACGGCACGCTGACCGTGGCGGTGCACGATTTCCAGCGCATCAAGCGTGACCTCGCGATTCCACCGGACGATGACATCCTCACCCATCTGGCCGCGCTGCCGGCCGAGGAGGCCGCGGCCAAGCATGCGTGGCTGCTCGCACACGAACGTACGCTGGCCGAGCAGGCACAGGCCGCCCCCGGCGCGGTGGCCCTGGTACGCACCCTGCACGCCGCGGGCTGCCGGCTGGGCATCCTGACCCGCAATGCCCGCGAACTCGCCGAGGTGACCCTGCAGGCGATCGGTGTCGGGGGGGTGTTCGCCACCGATGACATCATCGGCCGTGACGAAGCCGAGCCCAAGCCATCACCCGCCGGGCTGCAGTACTTCGTTGCGCGCTGGCAGGCCGTTCCCGCCCAGATGGTGATGGTCGGCGACCATCGCTTCGACCTGGAATGCGGCCGTGCCGCCGGCACCCGCACGTTGCTGGTCAACACCCCGGACAACCCTTGGCCGGGCATGGCCTGCTGGCACCTGGCCGATTGCGGGCAGGTGCTGGCGACATGGGAAGAGAGCCGGGTTTCGGCCTGACTGCAGCGGCAAGTGCCTGCCGCATGATCCGCGGGCGATGGAGCCGGAAAGCAGCCAGGCATGGCCTGGCTCTACCCTCATCACCCCTAAAGTCCTCTCTGGTGGAGAGCCCCCTTGATGTTCAAGGGGGCGCGCCAGCGGCGCGGGGATCAGGTGGAATGCGCGGGCAGTTTGGTTACGCGGTTAACGCGTAACCAAACTGCTGCTTGAACTGCTCATTGAACTCATCGAACGTGAAGCGCTGGTTCTGGGTGCCCGGGTGCTCGACCTTCAGCGCGCCCATCAGGTTGCCCATGCGGCCGATGGTCAGCCAGTCGTAGCCCTTCTCGATGCCGTAGATCAGGCCGGCGCGGAACGCATCGCCACAGCCGGTCGGATCGACCACGCGGCGCTCGTGCGCCGGCGGGATGTCATAGGTCTTTTCCGGGGTGTGGATGACCGCGCCCTTCGGGCCACGGGTGGTGATGTAGGCCTTGACCCGGCTCACGATCGCTTTTTCATCCCAGCCGGTGCGCTCCTGCAGCAGGTTGGATTCGTAGTCGTTGACGACGACGTAGTCGGCCTGCTCGATGAAGGTGCGCAGCTCCGGGCCGTTGAACAGCGGCATGGCCTGGCCCGGGTCGAAGATGAACGGCACGCCGGCCTCGAAGAATTCCTGCGAGTTCTGGATCATGCCCTCGCGCCCATCCGGGCCGACCAGGCCCAGGGTCACGCCCGGCACGTCTTTCACGTGGTTCTCGTAGGACCGCATCATCGCGCCCGGGTGGAAGGCGGTGATCTGGTTGTTGTCGTGATCGGTGGTGATGAACGCCTGCGGGGTGAACAGTTCATCGATCACCTTGACCCGGCTCAGGTCGATGCCCAGGCCCTGGAAGTACTCGCGGTACGGGCCGAAATCCGAACCCACCGTGCCCATCGGGATCGGCTCGCCACCCAGCAGGTACAGGTTGTAGGCGATGTTGCCGGCGCAACCGCCGAATTCACGACGCATGCGCGGCACCAGGAACGACACATTCAGGATGTGCACCTTGTCCGGCAGGATGTGATTCTTGAACTGGTCCGGGAACACCATGATGGTGTCGAAGGCAAGAGAACCACAGATCAAAGCGGACATCGAGTAAGGCCTATGCGGAAGGGGGTTTGAGGCCCGTTGGGCGGGCAACGAAACGGCGCCCTGCGGCGCCCTGCGGCGCAAAGGTTAACGGGTAGGGCGGCTTTGGGCCAGAACCCGGGCTGTCCGGATTGGCCTGAATGGCCGTGAAGGCTGGCTTTCGGCCAGATTTGTCCTTGCTCGCGCACAGGGGGATTGCTAGGCTTGTCGGCCTCGAATTCTGCCCATTTTTTCGCCATCCCGCGTTGGGCGCGACACCCCTCAGGATCAACTCCCAGATGTTCAAGAAACTGCGTGGCATGTTCTCCAATGACCTGTCCATCGACCTGGGCACGGCCAACACCCTCATCTACGTGCGTGGGCAGGGGATCGTGCTGAACGAGCCGTCGGTCGTGGCCGTGCGCCAGGACCGTGCCATCGGTGGTACCCGTTCCGTGGCTGCCGTGGGCGCCGAGGCCAAGCAGATGCTCGGCCGTACCCCGGGCCATATCACCACCATCCGCCCGATGAAGGATGGCGTCATCGCCGACTTCACCTACACCGAGGCGATGCTCAAGCACTTCATCAAGAAGGTCCACAAGTCGCGCTTCCTGCGCCCGAGCCCGCGCGTGCTGGTCTGCGTGCCGGCCGGTTCGACCCAGGTCGAGCGCCGCGCGATCAAGGAATCGGCCGAGGAGGCTGGTGCGCGTGATGTGTTCCTGATCGAAGAGCCCATGGCCGCTGCGATCGGCGCCGGCATGCCGGTCACCGAAGCGCGCGGCTCGATGGTCATCGACATCGGCGGCGGCACCACCGAAGTGGCGGTGATCTCGCTCAACGGCATCGTCTACTCGGCCTCCGTGCGTATCGGCGGCGACCGCTTCGACGAATCGATCACCAACTACGTGCGCCGCAACCACGGCATGCTGATCGGTGAAGCGACCGCCGAGCGGATCAAGGTCGAGCTGGGCTGCGCCTACCCGCAGGCGGAAGTGATCGAGATGGAAATCTCCGGCCGCAACCTCGCCGAGGGCGTGCCGAAGATGATCAAGATCAACTCCAACGAAGTGCTTGAAGCCCTGCATGAGCCGCTCTCGGGCATCGTCAGCGCGGTCAAGCTGGCGCTGGAGCAGACCCCGCCGGAACTGTGCGCCGACGTCGCCGAGCGCGGCATCGTGCTGACCGGTGGTGGCGCCCTGCTGCGTGACATGGACCGCCTGATCTCCGAGGAAACCGGCCTGCACGTGCAGGTGGCCGATGACCCGCTGACCTGCGTGGCCCGCGGTGGCGGTCGTGCGCTGGAGCTGGTGGACATGCACGGCAACGAGTTCTTTGCGCCGGAGTAAGCCGTACCGGCCGTGTATCGTAGACGCGCCTCTGCGGCGTGATGCCTCCAGCAAGCTTCGCTTGCCGGGCGTCACCTCGCCGGGGCGTTGTCGCATGCTGTTCCCGCTGCGCTCTTGTTCCGCGCGCTTCATCCACACTATTTCCAGTCGACGCCTGTGCCGCCTTACGCCGGTCCTCCCGTAGCCTCCCGCCAGGGCGATGCCGCCAGTCCGCTGCGCCTGCTCGCTTACCTGGCGTTGGCCATCACCCTGATCGTGCTTGATGACCAGGCCGGCTGGCTGTCGCGCCTGCGCGCGCAGGCCAACGTGCTGGTGCAGCCGGTATGGGCATTGGCCGGTCTGCCGGGACGGCTCGGCACCCAGGTCAAGGACAACGCGGCCAGCCACGGCCAGCTCGTCACCGAGAACCGCGAGCTGCGCAACCAGTTGCTGATCGCCAATGCGCGCCTGACCCGCCTGCAGACCGCCGCGCTGGACAACGCCCAGCTGCGCGAACTGCTCAACGTGGCCGAGCGCAGTGGCCTGGATGTGCAGCTCGCGCCGATCCTGGATATCGACCTGGACCCGGTGCGCCAGCGCCTGGTGCTGGCGGCCGGCACCCGCGATGGCGTGCATGTCGGCCAGGCGGTGATCGATGCCGGTGGCCTGATGGGCCAGGTGATCGCCACCACCGGCAACAGCGCGACCGTCCTGCTGCTCACCGATCCCGACCATGCCGTGCCCGTCACCGTGGCCCGCAACGGCGTGCGCCTGATCGTCTACGGCCGCGGCGACACCCTGGAACTGCGCGACATTCCGCTCAGTGCCGGGGTGGAAGTGGGCGATGAGATCGTCACCTCGGGGTTGGGCGGGCGCTTCCCGGCCGGCTTCCCGGTCGGCAGCATCACCGCGCTGCGCCCGGATGACACCCACGCCTTCCTGGTCGGTGTGCTGAAGCCGGCCGCCCAGCTCGACCGTGGCCGCGATGTGCTGCTGCTGCGCCCGGGCGAGGCGATCCGCATTCCGCCGAACCTGCGCCGTGATGCGGGCGAAGCCGGTGGCCCGGCCGCGCTGCCGCTGCAGGCCGGCGCGCCGGCAGGCACCGCAGCGCCGGCCAGTGCCACCCCGGCGGGTTCATCCCCGGGCTCCACGGCACCTGCGACGGCGCCCGCCAATGCACCGCAGGCCAACCGGCCCGGTCCATCCGCGCCGGTACCGGTGACTCCGCGTCGCCCCGCAGCCTCGCCTGCGCCCGCGCCTGAAACCGGCGCCGCGCCGCCGGAGGAACAACGATGAGCCGCCTGCGCGACAAACCCTGGGTGCTGCCGGTGAGTCTGGTCGTGGCGCTGCTGCTGGGCCTGTTGCCGCTTCCGGCGCTGCTGCAGCCGCTGCGTCCTTACTGGCTGGCACTGGTGCTGGCCTACTGGGTGATCGAAACACCGGACCGGGTCGGGCTGGGCATCGCCTTCGCCAGCGGCGTGATCGCCGATCTGCTCTACGGCGGCGTGCTCGGCGAGCAGGCGCTGCGGCTGGTGATCCTGACCTTCATCCTGCAGCGCTTCCGCGCGCGGATCCGCTTCTTCCCGATGTCCCAGCAGATCCTGGCGATCGGCGGCCTGCTGTTCAACGACCGCATCGTCAGCGCGGTGGTGCACATCGTGGTCGGCGAGCCGACCCTGCCGTGGTCGTACTGGTGGGCCCCGCTGCTGGGCATGGCGCTGTGGCCGCTGGTGTTCGTGCTGCTGGATGCGCTGCGTTTCGGGCGACGCGGGCGCTGACATGTACATGCGCCGCCAGGCCAAGAATCCGCATGCCGAGGCAGAACAGTTCCGGCGCCGTGCCGCGCTGGGCTTCCTCGGTGTACTGGTATGCCTGTTCGGCCTGGGAGGGTGGTACTTCAAGCTGCAGGTGATGGACCACGACATCTACGCCACGCGCTCGGAGGCCAACCGGATCAAGCCGCGGCCGGTGGTGCCGGGGCGCGGGATGATCTACGACCGCAACGGCCGGCTGCTGGCCGAAAACGTGCCGGCGTTCCGCCTGGACATCACCCCGGACAAGGTCAAGGACATGGACGCCACGCTGGCGGGCCTGTCCAAGATCCTCGCGCTGAGCCCGGAAGACATCGAGACCTTCAACAAGTCGCGCAAGGCACGTCGCAGTTTCCTGCCGGTCACGCTGAAGCTGCGTGTCACCGATGAGGAGATGGCGCGCTTTGCGGTGGACCGCTGGCGCTTCCCCGGCGTGGAGCTGGAGCCGTACCTGACCCGTCGCTACCCGTACGGCGATCTGTTCGCGCACATCATCGGCTACGTCGGCCGGGTCGATGACAAGGATCTGGAGATGCTGGGCGAGGGCAATGCCGCGCTGACCCATATCGGCAAGTCCGGGCTGGAGCGCTATTACGAGCAGCAGCTGCGCGGCAAGGTCGGCTACGAGCAGGTCGAAACCAACGTGCAGGGCCGCGCGATCCGCACCATCGGCCGGGTCGCGGCGCAGTCGGGCAGCGATCTGCGGCTGTCCATCGATGCCGATCTGCAGCGCGCGATGGTCGCCGCCTTCGGCGAGTTCGAAGGTGCGGCGGTGGCGATGGACCCGCGCACCGGCGAAGTGCTGGCGATGGTCAGCCTGCCGTCCTACGACCCCAACCTGTTCGTCAACGGCATCTCGCATGCCGATTTCAAGGCGCTCAACGACAATCCCTCGCGGCCGCAGTTCAACCGCCTGGTCCTGGGTGGCGTCGCGCCGGGTTCGACGATCAAGCCGCTGATCGGCCTGGCCGGCCTGGACAGTGGCGTGCGCAAGCCCGAAGACAAGATCCTGTCCACCGGCATGTTCTATCTGCCGGGCACCTCGCGCGGCTGGGGCGATGCCAACCGTGGCGGCCATGGCTGGACCGATCTGCGCAAGTCGATCACCCAGTCGGTCAACACGTACTACTACAGGCTGGCGCTGGATCTGGGCATCGATCGCTTCGACCACTACATGGGCTACTACGGGTTCGGCGCACCGACCGGCATCGATCTGACCGGCGAGATCGGCGGCATCCTGCCCTCGCCGGCGGCCAAGTTCAAGGCACGCAAAGAGCGCTGGTATCCCGGTGATACGGTCAATGTCAGCATCGGCCAGGGCGACTGGAAGGTCACCCCGCTGCAGCTGGTGCATGGCGTGGCGGGCATCGCCGATGGCCAGCTGCGCCAGCCGCACCTGGTGATGCAGCAGCGCGCCGGTTTCGATGCCGACTGGACGGCGACGCCGCCGGGCGAGAGCAAGCCGATCAGCCCTACGCCGGGCAATCTGCAGGCGGTGCGCGAGGGCATGATGGGCACCATGCAGCCGGGCGGCAGCGGCGCGCGGGCAGCCGCGGGCGCGCCGTACGTGATGGCGGGCAAGACCGGTACCGCACAGGTGATCAGCCGGCGCGGTACGGCGGCGGTCAATCCGCGCAGCCTGCCGCTGCATCTGCGCCATCGCGCGCTGTTCGTGGGTTTCGCGCCGGCCGACCATCCGGTGATCGCCGTGGCGATCGCGGTCGAAGGCGGCGGTTACGGTGGCTCGGCCGCTGCACCGATCGCACGCAAGATTTTCGATGCCTGGCTGCTGGGCAAGATGCCCGACGGCCTGGAGCCGCTGGACAGCGAGCGCGGTACCACCGCGATCGGCATCACCGCCTTCGATGGCGGCGATGGCGCCGTGCGCGAGGCGGGCGATGCCGCCGTGGCTGCGCTGGAGTTGATGCCGGTGGTGGTGGGCCTGCCTGCGCCTGCGCCCGCGCCGGACCCCGCTGCACCCGTCCCCAGTGCCACTCCACCCCCGACCGCACCGGAGCGGCCACGATGAAGGTCTTCCTGCGCTGGGCGGTCGACATGGCCGTCCGCTTCAGCAGCTCGCTGGACTGGGTGCTGTGCCTGGCCCTGGCCGCGCTGATGCTGATGGGCCTGGCCGTACTCAAGAGCGCCGGAGGCGACGGCCTGGTGTTCGCCCAGGGGGCGCGCTTCGCGGTTGGCCTGGGCGCGATGTGGGCGATCTCGCGGATCTCGATCCTGCGCATCCGTTCGGCCACGCCGCTGATCTACGCAGTCTCGATGATCCCGTTGCTGGCCGTGTTCGTGCTGGGCACCGGCAAGTACGGCCGCCAGTGGCTGGATCTGAAAGTGTTCTACCTGCAGCCGGCCGAGCTGCTCAAGGTCAGCCTGCCGATGATGGTGGCCTGGTATCTGCATCGCATGCCGCTGCCGCCGCGCTTCTCCACCGTGCTGACCAGTGCGGTGATCATCGGCGTGCCGACCGGGCTGGTGATGCTGCAGCCGGACTTCGGCACCGGTGTGCTGATCGCTGCCAGCGGCGCGTTCGTGCTGCTGCTGGCCGGCCTGCCCTGGTGGTGGGTAGGCGTGGCGGTCGGCGGTGTGGCCGCGGCCGCGCCGGTGGCCTGGTTCTGGCTGCTGCGGCCTTACCAGAAGGACCGCATCATGATGTTCATGGATCCGGAAAGCGATGCGCTCGGCGCGGGCTGGAACATCATCCAGTCCAAGATCGCGATCGGCTCGGGTGGCTTCGATGGCAAGGGCTGGGGGCAGGGCTCGCAGTCGCACCTGAACTTCATTCCCGAGCAGACCACCGACTTCGCCTTCTCCGTGCTCAGCGAGGAGTTCGGGTGGATCGGCGTGGCGATCGTGCTGGCACTGTACCTGGTGGTGATCGGGCGTTGCCTGTGGATCGCCTCGCAGTCGCGCGATACCTATTCGCGGCTGCTGGCCGGCGCGACCGGGCTGGCGTTCTTCGTCTACGTGCTGGTCAACGGCGGCATGATTTCCGGCCTGCTGCCGGTGGTCGGCGTGCCGATGCCGTTGATCAGTTACGGCGGTACCTCGGCGGTCTCGCTGTTGGCCGGCTTCGGGCTGGTGATGGCGGTGCGTCGCCACAATCCAGTACACGGCGGCTACGGCTGAGCGCACGCGATGCGTGCGCCGTGGCCCGGCGGTACGTATCGGCTAAGGATTGCGTCGCCCGCGCGTGTTACGGTCCTGCGCTCGCGCCGGCCCGCCTAGCGGGTCCGCTTTCTGTTCGCCGTGTCGCCTCCTGCTGTGCGTCGCGTCATCCACAGGAGTCGTCCGCATGGTCGAACTACTGCAGCGCGCACGCGCCGTGTTCCATTTCTTTTTCCGCACCCTGGATCTGCCCCTGGTGGGCGCGCTGTGCCTGCTGATGGTGGCCGGCCTGGCCGTCCTGCACAGCGTGGACGGGCCCGTGCATGCGCAGGCGATGCGCTACGGCGCCGGGCTTGCCGCGCTGTGGGGACTGTCGCGGCTGCCGGTGGTGACGCTGCGCGCGTGGTCGCCCTGGATCTACACCTTGTCCTTGCTGCCACTGCTGGCCGTGTATGTGGTCGGCACCGGCAAGTACGGCCAGCGCTGGTTGAACCTGGGCGTGTTCTACCTGCAACCTTCCGAGCTGCTCAAGCTCAGCCTGCCGATGATGATGGCCTGGTACCTGCACAAGCAGCCGTTGCCACCACGGCCGCGCGCGGTGCTGACCGCCGCGTTGCTGATCGGCGGCCCGGCGGTGCTGATCCTGCTGCAGCCCAACCTGGGCACCGCCACGCTGGTGACCGCCAGCGGGGTATTCGCGCTGTTGCTGGCCGGCCTGCGCTGGTGGTGGATGGCCGTCGCGCTGGGCGGGTTGTCGGTGGCCGCGCCGCTGGCCTGGTTCGGCCTGCTGCGGCAATACCAGAAGGATCGCGTGCTGACCTTCCTGTATCCGGAGAACGATCCGCTGGGCACCGGCTGGAACATCATCCAGTCCAAGATCGCGATCGGCTCGGGCGGCCTGCATGGCAAAGGCTGGGGGCAGGGCACCCAGGCCACGCTGGATTTCCTGCCCGAATACACCACGGATTTCGCCTTCTCGGTGCTGGCCGAGGAGTTCGGCTGGGTCGGCGTGGCGGTGGTGCTCAGCCTGTTCCTGTTCGTCACTGCGCGCTGCCTGTGGATCGCCAGCCAGTCGCGTTGTGGTTACTCGCGCCTGCTGGTGGGCACCACCGGCCTGGTGTTCTTCGTCTATGTACTGGTCAACGGCGGCATGATCTCCGGCCTGTTGCCGGTGGTCGGCGTGCCGATGCCGCTGATCAGTTATGGCGGCACCTCGGCGGTCTCACTGCTGGCCAGCTTCGGGCTGGTGATGGCGGCGCGCCAGCATCAGCCGGTGCACGCGACGTGAGTTGCCGGTGCGGCCGCGATTGCGCACCCCAAGCACACGAAAACGGTTTCAGGTGCAAACGTTGTCAACGCGCGGAGATAAAAGTGAGAAGTGGCGCACAGATATGAAGTGACTTGATCTCGATCAATGGACTTGTCGTAAACGGCCTGCACAATGGCGGCCCGCCAACAACGACGCGCTGAGCCAAGCATCGCGGAGGGGGAGTCTGGCGGGGAGTAGTTGACCCAACAGGCAGAGGGGCGAGGCACGCGCTGGGGAGATGCGCGCCGCGCCGCTGCCGATCGGGTCCGGTTTGGCCGGTTGCGTCTGCGGGGATGGGGACGCAACCGGCGGACCTCTTGTGCGTTCTGCATCTTTCTCCAAAGTGAGACGTGCGTTGCTCGATGGCCCTTCGCCGGGCGGCTGCGGTGAGCCAGCCATGCGCCTTGCCGGATCGCCGCGCGTTCGAGACGGCGACGGCACCTTCGTCAGACTATGAATGGGCAGGGGAGGCAGGGCCTCTCTACACGCGGGCTTAACGGTCGCGAAGAAACTCAGGCAATCCGTTGAGATTCATGGTCTTAGGGGTTTTAATTCATCCATGACCTGCTAACCTGCCGCGATGATTCGACGCTCCCTGGCCTGCATGCTCACGCTCGGTTTGGTCGCTTGTGCGACCCAGCCGCAGACTCCTTCACCGACGCCGCAGGCCTCGGGTGTCCCGGTTACGCCGGCGGCCGGCAGCAAGGGGCCCGCCGAAGCCGCCCCCGAAGCCGCCGGTGCCAATGCCGCCCCGGTCGATCTGACCCCGGTGCCCTTCGAGGTGGCCCGCGCCAACTTCGTGCGTGACACCGCCGCCCGCTACGGGATTCCCGCCGCGCAGATCCAGGCAACCCTGGCCCAGGCGCAGATCCGTGATCCGATCATCGCCGCGATGTCGCGCCCGGCCGAGCGGGTCAAACCGTGGAACGAATACCGGCCGATGTTCATCAGCCAGGCGCGGATCGAGGGGGGGAAGAAATTCCTCGCCCAGCACCGCGAAGAGCTGATGCGCGTGCAGCAGCGCACCGGCGTGCCGGCCGAAGTGATCGTGGCGATCATCGGCGTGGAAACCAGCTACGGCGGCAATACCGGTAATTACCGTGTGCTCGATGCGCTGTACACGCTGGCCTTCAAGTACCCGCGCAGCGGCGATCCGGCCAAGCTGGAGCGCGAAGTGCGCCGTGAGCTGTTCTTCCGCGACGAGTTGGCGCGCCTGTTCGCGCTGACCCGCGACGAGAAGCTCGACATCACTGCGATCAAGGGCAGCTACGCCGGCGCGATGGGCATGGGCCAGTTCATGCCGTCCAGCTATCTGGACTATGCGGTGGATGGCAACGGCGATGGCCGTCGCGATCTGTTCAACAGCTACGACGACGTCTTCTCCTCGATCGCCAATTACTTCGTCAAGAAGGGCGGTTGGGTGCGCGGTGGCCCGGTTGCCGTGCCGGCCAGGCTGCAGGCCGGTCGTGAAGAATTCAATCCGACCGAATGGGCGCCGACCTGGACCTTGTCCCAGTTGGCCCAGCGCGGTTACCAGCCCAGCGTCCCGGTCGCGGCCGGCTTGACCGCGACCCCGATCACGCTGGAAGGCAGCACCGGCAAGCAGTACTGGCTGGGCTTCCAGAATTACTACGCCATTACCCGCTACAACCTCTCGAAAATGTACGCGATGGCCGTGTACCAGTTGTCCCAGGCCATCGCCGGACAGGAGTTGCCGCCGGCATGAACACGATCGCACGCTCCAGATGGCTGATCCCGGGTCTGTTGATACTGGCACTGGCCGCCTGCAGCAGTGCGCCGAAGAAACCGGGTGGCAGCACCGCCAGCAGCAGCAAACCGTCCGCCGCGGTGGTGCAGGGCAAGGGCGGACGCCCGGCGCATTGTCCTGACGGGTCGCCCTACAAGGCGGCCGCGGAAGATCCGAGCACGCGCGGTGACTACCGCGCCGGCGGCCTGTACAAGCCCGGCGTGAATGACAGCACCCCCACCTACATCCCGAACGTGGCCTGCATCCCCGAGCCGGACGTGGTCGATCTGCCGCGCTCGCCGATCGGCAACAAATCGCCGTATGTGGTGCTGGGCAAGCAATACCAGGTGATGGACAAGACCCGCGGCTATGCCGAGAAGGGCACCGCCTCGTACTACGGCGCCAAGTTCCACGGCCGCCTGACCTCCAACCGCGAGGTGTACGACATGTACGCCTTCACCGCCGCGCACAAGACGCTGCCGCTGCCGAGCTTCGCCCGGGTCACCAACCTGGACAACGGCGAATCGGTGATCGTGCGGGTCAACGATCGCGGCCCGTTCCACGATGGCCGCGTGGTCGACCTCAGTTATGCCGCCGCCGTGCGCCTGGGCATCACCCAGCGTGGCACCGGCAACGTTGAAGTACGCGCGCTGGCCCCGGGGGATGACAACCTGCTGGCCGACAAGCCCAGCCGCCGCGAGCGCCGCGAGGTCGCCGCCGCTGCGGCAGCCGCCACCACGGCCAGCGCTGCCGCGGCACGCCGCGCCAGCGATATGGATGCCCTGGTCGGCAAGCTGCCGGCCGCCACGGCCACGCCCGCCGCCAAGCCGGCCGGCGAGCAGTACCGCTACCGCGTGGCCGACTCGGCCAAGCCGGGCAACGCCGACAACTTCGATCACTGGATGCGCGACAACGGCGTGCGCGTGGCGACCGGCAAGCCTGCCACCACCCAGGCCGCCAGCGTCAACAGCGCCCCGGTCGCGGTGGCCGCCTTGCCCGCCGCCGCACCTGCAGCGCGCCCGGCACCGGCGCCCAGTGCGACGCTCTCCCAGCAGGTGCTCGGCAGCGTGCTGCTGCAGGTCGCCAGCTTCGCCAGCCGCGACAACGCCACCCGCGCGCTTGGCCAGTTGTCCTCGGCGGGTATCGCCGGGGCCAGCATCAGTGACATCGTCAGTGGCGGGCGCACCCTGTGGCGCCTGCGCGTGCCGGCCCCCGACCACGCCAGTGCCTCGGAACTTGCCGGCCGGATTGCCGGTCTGGGCTTCGGGGCGCCGCAGATCGTGAAGGACTGAGCCTTCCGCTGCCCGCGGCACGCCAGCGCGTGCCGCCGCTCCTTGGGCCTACAATGCCCGTTATCCCTCATCCACCCCTTGGCGCCCCTCCAGGAGCTTGCTGTCCGATGAAATTCCGCTTTGCCGCCGCTGCCATGGCCACGACCCTGTTCGTGGGCATGGTTTCCGCCCAGACCCCCTTGCCGACCCCGGCACCGGCGCCTGCTCCCGCCGCCGCCGCACCGGCCACCGTGGCCACGCCGCCGGCTCCGAAGCCCAGCGTCTCCAAGGCCTGGATCCTGATGGATTACGCCACCGGGCAGGTCCTGGCCGGTGAAAACGTGCACGAACAACTGGCCCCGGCCAGCATCACCAAGGTGATGACCTCGTATGTCGTGGCCGCCGAGGTCAAGAACGGCAAGGTCCGTACCGACGACCAGGTGATGATGAGCGAACGCGCCTGGCGCGAGGGCGGCGCCGGCACCGACGGCAGCTACAGCGGCTTCCCGGTCAACCAGACCGCGCGCCTGGAAGACATGGAAAAGGGCATGGCGATCCAGTCCGGCAACGATGCCGCGATCGCCCTGGCCGAACATGTCGCCGGCAGCGAAGAGGCCTTCGCCTCGCTGATGAACAGCTATGCCGCCAAGATCGGCATGAAGGATTCCCACTTCGTCAACGCCCATGGCCTGAGCGCCCCGGGCCACCACACCACCGCCTACGACCTGGCGCTGCTGGGTCGCGCGATGGTGCGTGACTACCCGGAAACCTACGCCTACAACAAGGTGAAGGAATTCACCGTCGGCAACATCACCCAGCCCAACCGCAACCTGCTGCTGTGGCGCGACCAGAGCGTGGACGGCATCAAGACCGGCCATACCTCCGAAGCCGGCTACTGCCTGATGAGTTCGGCCCAGCGGGGTGATCAGCGTCTGGTCGCCGTGGTCCTCGGTGGCGGCTCGGAAAAGCAGCGCGCCGATGACAGCCTGGCGCTGCTCAACTGGGGCTTCCGCTTCTTCGAAACCCACCGCATGTACGAGCCGGGCAAGGTCGTGGCCGAGCATAAGGTGTGGAAGGGCAAGACCGCCACGCTGCAGCTGGGCGTGGCCCAGCCGATGCTGGTCAGCGTCCCGCGTGGCCGCTACAACGATCTCAAGCCGAGCATCGATGTGCCCAAGACCCTCGAAGCCCCGTTCACCGCCGGCCAGCAGGTCGGTACCTTGAAGGTGATGCTGGACAACCAGGTCGTCGCCCAGGCCCCGCTGGTGGCCGTGGCCGCCGTGGAAGAAGCCGGCTTCTTCAAGCGCCTGTGGGACAGCTTCTGGATGTGGTGGGAATCGGAGTAATCCGATTCGACCGCACTAAGAAAAAAGACCGGCGAAAGCCGGTCTTTTCATTTCTGGCGTTACAGCGACCGGCTGATCGTAAAGCTGCCGAACACCGGCGCCTCGCGCTGCCCATCGAACTCGCGCGTGCTGTGGTAGCGCGCCAGCGCGAACTTCCAGCGGCCACGCATCACCGCCAGGCCATAGCCGGCCGTGCCCACCACCGCGCGCTTGTCCACGCTGTGGCTGTTGCGGAACGTATTGCCGTCCAGCGTGATATCGCGGATCACCCACGCTGCATCGGTCGTGGCGAACAGATGCCACGACCATCCGCTCGGCTTGCCACCGCGCGTCGGGGCCGTGTTCTCACCGGCGGGGCGCAGCGGCGTACTGCCGAAATCGTCCGGCAGCTTCCAGCCGAAGCGCACTTCACCACCGGCATTGACGTGCGTGGCCAGGTTGCCCACCGCGCCGCCGTAATGGCTGATCGCATCCCAGCCCCAGCCCCCCAGATTCTCGCTGGCATCGGCCGGCCACCGGCGCATCCGCTCGTGCGTCAGCATGAACACCGGCTCGTTGTGCAGCTGGTTGTCCCAGCCCTGGAATTTCTCGTCGCCCAGCAGCTCGTGCACCGCGTTCTGCACCTCCTCGCCGAGCGCCCACGGCCCCACCACGCCCACCGCCAGCTGCGTCGTCTGCAGCCGGTCGCCGCGGCGTGCGTTGTACCCGAAGCTGCCGATCAGCACGCCCGCATACGGCCGGTCGTCTTCGATCAGGTCCTTCCGGGTGAAATCGGTGGGGGTGAAGATGCCCTGGGCCAGGCTGAAGATCATGTTCTGCTGCTCGTACTGGCCCGGGTGCAGCCGCTCCAGGTGGCTGTTGACCCAGCGCGCCAGGCGCGGCAGACAGGGATCGTCGGTGTAATCCACCAGATTCGGCGACACGAAGGTGATCTGGGCTCCGTTGGTATAGCCCTGATCCTGGTCCTTGCCACCGAACAGGTCGTTGTCAACGCGGACATTGATCTGCGGCGGGTGCTCGCGCATCGCATCGGGCCCGCATTGGGGGGCGGCGTGGGCAGCAGGCGCGGCCAGGGCCAGGACACCGGCGAGTGCGGCCGGTAGCGCAAAAGGCTTGAAGGACATGGGATACCAGACAGGGATTTATGCTTTCTTAAGCCGATACAGCGTAGTCAGAGCGTGATGTCGTGACCAGCGCTGCGCACGCACTGCTGCATATCAGCGGCGATACAGGCCTTTTCACGTGCCGTTCGGTACCGCTGTGCGCACGATCAAGCAGCGCTTGGGTTCGGGCGCAGGCATCCCCATAATCCGGGTCATGGAGATCAAGTCTGACAACCCCGACCACGGCTTCCAGTTCCCCGGCCAGTTCGAACTCAGCGCCATGGGCGCGGCCGGCAACGACCTGGAACGCGAACTGCCACGCCTGCTCGAGCTCGCCGGCCTGGAAGTACTGACCGAACGGGTCAGCTGGAAACACTCGTCCAACGGCAAGTACGTGTCCGTGCGACTGGTGTTCAAGGCCGACAACCGCGAACAGTACGATGCCGCCCACAACGCGCTGCGCGACCACCCGGAAGTGAAGTGGACGCTGTAGCCAGCTGCGCGACTGCCGCGGCCCCGGGCGACCGGGCGCCGCAACCGGCCATCGTGCGTGACCTCGGCCGCCAGCCCTATGCCCCGGTCTGGCACGCCATGCAGCGCTTCACCGATGCCCGCACCGATGCCACCCGCGATGAACTGTGGGTGGTCGAGCACGACCCGGTGTTCACCCTGGGCCAGGCCGGCAAGGACGAGCACGTGCTCGCCCCCGGCGATATTCCGGTTCTTCATGTCGACCGCGGCGGCCAGGTGACCTACCACGGCCCCGGCCAGCTGGTGATCTATCCGCTGCTGCAGCTGCGGCGGCTGGGCATCGGGGTGCGCGACTACGTGTGCCGCATCGAACAGGCCATCATCGACACCCTGGGCGACTGGAACATCGGCGCCGAGCGCCTGGAGGGCGCGCCCGGGGTCTACGTGGGCGGGGCCAAGGTGGCCGCGCTCGGCATCCGCGTCCGCCGCGGCTGCACCTTCCATGGCCTGTCCTTCAATGTGGCCATGGACCTGGAACCGTTCCGCCGGATCAACCCCTGTGGCTATCAAGGGCTGCAGGTGACCTCGGTGGTAGACTTGGGGGGACCGTCCGGCATGGCGGCCGTCACGCCGGTGCTGCTGGGCCATCTGGCCCGCCAGTTCGGCCTGGACCTCGAGCCGGCCGCTGAACTACCCGATTTGACTGACGCGGCGTGAACGCCGCCGACCAAGGCCATGACTGAAACCACCGCTCGCCTCATTCCCCTGCAGGTTGTGCAGGGCGACACGCCGTCCGCCGCCCCGTTGCAGACGGGCGTCAAACAGATCGGCGGTGACAAGATCGGCCGCTCGCCGGTGCAGTTCGCCGACGTGCCGGTGCTGCGCAAGCCGTCGTGGATCCGCGTGCGGATTCCCTCCGGCAACGCCGTGCAGAACCTCAAGGCCAAGCTGCGTGAGAACCGCCTGGTCACGGTCTGCGAGGAAGCCAGCTGCCCCAACATCCACGAGTGCTTCAGCCACGGCACCGCGACCTTCATGATCCTCGGTGAGGTCTGCACCCGCCGTTGCTCGTTCTGCGACGTCGCCCACGGCCGGCCCAAGCCGCCGGACGCCAATGAACCGGCCAGCCTGTCCCAGACCGTGGCCGACATGGGCCTGAAGTATGTGGTGGTGACCAGCGTGGATCGCGATGACCTGCGCGACGGCGGTGCCCAGCACTTCGCCGACTGCATCGGTGCCATCCGTGCCAAGTCGCCCAAGACCAAGATCGAAGTGCTGACCCCGGACTTCCGCGGCAAGGGCCGCATGGAGCGCGCGCTGGAGATCCTGGCGACCAACCCGCCGGATGTGTTCAACCACAACATCGAAACCGTGCCGGATCTGTACCGCAATGTGCGCCCGGGCGCGGACTACCAGTGGTCCCTGACCCTGCTCAAGAAGTTCAAGGCCCAGCACCCGGAGATCGCCACCAAGTCCGGCATCATGCTCGGCCTCGGCGAGACCCTGGAGCAGGTGCAGGCCACGCTGCGCGACCTGCGCGAGCACGACGTGGACATGATCACGATCGGCCAGTACCTGCAGCCGACCGCACATCACCACCCGGTGCTGCGTTACTGGACCCCCGAGGAGTACAAGGCGCTGGAGGAGTACGGCAATGCGCTGGGCTTCAGCCACGTCGCCTCCGGGCCGATGGTGCGCTCGTCCTACCACGCCGACCGCCAGGCGGCCGACGCCGGCGTCGCCGGTTGATCCAGCGGGCCCTTCGGGGCCCGTTCTGCCAATCCCTCCCGTCTTTCCCCGGCCGCGGCCCTGAACCGCGGATGGCCGCAGGCCTGTGCCTGCCCGCCGTTCTCCCCGGTATTCACAAATTTCTCCAACGGCCTCGGTAGGCTGAAGGCCCCGGTGACAAACGCGGCAACTTTCGGCACTGTCGTGGTGTCTGTAATGCACGCAGTCTCTCCCTTGGCAAGGTGCCACGAGCTAGTCCATGAAATTCAAAGCCCCCGCATTCCTGATGGCCCTGGCGCTCACCGCGCCGATGGCACTGGCCGCCTACGCCGATTCGCCCGCGCTGCCTTCGGCGGCCACGGCCGACCAGGTGACCACCTCCAAGCTGGTCTACGGACTGCTTTCGGACAGCCGATACGCCTACCGGCCGCGTGCACTCGATGCCGCGACCTCCAAGGACGTCTTCAAGCGCTACCTGGAGTCGCTCGACAGCAGCAAGCAGTTCTTCACCCAGGCCGACATCACCCGCTTCGCCCCGTTCGAGGCCAACATCGCCACCGCCATCCGCGGCGGCGAGCTGGAGCCGGCGTTCCAGGTATTCGCGGTCTACAAGCAGCGCGTCGGTGAGCGTGTCGGCTATGCGCGCAAGCTGCTCAAGACGGATTTCGATTTCAGCACCGATGAGAAGTTCGAGTACGACCGCAAGGACGTGCCGTGGGCCGCGAGCAGCGCCGAGCTGGACGATCTGTGGCGCAAGTCGGTCAAGAACGATTGGCTGCGCCTGAAGCTGGCCGGCAAGCAGCCGGCCGAGATCCGCAAGACGCTGGACAAGCGTTACGCCACGCTGGAAAAGTCGGTCAATGAGCTCAAGGGCGAGGACGTGTTCCAGTTCTTCCTCAACGCCTACACCAGCGCGGTGGACCCGCACACCGATTACTTCACTCCGCGCACCGCCGAGAACTTCAACCAGGCGATGTCGCTGTCGCTGGAAGGCATCGGCGCGCAGCTGCAGCGCCAGGACGACATGGTGGTGATCCGCGAGGTCATCGCCGGTGGTCCGGCCGCCGTCAACGGCACGTTGAAGCCGGGCGACCGCATCGTCGGCGTGGGCCAGGGCAAGTCCGGTCCGCTGGAAGACGTGATCGGCTGGCGCATCGATGATGTGGTGGCCAAGATCCGCGGCAAGAGCGATACCCAGGTCCGCCTGGAGTTCATTCCGGCCGAAGAGGGCGTCGACGGCAAGCACCACACCCTGGTGCTGACCCGCCAGAAGGTGCGTCTGGCCGAACAGGCCGCCAAGGGCGAGACCCTGACCATCCCGGCCAAGGATGGGGAGCCCGAGCGCAAGGTGGGCGTGATCAAGCTGCCGACCTTCTACCAGGATTTCGAAGGCCGCCGCCGCAACGCCGCCGACTACGCCTCTGCGACCCGCGACGTGGCCAAGCTGCTGGCCGGCTTCAAGGCCGACAAACTCGATGGCGTGGTGCTGGACCTGCGCAACAACGGCGGTGGTTCGCTGGATGAAGCGATCGAACTGACCGGTCTGTTCATCGAACAGGGCCCGGTGGTCCAGGTGCGCGAGTCCGGTGGCCGCGTCACCGTCAACAGCGACCGCAGCGAAGTGGTGGCGTGGGACGGCCCGCTGGCCGTGCTGATCAACCGTGGCTCGGCCTCGGCCTCGGAAATCTTCGCCGGCGCCATCCAGGATTACGGCCGTGGCCTGGTGATCGGTGAGACCACCTTCGGCAAGGGCACAGTGCAGAACATCGTCGACCTCGACCGTTGGCCGAGTGGCGAGACCCAGCGCTTCGGCCAGGTCAAGCTGACCATTGCCCAGTTCTTCCGCGTCAGCGGCAGCAGCACCCAGCACAAGGGTGTGGTGCCCGATCTGGCCTTCCCGGCCAGCGTGGACGCCAGCGAGTACGGCGAAAGCACCTACGACAACGCGCTGCCGTGGACCCGCATCGCCGCCGTGCCGCACACCCAGTACGGCAACTTCGGCCCGCTGCTGCCCAAGTTGGAAAGCCGCCACGACACGCGCATCGCTGCCGACAAGGAATTCCAGTGGTGGAACGAGGATGTCGAGCAGTTCCGCGCCGAGAAGGCCAAGAAGTACATCTCGCTCAACGAGGCCGAGCGCCGCGCCGAGCGTGAGAAGCAGGACAAGCAGCGCACCGACCGCCAGGCCATCCGCAAGGAACTGGGCCTGGATCTGGATCCGCTGGCCGATGACAGCAATGACGACGGCCTGACCGGCAACGAGCGCGACATCGTCAAGGATGCCGCCCGTGAGAAGGCGGCCGAAAAGCGTCCGGATCCGCTGCTGCGCGAGTCGGCCGCGATCCTGGCCGATGCGGTCAACCTGCTGGAAGCCGACCGCCCGCTGTCGGCCCAGGTGCTGCCGCAGTCGACCGGTGTGGGCCGCTGGGCGGACTGACCGCCACGGCAGCCGCAGCTGAACCGGTGACAACTCCACAGGCCGCCCTTCGGGGCGGCCTGTGCGTATCCACCTCCTGCCAACGTGCACAGGTCTATCCTTGGAGGCTGGATTTCCGCAGGAGCGGCCATGCGCTTTCGTCGTGTACGTTCGATCCCGCTGCTGGCGGGGCTCGCCGCTTTGACCGCCTGTGGCGGCCGCGCCGCTGACAGCACGCTGATCCGGGAGTCCTTCGACTCCGGTGATACCTATTCGCGCACCGTGCCCGGCCCGCCTGCCCAGGCCTGCGAGGCCGCACGCCGTACCCTGCTCAGCCAGGGCTACGCGATCGCCCGCGCCGGCGATGACGCAGTGGAGGGCAACAAGAACTTCCAGCCCAAGGATGAAGAGCACGAGCAACTGGTGCTGCGCATTTCCTGTGCGCCGCGCGGTGACCAGGCGCTGGTGTTCGTCAGTGCCGTGCAGGACCGCTACGCGCTCAAGAAGAGCCCGACCTCGGCCAGCGTCGGCGTGGGCGCGCTGGGCTCGGTGTCGCTGCCGTTCGGCAGCAATGACGACTCGCTGGTGAAAGTGGCCAGCAGCACCGTGCAGGACGCCACCTTCTACCGCCGCTTCTTCGAACGCCTGCAGCAGTATCTGCCCGCGGCGGCCGTGCCCGAGCCCACGCCGGCCGCGGCGCCCGCGACAGCCCCGGCTGCGGCGGTGGAGGCCACGCCTGCCACGGTGGTGAGCGATACCCCGGCCTCCCTGCGCTGAGCGGGCGGGGTGAGGCAGGCCATGGCAGCAGGATCGCGGCGCTGGCGCCGCCATGCGCTTGCGGTCCTGCTGGGGCTGATCCCGGCGGGCAGCGCGTGGAGCGCGTCGTCCTGTGCGCAGGGCGTGCTCGAGGAGCTTGGCTGGCAGATCGCTGCAGCCGACATCGACGCCCCCAAGGTGCACGGTGGTCCGGTCTGCGAACGTGCCGATCTGCGCCAGGCCCAGAGCGCCGGCGACCTGCGTGTGCAGCTGCCGCGCCAGTGGTCGGCGGATCAGCGGCAGGCCTGGCTGCCCACGTTGTTCGATGACCCGGCCACGGTCTGCGCGTACGCCTTCCAGCTTGGCGCCGCTACCCGCCGCGCCACCACCGCGCTGCAGGACAACGACGGCTTCCGCTTCTCGGCACTGCAGCTGGGCTGGATCGGCTTCGGTGCCGGCGGCGCGCAGGCCAAGGGCTGGGAGCGCTTCCGCAGCTTCGGTCGCGGCTATCAGCCGGCCGAGGCCAACAGCGCGGCACTGCAGACCTTCTATGAAGGGCGCGTGCGGGCCGAATGCGGGGTCGGCCGCCAGGTCGCGCAACTGGCGACCCAGCGCGAGCTGTACGGCGATGCCGCGTTCGATCGCGAGTTCTCGGCCGATGAGCTCTCCATCGGCACCTTCCTGACCCTGCACGAGACCGACAGCATCCTGCTCGGCCGGCATGCCGGGGAGTTCCTGGCCGATGGCAAGGCGAAGAAGACCGCCCTGCGCGGGCGGCAGGCCTTCGTCGGCACGCCCGGCTTCATCGAGCACGTGTTCGAGCGGAAGTACCTGGACGACATCAACAACCAGGCCGAGAACTTCGTGGTGGTCGATGTCAGTGATGCGGCGGCACGCGCGCTGCGCGAGCACGAGGGCTTTGCCTACTACGACCGGATCAACCGGCGCATCTGGGCGCTGGCCCAGCGCATGCCGGGCCCGGGACCGCGCCGGTTCGAGCGGCTGCTGATCGAGCGCGATCCGATCTGGCGGCGCGAGGTACCGGCCGAGCAGCAACCGTTGCTGAAGGAACTGGATGCCTTGCTGGACGATCCGTTCTACCAGGGGTTCCTGATTTACGTGCATCCTCGGGGTATACGTCCTATCGGGTACCACATCGCACGCCTGCTCGATCGCAATCCGCGTACACCGTTCGCGATCGAACTGGGGCTGCACAACCTGCATACCACGTTGTATCGGCGCTGGATCGACGCACGCCTTCGCCAGTGCGATGCCCCGCCGCCAGCGTTCCTGCAAGACAACACGACAACTGAGCAAAGGTGATTCATGGATATTGCAATGATCGGGCTGGGCCGCATGGGCGCGAACATGGCCGAGCGGCTGCACCGGGGCGGCCACCACGTGATCGGCGTCGATCCGGGTGAGGCCGCCCGCAGCGCGGCGGCCGCGCGTGGGTTCCAGGTCAGTGCCTCGATCGCCGAGACGCTCGCCGCGCTGCCGGTCCCGCGCGTGGTGTGGCTGATGGTGCCGGCCGGCGTGGTCGACCAGACCCTGGCATCTCTCTCGCCGCATCTGTCCGAGGGCGATGTGGTGATCGACGGCGGCAATTCGTACTACAAGGATTCCATGCGCCGCAACGAACAGCTGCAGGGCGAGGACGTGACCTACATCGACTGTGGCACCAGCGGCGGCGTGTGGGGCCTGCAGGAGGGCTACAGCCTGATGATCGGCGGTGACCAGGCGGCGGTCGAACGGATCGGGGCGATCTTCCGCACGCTGGCGCCGGCTGAGGACCGTGGCTGGGCGCATGTGGGGCCGAGCGGGGCAGGGCACTTCTGCAAGATGGTCCACAACGGGATCGAGTACGGGATGATGCAGGCCTACGCGGAAGGCTTCGCGTTGATGCAGCACAAGACCGAGTTCAACCTCGATCTGGCGCAGGTGGCCAAGGCCTGGCAGCACGGCAGCGTGGTGCGTTCGTGGCTGCTCGATCTCAGTGCCGACGCACTGGGCCGCAACCCGCAGCTGGACGGCATCGCACCGTATGTCGAAGACTCCGGCGAAGGCCGTTGGACCGTCGCCGAGGCGATCGATCTGGATGTGCCGGCCCCGGTGATCACGCTGTCACTGCTCGAACGCCTGCGCTCGCGCGAGAAGAACTCCTTCAGCGACCGCCTGCTGGCGGCGATGCGCAACGAGTTCGGCGGTCACGCGATCAAGACCACGTAAGACCCATCGATGCGGGCCGAACCCCATCGTCCGGCCCGCATCCACGCATGGCGGGGATCTGCGTGGGCGGGCGTGGCCGACTCAAAGGGTCACCCGCCGCCCGCTGCGTGCACTCTCTGCGCCCGCCTCCAGCAGGCGCATCAGCTGCAGCGCCTGCGCAGTGCTGACCGGCGCTTCGCCCACGCCCAGCATCGCATCGCGGAAGGCCGCATAGAACGCCCGGTAATCGCCGGGCACGTTGTCCACGGTGCTGCGCCGGGTGTGCCCGTCGGCATCGATCCGCACCAGGTGACCGTGCTGCGGATCCAGTCCCCAGCCCGGGGCGCCCGGGGCAATGCCGCGCCGCAGCTGATCTTCCTGCACGTCCAGCCCGTCCTTCAGATAGCTGCCGGCATCGCCATGCACGATGAAGCGCGGGCCGGAGGCGGCCACCAGCGAGCCGGCATGCAGGATCGCGCGATGCCGGGGGTAATGCAGTACCGCATGGAAGTAGTCGTTGCCCAGCGCGTGCTCGCGCTGCGCCATCAGGTCCACACTGATCGCGCCGGGCCCGCCGAACAGCTGCAGCATCTGGTCCAGCAGGTGCGGCCCCAGATCCATCCACAGCCCGCTGCCGGGCGCATCGCTTTCGCGCCAGCGTTCGCGCACCTGTGGGCGGAAGCGGTCGAAGTGGGAATGGCATTCGGCGACGCGGCCGATACTGCCGTTGTCGATCACCTGCTTGAGCGTGAGGAAGTCGGCATCGTGGCGGCGGTTCTGGAACACCGTCACCACCCGGTCGGCGTCGTGCGCGGCCTGCACCACCGATTCGGCCTCCGCCACGGACAGTGCGAACGGTTTGTCCACCAGCACATGTTTGCCGGCCGCCAGTGCGGCGCGCGCCAGCGGGGCATGCGCATCGTTGGGCGTGGCGATCACCACCGCATCCACCGCCGGGTCATCGAACACCGCCTGCGGGTCATTGCAGATGCGCACATCGGTGAAGCTGCGCAGCAGGCGATCCCGCTGCGAGCTGACGATGCTGTGCAGTGCAAGCCCTGGCGTATGCAGGATCAACGGCGCATGGAACACGCTGCCCGCCAGCCCGTAGCCGATCAAGGCGACCTGAAGTGTGGCGGCCATGGTGCGCTCCAACATAACGGGGCAGGACAGCGTAACGGCTGCGCGCGCGCGGCGGAAATCTGAACGATCGGGCACCAACCTGAGTGGTTCACGGCAACGTTATGCGGCGCCCACGTCCCGTCCACGGCCGTGCACGGACACTGGCTGCACATCCGCAAAGGAATTCGAACATGACCAACACGACCCGTAATCTGCTTGCTGCTTCGCTGGCCCTGGGCATGGTGCTGGGCACCTCGACTGCCATGGCCAAGGATCCGCCGAAGACCACCGATCATGCCGCGATGACCCATGCCGACAAGCACGATTCGGCCGAGCCGGTCACCGACAGCTGGATCACCACCAAGGTCAAGACCGACCTGCTGACCAGCAAGAACGTCCCGGGTACTGAAGTGAAGGTGGAGACCGTCAATGGCGTCGTCACCCTGACCGGTACCGTGGCCAGCCAGGCCGAGCATGACAAGGCCGTACGCGTGACCCAGCAGATCAAGGGCGTCAAGCGCGTCGATGCTGCCAACCTGAAGGTGGCTGCGACCGCCGCACGCTGAGCCCCATCGCTACATCGCTGAACAGGGCGCGCCTTCGGGCGCGCTTTTTTTTTGGCAGGCCGCCTGCCCCGTATTCACAAAGGGGTGGAGTATATTCAACGCTTCGCCATTGCCGATGGGGCTGCGCGGGCCGGCGCTGCCGCCTGGGCCGGGTCGTCGATGGCATCGAGCTGACGAGGGACTATGGCGCTGGTGTTCAGTGATCAAATCTGGGACCGCTGGCGTCTGCCGGCCTTGGCCCTGGCGGCGGTAGCCATCATCGTGGTGCCGTGGCTCACCCTGCGCAAGCTGGCCAATGACAACATCGATGCGATGAACTGGGTCACCCATACCCAGGATGTCGGGGTGGCGGTCTACCAGCTCCAGGCCGATGTCCGCGATGTCGAATCCGCGGCGTTGACGATGTCCAAGGGCATCGATGCCCCCGGCCTGCGTGAGCGGCTGGCCCAGGCCGACGACATTCCCGGGCGGCTGGCGCGGTTGGCGGAGCTGACCCGCGACAATCCCGATCAGCTGGTCCGGATCGGTCGCATCCAGTCCATGCTCGAGCGCCGGATGGAACTGGCCAAACAGTTGGCCCGTTCCTCGCCCGATGCCGATCAGCGCCAGCTGGTGGCCGACCTGACCACGCGCTACCCGATCCGCAGCCTGGTGGAAGAACTGCAGGCCACCGAGGAGCAGCTGCTCAAGCAGCGCTCCTCGCTGTTTGCCGCACAGCAGCGCCAGGGTGAGTTCGTGTCCTGGTCGGCGCTGGTGGTGCAGTTGCTGTTGCTCGGCCTGGTGCTGTGGCTGTTGCAGCGGCAGATCCGCCACCGCCTCTCTGCCGAACGTGCCTCGCTGCGCGCGGCCGAGCGCGCGGCCTCGGTGCTGCATACCGTGCGCGAGCCGATCGTGCTGCTCGACCGCAGCCTGCGGGTACAGATGCACAACCCCGCGTTCGCCGAACTGTATGGGCTGGACGAGGAGGCCTCGCCCGAAGGACTGCCGCTGGACAGCATCGGCGACGGTGCCTGGGCCGATGCGGTGGTCCGCCAGCGCCTGACCGATGTGCTGCTGCGCGGCCGCGAGCTGTGGGACTACGAGCACGAACAGCGCACCGCCGATGACGTGGTCCGCATCATGCTGATCAACGCGCGGCGCATGCCGTTGCCGGACAAGGATGACGAAGTGGTGCTGATGACGGTCAGCGATGTCACCGTCCAGCGCGCCGTGCAGCTGCGGGTGGAAGAGCTCAACCGCCAGCTGGAAGGGAAGGTCGAGCAGGTCTCCGAGGTCAACCGCGAACTGGAAGCATTCAGCTACTCCGTCTCGCACGATCTGCGCGCGCCGCTGCGTCACGTGGCCGGCTTCTCGGACAAGTTGACCCGTCACCTGGGCGAGGGCGCGGACGAAAAGTCCCTGCATTACCTGGGCGTGATTTCCAATTCGGCCAAGCGCATGGCCGCGTTGATCGACGACCTGCTGGTCTATTCGCGCCTGGGCCGGGCGGCGATGCGGCTGCAGGCCGTGGACATGCAGTCGCTGGTGGCCGACACCCGCGCCATGCTCGATGCCAACCAGCAGAGCGAGTCGGAGAGCAGCGGGGTGCCGCACCATATCGACTGGAAGATCGCGCCGCTGCCGATCATTGTTTCCGATGAAAACATGATGCGGCAGGTCTGGCTGAATCTGCTCGGCAACGCGATCAAGTATTCTTCCAACCGCGAGCCGGCCCGGATCGAGGTCGACTACAAACTGCAGCCGGACGGCAGCCATCTGTTCACCGTGCGCGACAACGGCGCCGGCTTCGACATGGCTTACGCCGGCAAGCTGTTCGGGGTGTTCCAACGGCTGCACAAGGCCAGTGACTACCCCGGCACGGGCATCGGCCTGGCCAGTGTCCGCCGGGTGCTGACCCGCCACGGGGGCCGCATCTGGGCCGAGTCGGTGGTCGATCAGGGCGCCACGTTCCACTTCGTTCTTCCACCCGCGCTCGACGCAATCAACAAGGGCTCCGCCGCATGACCGCTCTCCGTACCATCCTCCTTGCCGAGGACAGCCCCGCCGACGCCGAGATGGCCATCGACGCATTGAAGGAGGCTCGCCTGGCCAACCCGATCGTGCACGTCGAAGACGGCGTGGAAGCGATGGATTACCTGTTGCGCCGTGGTGCCTTCGCCAACCGCGACGAAGGCCTGCCGGCCGTGCTGCTGCTGGATATCAAGATGCCGCGCATGGATGGCCTGGAAGTGCTCAAGGAAATCCGCAACACCGAGGAGCTCAAGCGGCTGCCGGTGGTGATCCTGTCATCCTCGCGCGAGGAAAGCGATCTGGCGCGCAGCTGGGACATGGGCGTGAACGCCTACGTGGTCAAGCCGGTGGACGTGGACCAGTTCTTCGGCGCGGTGCAGACCCTGGGCAAGTTCTGGGGTTTGATCAACCAGGCACCGGAGGTCGAGTAAGACCATGCCGCTGACCGGCCCTGCGTTGGGTGCCCTGCGGATCCTGCTGATCGAGGATTCGCCGGAAGACGCCGAACTGATGTGCGAGCAGATGCTCGACGCTGGCCTGGAGGCCAGCTTCGAGCGGGTCGAGAGCGCGCAGGAACTGCGTGAGGCGCTCGAGCGCGCCGCGCCGGACATCGTGCTGTCCGACCTGAGCATGCCCGGCTTTTCCGGCAATGAAGCGCTGCAGATCGTGCGCGCCGCGTTGCCCGAGGTGCCCTTCATCTTCGTGTCCGGCACGATGGGTGAGGAAAACGCGGTGGCCGCCCTGCACCAGGGCGCCAACGATTACATCATCAAGCACCAGCCGGCGCGCCTGCCCTCGGCGGTGGCGCGTGCCGTGCGCGAAGCGCGCAGCGCGATCGACCGTCAGCGGGTGGAAGCCGAGCTGATGCGCGCGCAGCGTCTGGAAAGCCTGTCGCTGCTGGCAGCCGGCCTGAGCCACGACCTGCGCAACATCCTGCAGCCGCTGCTGATCATGCCGGACCTGATGAAGGCACGCACCGACGATCCGCAGCTGCACCATCTGGCCGACATCATCGCCGAGTGTGGCCGGCGCGGGCATGAGATGGCCGAATCGATGCTGTCCTTCGTGCGCGGTTCGCGCAACAGCAGCGAACACATCTGCCTGGTCCACCTGTTCGAAGGGGTCGAGCTGCTGCTGCGCAGCAACCTGCCCGCCAAGGTCACCCTGCACCTGGAGGTGGCCGACGGCCTGGCGGTGGATGCCAACTACACCGAGCTGCAGCAGGTCCTGCTCAACCTTGCGTTGAATGCCATCCAGGCCATGCCGGACGGCGGCCGGTTGACCCTGCGCGCGGCATCCGCCGCCGATACGCATGGCGAGGACTGGTTGCGGATCTCGGTGACCGATGAAGGCATCGGCATGGATGCCGATACCCTGTCGCATCTGTTCAATCCCTTCTTCACCACCAAGGCCACCGGCACCGGCCTGGGCCTGATTTCGTGCAAGCGCATCATTGAAGGCGCACACGGCAGCATCCACGTCGACAGCCAGCCGGGTGTCGGCACCCGCTTCGATCTGTTGCTGCCGATGCGCGAGATCGCCGACACCGCCGCTACGGTCGATGGGCCGATCGCCGCCGGTACCGGCCAGTCCATCCTGGTCGTGGACGGTGAGGCGACGCGGCTGTCGCTGCTGGGCAACGCGTTGTCCAGCCAGGGCTATCACCTGCAGCTGGCTTCCGATGGTGCGGCCGCGCTGCGCTGGATGCAGCAGGAGAGCATGCCGGCACTGGTGATCGCCGATGCCGGTTCCAAGCTGCTCTCGGCCAGCCACCTGCTGGGCGAGATGGCTACGTTGGGCTATCGCGGGCCGGCGCTGGTGCTGGAAGAAGCCGAGGTGACCGTGCCGCTGGCAGTGTTCCCGCCGGGCATCAATGTGCACGTGCTGCGCAAGCCGCTGGAAATGCAGCAGGTGTTCCGTTCGGTCGCCGAGGCGCTGGAAACCGCCTGATCAGGCCTCCCAGGGGAACCGGGGGAGGCTGGCCACGGCCTGTTCGAGCTTGAAGGACCAGTTGCCGTGGATTTCCGCGTACAGCGGGCTGTCGCCGGCCAGGCGCATGCGCTGGGTGATGCGCAGGTCATCCTTGCGGATCAGCACCAGATCCACCGGCAGCCCGACCGACAGGTTGGAGCGGATGGTGGAATCCAGCGAGACGATGGCGGTGCGCGCAGCGTCTTCCAGCCGCGTCTGCGGGCGCAGGATGCGGTCGAGGATCGGCTTGCCGTACTTGGACTCGCCGATCTGCAGGAACGGGGTTTCCGGCGAGGCCGCGATCGCATTGCCGAGCGGATAGATCATGTACAGCCCCGGATGCTCGCCGCCGATCTGGCCCCCCAGGATCAGCGTGGCCTGGGTCACGATGCCATCCTGGCCCGCCTCATGCGTGCTGGATTTGACCTGGCTGTCGAGCAGCACCCGGCCCACGTACTCGGCCACCTCGAACAGATGCCGGTAGGCGCGCAGGTTTTCCGGGCGCTGTTCCTCCACATCACGGCGCAGCCGTGAGATCAGCAGCTGGGTGGTCGCCAGGTTGCCCGCGGCCATGATGACGAAGGCGGCTTCCCCGGCAAACTCGAACTCGTGCAGCTTGCGGTGCACGCGCACGTCGTCCAGCGACGCGTTGGTGCGGGTGTCGGCGGCGAAGACCAGGCCTTCGTCCACCTCGATGCCGACGCAATAGGTCATGTCGGTGTCCTATGATGTGCACCCCGATTCTATGCGCTGGGCATGTTGCCCCCGTGTGGAATCGCCCCACGTACGCTGAATACCATGACCACTGCGCTCCTGAGCCTGGGCAGCAACCTGCAGCCGCAACAGCACCTTCACGCCGCGGTGGAGGCGCTGCGCGCGCGTTTCGGCGCGATCGCGGTATCGCCGGCCTACCGCACTGCCGCGGTCGGCTTCGACGGCCCGGACTTCCTCAACAACGCCGTGGCGATCGAGACCGAGCTGCCGCTGCAGACGCTGGATGACTGGCTGCACGCGCTGGAAGATGCCCACGGCCGCGACCGCAGCGGCCCGCGCTTCAGCGACCGCACCCTGGATATCGATGTGGTGTTCTACGGCGACCTGATCGTGGAAGGCCCCGGCCACCTGCGCATCCCGCGCCCAGAGCTCAGGCACGCCTTCGTGCTCAAGCCGCTGGCCGACATCGCCCCGGACTTCCGCGATCCGGTCAGCGGACTGACCCTGGAGGCGCTGTGGCGCGCGCATCGGCAGTTCGGCGAGCCGTTCGACACGATGGACCTGCTGCCCGGCTGATCGATGCACCGGGGGGTGCCGGCTGCTGGCCGGCACTGCGCCCACGCTCGGTTCATGCGGAGCCGGCCAGCGGCCGGCACTACCGGGCGGGGCAATCGGCGTTTACGACAACGTCCGCCCGCCATCCACGCGCAGCGTGTGCCCGGTGACGAACGCGGCCTCGGTGGCCAGCCAGTACACCGCCTCGGCGATCTCCTCCACCGTGCCGGTGCGGGCCAGCGGCGTGCGCGCCAGCAGCGCCTGCCGGGCGAAATCGTCCTTGCCCTGTTCCGGCCACAGGATGGCCCCAGGGGCGACCGCGTTGACCCGTATCTTGGGCGCCAGCTCCAGCGCCAGTGAGCGGGTGACCATTTCCAGGGCTGCCTTGGCGGCCGCGTACACCGGGTGGTCGCGCATCGGCTGGGTGCCGTGCAGATCGGTCAGGTTGACGATGCTGCCCTGCTGGCGGCGCAGGTGCGGCGCGGCGGCCTGGGCCAGCAGCAGCGGCGCGCGCGCATTGACCGCGAACAGGTCGTCCCACTGCGCGGCGGTGATCTGGCCGAGCAGGGTGGGGTAGAAGTTGGAGGCGTTGTTGACCAGCGTGTCCAGCCGGCCGAACTGGGCCACGGTCTGGTCGATCAGGTCGGGCAGGGCATCGGCATCGCGCAGATCCGCCTGCAGGGCCAGCACGCTGCCCGGCCGCAGCATGTCCATGTCGAAGGCCATCTGCTGCAGCTCGGTGGTGGAGGTGTGGGCATGCAGCACCACCGACCAGCCACAGGCGTGGAACTGGCGGGCGATGGCCGCGCCGATCCGGCGCGCGCTGCCGGTGATCAGCGCCACGGGCGCGGTATCGGTCATCGGGGGTACTCCCTGCTCAGGCTATGCTGTGCATTGTCACCGCAATCGCCCGCGCCATGCATTCCCCACTGCCCACCCCCGAATCCGACGCCCTGGCCCACAGCGACGAGCTGGCTGCGGCGCTGCGTGCTGAAATCCTCGCCAACGGCGGCGCGATGCCGTTCTCCCGTTTCATGGAGCTGAGCCTGTATACCCCCGGTTGGGGCTATTACAGCGCCGGCGCGAGCAAGTTCGGTGCCGCCGGCGATTTCACCACCTCGCCGGAGATCGGCGCGCTGTTCGCCGCGACCCTGGCCAATGCGATCGCCCCGATAATGCAGCAGCTCGGCCCGGAAGCGCGTTTCATGGAAGTCGGTGGCGGCAGCGGCGCGTTCGCCGAAGTGCTGCTCAAGCGCATGTTGGAACTGGATGCACTGCCTGAACGCTACGCGATCCTGGAGCCCAGCGCGGACCTGCGCGAGCGCCAGCGCGAGCGCCTGGAAATGGCGCTGATCCCGCCGGTGTTCGCCCTGGTGGAATGGCTGGACGGCCCGTTCGATGACGACTGGGACGGCATGGTGTTTGCCAATGAAGTGATCGATGCCTTGCCGACGCCGCGCTTCCTCGCGCGCGATGGCATGGTCTACGAGGAAACCGTCGAGCTGGATGCGCAGGGCGCCTTCGTGCGCGGCGCGCAGCCGGCCGATGCGATGCTCACCGCGGCGGTGCGGCATGTGGAGCACTACCGTCAGAAGCCCTTCGCCGATGGGTACCGTTCCGAACTGCTGCCGCAGCTGCCGTACTGGATCCAGGCGATCGCCGGCGGCCTGAGGCGCGGCGCGATGCTGTTCGTCGATTACGGCTACCCGCGCAACGAGTATTACCAGGACGACCGCGACGACGGCACGGTGCGCGCGTTCTATCGCCACCACGTGCACAACGATCTGTACCGCTGGCCGGGCCTGCAGGACCTGACCGCCTCGGTGGATTTCACCGCGTTGGCCGAGTCGGGCACCGGGGCCGGATTCGAACTGGCCGGTTACTGCACGCAGGCCAGTTTCCTGCTCGGGAACGGGCTGGATACGCTGCTGGAGAAAGCCGACGCGCGCACCGACGAGATCGGCCGCGTACGCCTGCGCGATCAGGTGAAAAAGCTGACGCTGCCGACCGAGATGGGCGAGCGCTTCCAGGTGATGGGCTTCCAGCGCGATGTCGATTTCGAACCCGCCTTCGAACTCGGCGATCTGACCTGGCGTCTGTAAGGTGGCGGCGACACCCGTGCTTAAACCGCTGCGCTGGCCACGGTTCTGGCTGGCGCTGTGGTGGCTGGCGGTGCTGGGCACGATCGTGGTCTGCCTGATCCCGCCGCCGCCGATCCCGTTGCCGGAAAACAGCGACAAGGTCGAGCACTTCCTCGCGTATTTTCTGCTGGCCGCATCCGCCGTGCAGATCTACCAGCGTCGCGCGGCCCTGGTCTGGGCCGCGCTCGGCCTGGTCACGCTGGGCATCGGCATCGAGTTCGCCCAGGGCGCCTTGACCGTCAACCGCATGGCCGACCCGATGGACGCGCTGGCCAACAGCGTCGGCGTGCTGGCCGGCATGGCGATCGTGTTCACCCCGTTGCGCGATCTGCTGGTGCGCCTGCGCGGTTGATGCGTGTGACGCCGGCGACCCAAGACGGGGAGTGCCGGCCGCTGGCCGGCACCCCGGTGCCCCGATTACCGCGGCAACAGCGTCATCTCATCCAGCACCCACATGGTCGGCCGGGTATCACCGGTGAAGCGCACGCACAGATTCTGCGTGCCCTTGAGCGAGCGCGGCAGCGCCGCCTCCAGCGTGATGAACCCATCGGCGCCCGGCGCGGCCGGCAGTGCCACGCTGGCCAGCGGCTTGCCATCGCACTGGCCGCCGAGGATGTCCATTTCCCCATGCGCGCTGCGCTTGGGCGCGAAGCGGCGGTTCGGCTCGTCGTGGGCCAGCTGGAAGTAGTACGGGATCTGTCCGGCGCGGATGCGGAGCGTGGCGATGCCATCCACATCCGCGTCCTTCCACAACCAGCACGGGTTGAAGATGTCCACGTTGAAGATCGCGCGCTCGCCATCGGCCGGGCCGTCGTCTTCCAGGCGCAGCAGCAGCTGGCCTTCGCCCGGGCACTGCGCGAGATGTTCGTCGGTCCGCGACAGCAGCGACCCGGCGGTGATGTCGAAGCGGCTGGCCGCCTTGGCCAACGCCTCGCCGTTGAAGAACGTCGCCGCCTGCAGTGCCACCGGCAGCGGCTGCTGCAGCGGGGCGGTGTAGCGCGGTGACTGCGCGGTGACCGCGCTGCCGTCCACGCTGTAGTGGATGTCGTAACCGAGCGGGGTGCGCAGGGCCAGCGTCGCGGTGCCGGCGGCGCGGTCGTCCGTGCTGTCCAGTTCCACCTGGAATGGCGTCTGCGCATACGCGATGCCCATCGCCTGGTAACGCTTCAGCTGCGCCGGCAGACGCGCCAGGAAATCCGCATAGTCGCGGCGCTCGCGCGGCGACCAGCCGGTCTCGGCCACCGCGGCCAAGCGCGGGAACAGGTTGTGCTGCAGGCGCGCGTAGCTGCGCGTGTGCTCGGTGAACATGTTGGCCTGCAGGCCGAGGATGTGGTGCTGCTTGTCCTTGGCCAGCGCGTCCGGCACCGGCTCGAAGCCGTACACGCGGGCCAGCGGAATCGTCGCCGGGCGGCCCGGCGGCTCGTTCTCCGAGTTGGTCTGCAGGTAGTCCATGTACATGTCGGTCACCGGCGACATGACCACGTCGTGGCCCTCGCTGGCGGCCTTGAGGCCGCCTTCGGTGCCGCGCCAGGACATCACCGTGGCTTCCGGCGGCAGGCCGCCCTCGAGGATTTCATCCCAGCCGATCAGGCGCCGGTCGTGGTGTTCCAGGAAGGTCTCCAGGCGCTTGATGATGTGGCTCTGCATTTCCATCTCATCGCCGGCGCCCACTTCGCGCATGCGCGCCTGCACCCGCGCGGAGGCTTCCCACTGGTCCTTGACCGCTTCGTCGCCACCGACGTGCACGTACTTGGCCGGGAACAACGCGATGACTTCTTCCAGCACGTTCTCAAGGAATTCGAGGGTGCTGTCTTCCGTGTTGAACAGGTTCGGGAACACGCCCCATTCGCTCAGCGGCTTGAGCGGGGTGTCGATCGTGCCGAGCTCCGGATAGGCCGCGATCGCCGCGGTAGCGTGACCGGGCACGTCGATCTCCGGGATCACCTGGATATGGCGCGCGGCGGCATACGCGATCACCTCGCGGATCTGTTCCTGGGTGTAGAACCCGCAGTAGGGACGCTCGGCGCCGGTGACCGGATCGCGGCCACCGTCGCCGGCCGGAATGCGGCAGCTGCCGACGCCGGTCAGTTTCGGGTAGCGCTTGATCTCCATGCGCCAGCCCTGGTCATCGGTGAGGTGCCAATGGAAGGTGTTGAGCTTCTGCTCGGCCATCGCATCGAGGACCTGCTTGATCTCATCCAGGCTCTGGAAGTGGCGGGCCGAATCGAGCATCAGGCCGCGCCAGCTGAAACGGGGCGCATCATCGATGCGCAGCGCCGGAAGCGTGCCATCGCTGCCGCCGGTGAGCAGCTGCGAGAGCGTTGCCGCACCGTAGAACAGACCGGCCTCGGTGGCGGCCTGCACGGTAGCGCCACGCGCGTCCGAACGCAGCTGGTAGCCTTCGGCACCGGTCTTGAGCGTGGCGTCGAGCACGAAGCGGATGCCGTCCTTGCCGCGTCCTTCGCTGACCGTTACCGCCGGGCCACCGCTGTCGCGCAGCAGGGTGGCGAACTGTGCAGCCACGCGGGCGGCGGCCTGGCCCTGTGCATGCACAGGGGTGGCGGTGGTCACGGTGTAGCCGGCCCCGTCGATGCGATCGACCCTGGCGGGCGCGGGGATCAGCATCAGCGAACCGGGCAGGGCCTTTGGGCCAGCCGGTGCCTGTGCGTCGGCGGCCTGGGCCAGCGGTGCGAGGGAGAGTGCCAGTGCGAAGGACAGCAGCGACAGCGAGGTACGACGGGTGCGGGTGTGCATCGGGTCATTCCTTTGTAGCGAATCGGGTTCCACCTGTGAAACGGGCCCGGAAATCCGGGCCCGTTTCAGGCATTCAGCATAGTGCCAAGGCGATCAGAACTTGAAGTGCAGGGTGGCCATGTAGCGGCGGCCGCTCTTGTAACGCGAGGCCAGGTGATCCTTGTCGCCAAGGTACTGGAAGTACTCTTCATCGAGCAGGTTCTGGGCGTCCACGGTGACCGACCAGTTCTCGTTGAAGGTGTAGCCGAAGCTGGCGCCCAGCTCGGCGTAGTCGTCCACGCTGGCCGGTGCCGAGCCTGCGACGTAGCCGCCGGCCAGGTAGCTGTCACGCCAGTTGTAGGTCAGGCGGGCGTTGATCGGACCCTTTTCGTAGTACGGGCTGAACGCAACCGAGTTGCGCGACTGGTAGGGCAGCGCATCACCGGAATTGTTTTCGCCGTTGGCGTAGGTGTAGTTGGCGGTCAGGCCGAAGCCGCTTTCGCCGAAGGGCTGCTGGTAGCTGAGGTTGAAGCCCTTGACGTGACCGCTGCCGGCATTGCGCGGACGCTGGATGCTGTAGTCGCAATAGCCGTCGGCCGCACAGCCGTTGGTGCCCACGATGTTGGCCCAGGTGGCCGGCGAGGTATCGCGGATCGAGTTGTACTGGCGCTCGGTGACGGCGCTGGTATCGATGTAGTTGTCGATCTTCTTGTAGAACAGCGACCAGGCCACCACCGATTGCGGAGCGAAGTAGTACTCGGCCGACAGGTTGTAGTTCCAGGACTCATACGGCGACAGGGCCGCGTTGCCGCCACTGCCGGTCAGGGTGGTGTCGTTGAGGAAGGTGTTGTTCACCATCTGGTTGTACGGCGCCCACGCGATGACCTTGCTGGCGCCGAAGCGGAACACCCAGTCGCTGTCGGTGTCGTAGACCAGGTTGACCGAGGGCAGCAGGAAGTCTTCCTTCTTGGTCTGGGTCTGCCACTTGCTGTCCAGATCGGTCAGGGTGGGGGTACCGCCGTAGACGAAGCCGCTGCCGGCCGTCTTGGAATCCACGTAGCGCACACCGACGTTGCCGCGTACCGGGCCATTGGAGAAGTTCAACTGCGCATAGGCGGCATTGTTGGTCTGCTCCAGCGCCCAGCTGTTGTTGAGATAGCTGGCCGGATCCGGGTTGGCGAAGTCCAGCGGGCTGCCCTTGACCCAGTTCAGCACGTTGTCGCGGCCGGCCTGGATATGACGGCCCTGGCCATCGGCGAAGCCCTGGATGTCGGTCAGACCGATGGTGCCGACGTCGGCCAGGGTGCCCGGACGCACGCCGCCATACACGTTCAGATCGAAGCTCTCTTCGTGCTTGCCGTGGCGAACGCCGAACTGCAGCTGGTTGAAGATGCTGTCGAACTGCACATTGAAGTCCAGCTGTGCGTAGGTGTCCTTGCTGTCGGTGGAGAAGATGCCGTTGTTGCCGAACCAGCCGCCGGCCGAGCCCCAGTTGGCCGGATTGCGGGCGGCATCGGGGTTGTCGAAGGTGATGCCCTTGTCCAGGTTCCAGCTGAAGCCACCGTTGTAGAACGGTTCGATGAAGTACTGGGCCAGATCCTTGTTTTCGGACTTGCTCTGGCCAGCCTGGCCGCTGATACCCCAGCCTTCACCCTTCCAGGCACCGCGAAGGTCCAGGCCCTTGGTGGTCACTTCGGATTCGCGCACGTTGTTGTCGTAGATCACCGTGCCGCTGTTGGCCGTCGCGCTGGCGTTGGAGTGACCGCTGGTGACCACCCCGTTGCGCACGTCGCCGAGCTGGTTCACCGCACCTACGGTGCCGGGATTCCACGTCAGGAAGGAGTACATCGACTGGTTGTAGTTGTCGAAGTTCTCCTTGATGTACAGGCCGCTCAGGTTGAACTCGAGTTCGTCGGTCGGCTTGAACTGCAGATTGACCACGGCGCTGTCGCGCTTGCGGTCCTGCTGGAACCACGCCGCGTTGACCGAATTGGGCACGTCCGCATTCGGGTCCACGCCCGACGCGTTGGTGAAGGTGGACGCCTTGGCGTAACCAAACACTTCTATGCCCTGACGGTCCACGCGCTCTTCATAGTGCTGCGCGGCCACGTTGATGCCGAAGGTTTCTTCGTCATTCTTCCAGCTGTAGATGGCCGAGGCGTTCGGCTTGCCCTTGCTGGCCTGGTCGCTGTAGCTGTAGCCCACGGAAGCGGCCACTTCGTTGGCGCGCATGTCCAGTGGCTGGCGGGTGTGCATCAGGATGGTGCCGCCCAGGCTGCCTTCAGTCAGGCGCGCTTCGGAGGACTTGATGACTTCCATGCGACCCAGGATCAGCGGCGACAGCAGGGTGTAATCGAAGCCGCGGTTGGGCTGCTCGCCGTACAGCCAGATCGCCTGGGCGACCGGGTGGCCGTCCAGGAAGGACAGGTTGAGGCTGGGGTCGGTGCCGTCGATGCTGACGCGCTCACCCTGGCCGAAGCGGCGGTCCAGCGAGATGCCGGGCAGCTGAGACAGCGCTTCTGCAACGTTCGTACTGGGGAACTTGCCGATGTCCTCGGCGGTGATCGCCTCGGAAATGGTCACGTTGTTGCGCTTGGTATCCAGCGACTTTTCGAGGCTGGCGCGGATGCCGACGACGCTGACGGTGTCCAGGTCGGTGGGGGTACTGGAGGTTTCCTGCGCCTGCGCGCCGAACACCAGACAGCTGAAAATGGCTGCCGAAAGCAGACTCTTGCGATGGTTCATGATGTCTCTCCTCATCAATCCGATGGTTCGCCGGCGACGGCGTGTCTTCTTGCGTCTGGTACGACTTTTCCGCGCGCCCTAAACCGGGGCGTGCCATGGGTGCTGCGTACTACGTAATGCCTTTCCCGGCGCGCCGTCAGGCGGTCGGGTGGTCCCTATGGCCCAGGTACCAGCTGGCAGCGCCGATGACGCCCAGCTGCCCGTGCTCGACCACCTTCACGGGAATACGTTCCAGCGCCTCGCGCATCGGGCCCTTGTTGAGGTACCGCTCGACGAAGGTGCTGTTCAACAGAAAGTCGCGGATCTGCGGCAGGATGCCGCCGGCCAGGTAGACACCGCCGGTGACGCCGTACTGCAGCGCCATGTCCCCGATGGTGCTGCCGAGCAGGCCGCAGAACACATCCAGGCTCTGCCGCGCGAGCGGGTCCTGGTCGGCCATGGCGGCGGCGGTGATCGCATCGGGGGTGGTCAGCGCTGGCGATTGGCCGCTCAACGCACACAGGGCGCGATACAGATTCATCAGGCCGGGGCCGGACAGCGCCTGCTCGACCGAGACATGCGACCGGTCGCGCAGCATCTGCCGCACGATCGCCATCTCCAGTTCGGTGGTGGTGGCCAGGGTCGGCTGGCCGGCTTCGGTCGCCAGCACGACGGCGCCGTGCGGGGTCGGGATCCACACCGCCGCGCCGAGGCCGGTGCCGGGGCCGACCACCAGGGTCGGGCCGCGCGGGGCGGTGGCCGGGCCGGTCAGCTGCAGCACGCCGCTGGCATCGACCTGGGCGGCGGCATAAGCCACGGCCTCGAAGTCATTGACGATGTACACCTGGTCCAGGCCGACATCGCGCTCGATCTGCCGTGCCGACAACGGCCAGGGCAGGTTGGCGGTGATCACCGTGCCGTCGTCGCGGGCATAGCCGGCGGTGGCGACCACGCAATGCGTCGGGCGCGGGCCATCGGCCAGGAAGTCGGACAGGATCGCGCTGAGGCCGGCGTAATCCGCATTGCGGAACTTGCGGTAGTCCAGCAGCTCCACCGGATGGGCCGGATCGGCGCTGGCCTGGACCCGGCTAACCCGGACATGCGTGCCACCCACGTCGGCGGCCAGGAACGGCGGCGTCGCGGCGAGCGGGGCATGGGCCGGAACAGCGTGGGCGGCGTTGGTCACACGGACTCCATCGGTTGGGCGTGGCCAGGGTTGCCCCGGCGATTGAGGCGGAGTCTGTAATCGTTCTGACAACGATGTCAACGATAACCTCACACTTTCGATGCTGCGCCGCAACGTGGGTTTGCGCGGGAAAACGTTTTCATCACACTGCCGTCATGTTTTCGCAAACTGCCGTTAATACGGGCTCCGCTCCGCCCGCGGCGAGCGCTGCCGCCAGATTGCGCAGGTGCAGCAACGGAAAATGCGCGGCGCTGGCGTGAACCAGTTGTTGACAAACCTGGCGGCTGCAACGAATAAATGTGACAACGTTGTTCCCAGCCACTCTTCCGATGCCGCTCCGGCGCCGTCGATGCAGGAGCCTCCTTGATGTCTGCCGTGCCTGCTGCCTCCGCGCGTTCGAGCGTGCTTACCTCGATCCTGATCATCGGCGTGCTGTTCTTCCTGATCGGCTTCTTCACCTGGCTCAACGGCCCGTTGATCACCTTCGTCAAGCTCGCCTTCGAGCTGGATGAGGTGGGCGCCTTCCTGGTGCTGATGGTTTTCTACCTGTCGTATTTCTTCCTGGCCCTGCCGGCCTCGTGGATCCTCAAGCGCACCGGGATGAAGAAGGGCCTGAGCCTGAGCCTGCTGGTGATGGCGGCCGGTGCGGTGGTGTTCGCCCACTTCGCCCAGCAGCGCTGGTACCCGGGCGCGCTCAGTGGCCTGTTCATCATCGGCAGCGGCCTTGCCCTGCTGCAGACGGCGGTCAACCCGTACATCAGCATCCTCGGCCCGATCGAGACCGCGGCCCGGCGCATCGCACTGATGGGCATCTGCAACAAGATCGCCGGCATGCTCGCCCCGGTGCTGATCGGCACGCTGGTGCTGCACGGTATCGGCGATCTGGATGCCCAGGTGAAGGTCGCCGATGCGGCCGCCAAGACGGTGCTGCTCAATGACTTCGCCGCCAAAATCCAGCTGCCGTACATGGCCATGGCCGGGCTGCTGGTGGTGCTGGCGGTCGGCGTGCTGTTTTCGCCGCTGCCCGAGCTGAAGACCGCTGAAGCCAATGCCACGCCGGCCCGCGCGCCAGGGGTGGCCGAGCGCACCAGCATCTTCCAGTTCCCACACCTGTGGCTGGGCGTGCTGTGCCTGTTCGTGTACGTCGGCGTGGAAGTGATGGCCGGCGATGCGATCGGCACTTACGGCCACGGCTTCGACCTGCCGCTGGACCAGACCAAGATGTTCACCTCGATCACCCTGGCATTCATGCTGTCGGGTTACGTGGTGGGCCTGGCGCTGATTCCGCACCTGGTGACGCAATCGCGCTACCTGAGCATTTCGGCAGTGCTGGGCGTGCTGTTCTGCATCGGCGCGCTGCTGACCCACGGCTATGTCTCGGTAGGCTTCGTGGCCGCGCTGGGCTTTGCCAACGCGATGATGTGGCCGGCGATCTTCCCGTTGGCGATCCGCGGCCTGGGCCGCTTCACCGAGACCGGCTCGGCCCTGCTGGTGATGGCCATTGCCGGCGGCGCGATCATTCCCCAGCTGTTTGCCGTGCTCAAGCAGCACTTCGATTTCCAGTGGGTGTTCGCCGGCCTGATGGTGCCCTGCTACCTGTACATCCTGTTCTATTCGATGCGCGGCCACCGGGTCGGGCTGTCCCGCGACGGGCAGTGATCGGCGATCATGGACGCTCAACCGGTCAGCCAGGAAAAGACGATGCGTAGAGCGACCATCAAGGATGTCGCCGAACGGGCCAAGGTATCGCTGAAGACGGTCTCGCGGGTCATCAACAACGAGCCCTCGGTGATGCAGGCCACCCGTGCACGGGTGCTGCGTGCGATCGCCGAGCTGGACTACGAGCCCGATCCGGCCGCGCGCAACCTGCGCACCGGCACCACGCTGGTGGTCGGGCTGGTCTACGACAACCCCAACCCGTACCACATCATCGGCGTGCAGAACGGCGTGCTTGCCGCGTGCCGCGAGACCGGGTTCGGCTTGCAGATCCATCCCTGCGACTCCAGCTCGCCGATGCTCGCCGAGGAACTGGCCGACTGGGTGCAGCGTTCGCGCCTGGCCGGGCTGGTGCTGACCGCGCCGATGTCCGAGCGCAGGGATCTGGTGGCCGCGCTCACCGCACGCGGCATCAAGCTGGTGCGCATCATCGCCGCCACCGCCGATCCGCAGGACGGCGCCTGTGTGTTCGTCGACGACCGCGAGGCCGCCTACGAGATCACCGAGCACCTGATCCAGCTGGGCCACCAGCGGATCGGCTTCCTCTGGGGCGGCACCTCGCACCGCTCCAGCGGTGAGCGCTACGCCGGCTATGAAGCGGCGCTGCGCGACTACGGCATGACCATCGACAAGCACCTGGTGGTGCAGGGCGATTACACCTTCGATGATGGCTTCCGCGGCGCGCGCCGCCTGCTGGCGCTGCGCGAACCGCCCACCGCGATCTTCGGCTCCAACGATGAAATCGCCGCCGGCGTGTTGGCGGCAGCCAAATCCACCGGCATGAACGTGCCGTACGACCTGTCCATCGCCGGTTTCGAGGACAGCCCGTTCTCGCGCCAGTCCTGGCCGCCGTTGACCACCGCCAAGCAGGCCACCGAAGACATCGCCCGGCATGCCGCGCGCCTGCTGATCGCGCAGCTGCGCAGCGATGCCTACGACGACGCGCCGTTGCAGCTGCAGAACCAGGGCTTCGTGCCGCAGCTGGTGGTGCGTGGTTCCACCGCGCCGATGCGCCCACAGGGTGCACGGCTTCCTTCTCCTGAAACGACCTGAGTCCCCATGTCCCTGCCTGCCCCCCACGACACCCTGATGTACCGCGAAGCCGCCGAGGCTGCCGATGTGATCGCCGCGCAGTTCGCGCGCAACCAGGTGGCCGTGGAGACGCTGGCCGCCAGCCTGCGCGCGGCACCGCCGCCGTTCGTGGTGACCTGCGCGCGCGGCAGTTCCGACCACGCCGCCACCTATGCCAAGTACCTGCTGGAAACGCGCCTCGGGCTGGTCACCGCCTCGGCGTCGCCCTCGGTGGGCTCGGTCTACGAAGCACCCCTGAAGCTGCGCGGCGCGCTGTACATCGTGATCTCCCAGTCGGGCAAGAGCCCGGACCTGCTGCGCAATGCCGAGGCCGCGCGTGCGGCCGGTGCACGCGTGGTGGCGCTGGTGAATGTCGAGGATTCGCCGCTGGCGCAGCTGGCCGAGACGGTCATCCCGCTCGGCGCCGGTGCCGAGCGCAGCGTGGCGGCGACCAAGAGCTACCTGGCCTCGCTGTCGGCGATCCTGCAGCTGGTGGCGTACTGGACCCAGGATGTGGGGCTGATCGCCTCGCTGCGCGCGCTGCCCGATGCGCTGCGCGAGGCCTGGAACAGCGACTGGTCGTCGCTGACGGATGGCCTGGTGCCGGCCCACAATCTGTTCGTGCTCGGCCGTGGCCTCGGCCTGGCGGCGGCGCAGGAAGCGGCGCTGAAGTTCAAGGAAACCTGTGGCCTGCACGCCGAGGCCTACAGCTCGGCCGAGGTCAAGCACGGCCCGATGGCGCTGGTCGGCCCGGGCTTCCCGGTGCTGGCCTTTGCCCAGCCGGATGAAACCGGCGCCGGCACCCGCGCGGTGCTGAGCGAGTTCGCCGCGCGCGATGCGCAGGTGTGGCTGGCCGATGTCGGCGGTGACCTGCCGCTGCCGGTCGCGCCGCACCCGGCGTGCGCGCCGCTGCTGACCATCCAGAGCTTCTACCGCGCGATCAATGCGCTGGCGCTGCGCCGTGGCCACAACCCGGACCTGCCGCCGCATCTGAACAAGGTGACGGAAACCGTCTGATGAAAACCGTTCTGCGCAATGCCCGCATCCTGGCCGGCGACGACTTCCGCGACGACCTGGCGATCGTGATCGAAAGCGGCCGGATCACCGCGCTCATCTCCGATGCCGCGCCCATGCTCGGCCAGGCCGATGAGCAGGTGGACCTGGGCGGCGGCTGGTTGCTGCCTGGCTTCATCGATGCGCAGGTCAATGGCGGTGGCGGCGTGCTGTTCAACAACAGCCCGGATGTCGCCACGCTGCGCACGCTGGCCCAGGCGCACCGCCGCTTCGGCACCACCGGTCTGCTGCCGACTCTGATCAGCGACGACGTGCAGGTGATGCGCGCGGCCATCGCGGCGACCCGCCAGGCGATCAGCGAGGGCGTGCCAGGCGTACTCGGCATCCATCTGGAAGGCCCGTACATCGCCCCGGCGCGCAAGGGCACGCATGACGCGAACAAGTTCCGCGTGCCCGATGCCGCCGAGATTGCCTTGGCCGCCTCGCTGGACAACGGCGTCACCCTGCTCACGCTGGCGCCCGAGCGGGTACCGCTGGAGAGCATCCGCGCGCTGGTGGAACGCGGCGTGGTGGTGGCGGCAGGTCATACCGCCGCCAGTTACGAGCAGGCGCGTGCAGGCCTGGAGGCCGGTATCCGCGGCTTCACCCATCTGTACAACGCGATGTCGCCGCTGACCGGGCGCGAACCGGGTGCGGTCGGTGCGGCGCTGGAAGATCGCGACAGCTGGGTCGGCATCATCGCCGACGGTGTGCATGTGCACCCGGCCAGCCTGCGTGTGGCGCTGGCGACCAAGCCGCGCGGCAAGGTCATGCTGGTCACCGATGCGATGCCGCCGGTCGGTGCGCAGGACCCCAGCTACGAACTTTACGGCGAAGTCATCACCGCCGTGGACGGCGTGGTGCGCAATGCCGCCGGCTCGCTGGCCGGCTCGGCGCTGGACATGGCCACGGCGGTGCGCAACAGCGTGCAGCTGCTGGGCGTTTCGCTGGCCGAGGCGGCGCGGATGGCCTCGACCTATCCCGCGCAGTTCCTGAATCTGGATGACCGCTACGGGCATATCGCCGAAGGACATCACGCCGATCTGGTGCTGCTCGATGACGCGCTGCAGGTGCGCAGCACCTGGATCGCCGGGCAGCGCGAAGACGTATGAGTGCCGTACCGTCGGGGCGGATGGGCTCGATCGACGCGCTGCGCGGCCTGACCGTCGCGGCGATGCTGCTGGTCAACAACCCGGGCGACTGGAGCCATGTCTACGCACCGCTGCTGCACGCGGACTGGCATGGTTTCACCCCGACCGACCTGATTTTCCCGTTGTTCCTGTTCATTGCCGGTGTCTCGATGGCGTTCAGTCTGGCGCCACGCGCGGCCGAGCCGGCCACGCGTCCGGCGCTGGTGCGCGGGGTGCTGCAACGCGCACTGCGCATCCTGATCGCCGGCGCGCTGCTGCACCTGCTGGCGTGGTGGTTGTTCGAACTGCCGGCGTATCGCCTGTGGGGCGTGCTGCAGCGGATCGCCCTGTGCGTGGCGGTGGTCGGCGTGCTGGCGGTCTACACGCGGGCGCGCACGCAATGGGCGCTGATCGTCGGGCTGTTGGCCACCTATGCGGTGATCCTGCTGTCGGCCACCTCCATGGCGCCGTGGGTCAACCCGGCCAGCCGCCTGGATACGGCGCTGTTCGCCCCGTTCCTCTACAAGTATTCCGCGCTCACCGGGCTGGGCCATGACCCGGAAGGCCTGCTGAGCAGCCTCGGGGCGATCGCCACCACCCTGCTGGGCCTGCGCGCCGGCGCGTGGCTGCGTGCCGGCAGGGCACCGCAGTTGACGGTCCTGGCGGCGGGTTGCCTGGCGGTCGGCGGCCTGGCCACGCTGTGGTTGCCCCTGAACAAGCAGTTGTGGACCCCCAGCTTCGTGCTGTGGACCGCAGGTCTGTCCGCGGCTGCGCTGCTGCTGGCCCATCTGTTGATCGATCGCTGGGGCATGCCTGCGCTGGGGCGACGCTTTGGCGTGAATGCGATCGCCGCCTATCTTGGCTCCTCGGCGATGGCGCTGGTGCTCGCTGCAACCGGTGCGTGGGCCTGGGCGTTCCATGCCCTGCAGAGCGCGCTGCCGGAGGCACCAAAGCTGGCCTCGCTCGCGTGCGCGGTGGGCTTCGTGACGATCTGGTGGGGTGTGGTGTGGGTGCTGGATCGCCGGCGTGTCTATCTGAAGATCTGAGCGATCTCTGCAGACTCGCTCACCGCGCGGCGAATGCGGGCGATCCCCTGCCTGAATTTTACGTTCACATCACGGTTGACCAGTAAAAGTACCGGCACACATCTGCGTACTTCACGAAACCGCCTGTTCCTGGCCGTGGCCCATTTGCCGCGCGCCGTCTGTCCCCTCCTCGATGTTGTCCCGCCGGAAATGCAGTCCCAGGCAGCGTCCGCTGCCGTCGTGAATTTCATGGTGATGCGTGCAGTCAGGAGCAGGGGGCTTCGATGACCTGCCATGCCGCCGCCGCCCTCCGTGATGTCCAGAGGAAGCCGCATGCCCAGGTCCACTCTCCACCCCCTCGCGCTCAGCATCGCCGTGCTGCTCCGTTCACGCGGCCTGCTGGGCAGTGCCATCGTCCTAGCCTCGTTCGGCGCACAGGCGGACTGCGTTACCGTCGGCACCACCACCACCTGCACCACGGCCGCACCCAATCCCTATGTGACCCGCGTCGGTAACGGCAACATCGCCATCGAGGATGGACGCACGGTGGATGTCCAGGCCGGTGCCAAGCTGGTGGTGGGTGACGCCAACGCCATCTCGCTGCGCGACAACGCCAACATCCACGTCGGCACCGGTGCGACCGTCAGCGCCACTGCAGTCAGCGCGCCGGGGCTGTTCGGCGCGGGCGGCAACACACTGGAATTCCGCACCGGCGGCACCCTGACCGTCGATGCCGGCGGCGAAGTGCTGGCGCTGGGCAGCCAAGGCAGTGCCGAAGTGATCAACTTCCAGGGCGCGGGCAACACCATCGTCAACAGCGGCACCATCCGCGCCAACAACGCCGTGGCGATCTGGTCGCAGAACACCACTGGGCTGAACACCGTGATCAACACCGAGACCGGCATCATCCAGGCACCGGGCACGGTGATCGGTGGCTCCGGCAACGGCGCGCTTGACTTCACCAACCGTGGCCAGGTGATCGGCAACATCTCGCTGGCCGGCGGCAATGACATCCTGCGCCTGTATACCGGCTCGTCGATCACCGGCAATTTCAGCGGAGGAGCGGGCAACGACGCGATCTTCCTGAGCGGCATGGGTGATTCCACGCTGCCGGGCAATTTCGTCGGTTTCGAGTCGCTGACCAAGAATGATGCGGGCAAGTGGACACTGACCGGCACCATCACCGGGGTGACCGTGGCCACGGTGGCGCAGGGCACCCTGGCGCTGACCGGCAACAACGCCAATTACACCGGCCCGGTGATCGTCGATCCGGCCGGCATCCTGGAAGCGCGGGCGCAGAGCCTGCCGCCCGGCGTGACCAACAATGGTCTGGTCCGCTTCACCCAGCCCGACGATGGCACCTATGCCGGCAGCATCAACGGCACCGGCGCGCTGGACAAGACCGGTGGCGGCACGCTCACCCTGACCGGCCTCAACAGCGTGGGGGGCGCCAGCACGCTCAACGGCGGCACCCTGGTGCTGGGCAACACGCTGGAGACCGCCAGCCTGACCATGGCCAACGCCACCACCCTTCAGATTGATGGCGTGCTGCAACGGCAGGGCGGTGGCACGGCGAACGTGATCGGTGCCAGTGGCACACAGTCGCTGATCGTCAATGGCCGGCTCAACGGCGCGGCGCTGCTCGGCGACGGTGATGATCTGCTGGATGTTGCCGGCGTGATCGTCGGCAACGTCGACCAGGGGGCCGGCAACGACACCACGATCATGCGGCCGGGAGGCAGCATCGGTGGCACGCTCGCGCAGGGTCTGGGCGATGATCGCCTGGAGATGCAAGGCGGGCAGATCGTCGGCGCGGTCAGCCAGGGCGCCGGCAATGATGTGCTGCTGATGACCGGCGGCACGCTGGCTTCGGTCGACCAGGGCGACGATGTCGACCAGATCGAAATCAGTGGCGGCACCATTACCGGCACGGTGCAGCAGGGCGGCGGCCGGGACGTGTTCGTCATGACCGGCGGCACCATCGGCGCACTGCTGCAGGGCGATGGCACCGACCGCTTCCGTATGACCGGCGGCCAGATCATCGGCGGCTTCGACGATGGTGACTATGCCGAGATGACCGGCGGGCGCATCGGCCGGGTCAACATGAAGCTGGAGAACAACACCTTCGACATGTCCGGCGGCACCATCGACGGCAACCTCGTCACCGGCTTCGGCAACGACACCATCATCCTTTCCGAGGGCTACATCGGCGGCAACATCAGCGTCAGCGGCGGCGATGATTCGATCACCATCACCGGCGGCACCGTGCGCGGCGAAATCCGTGCCAGCACCGGCAACGATCGGCTGGCCTGGTCCGGCGGCGGTGTGGTCTACGGCGCGGTGGACATGGGCGAAGGCAGTGACGTTGCCACTTTGGCCAACCTCAACGCGTCCCATCTCGGGGCGTTGCCCCTGTTCGACGGCGGCAACGGCACCGACGCGCTGAGCATGGACAACGTCAAGACCGATGGTGTGGCGCGCTTCGCGAACTGGGAGCAGATCGGCCTGGCCAACGATTCCCAGCTCACCTTCGACGCCAACCTGACCCTGGGTGACAGCGGCACGGGCACCGGTACGCTGGACATCGATGCCACCAGCACGCTGTTCGCCGGTGGCCTGGACGCGAGCATCGTGCCGTTCACCGCCGGCCAGCTGGCCACGGTGACCAACGCCGGTCGCATCGACCTGAGCAACGGCGGCAGCCGCGTGGGTGATGCCTTCACCATCGTGGGCAACTACGTGGGCAACGGAGGCGCGCTGTACCTGCAGACCGTGCTGGGCGATGACAGTTCGCTGTCGGACAAGCTGGTGATCGCCAACGGCAGCGCCAGCGGCACCACCGGTATCGGCGTGCTCAACGTTGGCGGCACCGGCGCGGCCACGGTCGCCGACGGCATCATGGTGGTGCAGGCGACCAACGGGGCCAGCACTGCCGCCAACGCGTTCGCGCTGTACAGCCCGGTCGCCGCAGGTGCTTACGAGTACTACCTGTTCAAGGGCGGTGTGAGTGGAGGCAGCGGTGAAAACTGGTACCTGCGCTCCACGGTTACCGCCTCGGCGACCCCGGCGCCGGCGCCGGCGCCGACCATCGAGGTGCCACCGCCGCCGCCGCCGCCCGAAGCCATCGGCACCCCGCCGCCGGCAGTGCCGCCGGCACCGCCGCCGCCCCCGGACGTGAACCCGCCGGATGATCCGGATCCGGTCGCGCCAGAGCCGCCGCCCCCGGCCCCGCCGCCGGCTCCTGCGCCGGTGGCACCCGCGCAGCCGGAGGCGCCGCCGCCGGTGCCTACCGAAGTGCCACCGGTGCCCGGTCCGCTGGCGGTACCGCCAACGCCCGATGCGCGCCCGGCAGAGGGCGACATCATTCCGCTGTACCGGGTGGAAACCCCGGTCTACTCGGTGGTGCCCCCGTTGCTGCGCGAGACGAGCCTGGCCAGCCTGGGCACCTTCCACGAGCGCCAGGGCGAGCAGCGCGTGCTGGCCGGGCAGGGCGGCTTCCGCTCGGCCTGGGCACGCATGATCGGGCAGAGTCATGAGCAGCACTGGGAGGGCGATGCCAAGCCCAGTTTCGACGGTGATCTCCAGGGCATCCAGGCCGGCCTGGACCTGTACGCCAACGGCGATGACAACCACCGCGATCAGGTCGGTGTATTCGTCGGCCGCACCCGCGCGCAGGGCAACGTCAACGGCTTTGCGATCGGCTGGGACAACGTGGCCGTCGGCCGTACCCGCCTGGATGACAAGCACGTGGGCCTGTACTGGACCCGCGTCGGCAGCGAAGGCGGGTATCTGGATGCGGTGGTCCTTCAGAGCCGCTACGACGGTGAGGCCACGTCGGCGCGCGGGCTGGGCATCGACGTGCGTGGCGATGGCACCACCGCGTCGCTGGAAGTGGGCAAGCCGCTGCTGCAGCTCGGGCAGTCCGTATGGTGGCTGGAGCCGCAGGCACAGGTGATCTGGCAGCGCACCTCGATCGACGATGCCGGTGACCGGGTGTCGGCGGTCCGCTTCAAGGCCGACAATGCCTGGACCGGGCGCGTCGGCCTTCGCCTCGCCGCCGATTACGATATCGCCGGCAATGGGTGGCAGCCGTACGCCAAGCTCAATTACTGGCAGACCCTGGACGGCGAAGATCGCATCGACTTCGGCGACAACCGGCTCACCAACCAGCAGGGCTCGCGCGCACTGGAAGTCGGCGTCGGTGTGGTCGCGCGCTTCAATGCCAATGTCAGCGCGTTTGCGGTGGCCGATTACACGCGCGATCTGGAAAGCAGCGCGCAGAAGGAGCGCAAGAGCATCGAGGGGAATATCGGCGTGCGGTTTGATTGGTGAGGCGGTTGTGGGCGCTGGCTGATCCCCGGCACGCTGCCCGCCACGGGTGGCGTGCCCTCATTTCGGGCTGACCGGTCGCCAGGGCGGAGGACGCGCGCTGTTCTTGTGGCCGTGTGCAGCGATATGCTGCGGCCTGCTCAACTACACGGATGTAGCGCGATGGTGATGTTCCTGCGGTCTCGTTGTACGCGCCCGGCGCTGCTGGCCGGTGTGCTGCTTGCACCGATGGCGAACGCACAGGAGATGCCTGCGCCACCGGTACAGCTGCGGATCGTGGCGGTGCTGGAGCGCGAGGCGCTGTACCGCGACAAGGTCGATTGGCAGGCGCTGCGCACCCGCCTGCAGGCTCCCGATGCTGATCCCGCCAAGACCTGGCCGCTGTTGCGCGATGCCATTGCCGTGAGCAGTGGGGGGCATGGGCGGTGGCTGCCGGCGAGCTACCCGTTGCTGCAGTCCTCTTCAAGCCGCGCCACCGTGGCGGGATCCCAGCCACCGCCGGCAACGCAGCGCACACACGAGCACCGCGCCAAGCAGCAACGCACTGACCAGCAGCGCGATATGGATACGGTCGGCCGGCGCATCGGCTGGATGACGGTGGGCGCCTTCAGCGGTGGTGGACCGGGCGACAGCGTGGCCTGGCAGCGGGCGAGTGTTGCGTTTGCAGGCACGCTGCAGGACGCCATCCGCAGCAAGGACCGCGCGGAGCGATGCGGCTGGGTGGTCGACCTGCGACGCAACACCGGCGGCAACATGTGGCCGATGTTGCTCGGCCTGGCGCCCCTGCTGGAAGACGCGGGCGGCAATGCACCGCGGGTAGGTGCGTTCACCACGGCCGACTCGGAGCGGTCGTGGTTCTTGCACGGCGGCGCGGTGTGGTTGGAGCAGAAGAACCTGCTGGATGTTGGCGCGGCCGCGTATCGGCTGCGTCATCCCGGCGCACCGGTGGCGGTGCTGTTCGGGCCGCGCACCGCCAGCGCGGGAGAGGCGACGGCACTGGCGTTCCGTGGGCGTGCCAACACCCGAAGCTTCGGCCAGCCCACGGCAGGCGTCTCCACGGGTAACCGGACCGAGCTGCTGCCTGATGGAAGCGCCTTGCTGGTCACCGGCAACGTCATGGTCGATCGCAACGGCCAGGGCGATGGCAGGAAGATCGCGCCGGATGTGGTGATCGGTGAGGGCGAGGATGCTGCGGCGGCCGCAAGGGACTGGCTGCTGGCGCAACCGGCGTGCGCCAGCGCCACCTGAGGCGTCATCCCAGCCGTCGATCAGCGTGTACGCACCGCGCTGATGGCCTTCACCCGCGCCTTGGCCAGCGCTTCCCCCACCGCCGGCCCCTTCAGCCCGGTCAGATCCAGATCGCGCGCCTGCACGGCAAGCGCTGCCTGGTGCAGGCGCTTGAGCGTTTCACCCTGCGGGTAGTCGCTGGCCTCGAAGCCCAGCCGGCCGCGCTTGTCGGCTTCGCAGCACAGCGCGATCTGCGCGATGCGTTCGGGCCGGCGGAACCCATCGCAGCGGCCGAGCAGCTCCAGCACGGTGGCATCGCGCAGCTCATCGATGCGGTGCACGTTGAGATGGTCGCGGCAGACGGCTTCGGCCAGCTGGCGGTGATCGACCGGCACCTTCAGGCGTTCGGCCACTCCACGCAGCGGGGCGACGCCACGCTGCTCATGCATGATGTGCCGCGGCCATTCGGCCGGTGGGGTCAGGCCTTTGCCGAGGTCGTGGGTCAGCGCGGCGAAGCCGATCAGGTCATCGCCCGGGGCCAGCTGCGCGGCCATGTCGCTGACCATTTCCTGGTGCACGCCGGTATCGACTTCCGGATGGAACTCCGCGCGCTGGGGCACACCGTACAGGGCCTCCAGCTCGGGCAGGATCGCACCCAGTGCCTGGGCGTCATGCAGGGTGCGCAGGAACGCGGACGGCCGCGCGGAGGCGAGGGCACGCCTCAGCTCCTGCCAGACGCGTTCGGGCACCAGCGCATCGAGCTCGCCACTGGCGGCGACCTCCCGCATCAGGGCCATCGTCTCGGCGGCGACGGTGAAGCCGAGGGGCGCAAAGCGCGCCATGAAGCGGGCCGCACGCAGCACCCGCAGGGGATCCTCGACGAAGGCCGGGCCGACGTGGCGCAGCACGCGCTGTTGGATATCACCCACGCCGCCATACGGATCCACCAACGCACCGGTGGCTTCATCGCAGGCGATCGCGTTGATGGTGAAATCGCGACGCTGCAGGTCCTCCTCCAGCGTCACAGCGGGATCGGCATCGACCACGAAGCCGCGGTAGCCGCGGCCGGACTTGCGCTCGGTGCGGGCCAGCGCATATTCCTCACCGGTATCCGGATGCAGGAACACCGGGAAATCGCGGCCCACGGCCTTGTACCCCTGCGCGTCCATCTGCGCCTGGGTGGCCCCGACCACGACCCAGTCGCGGTCGCCGGGTGGACACTGCAAGAGGCGGTCACGCACGGCGCCGCCCACCAGATAGATCTTCATGCGGCCATGATAATCGTCAGTCCGCTCAATCCCCGCCCTTGTCGGCGTTGGCCGCGCAGGCGAAGGTCTTGCGCTTGGCCTGCAGGCGGCCGTTCATGCGGTCGGTCACCGGCAGCGCGTCACCGTTCAAGCGCCAGTCGTAGATCACGCTGAAGGCCAGGATGCGCGCGACGTACTCGCGGGTTTCCTTGTAGCTGATCGTCTCGATCCAGATGTCCGGATCGAACCCCGGACGCTGCGACTGCCAGCGGGCGGTCGGGGTCGGGCCGGCGTTGTAGGCGGCAATGGTGACGTAGGGCAGGCCCTCGTACTTGTTCATCAGCTGGCGCAGGTAGGCCGTGCCGATGGCAATGTTGGTATCGGGGTCGTAGAGGCTGGCAGCGCCGCCGTAGTTGGTCAGGCCGATTGACTTGGCCACTGCCGCACCGGTGGCGGGCAGGACCTGCATCAGGCCCATGGCGTTGGCCGGTGAGCGGGCCTTCGGGTTGAAGATGCTCTCGGCGCGGATTTCCGCGGCCACCCAGGCCGGATCGATGGCATTGCGTGCGGACTCGCGGCGGATGCTGTCGTCGTGGTGCAGCGGGAAGCGCAGCGAATACAGGCGCTGCTCGTCCGGGGTCTTGCCGAGCGAGAACACCGCACGGTCGAACCAGCCGTTGTCGCGGGCGACTTCCACGGCGAGACGACGCTGTGTGTTGTCGTAACGGCTCAGCGCATCATTCCACTCGGCCACGGCCCAGCCCGCCCGTTCGATCTTGAACAGTTCCATCGCCCGCACGATCGCCGGGTCACGCGCGACCGCCGCCTGCGCCTGGGCGCTGTCGTTGGGTTCCCACGGGCACAGCGTGTAGTTCTGGCCGAGCTGGTCGGCCGCCAGGAAGCCATGGAAGGTGGCCGCGCGGGCGGCCTCACGGAAGGCCGCCTGCGCTTCGCTGCGTTTGCCGGTCTTGTCCAGCATGCGCGCTTCGAAGTAGCGCCAGCGCGAGTCGGCGCGCTGGGTCGGGCCCATCTTGCGGATCGCGGTCAGCGCCGCCGGCCAGTCGCCGCGCGACAGCGCTTCGCGCGCACGCCATTCGTGCAGACGCTCGTCATACGCCGATTCGGGCACCGCATTGAGGCGACGGGCGGAGTCCGGACCGTAGGAGGCCACCGTCCACAGCGCGATCTGGTACAGCACCTGCGCGCGCTGCGCGGCGCTCAGCTGCAGCGCGTCGGCGTACTGCGGCAGCTGCTGTTCGGTGGCCCCCGGGTCGGCCTTGGCCAGTTTAGCCAGGCCATCGGTGGCGATCCGCCGGCTGCGCTCATTGCGCGGCCAGTTCAGCGCGCTGGCATTGGGCTTGTCGACGAAGGCGGCATAGGTGTTGGCCAGGGCCAGATCGGCGGCCGGCAGCCCGCGCGCGGCACTGCGCATCACCGCCGGCTGCTGCTCATCGGCAGCGGCATCGATGCGTGCCCAGCGCAGCTCGGCGTTCATGCCGCCCTTGGCATCCAGCACCGCGAACACGGGGTCGCAGGCATCAGGCAAGGATTTGCCGGTGCTGCGCCAGATCGCCTGCGCCTCGCTGACCCACTGCGCGTCGGCCTTGCCGGTAGCCTGGCGTGCATTGAGCTGGGCGCAGCGCAGGCCGACGTTGGTCGTGTCGGTCCAGTTGGCCAGCAGGGTCGGCCAGTCCTGGCGCCGCGCCACCGCCGGCAGCCATACGTTGCGGAAGCTGGTGGCTACCGCCTGGCCGTTGTAGCGCTTCAGGAAATCCTGCGCCTGCACGTTGCTGACGGTATCGATGTTGCGCCGCAGATTGGCGAACTCCACCCAGCCATACAGCGGGTGCTTGCTCAGTGCCGCTGCCTGGGCAGGATCGAACTGGCCGCGCTCGGCATTGTCGATCACGGCCTTGAGCTGCGCGCGCTGGGCATCCAGGTTCTGGGCATCGGCCACCGGGCTGACCCCGGTGCAGGCCAGCAGGACGGTCGCGCTGAAGAAATAGAGGGGAAGTCGAGTCATGCGGAAAGCATAACGGGGGCCGGTGAAAGGCGGTGAGGGCAATCCGACTCGAGGATGAACGGGCGCCGCTGGGGCGGTCCATTCGCACACCGGTCCATCGCTCCACCGGTGACCAGGGACGTTGGAAACACGCGCCGCTCCAGACCCCATCGCATCGACGTGCGGCGGCGCATCTGGACGCCATGCCAACGACCCTCGACGGCTGCGCACTGAAGCCGATTCCGACGCGCTGGCCAGCGCAATCGCCGAGGTTCCCAGTCGTCACCAGAGTCCCGACATCACGCGGACGGCGTTCGCGCAGCAGCGGCACGACGACCGCCCCGGATGCCGTCAATATCCCTCGAAAACAGCAGCATGTGCGCTCGCACAGACCGCACACACGCTGCCCCATAGCCGCGCCCGCGCACAGTCGGCTTTGTCGATTCCCCGTGAAAGCGAGGCGCACGTCACTCCTTCACATTTACAGGTTGTTTACAAGGAGACACTGCCGCCATGCAGGGGGGAGCGGCAGTCCCGCCCAACGTTCCTTTGGAGAGAGAGCGAATGAACAACCTGCATCACCGCCCGTTGGCGGTCGCCGTATCGCTGTGCCTGCTGCTGGCTGCACCGGCCCTGGCCAGCGCGCAGGACGCGCCACGCAGTACGACGGATCTGGACCGGGTGGAAGTGACCGGCAGCCGTATCAAGCGGGCCGAAGTGGAAGGGCAGGTGCCGATCCAGACCCTGACCCGCACCGAGATCGAGCGCACCGGCCTGACCTCGATCGGCGACGTGCTGCAGCAGCTGACCGGCTCCGGCTCGGCGCTCAATGCGAAATTCAATTCCTCGGGCAACTTCGGCTTCCCACCCGATGGCAGTGGCGTGGGTGCGGGGTCGGCCCAGGTCGATCTGCGTCACCTGGGCGCCAAGCGCGTGCTGGTGCTGGTCGATGGCATCCGCTGGGTCAATGAATCTTCCGCGTCCGGCGTGGGCGCGGCGACCGATCTGAACACCATTCCGCTGGCCATCGTCGAGCGCATCGAAGTGCTCGAAGACGGCGCTTCATCACTGTATGGCTCCGACGCGATCGCCGGTGTGGTCAACATCATCACCCGCCGTGAATTCGACGGCGCGCAGGTGACGATGAACTATGGCGAGTACACCAAGGGCGATGGCACCCAGAAGGGCGTGGACCTGGCCTGGGGCACCAGCGGTGACCGCTACACCCTGTTCCTGGGGGCGAGCTGGACCAAGCAGGACCCGGTGTATGCGCGCGATCGCGAGCAGTCGCGCTTCCCGATTCCCGGCACCGGGCTGGCCTTCGGCAGTGGTGGCATTCCGCAGGGGCGCTTCAAGTTCGTCGATCCCACCACCGGGGCGGTACAGGACATCGTACCCAATACCGGCGTAAGCAGCCCGCGTTACGACGGCAGCGCCGGCTGCGACCGCAGTGATGATTATCACTGCTTCACCTCGGCCGACCGCTTCAACTTCGCCGAGTACAACCTGGTGCTCACCCCGTCCGAGCGGAAAGGCATCTTCGGCCAGTTCCGCTTCGATCTCACCGACGACATCCAGTGGTATATCAAGGCGCTTGGCAATCGCCGCGAGTCCACCAACCAGGCCGGTCCGGAGCCGCTGTTCTTCGGCCCCGATGGCGCCACCGGCAACCCGCTGGCCGACAACATCGTGGTCTCCGGCCTCAACCCGTACAACCCGTTCGGCTTCGATCTGGCCGCCTCGGGCAACATGAGCCTGATCGGCCGTCGCCCTGTTGAAGGCGGCGCACGCGTGTTCGAGCAGGAGGTCAACACCCAGTACTTCGCCACCGGCCTGGTCGGCCAGTTCCAGGCCGCGGATCGCAGCTGGTTCTGGGACCTCAACGGCATGTACAGCAAGAACAAGGCCGAGCAGACCAACTACGGCAGCTACGACATCTACAAGGTCAACATGGCGCTGGGCGATCCGGCGGTATGCGCGGCCACCCCCGGCTGCGTACCGCTGAACATTTTCGGTGGGGTCGGCTCGATCACCCCGGAGATGCTGCGCTGGATCCAGCCAGTAGTGCGTGACCGCAGCCAGAACGAGCTGAGCCTGTTCACCGCCAACCTGAGCAGCGAGCTGTTCACCCTGCCGGCGGGCCCGGTCTCGTTCGCCACCGGCTATGAGTACCGCAAGTACGAGGGCCGCTACGATCCGGATCCGCTGACCGTGATCGGCCACTACAACGGCGTGCCCTCGCTGCCGACCTCCGGTTCCTACGATGTCAACGAGGCCTACCTGGAGCTGAGCGTGCCGATCTTCGCCAAGAGCGCGCTCGGCGAAAAGCTCGACCTGAGCCTTGCGGGGCGCTACTCGGATTACTCCACGTTTGGTGGCGAGTTCACCCCGAAGTACGGCCTGCGCTGGCAGGTGACCAATGACTTCGTGCTGCGCACCAGCTACGCCGAAGGCTTCCGCGCACCGTCCATCGGCGAGCTGTATGGCTCGGCCGCGCGTGCCGATCTGCAGCTGTTCGATCCCTGCTCGGTCGGGCTGGGGGGCACGCCGCCGCGCGGCAGTGCCGCCAACTGTGCCGCACTCGGCGTGCCGGGCGGTTTCCAGCAGGCCAACTCGCAGATCTCGGTCACCACCGGCGGCAACGCGGAACTGGATCCGGAGCGCTCGCGCAGCTTCAGCGCCGGCTTCGTGTGGAGCCCGTGGTTCGGCAGCAACGCGTCCTGGTCGGAGCGCTTCGATGTCGAGGTGACGTTCTACCGCCACCACATCGAAGGCGCGATCCAGGCGATCAACGCGCAGACCCAGCTTGATCTGTGCGTGGACACGCTGGACCCGCTGTACTGCAGTGGCATCACGCGCGCCTCCACCGGGGCGGTCAGCAGCTTCAACAACCGGCTGACCAACCTGGGCTCGATCAAGACCGATGGCTGGGATGTGGATCTGTTCTGGACCCTGCCGCAGACGGAGATCGGGCAGTTCAAGCTCGGTTGGCAGAACACCTTCGTCGGCCGCTATGAGGCGTTGGGGGCCGCCGGGCAGAAGCAGCCGCAGGAGCCGGGTGTGGAAGTGGCCGACAGCTCGATCCCGGAGTGGACCAGCAATGCTACGCTGAGCTGGAACCTGTCCAACTGGAACGCCTCCTGGACGGTGCGCCACATCTCCAAGCTCACCGAGGCGTGCGGCGATGTGGCCGCCTTCCCGATCTGCAGCAACCAGGCCGAAGGCACCAACGAACTGTCGGCCACCACCTTCCACGACATGCAGGTGGGCTACAAGATCGACTGGATGAAGGGGCTGCAGCTCAGCGCCGGCCTGAACAACGTGTTCGACAAGGATCCGCCGATCTGCCTGTCGTGCTCGCTCAACGGCTATGACGCCTCGACCTACGACATCCCGCGCGGGCGCTACTGGTACGTGCGCGCGGACCTGCGGTTCTGATCGCGGGCTGATGCGGAGGTGACACACCGGGGCGCCGTGAGGGCGCCCCGGTGCGTTCCGGGCGGACAACCCGGTTGCGAGGACCGGCCATCTCGCGAGTCCGGCCTGCCGATGCTGTTTCCGTCAGGCATCATTGCGCTGCCGGCCAGCGGCCGGCACTACCTCTCTCTCGAACTGTATTGCCATGAACCTGCATACTTGGTGGATCTTCGCCGTGACCGTGTTCGTCCTGTGCGGCACGCCCGGCCCGAACATGCTGCACGTGATGACCCGCAGCGTGCGCGTCGGCTTCCGCCGCAGCATCGCCGCCATGGCCGGCTGCCTGACCGCGCTGGTACTGGCCCTGGCGATCTCCGCCGCCGGGCTGGGCGCGGTGCTCAAGGCCTCGCCGATGGTGTTCGACGTGCTGCGCTACGCCGGCGTGGCGTACCTGGTGTACCTGGGGATCAAGGCCTGGCGCGGCGGTGATGCGCCGATCGACGTCGGCAGCACCTCGGCGCTGGTGCCCAGTTCACGCACCGTGCTGTTCCGCGATGGATTCATCATCGGCATCAGCAACCCGAAGCTGCTGCTGTTCGCCTCGGCGTTCCTGCCGCAGTTCGTCGATCTCACCCAGCCGCAGCTGCCGCAGTTCGTGATCCTGGTGGGCACCTTCGCGGTGATGGAGATGTTCTGGTACGGGGTGTACGCCGCCGGCGGCCGCGGGCTGGCCGGTTATCTGGCCAAGCCGGGGCTGCGCAAGGTGTTCGACCGCGTGGTCGGCACGATCTTCATCGGGTTCGGGTTGGCGCTGCTGCGCGCCAGGCCGTAGTGCCGGCCGCTGGCCGGCAACCAGGCAGGACTTTCATCGTTCATGAGGCTGCCGGCCAGCGGCCGGCACTACCGAGGTCTGGCCGTGCGGCGCCGCGCGTCCGTTGCGCATCGTGCAAGACGCAGAGAGCCGGGCAATGCCCGGTTCTCCTTTGTTGAAGCGTTACGATCAATGACCGATCAGAACGACCAGGTAAACGTCAGGCCGCCATTGCGACCATCGCCGTAGGCACCGTAGCCGGTGATCTGCGAGAGGTACTTCTTGTCCAGCAGATTGTTGAGGTTGGCCTGCACGCTGAACTCCGGGGAGATGCGGTAGCGCACGAAGGCGCTGACCAGCGCGTAGCCTTCCTGTTCGAAGCGGCCAAGCCCCGGGATCGGGTAGTAGATACGGTTCTGCCAGTTGGCACCGCCGCCGACCGTCAGTGCGGTGAGCGACTGCGGGGTGTAGCTCGTAAACAGCTTGAGCGTGGTCTGCGGCAGGTTGGTGTTGATGTCCGCATCGTTGATGTCCTTGGCCACGTAGCGCGACGCACCAAACGTGGCGTTCCAGCCCGGGGCAAGCTCACCGTTGAGTTCGAACTCAACGCCGCGGCTGACGGTGCCGCGCGCGGCGATGTACGCCGTTTCGAGTTCGTTACCGTCTACCTTGTCCATCGTGGCCTGGCCGACGTTGTCCTGCTCGATGCGGAACACGGCCAGCGAGGCGTTCAGGCGGTTATCGAACCACGCGCCCTTGACGCCCACCTCGTAGCTCTTGCCATCGACCGGGTCCAGATAGCTGCCCGCCTTGGTGCGCAGCGTCTGTGGCTGGAAGATCTCGGTGTAGCTGGCGTAGGTGGAATACGTGTCGTTGAGATCGTAGACCAGGCCGGCATACGGCGTGGTGACCTTGTGCGAGCGGTCCGCGTCTTCGCCCTCGCTTTTCCAATCGGTGTAACGAGCACCCAGGATCAGCTTCAACGGATCGGCCAACGACAGGCGGGTCGCCGCGTAGCCGGCCTTCTGGGTGATGGTGCCCTGGCTGGCCAGGCTCAGCGGGTTCCAGTTCGGTTCCGGGATGTTGCCGGTCCAGTTGAGATAGTTGTCGATCGGGCCCCACGCGGTATTGGTGCCGCCGACCTGGAAGTCACCGTAGTTGGCGTACTCGCGCTTGTTGTAGCTCAGGCCGGCCATGAACTGGTGTTCGCGGCCGAACAGTTGGAACGGGCCTTCCACAAAGCCGTCCACGCTGTCGACCTTGCGCTCGGTGTTGTACAGGCCGGCCATTGGCGTGATGCCGCTGCCGGTGACCTTGTCGAAGGCGGTGTAGGACGGGTAGAACAGCTTGTCGTTGGCATTGGTCTTGTCGTGCGTCGCACCGACCTTGACCTTCCAGTCATTGGCGAAAGCATGTTCCAGCGTGGCGAACAGGCGCTTGCTGGTGGTATCCCAGTAGGTCCACCCCGGGTTCGCACTGAAGGTCTTGTCGTACGGTGTGGGGGTGCCGTCGGAGTACCACATCGGGAAGCCACCCCAGGTCGCGCCGTTCGCGCGCTTCTGCTGGTAGTCATAGCCCACGCTCAGCTGGGTATCCGGGGTCAGGTCGGCATCGATCACCGCATAGCCCAGCGTCTTGTGCTGGTCGTAGCGGTCCATCTGCGATTCGGTATCCAGGTAGCTGCCGATCACGCGCGCACGCACCGAGCCGCTGGCGTTCAGCGGGGTGGTCACATCCACCGTGCTGCGGGTGCGGCCCCAGCTGCCGACATTGACCGACAGGTTGCCGGTCAGCTCGGCGCTGTCGGCGTGCTTGCGGATCAGGTTCACCGAGGCGGACGGGTTGCCGGCGCCGGACAGCAGGCCGGTGGCGCCACGCACCACTTCCACGCGGTCGTACAGGGCCAAATCCAGGCCGGAATCGCCGTAGCTCCAGTTCTGCACCATCTGGGTCGGCAGGCCGTCGAACTGGTAGCTGTCGATGTAGAAACCGCGCGCGTAGAACTCGGTGCGCTCGGTATCGGACTGGGTGCTGCTCACGCCGGTGGTGTTGGCCAGCACGTCGATGATGTCATCGAGGTTCTGATCCTCGATGCGCTGGTGGCTGATGATGCTGACCGACTGCGGGATCTCGCGCGGGGCCAGATCGAAGCGGGTACCGGCCGAGGTCCTGCGGACCGAATAGCCTTCGGCGCGCTCGCCCTTGACCACGATCTTGTCCAGGGTGGTGGCGTCAGGGGTCGCATCCTGCGCGAACGCAGGCGCAACGGCAAGGGCGCACAGAGCCACCATCAAGGCCTGCGGCAGCGGGCGACGGTGCATCGACGGGCGGGACAGCACGTGGGCGTAGCGGGGCATCGGCGTTTCCAGAAAGACGGCAACGGGCATGGCCGGCGTCCTGGGTGGCCTGCGGCGGAGCGGGGTGGGGGCAGGAAGCGGCTGGCGGGGGCGGTGACCCGGCGCGGGCTCGATAACTGTTCACGGGTACGCATCCCTTGCGCGACCCGGATCACACTATGGTAATGGCAATCATTCGCATCATCAACCGCATTCGATCTCGGCATCGATCCCGATGATGGTGGGCAGGGTATCTGCGTATTCATCTTGGCGGGGGTCAGCACGCGGGGGCGAGCAGCATGGGCCGTCGCTATCCACGGCACACCCACGCGGCACCCGCGCGCAGGCTTAACACCGGCGCGCCTACCGTAAGCGGGCGCAATCCATCCTCTGCTCCAGGAGACGCCCATGGTCAGCAAGAACACGATCTGCCTCTGGTTCGACGGTACCGCGCTGGACGCCGCCAGCTTCTACGCCGCCACCTTCCCTGACAGTGCGGTGCACGCGGTGCACCACGCGCCGAGCGATTTTCCCTCCGGCAAACAGGGCGATGTGCTCACCGTCGATTTCACCGTCGCCGGCATCCCCTGCATCGGGCTCAACGGCGGGCCGGCGTTCAAACACAGCGAAGCATTCTCCTTCCAGATCGCCACCGATGACCAGGCCGAAACGGACCGGTTGTGGGCTGCGATCGTCGGCAACGGTGGCGAGGAAAGTGCGTGTGGCTGGTGTCGCGATAAATGGGGTCTGTCCTGGCAGATCACGCCGCGGGTACTGACCGACGCGGTGACCAGCAAGGACCCCGCCGTGGCCCGGCGCGCGTTCGAGGCGATGATGACCATGCGCAGGATCGACGTGGCGGCCATCGAAGCGGCGGTGAGGGGCTGAGACAACACGCGCGGCGCGTTGCCGCGGACAGCAAGAACGATCAAATGGCGTAGCGCGCGCTGGGTTACGCTGCGGTCCCGTTCATCGGCATGGATCTGGCGGTATGGGTGCGGCACGCAGGGCCCTGTGGTACATCGAAAGCCACTTCGCTGAAAACCCGTCGCTGGCCGATATCGCCCGCGTGGTGGGCCTGTCGCCGTTCCATCTCTCGCGGCTGTTCCAGCTCAGCACCGGCACCTCGGTGGTGCGCTATCTGCGTGGCCGCCGGCTGACCCACGCCGCACATCAGTTGGCGGCCGGGGCTGATGGCATCCTGGAGGTGGCCATCGCTGCTGGTTACGCCTCGCATGCAGCCTTTACCCGCGCATTCTCCGAGCAGTTTGGGCGATCGCCCGAGCAGGTGCGGGAGCAGGGGCTGGGCGGCGTGGTGCTGGTCGAGGCGTTGAAACTGATCGACTCCTCGACACCCTGCACGATCGAACCGCATCGCGTGCACCATGGCGCACTGCGCGTGGCCGGGATCGGTGCGCGCCACACCTCCGCGACCGTCGCATCGATTCCTTCGCAATGGCAGCGCCTGGACGAGGCGCATGGGCTGGGCGCGGAGATCGCCTATGGTGTGTGCGGCAACAATGACGCTGACGGTGGCTTTGATTACATCGCCGGCGTGGAGATCAGTGCCGGCGCGCCCGTGCCCGCCGGCTGGCAGGCCATCCTGATTCCGCCCCGCGAGTACCTGGTGGCCTGGCATGCCGGGCACATTTCCGCGATCCGCTCCACCTGGTTCTGGTTGTTGAATGACTATCTGCCGGCGTCCGGCCTGACCCTGGCCGATGCACCGGACCTGGAGCGCTACGACACGCGCTTCGATGACCGCAGCGGCCACGGCGGGGTGGAGATCTGGCTGCCGCTGGCCGACACGTTGCACCCCAAGGAGAGTGACCCATGCGAATGACCGCCCGTTGTTGTGCCGCGCTGCTGGCGCTCTGCCTGCCCCTGTTTGCCGCTGGGGCCGTGCTGCCCGTCGGCGAGCGGCACGGCGTTGCACATACGCCCAGTGCGGCCGTGCGCGATGCCGACCACCGCGACAGCGTGCGCTACACCGTGTGGTACCCGGCACAGCCCGGGGCGCAGGAAACCGCGCTGACGATCGGCCCGCCCGATGCGCCGCTGTTCGAGGTGGGCACGGCCGCCGCCGATGCCGCCATCGCCAACGGACGCTGGCCGGTGCTGCTGCTCTCGCACGGCAACGGCGGCAGCGCACGGATGATGGGCTGGTTCGGTACCGCGATGGCGCGGGCCGGATATGTGGTGATCGCGGTGGATCATCCCGGCAACAACGGGGTGGACCCGATGACCGAGGCCGGCAGCATCCTGATGTGGAACCGTGTGGATGACCTGGCTGCCGCGCTGGCTGCCGTGCAGGCCGACCCCGCGCTGGCGGCGGAGATCGATGCCACGCGGTTGGGCATCGCGGGCTACTCGGCCGGCGGGTTCACTGCCTTGGTTGCTGCGGGCGCACGCCCGGACGTGCAGCGGCTGCTGGCGTTCTGCCGCGCGCATCCTGACGACGGCGTCTGCGCGCCGCAGGCCGAGACTCCCTCATTGACCCTGGCGCGTCGGATGACCGCCGCGGCGACGCCGGAACTGGCCCCGTGGGTGGCCAAGGCCGGTGAGGACCGCGCCATTGCCGGGGTACGTGCGGTAGTGCTGATCGCGCCGGCCATGGTGCAGGCCTTCGCCCCGGAGGCGCTGGAGAAGGTGAGCCAGCCAGTATCGATCATCGTCGGTGCGGCCGACACGGTGGCCTCACCGGCCACCAACAGCGACATCGCGGCCGCAGGACTGCCGAAGGCGAGGTTGACCACCCTGCCGGAGGTCGGGCACTACGACTTCCTGTCCAGCTGCACCGCCCTGGGCCAGACCCGCGTCGGTGCACTCTGCCAGGTGGCGGCGGACAAGCAGGCCACACACGGGGCCGCGATCACGGAAGCGACGGCATTGTTCGATGCTGCGCTGTCGGCCACGCGCTGACCCGGATCACTCGGCGAGGGGAACCGCCAGGCTGCGCTTGAGCGTACTCAGCGCCACCGCAGTGCGGAAGCGCTCGATGTTGTCGTCGTTGCCGAACAGCCGCTCGCTGATCGCTTCGTATTCTTCCATCGAGGCGGCGGTCAGGATCAGCAGGAAATCCGCCTCGCCGGTGATCGCGTAGCACTGCTGCACGGCGGGGTCCTCCTGCGCGCGGCGGCGGAACGGGGCGACCCGGTGCGGCTGCTCGCTGGCGACCCGGACCTCGACCATGATCGTCAGCGGGCGCCCCAGCCGGGCCTGGTCCAGCACGGCCACGTTTGCGCGGATCACGCCCGTTTCCTCCAAGCGCTTGATCCGCCGCTGCACCGCCGGCGCCGACAGGCTCACCGCCTCGGCGATCTCGCGCTGCGCGGTGGCGTTGTCGCGCTGCAGGATCGCCAGGATGGCGCGGTCGAAACTATCGGGGGTGTAGGGCGTGGCGGACATGGTGAGTGAAACATGCAGGAAGGCCGCTGTAATTGAGCATCTCCTTCGGCCGTTGCGCAATATCCTGTGCGGATGTCGACCTCCCGCCTCTCCAGCTTCTTCCCCGCCCTGGCCGTGCTCGGCTCGGTCACCTCCTTGGCCGTGGGCACCTCGTATGCCAAACAGCTGTTCCCGCTGATCGGTGCGCAGGGCACCAGCGCACTGCGCGTGGGTTTCTCGGCGCTGGTGCTGTTGATGGTGTTCCGGCCGTGGCGCTGGACCACCTCGCGCGCCGATGCCGGAGCGATCTTCCGTTACGGCATCACGCTCGGGGTGATGAATCTGCTGTTCTACATGGCGCTGCGCACGATCCCGTTCGGCATCGCGGTGGCCATCGAATTCTGCGGGCCGTTGGCGGTGGCGATGTGGTCCTCGCGGCGGCCGGTGGACTTCGTGTGGGTCGGCTGCGCGCTGGTCGGGCTGTTGCTGCTGCTGCCGCTGGGCCATGGTGAGCCACTGGACCCGGTCGGGGTGATGTTCGCGCTGGGCGCGGCAGTCTGCTGGGCGATGTACATCATCTTCGGCAAGCGCGCCGGGCATCTGCCGGCCGGGCACACGGTCTCGCTGGGGCTGTGTGCGGCGGCGCTGGTGGTGGTCCCGGTCGGCGTGGCGCACGCGGGCATGGCACTGCTGGATCCGAAGATCCTGCTGTTCGGGTTGGGCGTGGCCATCGTCTCCAGCGCGATCCCGATGTCGCTGGAGATGATGGCGCTCAAGCGGCTGCCGAAGGAGACCTTCGGCATCCTGATCAGCATGGAGCCGGCGGTCGCCGCGCTGCTGGCGATGGGGTTGCTGGCCGAGCACCTGACCACGCTGCAATGGGCGGCGATCGGCTGCACCGTGGTGGCCTCGGTAGGGAGCACGTTGACGGCGAAGCGGGTGGTGGTGCCGTTGCCGGGTGCGCCGGCGTAACGCCCTCAGCGCCGCGCCGGTGCGTCCCCGGCCACGTAATAGGCCGCCGTGCTGCGCGGCAGCGGTGCACGCCCGCGGATCCGGTCGGCGATCTTCTCGGCGATCATGATCGTGGTGGCGTTGAGGTTGCCGGTGATGATGCGCGGCATGATCGAGGCATCCACCACGCGCAGGCTTTCCATGCCATGCACGCGGCCCTGGCCATCCACCACGCTCATCGCATCGGTGCCCATCGCGCACGAGCACGACGGGTGATACGCGGTCTCCGCATGGGCGCGCACGAAGGCATCCAGTTCGGCATCGCTCTGGCACTCGGCACTCGGGCTGATTTCGCGCCCGCGGTATTCGTCCAGGGCGGGCTGGGCGATGATCTCGCGGGTGATGCGGATCGCATCGCGGAACTCCTGCCAGTCCTGGTCGGTGGACTGGTAGTTGAACAGGATCGAGGGATGCTCACGCGGGTCCAGCGACTTGGCATGCACGTGGCCGCGGCTGGGCGTGCGCATCGAGCCCACATGCGCCTGGAAGCCGTGTTCCTTGACCGCATTGGTGCCGTTGTAATTGATCGCCACCGGCAGGAAGTGGTACTGGATGTTGGGCCAGTCGAACTCCTCGCGGGTGCGGATGAAACCACCGGCTTCGAACTGGTTGCTGGCACCGATGCCGGTGCCGGCGAACAGCCATTCCGCACCGATCGCCGGCTGGTTCCACCACTGCAGCGCCGGGTACAGCGAGACCGGCTTCTTGCAGGCGTACTGCATGTACACCTCCAGGTGATCCTGCAGGTTCTCGCCGACGCCGGGCAGGTCGTGCACCAGCGGCACCCCAAGGGCGGCCAGCAATGCCGGCGCGCCCACGCCGGAGCGCTGCAGGATCTGCGGCGAGGCGATCGCACCGGCACACAGCAGCACCTCGCGGCGGGCGGTGGCGTCAATCGGCTCGGCGCTGCTGCCGGCCAGGTAGCGCACGCCCACCGCGCGCTTGCCGGCGAACAGGATGCGGTCGGTGGTGGCGTGCACCACGATCTCCAGTCCCTCACGGTCCTTGGCCATGTCCAGATAGCCGCGTGCGGTACTGGAGCGGCGTCCGCGCGGGGTCACCGTGCGGTCCATCGGGCCGAAGCCTTCCTGCTGGTAGCCGTTGAGGTCATCGGTACGCGGGTAGCCAGCCTGCACACCGGCCTCAACCATCGCGTGGAACAGCACGTTGTTGCCGTTCTTCGGCGTGGCCACGCTGACCGGCCCGTCGCCGCCGTGGTAATCGTTGGCCCCGATGTCGCGCGTTTCCGCCTTGCGGAAGTACGGCAGCACGTCGTGGTAGCTCCAGTCCTCCAGGCCGTCGAAGCTGGCCCACTGGTCGAAGTCCATCGCGTTGCCGCGGATGTAGCACATGCCGTTGATCAGCGAGGAACCGCCCAGGCCCTTGCCGCGGCCGCACTCCATGCGCCGGTTGTCCATGTAGGGCTCCGGCTCGGTTTCATACGCCCAGTTGTAGCGGCGGCCCTGCAGCGGATAAGCCAGTGCGGCCGGCATCTGGGTGCGGAAATCCATCCGGTAGTCCGGCCCACCGGCTTCCAGCAGCAGCACGCTGACCCCGGCGTCTTCGGTCAGGCGCGCGGCCAGCGTGTTGCCGGCCGACCCGGCGCCGATGATGATGTAGTCGTATTCGCGCTTCATCGCGGTGTCTCCTGGTAAGGCCGGCTCAGAACACCGACGCGTAGCGGTCCAGCTCGATCTGGATGGATTTGGTGCGGGTGTAGGCGCGCAGCGTGGCCAGCCCGTTTTCGCGGCCGACGCCGGATTGCTTGTAGCCGCCCACCGGCATCTGCGCCGGCGATTCGCCCCAGCTGTTGACCCAGCAGATGCCGGCCTCGAGCTGGTGGATCACCCGATGCGCGCGCGCCAGGTCCGGCGTCACCACACCGGCGGCGAGACCGTAATCGGTGTCGTTGGCGCGGCGCACGGCTTCGTCTTCGTCGTCATAGGCGAGCAGGCTCATCACCGGCCCGAAGATCTCTTCGCGCACGATGCGCATGTCATCGCGGCAATCGCTGAAGATGGTCGGTGCCACATAGCAGCCTTTGCCCAACGCGCCGTCGGTCAACCGTTCGCCGCCGCAGACCAGCCGTGCACCCTCGGCCTTGCCGCTGCCGATGTGCTCCAGCACGCGCTGCATGTGGGCGGCGCTGACCAGCGGGCCGAAGTTGGTGTCCTTGGCCAGTGGGTCGCCGATGCGGATGCGCTGGACCCGTTCCAGCAGCTTGGCTTCGAACGCGGCCAGCGCGCTGCGCGGAACGAACACGCGGGTACCGTTGGTGCACACCTGGCCGGAGCTGTAGAAGTTGGCCATCATCGCCACGTCGGCGGCCAGGTCCAGATCGGCGTCCGCGCAGATGATCAGTGGCGACTTGCCGCCCAGCTCCATGGTGACGTCCTTGAGCGTGGAGCTGGAGGCACTGGCCATCACCTTGCGGCCGGTCGCGGTGCCGCCGGTGAAGGAGATCTTCTCGATCAGCGGGTGCTCGGTCAGGGCCGAACCGACGCCGGCACCATCGCCGGGCAACACGTTGAACACGCCATCGGGCAGACCGGCCTCGGTGAAGATCTCCGCCAGCTTCAGCGCGGTCAACGGCGTCACTTCGCTGGGCTTGAAGATCATTGCGTTGCCGGCGGCCAGCGCCGGGGCGGCCTTCCACAGCGCGATCTGGATCGGGTAGTTCCAAGCGCCGATCGCGCCGACCACGCCCAGCGGCTCCTGGCGGGTGTAGAAGAAGCTGGCCTCGCGCAGCGGCACCTGGCTGCCTTCGAGACCGTGCATGACGCCGGCGTAGTACTCCAGCACGTCCGCGCCGGTGACCACGTCCACACTGAGCGTTTCGCTCAGGGCCTTGCCGGTGTTGCGCGATTCCAGCTCGGCCAGCGGATCGTTGCGCTCGCGCAGCAGTGCCACCGCCCGCAGCAGGATGCGCGAGCGTTCCACGGTGGTCAGCGCGGCCCACACTTTCTGGCCGGCCTGGGCGCTCTCCACGGCAGCGTCGAGATCGTCGCTGTTGGCGCTGTGGACATTGGCGAGCAGCTCGCCGTTGGCCGGGTTGATGACCTGGAAGGTCTTTCCGCCCTGGGAGGGAACGTAGCGGCCGCCGATGTACAGCAGCTGGTCGGGGAGGGTAGGCATGTCGATGACTCCTTTGCAGCGGGAGATCAGTGCGTCAACGCGTGAGATGCAGGAACTGCAGGTGACGCTCGTACTGATCGATGATGTCGTTGATGATCTGCTGGCGGCTGTAGCCGAACAGCTCGTAGTCCTGTCCACCTTCATAGAGGTGCACTTCGGCGCGGTAGTAACGCTGGTTGCGGAAGCGCTGCGCGGCGAACGAAGGCGTGAGGTAGCCGCGCATGATCACCTGGTAGGTGAAGACCTGTTGTTCGCCATGGTCCACCAGCAGCTCCATGTGACCCGGCTCGAACTTCGTCTGCACATCCAGGCCCTGTTCGAGCAGCTGCGCCGCGACGGCTTCGATCGCCGGCTTCACATCGGTATCCATGAACCGGTACACCTCGTCGCGGACCGGGAAATGCACCGCCTGGGTGATGCGCTGGCGCCAGCCGCGCTGATGCCGCGATTGCCCGATCAACGGGATCGGCGAGTACTGCGAGGCCTTCTTGCGCTGCGACTCTTCGCCCAGTGCACGGGTCAAGCCCCACAGCATCAGCAGCAACACCACCGAGAACGGCAACGAGGCCAGCACCACCGCGGATTTGAGCGCATCCATGCTGCCGGCCAGCAGCAGCCCGGCGGTGACCAGACCGGTCATCACGCCCCAGAACACACGCAGCCAGCGCGGACCGTCGTCTTCCGGATTGCCGCCCTGCGAGGACAGCGTGGACAGCACCACCGTGCCGGAATCGGCCGAGGTGACGAAGAAGATGAAGCTGACGATCACCGTGACCGCGATGACGGTGCGGCTCCACGGGTAGCTTTCCAGCAGCGCGTACAACACGGTCGGTGGGTTCTCCACCGCCATCTGCGCCAGGTGCACCTGGTCGTGGTGCAGAATCTGATCCAGCGCGCTGTTGCCGAAGATCGACAGCCAGGCCAGGGTGAAGCCCAGCGGGATCAGCAGCACGCCGAGCACGAACTCGCGGATGGTGCGGCCGCGCGAGATGCGCGCGATGAACAAGCCTACGAACGGCGCCCAGCCGATCCACCAGGCCCAGTAGAACACCGTCCAGTTGCCCAGCCAGTCCGGGCGCCCGCCGTAGGCGTACACATCGAAGCTCTTGCCGACCACGTTGCCCAGGTAGTCGCCCATGTTCTGCATGAAGGCATTGAGCAGGTACTGGGTGGGGCCGGCGAACAGCATGAACAGCAGCAGCGAGATCGCCAGCAGCATGTTGATGTTGGACATCCAGCGCACGCCCTTTTCCACGCCGGACACGGCCACTGTGATCGCCGCGCCCATCATCAGTACGATCAGCCCGACCTGCACCCAGGCCGCGTGCGGCACCGGGAACAAGGTGTTCAGGCCGGCGTTGAGATGCAGCACGCCAAAGCCCATGTCCGCGCCGAGGCCGAACACGGTGGCCACGATGCCCAGGGCATCCACGGTGTAGCCGATCGGCCCGTTGATGCGCTTGCCGATCAGCGGATACAGCGCCGAGCGCAGCGCCAGGGGCAGGTTGTGGCGGTAGGCGAAGTAGGCCAGCGCCATCGCGGCCAGCGCGAACACGCCCCAGCCGTGCAGGCCCCAATGCAGGAACAGCAGCTGCATCGCCTGGCGCGCGCTGGCCTCGCCGCTGCCGGTGCCGCCCTGCGGCGGCAACAGGTAGTGGGTCAGCGGCTCGGAGACGCAGAAGAAGAACAGGGTGATGCTGATGCCGGCGGCGAACAACATGCCGGCCCAGGACAGATAGCTGAACTCCGGCTCGTCATGGTCCGCGCCCAGCTTGACGTTGCCATAGCCGGACAGCGCCACGCCGACCACGAACACCAGGTACACGGTCATCGCCAGCAGGTAATACCAGCCGACATTGCGCGAGGCCCAGGTCTGGGCATCGAGCAGCATCACGCCGGCATCGATGGGAAACACGGTGACCAGAATGGCGAATGCCGCCACGATCGTGGCGGCAAGCAGGAACACGGGTCGAAGCGTGCGCACCTCGGGCAGAGGCGGCTCCACGGTACTCATGGGGTGGGGGATACTCCCGGTGCCGGAGCGGCAGACGGCGGGATTTATCGCACAGGCGCTGTGGACAGCCTGTTTACACCGCCATCAGCCCCGCCGCGCAAGGGCGGCGGGTATACCTGCGTCAGCGCAGCGCGCTGCTCGGCACGTCGATCGACATCGCCAGGGCGAGGTGATCGGAGAACGCGGCCGGTACGGCTTCGGCACTGCGTTGCTGCAGGCCGTCGCTGAGCAGGATGTGGTCGATCGCCCGGTCCGGGCGCCAGCTGGGGAAGGTCGGCACCACGCAGCCCGGCGGCTGCAGCGTCGTCTTCTGGTACAGCACCTGCATTTCCGGGCGTTCGGCCAGGCAGTTGAAATCGCCCATCAGCACGGCATTGGGGTGGTCGGCAAGCAGATCGGCAATAAAGGCCAATTGCGACATGCGCGAATTGGTCCCTAACGACAGATGCGCCACCGCCACCGCCAGGCCCTGGCTGCCTTCACCGAACTTGGCCAGCAGCACGCCGCGCCCGCCGATCCGGCCGGGCAGGGCGTGGTCCTGGACCTCGACCGGCTCGAGCTTGCTGAGCAGGCCGTTGGCGCTGGAGGCCACCCCGCCCATGCGGCGGTTGGGCTGGTGGCTCCAGTAATTGAAGCCCGCGCGCTCGGCGAGGTAGTGGGTTTGGTTGGTGAAGCCCGAGCGCAGGCTGCCGGGGTCGGCTTCCTGCAGGCCGACGATGTCGTGTTCGCGGGCCATCTGCGCGATGGCATCCAGGCTGGTTCGTTTGCGCCCGGCCGGCAGTGCGTGCGACCAGCTGCGGGTCACGTAGTCACTGTAGCGGCGGGTGCTCGAACCGGCCTGGATGTTGGCCGTCAGCAGGCGCAGGGTCCGCGTGTGGGGGAAGGTCACGACGGTTCGCTATCGCTGGTTCAGTTGGCCTTGCCGGCGCGTTCGCGCGCGATCAGGTGATCGGCGATGCGCAGCATGTCCGGGAAGCCCTTGCCCTTGACCAGGTACTTGCCGTTGACGATCACCGACGGGGTGCCGGAGATCTTGCTGCGCTGGGCGAACTGCTTGGCCGAGTTGGTCTTGGCGTTGACGGCGAAGCTGCCCATCATCGCGGCGAACTGCTTCGGGTCGGCGCCGTGCTTGCCGTAGAAGTTGGCGATGTCCTCGACCGAATCACGGCCGCGCTCGCCCTTCAGGCTCTGCTCGGCATGGATCGCGGCGTACATGGCTTCGTGGGTCTTTTCCTGCAGGCCCATCGCCTGCGCGGCATAGAACGCACGGCCGTAGTCATCCCAGGTACCGCCGAACATGGCCGGCACGTAGACGAAATTGACGTCGCTCGGCAGACCGGCCTTCCACGGCCCGATCAGCGGCTGGAACGCGGCGCAGGCCGGGCATACGTAACCGAAGATTTCGGCGACTTCGATCTTGCCGGTGGCCGGCTGGAACGGCTGGCCGTTCTCGATCACCACATAGTCGGTGCCGGCAACCGGCTCCGGGCCGGTCGGGCGCGACGAGGCCGGCGCCGGCGCCGGGGTGGTGGCTTCGGCAGCGGCGGTCTCGGCGGCGGCGGTTTCACCGCTGGCGGCCGGGGCCTGCTCGCTCGGGGGGGCCGTTTCGGTGGCCGGGGTGCTGCTCGGTGCGGCCGGCTCAGCCGGGGCGGTGGTGTTGGCGGTACCGTCCTGGGCCTTGCAGGCAGCCAGGATCGGCAGCAGGGCCATGAGCGTAATGGCGAAACGGGTCTTCATCGAAGCATCTCCAGCGGATGAGCATGGTGGGGCCGATGCTGGGAGCACCGGCCAGGGAAGCATGATGACACGCGGAAACGAGCGTCCCGCGTGCACGGTGCGTGATGGTTCAGCGAGCGCTGTTAGAGCGCCTTGCCGCTGCGCGCACGGGCGATCAGGGCATCTGCGTTGCGCAGCATCGACTCGAACGAGTCGCCCTTGACCAGGTACACGCCATTGACGATCAGCGTCGGCGTGCCGGGCACCTTGGTGCGCAGGGCGAAGGCACGGGCGGCCTTGACCTTGGCATCCACGGCGTCGCTCTTGAGCACGGTGATGTACTGCGCCGGGGCCACGCCGAAGCCCTGGTAGAACGCGGCCAGTTCATCCGGCGAGACGTTCTGCATCGGCAGCGATCCCTTCTCATGCAGGGCATCGAACATGGCGCGGTGGCTGCGCTTGGCCACGCCCAGCTGATCGGCAGCGTAGTAGGCGCGGGCAAACGAATCCCACACGCCCCCGAAAGCGGCCGGCACCGGGGTGAAGCGGACATCCTTGGGCAGCTTGGCGGCCCAGGCTTCCAGCTGCGGTTCGAAGTGCGCGCAGTGCGGGCAGGTGTAGCCGAACATCTCCACGACTTCGATCTTGCCGGCCAGCGGCGCGAACGGACCGGCGTCGGCGATCCGTTCGTAATCCTTGCCCTCCACCAGCGGTGTCGGGGTGGCGGCGAGGGTGGTCAACGGGCTCAGGGCCAGCAGCAACAACATCAGGCGGGGCATCAACGTCATCTACATCCATCTCCATACAGAAAAAACGACGCCGGCCCAGTCGCCGGCGTGCCAGTGAACATACCCCGCCGGCCGGGGTGGCCGCATCCGTCATCCGACCAAGGGAATGCGCTGCGGCGTGGGCGGTCGTTACGGTGGTGCCTGCGTGCCTCCGGCGAGCGGCGTGGCCGCAGCGGCGACGTCATCTGCCCGGTTGTGCAGCCCCTGCAGGTAGCTGGCCAGGGCCTGGATCTCCTGCTCGGTCAGCGACTTGGCGATCGTGGCCATGATCTGGAAGTGCGCCTTGTCGGTTTCCTGGGTGGTCCCGGCCTGGTACTCCTGCAGCCGACGGGCAACGTAGGCCGAGTGCTGGCCGCTGATGTGCGGGTAGGCCGGGCCCGGATTGCCGGCGCCGGTCGGGCCATGACAGGCCATGCAGGCCGGGATGCCGCGCTCGGCATCGCCGCCGCGGTACAGCTGCTGGCCGATCTCGAAGAATTTCTTGCCGGCGTACGGGCCTTCGGTCACGGCGCCATCGTCGGCGATGCCGGCGGTGGCCTTCTGCGTGGCGAAGTAGGCACCGATGTCGCGCATGTCCTGCGGGGTGAGGTCCTGCACGAACGGCACCATCGCCGCCGAGGCCCCGGAGGTGCGCTGGCCATTGGCGATCAGGGCCATCTGCTGGGCGCTGTAGCGCTCGCTCTGGCCGGCGATGCTCGGGTACATCTCCACGGTGGAGTTGCCATCGGCCGAATGGCAGGCCGCGCAGGCCGCGGCCTTGGTCTGCCCGGCCTTGGGGTCGCCCCAGGTGGTTTTGCTGAAATCGACCTCCAGCGAGGCGGTCTTGATCGGCCCGTTGTCCGGCAACGGGGTGATCGAGGTCTGGGCAACGGCAACGGCGGCGAGCAGCGAGACAGCAAGTGCGGAAACGGCAAGAACGCGAGCATGGCGCATGCGGAAGCTCCGTGTGGACCGGCCTGGCGGTTGCGGGACCGCAACCACGGGGATCGCCCGATTATCAACGCCGTTTCCCGCCACGGTCAACGCAGGGTGCAGCAAAACCGAGCGCAGACAGCGCGGATCGGGCCCGGACATGCGATCCTATGCCCATGTCATTGCTCCTCGAACGCGCCCAATACCTGCTTTCGGCCCACAACACCCGGCAATTGCCGGAGGACGTGGGCGCGGAAGTCGCCTTTGCCGGTCGCTCAAACGCCGGCAAGTCCAGTGCCCTCAACGCCCTGACCCGCCAGAACAGCCTGGCCCGGGTCTCCAAGACCCCCGGCCGCACCCAGCAGCTGGTGTTCTTCGAGGTCACCCCGGAGGCCAAACTGGTCGATCTGCCCGGTTACGGCTACGCCAAGGTCCCGCTGGACCTGCAGGCGCACTGGCAGGCCTTCATCGACCAGTACTTCCGTACCCGCGAGGCCCTGCGTGGCCTGGTGGTGGTGATGGACATCCGTCACCCGCTGAGGGACTACGACCGCCAGATGCTGGCCTATGCAGTGCAGCGCGGCCTGCCGGCGCATGCGCTGCTGACCAAGGCCGACAAGCTCGGCCGTGGCCAGCAGGGCATCGCCCTGCAGAAGGTGCGCAAGGAACTGCAGTCCTCCTTCGGCGATACCGTCAGTGTGCAGACCTTCTCCGGTCCCGCCCGGCAGGGCGTGGATGAAGCCCGCGGCATCATCGGCGGCTGGCTGGGCCTGAACAAGCCAGCGCCGGAAGCGAGCTGACCGCTCGCCCGTAGATCCACGCCATGCGTGGATCTACCGTCGCCGCCATCCGGGCGGATCCTTGCCGTCCCTCTGCCGCCATTCCGCTGTCATCGTGCCGGCAACGGCGCGAACTCGCCCGGCACCCAGGCAAATGCCTCTCCCTCGCGGCGCACATGCCCCAACCCCGGGAACGGCAGGTGCGCGCCGGCTACCCACCAGCCCTGATCCGCCGCCTGCGCCATCATCCGGCGCCGGCTGGCGATCGCGGCCACGCGGTCGCTGTCCGCTTCGAATGAGGCCTGCGGCTGCGCGAACTGCACCGCGTGGAAATGCACGATGTCGCCCCACACCAGCAACTGCTGGCCGGTGCCACCATCGATCCGGTAAGACACATGGCCGACCGTATGGCCATGGCTGTCCAATGCGGTGATGCCCGCCGGCAATGTGTCGCCAGGTGCAAAGCGCTTCAGTTTCCCGCTCGCCTCATACGGCGCCACCGCCTTGCGCGCCAAGGCGAAGGCAAAGCGCACACCCTGCGGCGCGGTTGCCTCGCTGGCCGGATCCAGCCAGTACGCCGCGTCCGCGGCCGACAGCCACACCGTGGCATTCGGATAGGCGATCTTCTCCTGCGCATCCAGCAGGCCACACAGGTGGTCGGGGTGCGCGTGGGTCAGCACCACTTCATCCACGTCCGCCGGGTCGTAGCCGGCCTTGCGCAGGTTGCCCAGCACCTGGCCCAGGCCGGGGCCGAAGCATTGCGCGGTGCCGGTATCGACCAGGGTCAGGTGATCGCCCTGCTGCACCAGGTAGGCATTGACCGCGGTCTGCAGGCCCTTGCCATCCTCGGGGACGTAGCGGTGATCAAGCAGGCGGGTGACTGCTCCGGGGGCAATCCCGACCAGTTCCTGCCGGCCCAGTGCGACCGTGCCATCGAACAGCGCGGTGACCTGCAGCGTGCCGATGGTCTGGTGATACACGCCGGGTACCTGCTCGCGCGGGGTGTGCGTGGTGGTGGCCCAGGCGGGGCTGGCGACAACGGCCAGCAACACGGCGGAGGCGAGCGTGCGAACGCGGGGGAAGGGCATGACAGGTTCCGGACAGGGCGGCTGCGCCGCGGTGCCTCCATGCTGCGCGTCCTGTCTGCTGCGTTCCGCTCAGAATGCCGCGCGATCCGCTCGCGCTCAGCTGTTGCCGATCGCCGCTGGTTCCAGCCCATAGCGTTCGGCGAAGCGCTTGTTGAAGCTGCCCAGCGAGCGGTAGCCCACGCGCGCGGCCACGGTCTTCAACGGCAGCCGGGTGGTGTAGAGCAGGCTCATCGCATGCGCGAGCCGCGCATCGGTGATCAGTTCGCGCACGCTGGACTGCTCGCTGGCCAGGCGCCGCCGCAGCGTGGCACCGCTGAGGCCGAGGTGCGCTTCGAAATCGCGTGACTGCCAATCGCGCTCGGGCTGGGCAGCGATCAGGTCGCGGATGCGCTCCCCCACGCTGGGTTCGGGGGGAACCAGCAGGCTGCCGTGCCCGCGCCGGCAGAACGCCACGGCAAGCGAGGCCAAGGCCAGGCGTGCTTCGGTGTAGTGACCGTGTTCCAGCGCCTGCCGCCATTGCAGCAGGGTTGCGCCATGCTCGGCCAGGGGCAGCCTGGCCAGTGCATCACCGGCCTGCGGCAGCGGCTCGTTCCACAGCGCGCGGGCGGCCGTGAGCGCCTCGGCGCACATCGGCACGATCGCACTGAGGTACACCCCGCTGTGCGGATCGGGGATGTTCACCACATCGATGCGGCAGCGGCGCGTGATCAGAAACAGATCGCCCGGTGCGAATTCCAGCGATTGCTGCGCAGTACTCACCTGCTTGCGCCCCTGCAGCAGGATCGCGAACTGCGGCTGCGGAATCTCCACGGAGGAGGCGCCATGCTCGCGGCGTGCGGTGATGCACGCATAGCCATCCGCGCGCTGGCAGTCGGCCAGGCTGGCCAGGGTCGCCAGCAGCGAGGTGGTGGTATCAATGGGTGCGGACATGACTCAGCCTGCCACGTTGAACAGCTGGCCGACCAAGGCGGCGGCCGCCATCGCGATCGCGCCCCAGAAGGTAACGCGCAGCGCGCCACGCAGGCGCGAGGCACCGCCGGCATGCGCGGCCAGGGTGCCGGTCAGGCACAGCCCCAGCAGCGTCACCACGGTAGTGGCTTGGCCGACCAGCGCATGCGGCGCGAGCAGGGCGGTCAGCACCGGCAGCGCGGCGCCACTGACAAAGGCACCGGCCGAGGCCAGGGCCGCCTGCATCGGGCGCGCCCGCAGCTCCTCGGTGATGCCCAGCTCATCGCGGGCATGCGCCCCCAGCGCGTCGTGCGCGGTGAGCTGGGTGGCCACTTCATGCGCCAGGTCGGAACTCAGCCCACGATGGCGGTAAATTGCGGCCAGCTCTTCCAGCTCGCTATGCGGGTCGTCGTGCAGTTCGCGCTTCTCCACGGCCAGGTCGGCCCGTTCGGTATCGGCCTGGGACTGCACCGAAACATACTCGCCGGCCGCCATCGACATCGCGCCGGCCACGGTCCCGGCGATGCCGGTGGCCAGGATCGTGGAGGCCGAGGCGCCGCTGGCAGCGATGCCGACCACCAGGCCGGCCACTGAGACGATGCCGTCGTTAGCGCCGAGCACGGCGGCGCGCAGCCAACCCACACGGTCGGAGCGATGGACTTCCGGATGTCGGGATCGGCTCATGGGGTCAGTTTAGGGCCAGCGCAGCGTCAAGCCCATGCCAGTAGGATGCTGAAAACCGTCACGGTGACACGACGGCAGGGGACGCCACGATATAGTGCGCCCTTGCGATGCGGGGGCGTGAACCCCACATCCCCGCCCTGACCAGAATTCTGCGAGCCTCCCCTTGTCGAGCCCCAGCCACGTCGCCGAGACGCCGATCACCGACCGTAATGAACTGGTCGCCACGTTGGCCTCCGGCGAAAAGCCCCAGGCGCAGTGGCGCATCGGCACCGAGCACGAGAAGTTCGGCTTCCGCCTGGATGACCTGCGCCCGCCCACCTTCGACGGCGACCGCGGCATCGAAGCGCTGCTCAACGGCCTGACCCGCTTCGGCTGGGATCCGGTGCAGGAAGACGGACGCACCATCGCGCTGCTGCGCGACAACGCCTCGGTGACCCTGGAACCGGCCGGCCAGCTGGAGTTGTCCGGCGCGGCGGTGGAGACCATCCACCAGACCTGCGTGGAAACCGGCACCCATCTCAACGAAGTCGCGCAGGTCGCCGGCGAACTGCAGCTGGGCTTCCTCGGCATGGGCTTCCAGCCGAAGTGGACGCGCGATGAAATGCCGTGGATGCCCAAGGGCCGCTACAAGATCATGCGCGAGTACATGCCCAAGGTCGGCACGCTCGGCCTGGACATGATGACCCGCACCTGCACGGTGCAGGTCAACCTGGATTACGCCACCGAAGCGGACATGGTGAAGAAGTTCCGCGTGTCGCTGGCGCTGCAGCCGATCGCCACCGCGCTGTTTGCCGATTCGCCGTTCACCGAAGGTGCGCCGAACGGCTACCAGAGCTACCGCTCGCACATCTGGACCGACACCGACAACGACCGCACCGGCATGCTCGACTTCGTGTTCGAAGACGGCTTCGGTTACGAGCGTTATGTCGACTACCTGCTCGATGTGCCGATGTACTTCTCTTACCGCGAGGGCAAGTACCACGATGCCAGCGGCCAGAGCTTCCGCGATTTCATGGTCGGCAAGCTGCCGGTGCTGCCGGGCCAGCTGCCCACGCTGCGCGACTGGTCCGATCACATGACCACCGCCTTCCCGGAAGTGCGCCTGAAGAAGTACCTGGAAATGCGCGGCGCCGATGCCGGCCCGTGGAGCCGCCTGTGCGCGCTGCCCGCGTTCTGGGTGGGCCTGCTGTATGACGATGCCGCGCTCGATGCCGCGTGGGATCTGGTCCGTGATTTCAGCCTGGTCGAGCGCAACGTCCTGCGCGATGGCGTACCGCGCCATGGGTTGAAGCTGCCGTTCCGCAACGGCACCGTGCTGGATCTGTCGCGCGAAGCGTTGAAGATCGCCGTGGCCGGCCTCAAGCGCCGCGCCGCGCGCAATGCCGATGGTCAGGACGAAAGCAAGTTCCTGGAGGTGCTGCAGGAGATCGTCGATTCCGGGCTGACCCCGGCCGATCGCAAGCTGGCGCTGTTCCATGGCGAGTGGGGCGGCAACATCGATCCGGTGTTCAAGGAATTCGCGTACTGAGCGGGCGAAAGCGGTAGTCGGTGGGTCGGGCGCTGGGCGCCCATGCCCTTTCCGGCAAATGTCCCCCGGCGTCGGCCTGCGGCCGCCCCCTCCTCCTTTATTTTGCCTCCAAGGGCATGGG
>NZ_JBFTOL010000005.1:0-416288 GCF_056397945.1 Stenotrophomonas sp. 05L413
AGCCGCCCATTATAGACCGGCTTATCTGCTTCGTCAACACCTTTTTTCAAGGCCGTTTCACCGAAGTGAACCGTTGTTGCCGATGCCGCTTCGTCGTTCGCCTCAGAGGCTTTCGTCGTTGCGAGCCGCCTATTATGTCAGGCTTTTCGTTTCCGTCAACACCTTCTTTCGAAGGTTGTTGCCGTCGCTGCGGGTGGGTGTTCACCGGGGTGAAGACCGCGTCGCAGCGAGGGAGCGAATACTAAAGACTTCTGAAAATTCGTCAAGCGTTTTCGTCGATCTTTTTCATCAACGCGTCATCCATACGTGCTGCTCATCAACAAGCGCGGCAGCACGCGCGTTGCGCGTGCTGCCGCTGGCTTGCTAACAATGCATCTCCAGTCATCAGGAATGCATGCGATGTCCGCGGTAGGCAAACGTTCGTTGTGGCGCGATCTCTCCCTGCCTGCGGTGATGGCGGGCTTCATTACGGTATTGGTGGGCTTCGCCAGTTCGGCGGTGATCGTGTTCCAGGCCGCACGCGCGGTTGGCGCCGACCAGGCGCAGATCGCCTCGTGGATGTGGGCGTTGGGCCTTGGCATGGGCGTGACCTGTATTGGTCTGTCACTGCGCTATCGGATGCCGGTCGTCACTGCATGGTCCACGCCGGGTGCGGCAATGCTCGTGGTGGGTGCGGGCGCGGTCGGCTACAGCGATGCGATCGGTGCGTTCGTCCTTGCCGCGGTGCTGGGCATGCTCGCCGGCTTCTCGGGGATCTTCGCGAAGTTGATGAAGCGTGTGCCGATGGCGCTGGCCGCGGGCATGCTTGCTGGCGTACTGCTGCGCTTCGGTCTGGATGTGTTCGTCTCGATGGGCACCCAGCTGGGCATGGCATTGGCGATGTTCGCCACCTGGCTGATCGGGCGACGGCTGTTCCCGCGCTATGCGGTGATCGCCACGCTGCTTGTCGGTGTCATGGTGGCGGCCGGTCAGGGGCTGCTTCATATGCAGGACGTGCGGCTGGAGCTGGCCACGCCGGTGTTCACCTGGCCAACGCTGTCGTGGTCGGCGGTGTTCGGCATCGCTCTGCCCCTGTTCGTGGTGACCATGGCCTCGCAGAACATCCCGGGCGTGGCGGTGATCCGCGCCTCCGGCTACGACACGCCGGTATCGCCGGTGATCGGCTGGATCGGGGTGGTCAATACGCTGCTCGCCCCCTTCGGCGCCTTTGGGCTCAATCTGGCCGCAATCACGGCGGCGATCTGCATGGGGCGCGAAGCACACGAGGATCCTGCGCGGCGTTACACCGCAGCCGTGGCCGCGGGCGCCTTCTATATCGTGGTCGGGCTGTTCGGGGCGACGGTGGCGGCCGTGTTCGCCGCCTTCCCCAAGGAACTGGTGGCCTGCGTGGCCGGGATCGCGCTGTTCGGCACCATCGCCAACAGCCTGGCGATGGCCCTGCGTGAGGAGGCCGATCGCGAGGCGGCCCTGGTGACCTTCCTGGTCACCGCCTCGGGCCTGTCGCTGGCCGGGATCGGCTCGGCTTTCTGGGGGCTGGTGGCCGGCGGCATCTGCCTGGTGGCGTTGCGACCGCGCCCGGTCGCCCACTGACGGGTCACGCGCCTTCAACTACCCGCAGCACGACGAACAGCGCCAGGCCCACACCCAGCGCGAGCCGGCTGGTCCCCCCGCGGCGCACCAGTTCCGCGTTGATCCGCTCCGGCTGCCCGGTAAAACGGGCCTGCGCCCGCGCCACCATGCGGCGGCAATGCCAGCGGTACAGCGCATTGCCGAAGATGCCCAGCGAGAGCTGCACACCCAGCGATAACACGACGCCGCCCACCGCCAGGTCCAGCAGGACCATCGCCATGCCAATGGCGAAATCGGCGATCAGCACCGCCAATGCCACCAGGTACATGCGCCGGTACATGAGCCAGTGGAAGCCAAACAGGACGGCCGGCCAGTGCCACGGGCGCGGCCAGCGGCCACCGGCGTCATCCAGATGCCAGCGACGGGCATACAACGCGAAGTTGTCGCCCACCGCCTTCGCCAGCAGCGGATGGCGGTCATGCACCGCCACGGCCGCATCGATCTGGGCGTCGATCATGGCCTCGTGCATGGCGGTGCTGGGCGCGCGATAAGGATTCCCGGCACTCTCGTCGATCCGGGCCGGGGGCGGAACCGTACTCATAGCGGGCGAACCGCCAGCGTCTGCTGCAACACGTGCTGCGCACCCGGCGCCAGGGTCACCACATCCGGGCCGGCATTGGCCGCCTCCAGGCACACATAGTTGCGCCAGCCGGCCCCGACATCGGCCATCTTGCTGGCGCCCGCCTCGCCCGGGTTCCACGCGACCAGCGAGCGGCTGCCGCTGGTGGTGATCTCGATGCGGCGCTTCAGGCCCGGGTCCTTGAGCAGATAGCGGCCACCGGCCTGGGTATAGATGCGGTCGCTGCGGCCGGGATCGCGCGGGTCGCGCAGGCTCCAGTCGCCCTGCTGCTGGCGCGGGGTCGCGTAGTTCTCGAACTTGTCCAGGTAGGACAGGCCATCCAGGCCTTCCACGCTGACCTGCATCGCATCGCTGACATGGAAGTAGTTGTGCAGGGCCTGGGTGAAGGCGACCGGCTGGCGGCCGGTGTTCTCAGTGATCAGGCGCTGTTCCAGGGTGCGGCCGATCCGCAGTTCCATGCGCAGGCGCAGATCCAGGTTCTCCAGCACCGGCGGGGCCAGGGTCAGCACCATGGTGCCATCGGCCTCGCGACGGGCCTGCTGCAGGGTCCATGGCACGTTGCGGACGAAGCCATGCGAAGGGACGTCATTGCCCTGCCCCTGGCGGCCGAAATACGGCCAGCACACGGGGCTGCCGCCACGGATCGGGGTCGGCAGCGGCTGGGCGCTCGGCGAGAGCCACATCACGTCCTGCCCGCCCTTGGGCACATAGGACAGCAGCTGGCCACCGAACACGCTGATCGCAGCGGTGGCGAACGGGGTCTCGACCCTCCACGCGGGGAAGCCCTGGATGTCGGCCAGGCTGAGTCCGGGCACCTTGGGCAGGGCAGCGCGCGGCGCGGCCGGCGACTGGACGTATTGGGCATGGTTGGGCGGCAGGGTGAACACGGTGGATGCGGGCATGGTCGGTGTGGAAGAAGGAGGAGCACCGCGCAGGGCGGTGAGGATGCGCTGGCCGGCACGGCCATCGGCGGGGGCCCAGCCCAGGCGCTGCTGCTCGGCCTGGATGGCGCGGCGGGTGGCGGTACCGATCATGCCGTCCGCCGTACCGATGTCGTGGCCGCGGGCCAGCAACAGGGTCTGCAGCTCTCGGCGTTCGGTACGGCCGATGCCAGGATCATCGGTTGGCCAGGCGGCGACGATACCCGGGCCACCCCGCAGGCGATCGGCCAGGGTGGCGATCGCCAGGGCATAGCTCTCGGCGGCGTTGTAGGCGTAGATCGCGTCGTAGTTGCGGAACACCAGCCACGCCGGGCCCTTGGCACCGGTCGGGAGCAGCAATGCGGCAGTGCTGTCGGCGGGCAGCCCCGCCGGCGCCAGCGTTCCGCCGGCAACCGGCACGATGCCCAGCGCGCGCCAGTCGGCCAATGGCTTGCGCTGGGTGCGGCCGGCTTGGGCGGTGTTGAAGCCGGCCGGGATCTTCACCTCGATGCCCCACGGCTGCCCGGTGCGCCAGCCGGCCTTCTTCAGATAGTTGGCGGTGGAGGCCAGCGCATCGGGAATGGAGGCGACCAGATCGCGACGACCATCACCGTCACCATCCACCGCGATACGCGCATAGGTAGACGGCATGAACTGGGTGTGGCCGAAGGCGCCGGCCCACGAGCCGGTCAGGCCCTCGGCGCGCAGGTCGCCGGCATCGATCAGCTTGATCAGGGCCAGCAGTTCACCGCGGAAAAAGGGCTGGCGGCGGCCTTCGCAGGAGAGTGTGGCCAGCGACTGCAGCAGCGGGCGCTTGCCGAACACGCGCCCGTAATCGCTCTCTACGCCCCAGACCGCGACGATGGTGGCCGGATCGACGCCGTACTCGGCCGAAACACGGGCCAGCAGATCACGGTGCTCGATCAGACGGGCGCGCCCGTCATCGACGCGCTGGGTATCCACCAGCGCGGCCAGGTAGTCCCACAACGGGGTGGTGAACTCCGGCTGCGCATCCAGCAGCGGCAGCACGCTGGGATCGGGGGTCAGCCCGGCGGTGAGCACGTCGAAACGCTCAGCCGGGATGCCCTGCTTGCCGGCCTGGGCCTTGAGGGTGACCAGGCACGTGGAGAAGGCGTCCGGCGCGGCGACCGCGAACGAGGGTACGCCGAGCCACAGCCCGGACAACAACAGGGGCGACCATCGCATTGGCGGAATCCTTGCAGCCAGTGGACCTGCATCATAGCGGCAATGCCGCGCAGGTCAGGCCGGCTGCAGCAGGCGCAGGCCGAAGGCGGGATCGGTCGCGTTCCAGTGGGCGGTCACCTGCAGGCCGGCATCGGCGGCCATGCGGGCGAACACCGCATCGGTGTATTTATGGCTGTACTCGACCGTCATCGCTTCACCTTCGGCGAACTCGAAGGCCTGGCCATACACGTGCACGCGTTGCGCGCGTTGGCTGACCAGCTCGGTTTCGATGCGCAGCCGCGGCACGCTGTAGCGGGCACGATGGCGGAAGCCGTCCAGATCGAAATCGCTGCCGATGTCGCGGTTGAGCCGACGCAGCAGATTGAGGGTGAACTCGGCAGTGACCCCGGCGGCATCGTTGTACGCCGCTTCGATCAACGCCGCGTCCTTGTGCAGGTCGATGCCGATCAGGGCCATGCCATCCGGACCCATGGTCTGGCGCATCGCCTTCAATAGTGCGATGGCGTCATCATGGGCGAAGTTGCCGAGCGTCGAGCCGGGGAAGAACACCAGGTGGCGGGCGGGCTCGCGCTGCGGCGACGGCAACTGGACCGGGTGGGTGAAGTCGGCGCAGACCGGCAGCATTTCGATATCCGGCAGCGACGGTGCCAGCCGGGTGATGCTGTCCAGCAGAGCGGCGCGCGAGATTTCGATCGGGGTGTACGCGACCGGCTCACGCAGCGCATGCAGCAGCAGCTCGGTCTTGCGGCCGCTGCCGCTGCCCAGTTCCACCACGTGCAGACGCGGGCCGACCACCTTGGCGATGTCATGCGCACAGTCCTGCAGCAGCTGCAGTTCGGTCCGGGTCGGGTAGTACTCCGGCTGCCGGGTGATCTGCTCGAACAGCGCCGAGCCGTGGGCATCGTAGAAGTACTTGGAGGGCAGCTGGCGCGGCGTGGACGAGAGCCCGCGCAGGATGTCGGCGGTGATCCGGTCACGATCCGGCTGTAGATCGGTCAGTGCATCCATCGCATCACGGACCGAGCTCATGCGACGTCCCGGGCCAGGCGCAGACCGGCGAACTGCCACCGGGCCGACGGCGCGAAGAAGTTGCGGTAGCTGGCGCGCAGATGATCGGCCGGCGTGGCGCAGCTGCCGCCCCGCAGCACCCACTGACCACACATGAACTTGCCGTTGTACTCACCCAGGTTGCCGGGGAAGGTGCGGAAGCCCGGATACGGCCCGTAGGCGCTGCTGGTCCATTCCCACACATCGCCGAACAACTGGACGATGTCCCCCTCTTCCTCTGCGCCGCCCGGGTGCAGCTGATCGGCATCGGCAAAGCGGCCACGCAGGGCGCGGCCCGCCGTCGCCGCTTCCCATTCGAACTCCGTGGGCAGGCGGGCGTCGCACCAACGCGCGTAGGCGTCGGCTTCGAAATAGCTCAGGTGGCAGACCGGCGCATGCGGATCGAGCGCGCGCCAGCCGCCCAGAGTGAACTCGCGCTCCAGCGCGTCATCCCAGTACAGCGGGTGCTGCCACTGCTGTTCCTGGCACAGCGTCCAGCCTTCACTCATCCACCAGCGCGGCTCGCGATAGCCGCCGGCCTGCACGAACTGACGGTATTCCTCGTTGTTGACAGGGCGGTTGGCCAGCGCATGCGCCGGGACCAGAGCGCGGTGCACCGGCGATTCGTTGTCATACGCAAACGTCGACTGGGTGGGCCACACCGGTGCACCGATCTCCACGATCCGTTCCGGGCTGCTGCGCCACTGCAGCGGCCGCGCACGCGCCGGGCTTGCCGGGAGATCGGTGCGGTACGCCGGTTGCAGTGGATTGGACCAGAACGCGTGCTTGATGTCGGTCAACAGCAGTTCCTGGTGCTGCTGCTCATGGTGCAGGCCGAGCAGCAGCTGATGCTGGGCCTGCTCGCTCAGATTGCCGGCCTGCAGTGCGGCGAGCACACGCTGATCGATCTCCGCGCGGAAGTGCAGCACCTCGTCCAGCGTGGGGCGCGAGAGCAGGCCGCGCTGTGGGCGTGCATGGGCCGGGCCAATGCTCTGGTAGTAGCTGTTGAACAGGTAGTGCCAGTCCGCATCGATCGGGGCGTAGCCGGGGCGGGTCGCCAGCACGAAGCGCTCGAAGAACCACGTGGTATGGGCCAGGTGCCATTTCGCCGGGCTGGCGTCGGGCATGCTCTGGACCATGGCATCTTCGGCACTGAGCGGTGCGGCCAGCGCGAGCGTGCGTGCACGCACGGTGGCGTAGCGGACGGCCAGCGGCGATGGCGGGGCGGCAGTGTGCGGTAGTGCGGCAGCGACGGCGGTATTCATTGCGGTGAGGATCGACCAGCCGGGGTGAGTGCCACGTCATGGCACCGCATCGATCCGGTGACATTGCTCAAGTTGAATACGCGCAGGCCGCTACCGGGGAAGACCCATCGCCTGTGTAGTCCGGTTTGCACGCTGCAGCCACGGCGCGCCGGCCACCACGTGGAACCCCTCTTGCGGACGCATCTGCTACGCCAGCCCAGTCACTATCTGTTCGTACTGCCTGCAGTACTGGTGGCGCTGGGATTGTGGGCCGCCACCCCCGCGGCGGAAGCCGGCAGTTCGGTGCATCGCCTGCTGCCGATGGTGCTGGCCTGCCTGGGTGTCGGCCTGGCGCTGATCTACAACCGCGTCCGGGCGCTGTGCCTGATGCTGGCCATCGCCTCGGCGTTCGCCCTGCTGCATGGTGTGGTCGGCACGTTCCTGCGCGATGGCGTTGTTTCGGCGCTGACCCCGCTGATCTTCCACGCGGTGTCGTGGTGGCTGCCACTGCTGTTCCTGCTGCATGGGCTGTGGCCCGAACGCGGACGGCTGCGCCAGGACCTGTTGCTGCGTGGCGTGGTCAGCGGGACGGCCCTCGGCATTTTCCTGCTGATGGCCGCACAAGGCCCGGTCGGCATGCATGCCTTGTTGTCGGACCGCCACCTGCCGTGGCTGCCGAGTGGCTGGAATGCGCTGGCCCAGCTGCCTGCGCTGTTGTTCGCGGTGACGACGGTCGCGCTGGCGGTACAGGCCTGGCGCCAGCCCCGGCCGCTGCACACCGCCCTGCTGATCGCCCTGCTCTGCCTGTGGTGGATGCTGCCACGGGTGTTCGTCTCGCCGGCCCTGCTGCCCGCCGTCAGCTGCATGGCGCTGTTGCTGGTCATCTCGGCGATGCTGCAGGAAGCCTTCCACATGGCCTTCCGCGATGAACTCACCGGGTTGCCCGGCCGCCGCGCGTTCAATGAATGCCTGCAGCGGGTCGGGGCCACCTACACCATCGCCATGGTGGACGTGGATCACTTCAAGCGCTTCAACGATACCCACGGCCACGATGCCGGCGATGACGTGCTCAAGCTGGTGGCCGCGCGCCTGTCCGAGATCGGGGGCGGTGGCCGCGCATTCCGCTACGGCGGCGAAGAGTTCGCGCTGGTGTTCCTGGATCGCCCTGCCCCGGCCTGCGTGGCGTCGGTGGAGGAAATCCGCGCCAGGATCGAAGGCGTCCGTATGCATCTGCGTGACCGGGCCGCGCGCAGCCGCGACGATGCGGTGGGGCAGCTGCAGCGTGGACGCGGTGGCAGTGGCGAGGTGGTGCAGGTGACGGTGAGCATCGGCGTGGCCGACAGCCGGGTCGCCGACAGCCCGCAGGCAGTGCTCAAGGCCGCCGACCAGGCCCTGTATGCAGCCAAGGACGCCGGCCGCAACTGTGTGCGTGCGCTTGGGCAGCAGGGCACCGTGCCGGTGCGCGCCAACGCGCTGGCTCAGGGCAACGCGTCGAGATAGAACCAGCGGCCGTCTTCGCGGACGAAGCGGCTGTGTTCGAGCATTTTCACCGCACTGCCGCCGCCGACCTTGTAGCGCGCGGTGAAGCGGACCTGGGCGTGGTCGGCATCTGAGCGGGTATGTGCGTGGATCGTCAGCCCCAGCCACTGGGTGCGCTGGCCGGGTGCTTCGTCCAGCGACAGCTCGCCCGGGCGCGTGGACGGGTGCCAGCTGGCCAGCAGGTACTCGGCCAGGTGGCGCACGTAGGCGCTGTAGCGCGAGCGCATCAGCGCTTCGGCATCCGGCGCGGGGGTGCCGGCGTGGTAGAGGCCGCAGCAGGCGGTGTAGGCCAGTGGGTGGCCGCAGGGACAGGGATCGGAGAGGGCGGTGGTCATGGGGGTATTGTCGCGCGATGACCGGGCGTATGCTGGCGCGCCTTCTGCCGCGATGTGCCGCCGTGCTTGAGCTGGTTCCCCCTGAACTGTTGTGGTTGGTGGCGATCGCCTTCATCGCCGGCCTGGTGGATGCCGCCGTCGGCGGCGGTGGGCTGGTGCAGTTGCCCGGGTTGTTCACGGTCCTGCCGCAGCACACGCCGGCGATGCTGTTCGGCACCAACAAGTTCAGCTCGATGTTCGGCACGGCCGCCGCCGCGTTCCGCTACGCGCGCAATGTGCGCTTCCCGTGGCGGCCGGTATTGTTCGCGGCCGGCACGGCCTTCGTGTTCTCCTTCGCCGGGGCCACGGCGGTCAGCCTGCTGCCCAAGGATGCGGTGCGCCCGCTGGTGCTCGTGCTGCTGGTGGCGATGCTCGGCTACACGCTGTGGAAGAAGGACTTCGGTGCCCTGCACCGCCCGCGCGAGATCGGCCGCAAGGAGCTGGTCACCGCGTTGGCGATCGGTGCGGTGATCGGGTTCTATGACGGCTTCTTCGGGCCCGGCACCGGCAGCTTCCTGATCTTCCTGTTCGTGCGCTTCTTCGGGTTGGACTTCCTGCGGGCGTCTGCCGCCTCCAAGGTGGTGAACCTGGCGACCAACGTGGCGGCGATCTCCTTCTTCGTGCCGACCGGCAACATCCTGTGGCTGTTCGCGCTGCCGATGGCCGCGGCCAACATCATCGGCTCGGTGGTCGGCACGCGGATGGCGCTGCGCGGTGGCACGCCCTTCATCCGCAAGCTGTTCGTCGGCCTGGTGGTGGTGCTGATCGCCCGGATGGGCTGGGATACCTTCGGCGGTTAGCCGGACGGGCCAGCCCTGGGGCTGACCCGTTGGTTGCTCAGCGCCTGGGCTTGGCCGGCTTCTTTGCGGCCGCCTTGGGTACGGCCTTGGTGGCCGTCTTCTTTGCCGCTTTCTTCGCCGGTACCTGGGGCGCAGCCTTCTTCGCGCGGGATGCCGGCACGGCTGCCGGTGCCTCCACGCCCTCGACCTCGGCCTCGACGTGGGCGTCCTCGTCGACCGAGGCAGCCATCACCTCGTTGGCCATCACCTCGGGGGCATCCACCACGGCAGGCGCGTCGATCACGGCCGGTGCCGGTGCCGGTGCCGCCGTCGTCTCGCCGGCGCGGGCACGCTCGGGCAGCTTCAGGCGCTTGCCTTCGTCGTCGTACTCGATCAGCAGCACGCCGGAGTCGTGGCGACCGCTGATCTCCACGAAGCAGGCACCGCCGATGAACGGCTCCAGCGTCATCACCGACTTCAGCGGGGTGGCCACGACCATCTGGAACCCGAAGTTGTCGAAGATGTTCATCGCCAGCGCGGTGAACTCGTTGTCGGCCTTGTCGAAGGCTTCATCCAGCACCACCGCCGCGTAGCTGGGCAGCTGGCCGTCGGCGCCACCGAGCTGGTAGCGCAGCGCGGCCGCCAGGCAGGTGGTGGCCAGCTTCTGGCGCTGGCCGCCGGACTTGCCCGCACCGCTGCGGTAGATCTCCACCTGTTGGCGGGTGGCGGCGTCGAGCTCGACGCCGACGAATTCCACATGCAGGCGCACGTCCAGCACCAGCTCGCGCCAGCGCTTGTCCTCGCCCTCCTGCGAGCCGAGCTTGGCGACCAGCTCACGCAGGACCGCGAACTGTGCTTCGGCCAGTTCGCGCTGCTCGGTCTGCTGTTGGGACAGCACGTCGCGCAGGCGCTGGTGGAACTCCAGCACTTCAGGCAGGCGGCGATCGGTGAGTTCGATGGTCAGCAGGGTGCCGCGGTTGAACGGCACCTGCTCCAGCGAGGCATTGACCTCGTCCAGGCGCTGGGCGATCGACTTGCGCGCCTCGGCCGTGTGCCGCTGCAGGGCCAGCAGGTTGTTCTTGCTCTGGCTCTGCAGCAGATCGAAGAAGCGTGCCTCGTGCTGCGGCAGGCCATCGTTCTCCAGCCGTTGCAGGCGGGCCAGGAAATCCTCGGCGCTGGACAAGCTGACGGTGAAGTCGCCGCTGTCTTCGGGCCAGGCCTGGCAGTAGCGGCGGAAGCAGCCGAGCAGCAGGTTCTCCAGCCGGTTGTGTTCGGCCTGGGAACCGCCGAGCTGTTCATTGAGGGTGTTGCTGATCTGCCGGAAGTGGGCTTCCAGGTTCTCCAGGCTGAGCACGCCGAGTGCCTTCAGGCGTTCGTCCAGGCCCTGTTGCTGCAGGGGGGTGACCACGCGCTTGGCCAGCGGCGCGCACTGCTCGTGCAGGCGTTCCAGGCGTTCGTGTTCACGGCCAAGCTGGCCGCGCTCCACGCGCACGTCTTCATAGGTGCGCTTGGCCTGGGCCACGTCGGCGCGGGTCTTCTCGATCTGTTCGCCCAGCTTGCGCAGGTCGGCATTGCCTTCGCGCAGGTCGTGCAGGGCCTGGGCGATGTCGTCCAGGCGCTGCAGCGGTGCGGCCACATCGATCTCGTCCCAGCCCAGCGTGCACAGTTGATGGCAGGCCAGTCGGGCCTTGCCGTCCTGTTCGCGCTGCGCGCGCAGGCCGGCCACGTCGCTGTCGCAGGCGGCGATGCGCTGGGCCAGTTCGATCGCTTCGCGCTCGTACAGGTCCAGCTTGTCGCGGTTGTTGAAGCCCAGCAGCCAACGGCGGCGATCGCTGATGTTGTGGCGATCGTCCTTCTCGAAGCGCTCGCCCGGGTGCTTGACCTGGCCTTCCTTGGTGATGCCGCGGTCGGTATCGCGCAGGTGGCGTGCATCCACGCATTCGTAGTCGAAGCGCTTGCCCAGCTCGCGGCGCAGCCAGCCGGCATAGCCGTGCTCGCGCAGCACCAGCTTGTGCAGCAGCGAACGTGCGCCCGGCTCGCGGCCATGCAGCGCATCGTCGTTGCGGCGTACGCGGTAGTAGACCAGGCGGGTACCGAGGTGGGTCTGGTTGATCCACTCCGAGACCTGGGCGTGGTGGCGCTCATCGACCAGCAGCGACTGCGCGAAGCCGTGCAGCACGCGCTCGATGGCGCCCTGCCATGCGGCGTCTTCGTCGCGGACCTGCAGCAGTTCGCCCACGAACGGCAGCGCCGCCTCGGGAATGCCGGTATCGCTGCTCAGACGTGCGCGCAGCTGCTGCATGGGTGCGGGAATGCTGGACGGGGTGCGCTTGAGCGCCTCCAGTTCCGAACGCACCTCGGCGAAGCGGCGTTCGTCGTCGCGTTTGCCGCCCATGCGCTCGGCGATGGCTTCATCCAGTTCGGCCGCCGCGCGCTGGCCATCGTCCAGGCGGGCCTGGGCGCGGGCGAGCTGCTCGGCAAACCCGTGCGCGGTCTCGGCCAGGGTTTCACCCAGTTCGCGGCTGGCATGGTTGGCCTGGCTGCGCTTGGCCAGTCGGCGGTCGCGTTCCTGGGCGACACGGCCCTGTTCGCGCTCCAGTTCTTCGATGCGCTCACCGCCCTGTTGGCGCCGCTGCGCTTCCAGCTCGGCGAGGTGGCTTTCATGGTTGTCCAGCGCGCTGCGGCGCTGGCCTTCTTCCCCGAACAGACCGCGGTCGCGGGTATCCAGTTCCAGCAGGCGGGCCTCAAGCAGGGCCAGGCGACGCTGCTCGCGCACGCCGTCGATGCCCAGCTTCATCTCGTCCAGGTCTTCGCGCTGGCGGCGCAGTGCCTGCAGATCGGCGTAGTGGCCACGTGCGGGCAGCAGGGTTTCGACCTGGCGGCGCGCGGTGACCACGGCCTGGTGGGCGCCATCGAGTTCGGCGAAATCATCGACCAGCCGCTCGGCGGCATCGAAGGTGCGCGGTGCATCGAGCATGAAGTCGCGCAGGAACACGTTCAGATCGCCGAGGTTCTTCGCCGACTGCGTCTTGTGCAGCAGGCGCAGCGCCATCTCGTTCTCGATCCCGAGCACGTGGCGGAACCGTTCGGCATAGCCGGCGAAGCTGTCGAAGTGGTGCACATCGCCCAGGCGCTGCTTGAGCTTGCGCAGGTCCAGGTCGAAGCCGCCGAGGTCGCGCGCGATGTCGAAACTGCGCTCGGCCACCATGTAGTGCTTGCGCACATCGGCCGCCGCCGCGCCGTTGCCGGCGATCCAGAACAGGCGCACCAGGCTGACAATGCGGCCGTCATTGCTGCGGTATTCCAGTACCAGCGCGGTCCAGGTAGCGCCTTTACGCAGGTACTGGGTGGCGATTTCGCCGGTGCCGCTGTCCTGCTGGTCGGCCCAGGCGCCACGCACGTAGGAGACCAGGTTGCGGTCGCGGCCACTGCGTTCGGCTTCGCGCGCGGCGGCATTGAAGTCGACCAGGGCCGGCGGTACCAGCAGCGCGGACATCGCATCGAGCAGGGTCGACTTGCCCGAGCCGGAGCGGCCGACGAACAGGAAGCCGCGTTCGGCGATCGGCACTTCGGTCAGGCCGGAGAAGGTGCCCCAGTTGTGGACCTGCAGGCGGCGCATGCGGAACTGCTGCGCGCGCGGGTCGGGCTGGTCGCCGGGGAACAGAGCGGGTGCGGGAATGTGGACGGTCATGGCAGGGCTAGCAATCCAGGCAGGGCAGCGGCGCGCGGGCGCGCGCTCAGGCGTCGAGGTCGGCCGGCGCTTCGCGCAGGCGGCGGTACACCTGGGCCAGGGCGGCGACATCTTCGGCGGAGAACATCAGTTTCAATGCCGGCGAGACTTCATGACGCGCATCGTCGCCGCCGAGGCGGGTGAGGATGTGGTTGTCCTTCATCTTCTGCACGGCACTGGCGACGCGGCGGTTGAAGCCGGCACGGTCGGTGGACAGGTGGCGCTCGTACACGGCCAGTGCTTCGGCCAGTTCGGCATCCTCGACCACCGCGCGCACGCCGCGCGCATCGGCTTCGGCCAACTGCTGGCGCAGGTGCAGCAGCAGCACCGAATCGATGAAGGTCAGCGGCGAGGTACGCAGCAGCACCGGTGCATCGATATCTTCGGTATCGGCCTGGCGGGTGAAGGCCACGCCGCTCTCGCGGTCCAGCACCAGTTCCAGGAACAGGTCCGAGAGCGCCGAGCGGATCGCCGCTTCGCTGCGGATCAGCGCCGGCCATAGCTTGGCGTGGCGCAGCTGGTCGATGCTCGGGCCGATCAGCAGCTGGCACAGCGCGCGGCGGCCATCGAGCGGCAGCCGGCCGGTGTCGCCCATGTAGAAGACGTCATTGTTACGCCGCAGGACGGGCGTCACCACGACCGGCTCGTCGTCGTGCTCGTCTGCGCCGCCGTCGATCGGGGTGTCGGTGGATTGTTCATGCCAGCTCATGGCGTTTCTCCTGGGTGAACCAGATCAGCGGAATGCGGGCGCGACGCCATTGGCCATCGCCGCCGCGCCATTGCGCGATCTCCTGTTGATCGGTGGCGACCTCGCCGTGGCGGGTGCCGAGCGAGAGGTAACCGATGATGCTGCCGAGGCCCTGCGGGGCCTCGCGGTGTTCAAGCACCTGCGCGATCGACAGCCGCGGCTGCGCGCCGAGCAGCTCGTGCAGATCGCAGCGCAGGGTGCGGAAGTCGATTTCAGAGGCGGCCACCAGGTCGCCGACACTTTCCAGCGAGATCGCGGCGGTGTCGTTGCGCTGCACGCTGCCATCCACCTGCGCCTGGCGCGGATCGTGCAGCTTCCATTGCGAGAGCGAGCGCAGCCGGCTGGTGGTGAGCTGCAGGTCGCGGCCGATGCCGCGCTGCGCCGGGATGTGGTCGCGCAGGCCCAGCGCCTCGCCCTGGGCCTGCTTGAGCAGCTGGTTGAGGCGGCGCTGTTCCAGGTAGCCACGGCTCTGCACGAAGCCGCGCAGGCTGCGCGCGAAGTGCTGCAGCACGTCGTGGACCTGGCCACCGCGCTCAAGCATGGTGGTGGTGAAGCCACGCAGGAAGGTGCGCTCGTTGCGATCCAGCTTGCGCGCGAAACCACGCGCGAGCACGGTCTCCAGCGCGGCATCGAGCTGGGCGCTCTGTTCGGCATCATTGAGCAGGCGCCAGAACGCCTCGAAGCTGCGCCCGGCGTCGCTGTCGCCGATCACGTCCACGCCTTCGAACAGCTTGGACAGGACGTCACCGCGCTCGCCCTCATCATCGATGATGCGTTCGCGGAATTCACGGTTGAGGCGTTCGAAGTCGTCGCGCACGCGGCGGAAATCTTCGGTCAGCTCGTCGGCCAGGCCGATGATCTGGCGGGTCCGCTCCAGCGCGCGCTTGCCGTCCAGCGAGGAGACCTTGCCGCCGCTGACACGGGCGATCTCGGCATCGATGCGGTCGCGCTCGTCGCGCAGCGCGGACAGGCGCGCATCCGGGTTGGATTCGGTCAGCGCGGCCAGCTGCGAGAGCTGCTCGATCACCAGCGCCAGCCGGCTCTCGGTGGCGGCAGCGCGCGCCTGCTCCAGGCTGTCGGCGAAGCGGATCGCCTGCGCGGCCTGGGTGGACAGTTCGTACTGTTCCTGGTCGGCGCCTTCGGGCAGGCGACGTTCCAGCCAGCCCTGGGCCAGCCAGTGCGCGATGTAGGCCTGTGCGGTGCGAGGCAGGTCGCGCGAGAGCTCATCGGCCTTGAGATCATCCAGCGCGCGCTGCAGGCGTTCGTGCAGCACCGCAGTGGACAGGGTGCGCTCGTCCTGCATCAGCAGGCTCTGCAGCAGGCCGATGATCTCCGGCGCGTGATCGGCCGCCAGCAGCTTCCACTGCGACTGTTCGCGCAGGTGGCGGTAACGGGTAATGCGCTCGCGATGTTTCATTCGAGACCGGGGACAGGAAGACGGGCCGCGCGGGTCGCGGCGGCCGGGAGGGAAACGGGACGCGCACGCACCCGCAGGGCCGGGCCGAAGCCCAGCGCCTGCCGGCCGCGCGCGACAGCGCGGGGAATCAGCGCTTGCCGCCCACTTCGATGAAACGCAGGAACTCGGCGCGGGTGCGCGCGTCCTCGCGGAAGCTGCCCAGCATCTTCGAGGTGACCATGCTGACGCCCCGCTTGTGGATGCCGCGGGTGGTCATGCACTCGTGCGCACCTTCCACCACCACACCCACGCCGACCGGCTGCAGCACGTCCTGGATGCACTGGGCGATCTGCGCGGTCATCTTTTCCTGGACTTGGAAGCGGCGCGCGTACGCCTCGACCACGCGGGCCAGCTTGCTGATGCCCACCACCTTGCCGGCCGGCAGATAGCCGACGTGCACGCGGCCGATGATCGGCGCCATGTGGTGTTCGCAGTGGCTTTCGTACTCGATGTCGCGCAGCACGATCAGTTCGTCGTAGCCGGCCACTTCCTCGAAGGTCCGCTCCATGTAGGCGCGCGGGTCGTCGCGGTAGCCGCTGAACCAGTCGCCATAGGCTTCGGCAACGCGGCGCGGGGTATCCAGCAGGCCTTCACGGGTCGGATCTTCACCGGCCCAGCGCAGCAGGGTGCGCACCGCCGATTCGGCCTCGGCCTGGGTGACGGGGTTGGCGTCGTTGTCTTGCTTGCTCATTACATACAGCACCCGAAGGGGGGCGAGCATCGTACCCGACAGACCCCTCGGGCGTCCTGCGCTGGGGCGCCCGGGCCGCGCTCGGAAAGGCATTCATTGGGCCGCGGTTGTGCCACGGGTATTGATAGGAGACGAATTAGTAGTATCCTATCTATTCTAATGAACCGATCCCTTGACGAACGTACCCAGCTGCAGATGCAGCTCAGTTCCGGCCTGCTCTATGCAGGGCGGCAGTGGCAGCGCCTGGCCGACCAGGCCCTGGGCAGCTACGGCATTTCCGCTGCCTGCACCATGCCGCTGCTGATGATCGGGCGCGCCGGGGGAGGGATCCGCCAGGTGGCGCTGGCCCACCAGCTGGGCATGGAAGGGCCCTCGCTGGTGCGCCTGCTGGACAAGCTGGCCGCCAGCGACCTGGTCCGCCGCGAATGCGACGCCAGCGACCGCCGCGCCAACCTGCTGTGGCTGACCGACAAGGGCGAGGCCCTGGTCAGCGAGCTGGAAACCCAGCTGATCGGCCTGCGCCAGGATGTGTTCGGCGAGTTGACCCTGGATGAACTGCGCACCGTCCTGAAGCTGTGGCAGCTGCTGGCCGATGCGGCCGACCGCGTGACGTAAGCCTGTTCCCCGTTGTACCGCCCGGTGTCGTCCCTCGACGCCGGGCGATCCCCTTTCCGCTCCCCTGTGAATCCTTTGCCTCGATGTACGGTGAATTCAGTCTCTATGGTGTGTTCGTCCCGACCCTGCTCGGGTTGATGCTGCTTGCCTACCTGCTCAAGAGCGGGTTGCGCGTGGTCCTGCAGCGCACCGGCGCCTACCGCCACATCTGGCACCCCGCCCTGTTCAACCTGGCCGTGTACGTGATCGTGCTCGGCGGGTTGTTTTCCCTGATGCGTTGGATGCAATCGTGAACAAGATCCTCAAGCAGACATTCCCGGTCGTATTGACCGCCGTGGCCGTACTGGCCGCCGTGCTGGTGCTGCGCCACCTGTGGGCCTATTACATGGATGAGCCGTGGACGCGTGATGCGCATGTCAGCGCCGACGTGGTGCAGGTCGCGCCGGACGTGTCCGGGCTGGTGGAGGCGGTGAAGGTGGCCGACAACCAGCCGGTCAAGCGCGGTGAGGTGCTGTTCGTGGTGGACCGGGCACGCTATGAGATAGCGCTGGAGCAGGCCCAGGCCGCCTTGGGCGAACGCCGCGCCACGCTGGACCAGCTGCGCCGCGAGATCGCGCGCGACCGCAGCCTGCAGGATCTGGTCGCCGCCGAGGATGCCGAAGTGCGCCGCGCCAAGCTGCTCGCCGCGCAGGCCTCGATGGCCACCGCGCAGGCCGCCGTCGATCTGGCCAAGCTCAACCTGGCGCGTACCGAAGTGCGCAGCCCCAGCGATGGCCACCTCAACGACCGCACCGTGCGCGCGGGCGACTACGTGACCGCCGGGCGCCCGGTGATGGCCGTGCTCGATACCGGCTCGTTCCGCGTGGACGGCTACTTCGAAGAAACCCGCCTGCAGGGCGTGCATGCCGGGCAGAAGGTCGACATCCGCCTGATGGGCGAAGCGCAGCCGCTGCAGGGCCACGTGCAGAGCATCGCCGCCGGCATCGAAGACCGTTACCGCAGCGAAGGCAGCAGCCTGCTGCCGAACGTGACGCCTGCCTTCGACTGGGTGCGGCTGGCCCAGCGCATCCCGGTGCGCATCCATATCGACCGCGTGCCGGCCGGCGTGAACCTGATCGCAGGGCGTACCGCCACCGTCACCATCCAGCCGGACACCGCGCAGGCCACGCCAGCGCAACCGGCACGGACGGCGCTGTGAACCGCCCGGCGCTTCACCGCATCGCCCTGGGGGTGGCACTGACCACGCTGGCCGCGTGCCGCACCGTCGGCCCGGACTACGCGGTGCCGGCCGGGTCCGCCTTCCAGCGGCCGGAGGCGAACGCCGCCTTCCTGGACACCGGCAACCCGCAGGTCGCCGCTGGCGCCGCGCTGCCCGCACGCTGGTGGGAGCTGTACCAGGACGACACCCTAAACGCGCTGGTGCAGCAGGCGCTGCGCGACAACGTGGAACTGAAGGTGGCCGATGCCAACCTGCGCCGCGCCGCCGCCGTGTACGAGCAGGCGCTGGATGCGGGTGGGTTCGAGTACGAGGCCGAGGCCGGAGTCAGCCGCGCGCAGCTCTCGGCCGAATCGTTCCTGCTTGAGCACGAACTGCCGCCGATCAACCTGGCCGACGGCAAATTCGCGGTGTCCTATCAGTTCGATCTGTTCGGCAAGCTCAAGCGCGCCTCCGAGGCCGCGCATGCCGACGAGCAGGCCACCGCCGCCGCGATGGACCTGGCGCGCGTGTCGCTGGTCGCGCAGGTGGCCGGCAGCTACGCCGACATCTGCCACGCCAACCATGAGCTGCACGTGGCCGAGCACTCGCTGCAGCTGCAGCAGCGCAGCCGCGAGGTCACCCAGCGCTTGATCACGGCCGGCCGCGGTACGCCGCCGGAGCTGGCCCGCGCCAATGCCCAGGTCGCGATGCTGCAGGCCGCGCTGCCGCCGTTGCGTGCACACCGCCAGGCCTCCGAATACCAGCTGGCCGCCCTGCTCGGCCGAACGCCAGGCCAGCTGCCCGAGGGCGTGAGCGACTGCAGCCAGGCCCCGACCCTGGCCCAGGCCCTGCCGATCGGCGATGGCCGCGCGCTGCTGCAACGCCGCCCAGACATCCGCCAGGCCGAGCGCAAGCTGGCCGCCGCCACCGCGCGGATCGGCGTGGCCACCGCCGAGCTCTACCCGGACATCCGCCTGGGCGCCTCGGTCGGTGCGGCCGGCCTACTGGAAGACTTCGGTACGCCGTTGACCCAGCAATGGTCGATCGGCCCGCTGATTTCCTGGACGCTGCCCTCTTCCGGCACGCATGCGCGCATCCACGCCACCGAGGCCGGTGCCGATGCCGCGCTGGCCGAGTTCGATCACAGCGTGCTGCAGGCCCTGCGCGAAACCCAGACCGCGCTGAGCCGCTATGCCCAGGATCTGCAGCGGCTGCAGTTCCTGCAGCAGGCACAGCAGCAGGCCGATCTGGCTGCCAGCCAGAACCGCCGCCTCTATCAGGGCGGGCGCACGCCCTACTTGGCCAGCCTGGATGCCGACCGCAGCCTGGCCAGCGCCGATGCGACCCTGGCGGACGCGCAGGCGCAGGTCTCGCGCGACCAGATCCAGCTGTTCCTGGTGCTCGGCGGCGGCTGGAATGCCGACGCCGTCGCCACCGGCACGGCCGCGAGGTAAGCCATGCTGCTGCTGGACAGACAGGCCTGGTTGTTCTCGGTCAAAACCTTCCTGGCGGCGATCGCGGCGCTGTACATCGGCCTGGCCGGCAATCTTTCGCGGCCGTACTGGGCGATGGCCACGGTCTACATCGTGACCCAGCCGATGCTGGGCCCGACCCGTGCCAAGGGCGCCTACCGCATCCTCGGCACGCTGATCGCCGGTGCGGCGACACTGTGGATGCTGCCGCACCTGGTGGAAACGCCGCTGCTGCTGAGCGCGGCGATGTCGCTGTGGCTGTCGGGGTGTCTGTTCATCGCGCTGCTCAACCGTGGCCCGCGCGGCTACGCGTTCCTGCTGGCCGGGTACACCACCGCCTTCATCGGCTTCCCGGCGGTGACCTCGCCGGACACCATCTTCGACACCGTAGTGGCGCGCAGCGAGGAGATCATCCTCGGCACGGTGGTGGCGGTGCTGTTTGCCTCACTGTTCTTCCCGGCCTCGGTGCGGCCGATGCTGCGCGCGCGGATCGGCAACTGGATGGGCGATGCCGCCGACTGGTGCCGGCAGATCCTGACGCGCGGCCACGCGCATGGCCCGCGCAACCGGCTGGCCGCCGATCTGGTCCAGTTCGAGGCGCTGATCGAATTCATGCGTCGCGACGACCCGCGCCATGCCGGTGCGGCGGTCTCGATGGAGCGACTGCGCGAGCGCATGCTGCTGATGCTGCCGGTGCTCTCCTCGATCGCCGACCGGCTGGGGGCGCTGCGCGCGGGTGGCCGTGCGCTGCCGCCTGGGCTGGAGACGCTGATCGCCGATCTGGCGCAGTGGCTGGAGCAGCCCGGCCGCTCCAGCGCCAGCACGTACGCCACACTGCGCGCCCGCATCGTCGCGCTCAAGCCGGCGGTGGACGGCGAGCTGGATCACCTGCTGCTGGTGACCCTGCTGCTGCGCCTGGAAGAACTGGTGGACCTCTGGCAGGACTGCACCACCCTGCACGCCGCCATCGATGCCGGCACCGCGCCGAGCGATACCGCGCACTACCGCGTGCGCACCCAGCGCGTGGACCACGTGCGCCACGTGGACTACGGCATGGCGCTGTTCTCGGCCGCCAGTGCCGGCGTCGCCCTGATGACGTACTGCGTGCTGTGGATCGGGCTCGGCTGGGAGGGCGGCGGCAACGGCGCGATGATGGCCGCGGTGGCTGCCGCATTCTTCGCCGCGCAGGATGATCCGGCGCCAAGCATGCTGTCCTTCCTGCTCTGGGCGATCGTGGCCAGCCTGGTGGCCGGCGTGTACCTGTTCGGGATCTTCCCGGCCGTGCACGACTTCGGCAGCCTGGTGCTGGTGCTGGCGGTGATCTTCCTGCCGCTGGGCCTGCTGCTGCATCGGCCCAAGACCGCATTGATCGGTCTGCCGCTCACGGTGAATCTGGTCGCGCTGTTGAACGTGCAGAACACCTACAGCGCCAACATCCAGAGCTTCATCAATTCTGCCGTGGCGATGTTCATCGGCATTGGCTTTGCGGTGGTGATGACGCGGCTGTTCCGCTCGGTGGGTGCCGAGTGGACCGCACGCCGGCTGGTGCGCCAGGGCTGGAACACGCTGGCCGATGCAGCCGAGGGCCGTGGCCAGCAGGACCGCCAGCAGTTCGCCGCACGCATGCTCGATCTGCTCGGCCTGCTGGCACCGCGGCTGGCGGCGACGCCGGAAGGCAGCGATATCGCCTCGGTGGACATGCTCACCGAGGCGCGGATCGGCCTGAACATCCTGCAGCTGCGCCGCTCACGGCACGGCCTGCCGCCGGCCAGCGTGGCCGCGATCGACGCGATCCTGGACGATACCGCCCGCCATTACCGCGCCCAGGCCGCGCAGCGCCGGCCGGTGCCCGCCCCCACCGGGCTGCAGGCCCGGCTGGAGGCCTCGCTCAAGCGCGTGCAGACCGTGGCGGCCGGCAAGGCCCGCGATGAGGCGCTGATGGGCCTGATCGGGCTGCGCTATGCCCTGTTCCCCGACGCGCCGGTGGTCGATACCCCTGCCGAGACCCCCGCAGCGTCACCCGGCCTGCCCGCGCCGCGCTGAACCGGCCTGGCCGCAGACCGGCCGGCCCACACCGATCAGGGCTATCCTGACGCATGCATTTGCGCATGGATCAAGGTGATTTCCGATGAGTTACGACCTGATGGTGTTCGACCCCGCCGTCGCCCCGCGCGAGGCCGAGGCCTTCCTGCAGTGGTACGACGCGCAGACCGAATGGAACGAGACGCACGACTACGACGACCCCAAGGTGTCGGTGCCGGCGCTTCAGGCGTTCTTCGCCGCGCTCGCCGAGCACTACCCGCCGATGGACGGCCCGCTGTCCGATGAGGAAGATGACCGCCCGGAAGTGACCGATTACAGTATCGGCCAGCACGTGGTCTATGCCTCGTTCGATGACGAGGTGGCCGAGAACGCGCACGGCCTGGTGCAGGTGCTGGCCAACACCCACCAGCTGGGCTTCTTCGATGTCAGCGGTGACGGTGCCATCGTGTTCCCCGATGGCACCGTGGTGATTCCGGAGTAAAACCGGACGCGGGGCTAGAACAACTGCCCCTGGGCCGGCGCCGTCACGACGGCGTCGGCTACTGCGTCGCCCTGGCCGCCTTGCAGGCGCGCCGCCAGGCCCGACAAACGGCTGGCATGCCGCGCCAACGCGGCTTCCAACACTTCCGCACTGCCGAGCACGTGCAGCGACTGCCGCGCACGGGTCATACCCGTGTAGATCAGCTCGCGCGACAGCACGCGGTTGTCGCGCCGCGGCAGCTGCAGCCAGACCTCATCGAACTCCGAGCCCTGTGCCTTGTGCACGGTCATCGCGAACGCACTCTCATGAGCGGGCAACGCACCCGGGTGGAAGCCGCGCGGCTGGTCCGGCGTCTCGCCGGGGAACCATGCCGTGACGCTGCCGTGCCGATCAATCAGGCAGATGCCGATGTCGCCGTTGAACAGGCGGTGCCGGTAGCTGTTTTCAGTGATCAGCAGCAGCCGACCGTGGAAATAGCCCGGCGCCATGCCCGGCCGCGGCACACCGGCCAGCAGTGCTTCGATGCGCGCGTTGAGCCCGCGCGCACCCTGGGGGCCTTCGCGCACGGCGGTAAGCAGGCGGATGCGGCCGGCATTGGCCAGCGCCTGACCGGGATCGGCGGCTTCGCCGAGGCCACGCCAATGCCCGAGCAGGTGCTCGCGATGATGCTGCAGCGGGTCGCTCTGGTCCTCGTGGAAGTGCACACCGGCCAGCGTGCCCGCGCGTAACAGGGCAAGTGCGGTGGCACTGTTGCCCTCGCGCACGGCATGCGCCAGCGGCGCCAGATCGAGCGCGTCGGTCTGCCGGTAGCCGCGCTGCAGCTGCACGCGCCGGCCCGCGAACCGGCGTGGCGGTGCCAGCGGTTGCAGCGCGTCGGGCGCGAGCAGCGCGCGTAATGCCTGCGCGTCGTCGGCCTGCGTGCCCAGCCCATCGCCACTGGCACGCAGGATCGCACTGAGCACATCGCCGGCTTCCACCGAGGGCAGCTGATCCGGATCGCCGAGCAGCACCAGCCGGCTGCCATCGGCGACCGCCTCGACCAGCTTGGTCATCAACGGCAGATCGATCATCGAGGCCTCGTCCACCACCACCACGTCATACGGCAGCGGGTTGTCGGCGTGATGGCGGAAGCGCGGCGAATCCGGGATCACCCCGAGCAGGCGATGCAGGGTAGTGCCGGTGCTCGGCATCGCATCACACAGGGCCGGCGCGATGCCGACCAGCCGCAGCCGCTGCACGGCCAGGCGCAGGCTCTCGGCCATGCGTTCGGCGGCACGGCCGGTCGGCGCGGCCAGCGCGACCCGTGGCAATGCCTGGTCCGCCTGCACCGCCTGTGCGGCCAGCAGTACCAGCAGCCGCGCGATGGTGGTGGTCTTGCCGGTGCCGGGGCCGCCGGTCACCAGCACCAGCGGATGGCACAGGGCGACGGCCGCCGCACGGGCCTGGTGATCCATCCCCTCGCGCGCCTGCGGGAACAACTGGCCAAACAGGGTGGCCAGACGGCCGGGATCGGCCTCGGCCAGCGGATGCGTGGCGATGCGTTGCAGGCCCGCGGCAAGCCGCCGCTCGTATTCGCGGTAGCGGCGCAGATAGAGCAGCCCGTTCTCCAACACCAGCGGTGCATCGCCGGAGACCGCGTCATCTGCATCCGGCACCTCCACCCACGGCGAGCTGCGCAGCTGCGCCAACCAACCCTCGGGCGCGGGCCACTCGATCTCTGCATCGATCAGCCGCTGCGGCTGGCTCGGATCCAGGCCGGCATGGCCTTCCGAGACCGCCAGCGAGGCCAGTGCAGCACCGAGCAGCACCGGCTCGGGCGTGTCCGGGCGCAACCGGCGCAGGCTCTGCGCCAGCGCGTGATCGAGTGTGCGCAGCGCATTGCCGCGGTACAGCGTGGTAAGCAGGCTCATGCGTCCCCCCGTGCGCGGGCGGCCATGCGGGCCTGGGCGTGTTCGCCACCGGCGAACAGCGCATCCAGCGCATCCACGAGGACCGGATCGAAGCGATGCGCATACAGGCCGGGACTGTCCTCGCGGCCTGCATCCAGGCCGCGGCAGAACAGATAGCGGATGCCGCCCATGTCACGGGTGTAGTCGTACTGCGCGCCCAGCCGGAAGCGCAGCCAGCGATGCAGTGCCACGGTGTAGATCAGCGCCTGCAGGTCGTACTCGCTGTGTTGCATGGCGCTGGCCAGCCGGGCTGCGTCGTAGCCGGGCAGGCGATTGGATTTGTAATCAAGCACGTACCAGCGGTCCGCGCGCACGTAGGTGAGGTCGATCTTGCCGGTCATCAGGCCCTCCAGCCGCCGGCGGGTGCCGAAGCCATGGCGGTCACGCACCAGTCCGTGCGCGTGCAGCAGGCTCAGCAGCGCTGGAACGGCGGTCGGCTGCATCGCGAAGTGGAACTCGATCTCGGCACGGCGTGCATCGGCCGGCAGGTCGTGCAGTGCGCCGCCTTCCGGCAGGGGCACGGTCAGGGTCTGGCCGACCAGCGCGGTCAACATGGCCACGCCATCGTCCAGATCTTCCTCGGCATAGCCTTCGGCGCGCAGCGAAGCACGCAGGACCTCGGCTTCCTCGCCGGGGGCCGGCTGCCCGGCCTGCCAGCCGCCCCACAGCGCGAAATCGGTGTTCTCCAGCGCATCGTGCAGCACATTGCCAAAGCGGCTGCCCATGAAACGCGGGTCGACTTCGTCGCTGGCCACGGCCGGTTGCTCGGCGTCCAGGGTGAGGTCCACGCCGGCCGGTTCGTCGGCCGCGGGGGCCGGCACTTCGGTCGCGGCGGCATCGGTGTCGTGGCCGGCGTCGGCATGCGCCAGCTGGGTGAAGCTGTACACCCACCAATCGTGCGGCACGCGGCGGGTGAGCGCGCGTACCGGCGGCAGTTCGCCCTCGCGTTCGAAGGCGAGCTGTGCCGGCCGGGTCTCCACCGGGCCTTCGATCACGGCGATGTCCGGGTGGTCACGCAGGGCGGCCATGTTGGACAGCATCGGTGCCAGGCGGGTCTTCGCCAGGCCGGCCAGATCACCCGCGGCGATCCACAGCGCGTGCTCGGCGCGGGTCAACCCGACGTAGAGCAGGCGCGCGTCTTCGGCCTCCTGTTCCTGCGCGCTGCGCGTGCTGGCCGCGCTCCAGCTGTCATCTTTGTCCAGCTTCCAGTGCAACTCGCGGCGGCCGTTGGCGTACACCGTGCAGTTGGCCTCGGTGTTCGGCGCGCCACCCCCGATGCCCACGAACGGCAGGAACACCAGCGGATACTCCAGGCCTTTGCTCTTGTGCAGGGTGATGATCTGCACGCGGCGCGCATCCGATTCCAGGCGCAGCAGCTGCTGTTCGTCGTTCTGGTCGGCGTGCGCCATCTGCACCTGCAGCCAGTCGAGCAGGCCGTGCATGCCCAGCGTCTGCCCGGCCGCCTGCTGCAGCAGTTCGCCCAGCTGCAGGTAGTTGGTCAAGCGGCGCTCGCCATCGAGCAGGCCGAGCAGGCGCTCGGCGTGCTCGGCACACAGATCGGCGATCACCGCGAACGGGCCGCCGCGCTGCCAGCGCTCACGCCATTCCAGCAGCCGCACCTGGAACGAGCGTTGTGCATCCCCTTCACGCTCCAGCGCATCGATCGCCTCGGCATCTTCGCCAAGCAACACGGTCGACAGCGCCGCGCGCAGCCGTCCTTCATCTGCCGGTTGCAGCAGGGCCAGCAACAGCAGGCGCAGGTCGTGCGCTTCGGGTGTGGCGTACAGGCTCTGCTTGCCCGCGGCGACGGCGGGAATACCCACCGCACCGAGCGCCTGCTGGATGCGCGTGGCCTCCTTGTGCGAGCGCACCAGGACCGCGATGTCGCCGGGTTGTACCGGCACGTCGCGCAGCAGCGCGCGCCCTTGCCGGGCCTCACTGAGGATCTGGTGGATCGCGGCCACGCAGGCGTCGCTGGCCTGCTGGCGCGAGGGATCGGCCTTGAGATCGCCGGCCTCGGTGTTGTGCAGCACGCGCACGGTCAGGCCGGGTGCGGGAATCCCGTCGCGCAGGAAATCCGCATCCACGCGGGTGCTGCCGGGGTGCACCGGCTCGAAGGCGATGTCGGCTTCGAGGAAGGCGCGTTCGCCGGCATTGGCGTACAGCGCTTCGATCGCGTGCAGCACCGCCGGGCGCGAGCGGAAGTTTCGGTCCAGCGCGGGCGCGGCATCGGCCTGCCGCTTGGCCTTGAGGTAGGTGTGGATATCGCCGCCGCGGAAACCGTAGATCGCCTGCTTGGGATCACCGATCAGGAACAATGCCGGTGCCAGGCCGGCCTCGCGGGTCTCGCGCGAATCGCCGAACACGCGCTGGAAGATGCCCCACTGGCGGTCGTCGGTATCCTGGAACTCGTCCACCAGCGCGATCGCGTACTGCGCCCGCAGCTGCTGCACCAGGGTGGCGCGATGCGGGCCGTCGAGTGCATCGGCGACGCCCTCGATCAGGTCATCGTAGGTCTGCACGCGGCCGATCCGCTTGAGCTCGGCCAGGCGCGCACGCGCTTCATCGCGCAGGTCATGCAGGAAGGCGGTGGCCTGCTGGCGCAGCCACTGCTCGCGCGCATCGGCGGCATGCCACCAGGCCTGCAACGCATCGAACAGCGGCGACGCCGGGCACTGGCCGTCCATGCCGTCCTTGCAGAAGGCCAGCAGCTGCACCGGCAGCAGTTTGCCCAGGTGGCTCTTGTCGCCGCGCGGCCAGTGCTGCGCGCTGCGGCCGGCAAACAGCTCGCCGAAGGCCTTGTCGAAACTCGGCCGTTTGGCACGACGGCCGTCGAAGACCTTGCGATCGAAGGCGGTGGCGATCTGCGCCTGCGCGTCTTCGCCGTGGCTCTCGATCGCCTCGGCCAGCGCGGCCGCGGCGAGCCGCAGCTGCGGCGCGGGGTCGTCGAAGGTGTGGGTCGGTCGCGCCGGCAGCAACGGCAACGGCTTGATCAGCGTGGTGAGATCGCCGGCCAGCGCCTCGGGCGAGGACCACAGCCAGGTCAGCGCATCGACCGTGGCCGCGTCGTTGGCATGCACGCGCCACAGGTCGGCGGCGAGTTCCTCGTGCAGCGCGCGTTCGCTCGGCAGCAGGGTCGGCGGATCGAAGGTGTGTCCGCTCTCCAGGGCATGCTCACGCAGCATGCGGGTGCAGAAGCCATGGATGGTGAAGATCGAGGCGAGGTCGATTTCGTCGGCCGCGGTCTGCAGCCGGCGCGCCAGCGCGGCCGGTGTTTCTTCGCCGAGGGCGAGCTGGCGGTGCAGGATCGCCCGGGTCAGGACGACCTCCGGGCTGTCCTGTTCGCTCGGTGCGCGCTCGACCAGCTGTGCGGCCAAGGCAAGGCGCTCGCGGATGCGCTTGCGCAGTTCCTGCGTCGCGGCATCGGTGAAGGTGACCGCCAGGATCTGGCCGATGCGCCAGCCCTTCTCCACCACCAGCCGGGTGAACAGCGTGGCCAGGGTGAAGGTCTTGCCGGTACCGGCGCTGGCCTCGATCAGGCGCACGCCCTCCAGCGGCAGCGCCAGATAGGGATCGTTGAGCAGGTCATGGTCGATCATCGCAGGGCTCCTTCCTCATCAAAGCCCGGGAATACCCGGCCTTCGCGCACCGCGGTAAACACCACGAAGCTGTTGTGCAGCACGTGTCGGTAGCTGTCCGCGCTGGCGAACGGATCATGGCCACGCAGCGCGAGCTGGTAGCCCGCGCCGGTGGATTCGCCCCAGGTCCGGTCGCTGCCATGCCACTTGGCGCGGCCTTCGGCTTCGCGCTTGGCCTCGGCGGCGGTGTACAGCACCCAGCCGGTGGACGGGCCGTACAACAGCGGCGCGCGCAGCCCTTCGCTGCGCAGCTGCAGCAGGCGGCGCAGCACCTCGTGCGCACGTTCGGCCTCCAGCGGCGGCAGCGTGTGCGGGCCGAGCCCGTCATCGCCCGCGTCGTGGAACTGGACCAGCGGCTGTGGGTCGCCGGCGGCGTTGGCGAGCAGCCAGTCCAGGCCCTGGCGGATCGCGGCGCGGCCATTGAGCGGGCCCGGGCGCAGGCGCACCAGGCCATGCGGATGCAGGCCGTCGACGCGGCCGTGCAGACGCACCCCGTCGATATCCACTTCGTAGCGGCGGCTGCCGGCAGCGGTACCGGCCTGCCACTGCGCCAGCGCCTGTGCGTAGGGTTCGGTCTGCGCCTGCAGCAGCGCGAACTGACGCTCCCCCAGTGCACCGGAGGGCAGCAGCGCACGCGCGCGCAGCCGGGGGTACAACGGCGCGGCATCCTCGTCGAGGGTGGCCTCGATCACCGCCTGCTGCAGCAGTACGGTATCGCCACCGCGCGCCGCCATCACCAACGGCTCCACATCCTCGGCGTTGTCCACGTCGTCGGGCAGGCGCAGGCCGAGCCGTTGCGAGAGGAACTGGCTGGCCGGATCGGTGAGGAAGCGACGCAGCGCATCCACGCTCAGTTCCGCCTCGCCCACCACGCTCTCCATCGGTGGCAGTGGCCGTGCGAACCAGGGCGCCAGCGCACGCCGTGCGCCGCCAAGCGAGCCGGCGGCCGGGTGCCATTGCTGGCGATAGCTGAAACGTCGCGGTTCCTCACCGCCACCGAAGGCCGCCGGTGCAAACGGCTGCAGCGAGTGCCGCACCGTCATCCGCTTGGCCGCCGCGGGCGGATCCAGGTGGTACTCGGCAGCGGCATCGATCAGCTCGCTGACCAATACTGACGGTTCGCGCACGCTGCCATCGCGCGGATCGGCGCCCAGGTAGCTCAGGTAGAACACGTCCTGCGCCGAGGCGAACAGCTGCAGGAACAGGAAACGGTCGTCCTCGCGCAGCGAGCGGTCGCCATGCCGGCGCTTGTCGGTGCCCAGTTCGGCGGTGAGCTGGTTGAGCCCCGCAGCCGGGTCGCGGCGCGGGAAATCGCCATCGTTCAGCCCGAGCACGCAGATCACCCGGAACGGCAGCAGGCGCATCGGCACCATCCGCCCGAAACTGACGCCGCCGGTCAGCAGCGGCGCACGTGTATCGGCCTGCGCGAGCACGCCGGCGAAATGCGCGCGCAGCACCTCCGGCGGCACGTCGCCCTCGAAGCCGGCGGTATCCGCATCACGGGCGAACTCGTTGATCAGTTTGCGCAGCCGCTCCAGCGCGCGCTGGCTGTTGGCGGCCTGCGGCGGCTCCGGCAGCAGCGCATCGAGCAGCGCCAGCAGACGCTGCCGCCACTGGCCGGGCGACATCGCCTCTCCCAACGCCTTCTGGTAGCGCGCCAGCACCCGCAGCAGGCCGAGCAGGCGGTCCAGCGCATCCAGCGCGCTGCCTTCCAGCTCCGGCCACGGCGCGACCCCGGCGATATCGCCGTCGCTGCCGCTGGCATGGCCGAGCAGCAGGCGATCAAGTGCGAACTGCCAGGTGAAGGCGTCATCGACCGGGGCCTGGTGCTGGCCGCGATGGGCGGCATCCAGCCCCCAGCGCGCGCCGGCGGCCTGCAGCCAGTCGTGCAGGCGGTCAAACGCCGCCGCATCCAGACCGGCCGCTTCGGCCAGCGGCGCGCTGGCGAGCAGATCCAGCACTTCGTTCAAGCCGAAGCGCGAGACCGGCAACCCGAGCAGGTGCACGAACACATCGGCCAGTGGTTCACCCGCCAGCGGGCTGGTGTCGGCCAGCGCATAGGGAATGTGGTCATCGCCGCCGCCGCGCCCGCCGAACACCGCTTCCAGGTAGGGCACGTAGGGATCGATGTCCGGCGCCAGCACCGCGATCTCGCGCGCCTGCAGCGGCGGATCGAAGCGCGGGTCCTGGAGCAGGCCGCGCAGCTGGTCGTGCAGCACCTGCAGTTCGCGCAGGCGGGTATGGCAGGCATGCACCTGCAGGCTCGGGTCGTCGTAGCGCAGCGCCTCGCGCAGAGGCCCGGCGGGCTGCCCGCGGCGGTGGAACAGGTCGCGCTGCAGGCGATGCAGCAGGCTGTCGGACAGGCCGCCGGCGTCCATGTCCGGGCGCGCGTCCTCTTCGGGATCGTCGTAGGCGGCGATCTCACCGGAGGGGTGCACGACCTCGTAGCTGCCCAGCACCGCCATGAAGTCGCGGCCCGCCGCGCCCCAGGCCTGCAGCAGGCGGTTCTCGCCGGCCGCCTCGCCGAACGGATCGGGCGCGCCGCTGCGCAGCTTCTCGCCCAGGGTCTGCAGATCGCCCCAGTAGGCCTGGGTCGGTGTGGGCAGATAGAAGTGCATCGTGCCGACCCGCGCCAGGGTGGCCATCACCCGCAGCACGTCCGGGGAGATGTTGAGCGTGGCGAAGGCGAACACCCGCGCCGGCAGGCCCTGCGGCAGCGGTTGGCCAGCGCCCTCGAAACGGGCGAGATAGGCATCGATGCGGCGCGCACGGTACTGCTTGCCGCTGGCGATATGCCGCCACAGGATCGCCTGCGGGTCGTTCGGTGCCGCGCCGGCCTCCCAACGCAGCAGCCAATCGCGGCGCCAGGCCTGGTACTTCTCGAACACCGAGGCCAGCTCGGCGGCCAGCGCCCACGGCTTGAGCGGATCGGCCGCGGACAGATACGCCTGCAGGGCCGCCATCGGCGGCTGCGCCATCAGCACCGGGTCACGCAGCGCGGCGTACAGCCTCCAGCGCAGGCCCTCGGCATTGAGATCGTCATGTTCGCCGGGCACGTTGGCGTTGAGGGCGCGGGCGACCAGCTCACCGGGGGTGAGGAACTCCAGGTTGGCGGCAATGCCATACTCGGCCGCCAGGGTCGATTGCAGCCAGCGGCGCATCGCGACCTGCGGGATCAGGACCACCTCGGGCACCAGGATCGATTGGCCCGGCACGGGCGTGCGCAGCGTCGTGGCCAGCAGGGCGGCCAGCACATCGAGCGAGTTGGAGTGGTACAGGCGGAAGTCTGAAGCGGCGTCGGTCATCGCAGGAGTGTGCCGCAGCCCGCGCACGAACGCAGCGCTGGCCGGTGTCCGGACGCGGAAAAGCCCGTGGCCGATACCGGCCCGACACGCTGTGTTGCAGCCCACGGCCTGGTTGCCGGGGCGCTGCCCTCACCTGCCCGTGCGACAATACTGCACGGTGCAGTTCGGTTATGTTCAGCCGTTCACCATGATCTTACAACGTTGGAATTTTGTTAATGGCGCTCATGACGGTTTCCGAAGAGAGTCTGGTGCAGTTGTCCAACGTCCGCATCGACCGCGGCGGACGTACGATCCTGCGCGACGTTTCGCTGACCGTTCCGCGCGGCAGCATCACGGCCGTGCTCGGCCCGTCAGGCAGTGGCAAGTCCACCCTGCTGGCCGCGCTGACCGGTGAGCTGCGGCCGGTTGCCGGCGAGGTCACCCTGTTCGGCCAGCCCATCCCGACCGGCGCACGCGCGCTGTTGGAGATGCGCAAGAGCGTAGGCGTACTGCTGCAGGGCAACGGCCTGCTGACCGACCTGACCGTGGCCGAGAACGTGGCGCTGCCGCTGCGCACCCACACCCGCCTGCCCAAGCCCGTGCTGCGCCGCCTGGTGCAGATGAAGCTGCATGCGGTCGGCCTGCTGGCCGCTGCCGATGCCTGGCCGCGCGAGCTGTCCGGCGGCATGGCGCGCCGTGTGGCCCTGGCCCGCGCGCTGGCACTGGACCCGCCGCTGATGATCTACGACGAGCCGCTGACCGGGCTGGATCCGATCGCCTCGGGCGTGATCATGAGCCTGATCCAGCGCCTCAACCACAGCCTGGGGCTGACCAGCATCATCGTCAGCCACCACGTGCACGAGACCCTGCCGATCTGCGACCAGGTGATCGCGATCGCCAACGGCGGCATCGTGTTCCAGGGCAGCCCGGCCGCGCTCGAATCCAGCCAGGACCCGCTGCTGCGGCAGTTCCTGCATGGTGAGCCGGACGGCCCGATCCCCTTCGATGCCGCACCGCGTGCGAGGGTTGCCTGATGCCGTTCGTTGACGCCACCCGCTCGCTCGGTCGCGCCGGCCTGTTCTCGCTGACGGTGCTGCGCGGCTCGCTGCCGACCGCCGATTTCCTGGCCGAGCTGACCCGCGAGATCTACAAGATCGGTGCACGTTCGCTGCCGATCATCGCCGTGGGCGGTGCCTTCGTGGGCCTGGTGCTGACCCTGCAGGGCTACCGCACGCTGACCACCTTCGGTGCCGCCGATGCCTTGTCCACGCTGCTCGGCCTGTCGCTGTACCGCGAACTGGCCCCGGTGCTGACCGCGCTGCTGTTCATCGGCCGCGCCGGCAGCTCGATCGCCGCCGAGCTGGGCCTGATGCGGGCCACCGACCAGATCAAGGCCCTGGAGCTGATGGCGATCGACCCGGTCGCCAAGGTCGTTGCCCCGCGCTTCTGGGCGGCGGTACTGACCGTGCCGCTGCTGACCGGCATCTTCTGTTCACTGGCGATCAGTGCCAGCTACTTCGAGGCCGTGCACGTGCTCGGCCTGGACAATGGCGTGTTCTGGTCGGCGCTGAGCAACAGCGTGGACTTCTGGGACGACTTCGGCGTGGCGATGCTGAAGTCGGCGATCTTCGGCGGCACGGCGGCCCTGGTGGCCTCCTATGTCGGTTTCCATGCCGAACCCACCATCGAAGGCACCTCGGTCGCCACCACGCGTGCGGTGGTCAACGCCTCGCTGCTGGTGCTGGTCTTCAACTTCGTGCTGTCCGCCATGATGTTCCAGTAGGTACCGACCGTTGGTCGGTACGCAAAGACTTCCCGCCCGGACACCTGTCCAGGCACCTGACAAAGAACAGTGAGATATCCCATGGCCATCCGCGGTCCCAGACTCGAATTTTCCGTCGGCGCGTTCCTGCTGCTGGCGCTGGCCTCGCTGCTGGTGCTGGCCGTGGCCTCCACCAATCAACGGTGGGGCACCGGTGGCAGCGGCTACGAACTCAAGGCGCGCTTCACCCAGATCGGCCAGCTGCGCAAGCAGGCCCCGGTCAAGATCGGCGGCGTCACCATCGGCCAGGTCTCGGGCATCGAACTGGATCCCCAGAAGTTCGACTCGATCGTGACCCTCAAGCTCGACGGCAAGTTCAAGGATCTGCCCGCCGACACCTCGGCCGGCATCTTCACCAGCGGTTTGCTCGGCGAGAGCTATATCGGACTGCAGCCGGGCGGAGATCCGGACGTACTCAAGTCCGGCGACGAGATCGTCTTCACCCAGCCGGCGGTGGACCTGCTGCAGCTGGTCGGCAAGTACATGTTCAGCGGTCCGGCCAACACCGGTGGCGCTGACTCCCACGATGGCAACGGCGCGCCCGCGCCTGCAACGGAACCGCAACCATGAAAAAGACCCTGATCCCGGCACTGCTGGCCTCGGCCCTGCTCGCCGCCACGCCCTCTCTCTCCTTCGCCCAGGCCGCCCCGGCGGCCGCTGCCGCCCAGCAGGGCCAGGCCAGCAAGGCCGTGATGGACGCCAGCACCCGCATCCTGACCTCGCTGCAGCAGCGCCGCACCGAGTTCCGGGCCAACCCGGCCGTGCTGCGTGACTTCATCAACAGCGAGCTCAACAAGACCTTCGACCGTGACTACGCCGCCCGCCTCGTGCTGGGCGTGCACGGCCGCGGCGCCTCCGATGCCGACGTCAAGCTGTTCGCCGATGCGATGGCCGACAACCTGATGCAGCGCTACGGCTCGGCCCTGCTCGAGATCCAGGGCAAGCCGACCTTCCGCCTGAAGACCGAGTCGCCGCTGCCGGGCAACCGTGGCGTGCGCGTGTCCACCGAGCTGATCCGCGCCGGCAGCGAGCCGACCCCGGTCGACTACCTGATGCGCAACGTCAACGGCCAGTGGAAGATCTTCGATGTGATGATCGAAGGCATCTCCTACGTGCAGACCTTCAAGACCCAGTTCGACGCCCCGCTGCGCCAGAAGTCGATCCAGCAGGTCGCCACCGAACTGCGCAACGGCAGCATGCAGGCCGGGCAGGCCCCGCGTGGCAAGTAACAGCGCCAGCGTGCAACGCAACGGCACCTCGCTGGTGTTCAGCGGGGAGCTCGACCGCGCGGCGGTGACGGCTCTGTGGCCCTCGCTGACCGCGCTGGACGGCGTGCAGCAGGTGGATCTGGCGGCGGTGAGCCGGCTCGACAGCGCCGGTCTGGCGCTGCTGGCCGAGCTGGCCGCACGCCTGCGTGCAGACGGGACCCCACCGACGATCGTCGGCAGCCCGGACGGTTTCACCGACCTCAGTGCCGCCTACCGGTTGGCACCCACCCTGGATTTCCATGCCCTTTCTGCGGCGAGCTGACATGAACGTCATACGCACCCTCCCCCTCCTCGTGCTGGCGCTGGCCTTGAGCGCCTGTGCCGGCAAACCCGCACGCGACAGCGCACCGGTCAGCGTCGAGGTCGCCCCCGTGACGGCACCGACGACCGCGACGGCCGACGCCGATGCCGTACCGGCCGATATCGTCGCCGACACGACGCCCCCCGCTGCTCAGGCCGGCACCGACCCGGCCACCGCGCCAGTCAGTGGCGGCACCGCACCGACCAATGCCGAGGACGATTTTGCCGCGCTGTATGGTGGCCCGGCCCCGACCGCGGAGGGCAGTGAAGGCGGCAGTACGGCCTACGATCCCTGGGAACCCTTCAACCGCAAGGTGCACAGTTTCAACAACGTGGTCGACCGCGCCGTGGCACGACCGCTTGCCACTGCGTACACGCGTGTGGTGCCACGTTTCGCCCGTACCGGCGTGACCAACTTCTTCAGCAATCTGCGGGCACCGGTGACCATCACCAACCAGGTGCTGCAGGGTCGCCCTGGCGATGCGTGGGACAGTCTGGGGCGGTTCCTGATGAACTCCACGCTGGGCGTGGGTGGCTTGTTCGATCCGGCCAGCAAGGCGATGGTGCCGCGACGCAGCGAGGACTTCGGCCAGACCCTGGGTGCCTGGGGCTGGCGCGGCTCGCGCTATGTGGAGCTGCCGTTCTTCGGCCCGCGTACCGTGCGCGACGTGTTCGGCCTGGCGGGCGACATTCCGCTCTCGCCGATCCGTACCATTGAAGAAGACAAGATTCGTATCGGTCTTCAGGGTCTGCAGCTGGTGGACATGCGATCGCAGTTGATGGCGCTGGATGACATCCGCGACAACGCCGTGGACGAGTACGCCCTCACCCGCGATGCGTGGCTGCAACGTCGCAACTACCAGATCGAGAACGACCTGCGTGGCAAGCACGCGCGCGGCAAGGACGCCGACGACACCGCACCGATTCCGGTCGATGCGATGCCGATGCCGAACTGGGGTAACTGAAGCCCCACGAAAAAGCCCCGCCGAAGCGGGGCTTTTTTGTGTTTCCGGGTCCGCCGATCAGGCCGCCAGCGCGGCGTCGATCGCCGCGACCAGGCGTGCGTCATCGGCCGGCACGTCCGGGGCGAAGCGCGCGATGACCTGACCATCGCGGCCGACCAGGAACTTCTCGAAGTTCCACAGCACGCCCGGGGCGGCGTTGACTACCAGCTCCGGATACTTGGCCACGGCGCCCTGCAGCTTCTCGCGCATCGGGCCTTCGCCGGTGGCGGCCGGCTGCGCGGCGGTCAGCTGCTGGTACAGCGGATGGGTGTCCTCACCGGCGACGCTGATCTTGGCGAACATCGGGAAGCTGACGTTGTATTCCAGCTGGCAGAACTGCTGGATATCCGCTTCGCTGCCCGGCTCCTGGGCCAGGAAGTTGTTGGCCGGGAAGCCCAGCACTTCCAGGCCGGCGGCCTGCTTGTCGGCGTACAGCGCCTGCAGGCCTTCGTACTGCGGGGTCAGGCCACACTTGGAGGCGACGTTGACGACCAGCAGCACCTTGCCGCGGTAGTCGGCCAGCGAGGTCGGCTGACCTTCGATGGTGGTCACGGGGATGTCGTAGACGGTCTGGCTCACGGCAGGTTCCTTGCGTTGGATCGGGGGAGGCACAGCATAGCCGTGCCGGGGGGCGGTCAGTCGACGCAGATCGTGCCCATCGCCACACCGCCATCGATGCGCTGGCGGCAGCCGAAGTTCTGGCTGACATCGCGCTGGCAGACGCCACGCGCGGCCGTTCCCGGTGCGGCATCGCCGGTGGCCAGGCACTGGCCGGTGCAGTCGGCCTTGGCGCTGCAGGCCTTGCCGGCATCCGCGTAGGGCACCACACACTGCACGCGCTGCAGGCGACCCAGCGGCTGCAGGCTGCCACCGGCGGCGGTGCATTCGGCGGCGCTGGGCGTGGCAGGCGTGGCGGCGGTGGTATCGGCAGGCGGTGTGCTGCTGCACCCGGCCAGGGCGAACAGGAGGGACAGCATCAGGGTCAGACGCATGGGCGGTTCCTTGAAAGGTTGAAGACGGCAGGGAAAAGACGTGCCGCGCAGCATGCGCGATCACCTGCATGCACGGCGTCGGCGTTCACTCCTGCGCGGGGCTGGTCTCGTCGCCTGCCACGTCCTCGTCCTCGCCGCTCATGTCGCCGAGCAGGTCCTGGGTCTGTTCACTGCCCAGCGTTTCCACGCTGCGCAGGCGGCGCTCGATGGTGCGCGTCTTGCGGCTGGCTTCGCCGAGGCTGCGGCCAACCGTGGTGATCTGCTTCTCGGCTTTTTCCAGGATGCCGGCGAACTTGCCGAACTCGCTCTTGACCGCACCGAGCAAGCCCCACACTTCGCTGGAGCGCTGTTCGATGGCCAGCGTGCGGAAGCCCATCTGCAGGCTGTTGAGCAACGCGGTGACGGTGGTCGGGCCCGCCACCACCACGCGATGGTCGCGCTGCAGCAGGTCGATCAGGCCAGGGCGCCGGATCACTTCGGCGTACAGGCTTTCAGTGGGCAGGAACATCACCGCGAAATCGGTGGTGTGCGGCGGCGCGATGTACTTGTCGCAGATCGATTTGGCCTGGATGCGGATCGCGCGTTCCAGCTGCGCGCCCTGCACCCGCACACCCTCGACGTCGCCCTGCTCCTGCGCATCGAGCAGGCGCTCGTAATCCTCACGCGGGAACTTGGAATCGATCGGCAGCCACACCGGGGTGTCTTCATGGCCACGGCCCGGCAGGCGCACGGCGATATCGACGATCTCGTTGCTGTCCGGGCGTACTTTGACGCCGCGCGCGTACTGCTCCTGGGTGAGCGTCTGCTCGAGGATGTTGTCCAGCTGCACTTCGCCCCAGCTGCCGCGGTTCTTGACGTTGGTCAGCACGCGCTTGAGGTCGCCCACACCGGTGGCCAGCTGCTGCATTTCGCCGAGCCCGCGCTGGACCTGCTCCAGCCGCTCGGAGACCAACTGGAACGAAGCACCCAGGCGGGTCTCCAGGGTCGTCTGCAGCTTCTCGTCCACGGTCACGCGCATCTGGTCGAGCTTCTCGGCGTTGTCGCTCTGCAGGCTCTTGAGCTGCTGCTCGAGCGTGGCACGCATCTCGCCGATACGCTGCTCGTTGCGCTGGGTCATCTCCTGCAGGCGCAGGCCCAGCGATTCGGCCAGGCGCTGCTGCGACTGCCCGGTTTCCTCGCGGCCCAGGCGAGCGTCTTCTGCCAGGGCCTGGCGCAGCGCGGCCATGTGGCTGTCGGTACGCGTGGTCAGTTCCACCAGCTGCTGGCCGAACGCTTCGATGCGCGCCTGCTGCTGTTGCCCGAACGCTTCCAGCTGCGCACGCACTTCCTGCATGCGCAGGGCCAGCAGGTCGCCGGTGCGCTGCTGGCTGAGCGTGCTTTCCTCGCGGGCCTTGCGCGCGTCTTCACCGAGCGCATCGCGCAGCAGGTCCAGCCGCTGGTCGGTACGGGTGGAGAGATCGGTCAGCGCGCGCGCGAAACTTTCCAGCCGGGCATCCTGCTGGCGGCCCAGGCCTTCGAGCTGCTCGCGCAGTTCGCTGCGGCCGACCCGCGCTTCCTCGCGCAGGGTCTGTTCAAGGTCGCCATGGCCGGAACGCCGCAGCAGCGCGAGCAGCTGCAGCACGAGGACGGCACACACCAGGCCGCCGAGGATGAGGAATTCGGTTTGCATGCGCCAAGTGTAGGCCGCGGCGGTCTCATTGGCTGCGTCAGAACCCTTCGAGCACGAGCTTGCCGCGCGCGCGGTGGCTCTCGATCAGGGCGTGCGCCTGGCGCAGGTTGGCGGCGTTGATGCGGCCGTAGTGCTCGCCGAGCGTGGTGCGCAGCACGCCCGCGTCGATCAGCGCGGCGACGCGCTCAAGCAGGTCGTGCTGGCGCTGCACATCGGGCGTGTTGAAGCTGGAGCGGGTGAACATCGATTCCCAGTGCAGCGACAGGCTCTTGCGCTTGAGCGCCATCACGTCGAGCTGGCCGGGATCGTCGATCAGCGCCAGCTGACCCTGCGGCGCCAGCACGGCAACGATCTGATCGTAGTGCTGGTCGGTATGGGTCAGGCTGGCCACATGGCTGACCTCGGCGATGCCCAGGCGCTGCAGGCCTTCGCCCAGCGGCTGGGTGTGGTCGATCACATGGTGCGCACCCAGCGCGTAGACCCAGTCCTGGGTATCCGGGCGCGAGGCGGTGCCGATCACGGTCAGGCGGGTCAGCTGGCGGGCCAGCTGCACCAGGATCGAGCCGACGCCACCAGCGGCGCCGATCACCAGCAGGGTCTGCCCTTCGCCGCCGTTTTCCGCGATGCGCAGACGGTCGAACAGCAGCTCCCAGGCGGTGATCGCGGTCAGCGGCAACGCCGCGGCGGCGGCATCGTCCAGGCTGGCCGGCTTGTGGCCGACAATGCGCTCGTCCACCAGCTGGTACTCGGCATTGCTGCCGGCGCGGCCGATCGCGCCGGCGTAGAAGACCGCGTCACCGGGCTGGAACAGCGTCACCGCGTCGCCCACCGCATCCACGATGCCGACTGCGTCGAAGCCCAGTACGCGCGGCTCGGTGACCGCCACGCCGGTGCGGACCTTGGTATCGACCGGGTTTACCGAGATCGCGCGGACCTCGACCCGCAGGTCGCGCGGGCCGGGGGTGGGGATCGGCAGGGTGATGTCCACCAGCGCGGCGGGGTCGCTGATCGGCAGGCCATGCTGGGTATAGGCGACGGCTTTCATCGGGGGAGATCCGTTGGGGAAGACGGACAGCCTGCGCTTCACGCCCTGGCAGAGAAAGGCGCAAAATCGGGCAGCACTTTCACTGCAGGAATGAAAATGGTCCGGTTCGATGACCTCGCCCTGTTTGTCCGCACCGCCGCGCTGGGCAGCTTTTCCAACGCCGCGCGCGAGGCGGGCCTGCTGCCCGGTCAGGTCGCTGCGGCGGTGGCGCGGCTGGAACGCGAGCTGGACCTGCGCCTGTTCGTGCGCTCCACCCGCAGCCTGCGCCTGACTGCCGAGGGCGCGCTGTACCTGCCCTATGCGCAGGAGGTGCTGGCCGCGCTGCGCGAGGGCGAGGCCCGGGTGCGGGGCGCAGATGCCGAACTGCGCGGCACGCTGCAGGTGGCCGCACCCTCGGATCTGGGCCGCAACCTGCTGCTGCCATGGCTGACCGAGTTCCGCGCCGCGCATCCGAAGCTGCAGCTGCGCCTGCAGGTGTCCGACCAGGTTGCCGATGTGTTCCGCGACCCGGTCGACATCGCCTTCCGCCTGGGCCGCTTCGACAACGCCAGCTATGTCGCCCTGCCCCTGCTGCCCGGCAATCGCCGGGTGCTGGCCGCGTCACCGGATTACCTGGCCCGGCACGGTGCGCCGGACAGCCTGGAGGCGCTGAAGGAGCACCACTGCCTGCTGTATCAACTGGCTGGGCGAGCCTATGACCGCTGGAGTTTCGAGGCCGATGGACGGCGCACGGTGATCCCGGTGCGCGGCAACATGGTCTGCGACGATGCCGACGTGGTCCGGCGCTGGGCAGTGGCGGGAGAAGGCATCGTGTTCAAATCGTGGCTGGATATCTGCGCCGATGTGCAGGCCGGGCGCCTGCAGGTGCTGCTGGACGGGGCCGGCGACAGCCTGCCGTTGAACCTGGTGTGCCCGCACCGCAAGCAGTTCTCGCCGGCGATCCGGCAGCTGCATGCGATGTTCGCGCAACGGCTGCAGCCGCTGCTCGCCGGCTTGCCGGCCGGCGCGCGCTGACGCTATCGCCCGGCGCGCGGCTGCCGGACAATGCTCCTCCCCCGTCGTCGAGTCGCCGCCATGCCGTGGATGGGCATCCAGGATCTGTGGACCTTTGTTGCTGCCGTGCTGGTGTTCCTGGCACTGCCGGGCCCGGGCACCTTCACCCTGCTCACCGCCACCGGCCGCGGCGGCGTGCGCGGCGGTTACACGGCGCTGTTCGGCCTGCTGCTGGGCGACCAGATCCTGATGTGGCTGGCGGTGGCCGGCGTAGCGGCGCTGCTCAAGGCCAACCCGCTGGTGTTCCACGCGGTGCAGTACCTCGGCGCGGCGTACCTGGTGTGGATCGGCATCGGCCTGCTGCGCCAGCCGCGCGCCCAGGGCGAGGAAGGTGGCATCCGCCTCACGCCGGGCCACTACTTCCGCCAGGCGGTACTGATCAACCTGCTCAACCCGAAGGCGATCATCTTCTACATGGCCTTCCTGCCGTTGTTCATCGATCCGGCACGGCACCAGGGCGTGGTGACGTTTGCGACCATGGCGCTGATCATTTTCGGCATGGGGCTGGCCTACTGCTCGGTGCTGATCGGGGTGGGCAACCTGCTGCGCCGTCGGATTCTGCAGCACCCGCGTGTCGGGCTTTGGCTGAGGCGGGTGGCAGGGGTGTTTCTGGTCGGCTTCGGTGTGCGGCTGGGCGTGAGCGGCTGAGCCCTTGCAGGCAAGCGTGGTGCACGACGACAGGGCGCGCCGCGTTCGGCCGCGGATAGGCAGCATCATCGCGACGCTCGGTTTTCATTCAAACATTGAGATTCCCCTGCGTACCGGCGAGGTGTCCAATCGGCGCCATCGTCCAACGTCGCCTCACCGGCGCGTGCGCAACACTGCGGGGACCCATGCCGCCACCTGTCTACTTCGTGCAGCACCTGAGTGGTCATGACGAACGTCTGCTCGGCATGCACACCCGGCGCATCGATCTGGCCCATCCAGCCGTGACCCGCATTGTCGCGGGGCTTCAGCCGCTGGACCGGATCGATCTTCGTACGTGCCTGTTCGACTGCCACGCCAGCCTGGTGCTTGGGCTGCGCCATCGCATCGCCGAGGCCGAAGCGGCGGCGCAGGGCTGGCGTCTGTTCGATGCCAACGGCGTGTTGTGCTGCAAGCGCTTCCCCGGGGATGCGCAGGTGATCTATCCACAGGGCCATCCACCGCAGGCAGACTGGGCACGCGCCCTGCTGCCGGGCACCGGCTGAGCCGCACGCGTCAGCGCCGCATCGCCTCACGCAGATGGTCGATGAACACCCGCAGCTTGGGCGCCATCTGCTCGCGTGCCGGGTAATAGAGGTGGAAGCCGGCGAACGGCTGCTGCCAGTCCTGCAGCACGCACTGCAGGCGGCCGGCCGCCACATCGCCGGCGTACAGCGCCTCGAACCCCTGCGCCAGGCCCATACCCCGGGTGACCGCCGCATGGATCAGCCCGGCATCGTTGAACACCAGCCGGCCCGCGACCTCGACCTCGAAATCGCGCCCCTCGCCGGTGAACTCCCACGCCATCCGCCGTCCGGTGCTGAGCCGGTGCACGATGCACTCGTGCCCGACCAGGTCGGCCGGGGTCACGGGCACGCCATGCATGGCCAGATAATCCGGCGTGGCCACCACCACCTGGCGTTCCAGCGGCCCGATCGGCACTGCGATCATGCCGCGGGCCAGGCTTTCGCCCAAGCGGATCCCCGCGTCAAAGCCGCCGGCGACCAGATCGGTCAGCGCGGTCTCCACGAACAGCTCCACCTCGATCTGTGGATAACGCGCCAGGAAGCCGGGCAGGTGCGGCAGCACCAGCAGTTCGGCAGCGATCCTCGGCACGTTGATGCGCAGTTTGCCGGCGGGGACATCGCGCAGCTGGTCCAGGTCGTCGAACGCGGCATCGATCCGGGCCAGGCCCTCACGTACCTGCGCCAGGAAGCGCGCGCCCTGCTCGGTCAGGCCGACCCGGCGCGTGGTCCGTTGCAGCAGCCGCACGCCAAGGTGGGCCTCCAGCGCGCGCACCGTCTGCGAGAGCGCCGAGGGCGATACGCCCAGCTCGTCGGCGGCCCGGGTGAAGCTGGCATGGTGCGCGACGCGCGCGAAGGCAACCACGGCGGGCAGAGGATGCTGAGCGCTCATTGTGAAGGCTGGCTTCAAGGACGATGCAGGAGCAGCCAGTTTATCCACATAGTCCGCAGGAGGATGCTGGTCCTGTTCCTTCCCTTCCCCGGAGTACCGCATGCAGATCCGCACCCTTGGCCGTGATGGCCCCACCGTTTCCGCGCTCGGCCTGGGCTGCATGGGCATGAGCGCGTTCTATGGCGGCCGCGGCAGCGATGCCGACGCGATCGCGGTCATCCACCGCGCGCTGGAGCGCGGCGTCACCCTGCTCGACACCGCCGACATGTACGGCCCGCACACCAACGAGGTGCTGGTCGGCAAGGCGATCGCCGGCCGCCGCGACCAGGTGTTCCTCGCCACCAAGTTCGGGATCAAGCTGGAGCCGAGCGACACCGCCGCGCGCAGCGTCGATGGCCGCCCGGAGTACGTGATCGCCGCCTGCGAGGCCAGCCTGCAGCGGTTGGGCGTGGACCACATCGACCTGTACTACCAACACCGCGTGGACGGCACGGTGCCGATCGAGGACACCGTGGGGGCGATGGCGCGGCTGGTCGAACAGGGCAAGGTGCGCTTCCTGGGCCTGTCCGAAGCCTCGGCCGGCACGATCCGCCGCGCCCATGCGGTGCATCCGATCACCGCGGTGCAGACCGAGTACTCGCTGTGGTCGCGCGATCCGGAAGACAACGGTGTGCTGGCGACGGTGCGCGAGCTCGGCATCGGGTTCGTGCCCTACTCGCCGCTGGGCCGTGGCTTCCTGACCGGCGCGATCCGCAGCCCGGCCGATTTCGACGCCGACGACTACCGCCGCCAATCGCCGCGCTTCCAGGGCGAGAACTTCGACCGCAACCTGGCCCTGGTCGACGCGGTCACCGCGATGGCCAAGGCCCAGGGCGTGAGCCCCGGGCAGCTAGCCCTGGCCTGGGTGCTGGCGCAGGGCGAAGACCTGGTGCCGATCCCGGGCACCAAGCGGCTGGCCTATCTGGAAGAAAACCTCGGCGCGCTGCAGGTGCAGCTCAGCGCCGACGCGCTGGCCCGGATCGATGCGATCTTCCCGGCGCATGCCGCCGCCGGCCCGCGCTATGCCCCTGCGGCCATGGCGACGTTGAACCGCTGACGCCCACCTGCCGGATCGGGATGCTCGATCCGGCTGATGCTGCCGGCAGCGCGCGCGCGGGAGGACAATGGCCCTCTTTCTGTCTGGATGAACCCTGCCCCATGCGCTGGCTCGCCCTGCTGTTGCTGCTGCTGGCCATCGCGCCGGCGCACGCCGATGACATCCGCTGCCTGACCGGCGGCAGCCGCCAGCAGATCCACCTCGAATGGAAACTCCCCGAGGGCACCGCGGACGGTGAGCGGGTCAGCCATGTGCGTTACGCCGGCAAGACCGCGTGGCTGCGGCTGACCCTGGCCTCGCAGGAGAGCACGGTGCTGGCCGAAGACCGCCCGTGGCAGTTCGACACGGTGTGGGACGAGCACCTGGACGGCAAGGTGATTGGCCACTACGCGATCAGCACCCAAGGCGCGCGCATCTATGGCTTCTCCTACACCAACGCGCGCACCGGCCAGCAGACCGCCTTCGGCGAAGACTTCGAGGCGATCACCGACACCGGCTGCCACTGGGAATGAGCGTCCGGCCTTTGTGCCCGTTTCGTCACCTTCGCCTCAGTCATGCGGGCCGTGCAGCCGCTTACGACGCTTGGCAGTAGTAATGCTGCGCCGCGTTCGGTAAAACTCGCAGACTTGTCGTTCACAGTCATCCACCGCGAGGCCCCATGTCATTGCTCCGGCGCAAGTCCCTAGACACCGTCACCGTCCATGAAGCCGGCAGGCAACTGATCCCGACCCTGAGTTGGCCGCACCTGATCGCGCTGGGCATCGGCGCGATCGTCGGCACCGGCATCTACACCCTGATCGGTGTCGGCGCGAACCTGGCCGGCCCCGCAGTGCTGATTTCCTTTGCCATCGCCGGCGCGGTCTGCGCCTGCGCGGCCCTGTCCTACGCCGAACTGTCCACGATGATGCCGGCCGCCGGCAGCGCCTACACCTACAGCTACACCGCCCTGGGCGAGGTGGTGGCCTGGGTGGTCGGCTGGAGCCTGATCCTGGAGTACTCGCTGGTGGTGAGTACGGTCGCGGTCGGGTGGTCCGGCTACGCGGTCGGCTTCCTGCACGGCTTCGGGATCGACCTGCCCTTGATGCTGACCGCCGGCCCTCACGTGGAAGGCGGCTTCATCAACCTGCCGGCGGTGCTGATCACTTTCCTGGTGGCCGGCATGCTGATGGCCGGCACCAAGGAAAGCGCGACCCTCAACGCAGTCCTGGTGGTGATCAAGATCATCGCGCTGACCGTGTTCGTGGCGATCGCCCTGCCGCACTTCGATACCGGCCACATGGAGCCGTTCATGCCGTTCGGCTTCGTCAAGTCGCTGGGCGCCGATGGCGTGGAACGCGGGGTGATGGCGGCCGCCGCGATCATCTTCTTTGCGTTCTACGGCTTCGATGCGATCTCCACCGCCGCTGAAGAAACCAAGAAGCCCGAGCGCGACCTGGCAATCGGCATCATCGGCTCGATGGTCGGTTGCACCATCATCTACGTGCTGGTGGCGCTGGCCGCCGTGGGTGCGATGAGCTACACGATCTTCGGCCAGAGCGCCGAGCCGCTGGCGCTGATCCTGCGCGAGCTGGGCAGCCCGGGTGCGGCCAAGTGGATCGGCGCAGCGGCGGTGATCGCGCTGCCGACCGTGCTGCTGGCCTTCCTGTACGGCCAGAGCCGCATCTTCTTCGTCATGTCGCGCGATGGCCTGCTGCCGCGTGGTCTGTCCAAGGTCAGCGCGCGCACCGGCACGCCGGTCGCCACCACGCTGTTCACCGCGGTGCTGGTTGCTGCGCTGGCCGGCGTGGCACGTCTGGATGAGATCGCTGCGCTGGCCAACGCCGGCACGCTGGCCGCGTTCACCGCGGTGGGCCTGTGCCTGGTGGTGCTGCGCAAGCGCGAACCCAACCGCGTGCGCAAGTTCCGCACGCCGCTGGCCTACGTGGTCGGCCCGCTGGCGGTGATCGGCTGCGTGTACCTGTTCTTCAGCCTGCCGAGCACCACGCAGTTGTACTTCCTGGCGTGGAACGTTCTGGGCCTGATCGCCTACTTCGCCTACGGGCGTCGCAATGCGGTGCTGGGCAAGCGCTGAGCTATCGCGCCGGCCACCGGGCCGGCGATGACCGGGTGTGAGAAAGGCAGGCCCTGGGCCTGCCTTTTTCTTTGCGGGCGCTGGTGACGCCGCCCTGCCGGGCAGCGCGCGACGCGCCACTGGCCTCAGGGCTTCGCGGCGGCAACTTTGGCCGCGTGATCCTGTGCCTGCTGCATGACGCGCAGCAGGTTGCCGCCCCAGATACCGGCGATCTGTTTCTCGCTGTAGCCCTTGCGCAGCAGCCACGCGGTGATCTTCGGCAGCTGGCTCACGTCGGGCAGATCCGCCAGGCCACCGCCGCCATCCCAGTCCAGCCCGATGCCCACGTGTTCGGGGCCGACCACCTTGAGGATGTGCTCGAAGTGGGCGAAGAAATCGTCGAGCGTGGCCTTGCGCAGCGCAATGCGCTGGTCGATCTCCTCCAGCCCCTTCTTCAGCGCGACGCCCTGCTGGATGCTCATGCCGTCGTAATCGGTGCCCAGCTGCGCCATCAGCGCCGTCTCGGCCGCCTTGCGCGCCTCGCTCTTGGCGGTGTCGATCAGATAACCACCATAGGCGTTGACCTGGATCACGCCGCCGGCCTTGGCCAGCCGCTTCAGACGCACATCATCGAGGTTGCGCGGATGGTTGTAGATCGCCTTGGCCGAGCTGTGCGAGAGCACGAACGGCACCGGCATGCGCTCGATCAGATCATCGAACACCGCATCGGCGGCATGCGACTGATCGATGACGATACCCAGCCGCACCGCTTCATCCACCAGCGCCTTGCCGGCCGGACTCAGGCCCTTCCACTCGGCACCCTTGGGATCGGTAGCCGAATCGGCGAACTCGTTGTTGGCGAAGTGCACCGTGCTGAGCAGGCGCAGGCCGGCCAGGTGGTAGTAGCTGAGCAGCGTGGGATCGTCGACCAGCGGGCTGGCGTTCTCCATGCTGATGTAGACCACGCGCTTGCCGGCGGCCTTGATGCGCGCGGCATCGGCGGCGGTCAGCGCGAGCTGGAAGGTGTCCGGATGCGCGGCGAGCATCTCGCGGATCTCGGTCAGCCGCAGCAGGCCGGCATCGCGGTCATGCTGGTGCGCTTGTGCGCTGCGGTCGCCCTGATCGGTGTAGATCGCCCAGAAGCCGCCATCCAGCGCGCCTTCCACCATGCGCGGGTAGTCCACCTGCGACAGGGCGTTGTGGTCGTGCCGCTGGGTGATGTCGAAGCCGTCGCGGTGGAAGTTGGCCGGCGTGTCGAGGTGGCTGTCCAAGGTCAGCAGCCGGTGCTGCAGCGTAGATGCCCTGGCCAGCTCCTGCGGGGTGAATTCGATCGCGTGGGCGGCCAGTGGCGTGCACAACGCCAGCGAAACCAGCAAAGACAGACTGCGCAACGTCATGACGCCTCACCTTGGATGGGAAGCGTCAGACCATAGCGCCGAGAGGACAACAAACGGTAGTGCCGGCCGCTGGCCGGCTCCCCGCGACAATCGGAGACCAGGAGGAGCCGGCCAGCGGCGGCCATGAACGGGTGATCCGGACCTGCGCCGGCCACCTTCAGGATCTGGATGGTGCGGCCGGCGTAGAACGCGGCGCGGCGCAGCATGTCCAGGAACTGGTCTTCGGCCACCAGGCCGGTGCACGAGAACGTGGCGAGCAGGCCACCGGGCTTGACCACCCCCAGCGCCAGCTTGTTCATGTCCAGGTACTTCTTCAGCGCGGTGATGACCTGGTCGCGGTCGCGGGTCATCTTGGCCGGGTCGAGGATGACCACGTCGAACTTCTCACCGCGGTTGGAGGCATCGCGCAGCCACGGGAAGATGTCGGACTGGATGAACTTCGGGCGCACGTTGTTGAGCTTGGCGTTGCCCTTGGCGATGGCGATCACGTCTTCATCGATGTCGATGCCGACCACCTCGGCCGCACCGCGCGCGGCGGCGTACACCGCAAAGCCACCGGTGTTGCAGCACAGGTCCAGCACGGTCTTGCCTTCCACCTGCTGGCTCAGCCACTGGCGGTTCTCACGCTGGTCGGCGAAGAAGCCGGTCTTGTGCGCACCGGCCGGGTCGGCGCGGAACTTCACGCCGTACTCGGTGATCACCGAGGCTTCGGTGGTGGTGTTGCCGTGGAAGTCGAAGCTTTCCTGCTTCTGCACGTGCTCGTCGGCGAAGCTGTGGAAACGGCAGCCCGGGAACTGTTCGCGCAGGGCCTCATACACCCACTCGCGGTGGCGGAACATGCCGGCGGCGAAGAATTCGACCACGACCAGATCGCCGTAGCGGTCCACCACCAGGCCGGACAGACCGTCACCTTCGCTGTGGACCACGCGCCAGGCATCGGAGATCTCGTCCAGCTTGAGCACCTCACGGCGCAGCGACACCGCCTGGGCGATCTTGCGCGAGAACCAGCCGGCGTCGACCGGGATGGCCTGATCGGTCTCCAGGATGCGCACGGCAATGCGCGAATGACCGTTGTAGAAGCCACGCCCGATCCACTCCCCGTCCACGCCGACGACGTCGACGATGGCACCGGGTTTGGGACGGACGGCCGGCTTTTCGACCAGTTTCTGGAAGATCCACGGGTGGCTGGAGCGCCAGGCGTTCTTGAGGCGGACAACGGGGGCAGGGGTATTCATGGGCGTATTGTAAACGGGAAGCCTGCAGCCCTCGGCGCTGGGAGCGACGCCGCTGGCGCTCTGGTAGTGACGGCCGCTGGCCGTCAGCGCGGTAAACCCGGCCGCTACGTGGTTGACGGCCAGCGGCCGTCACTACCGGTTGGGGCATTGGGTTCAGCAGCACCGGGGCATGGAAAGGATTTGACGCCGGCCCCGGCACCCCGCAGAATCGGCCTCAGAAGGGGAGTAGCTCCCAGACGTTGTCGCCGTCAATTCGAGCCCGCAGGCTCCGGTGCAACGGCAGTCCCACCCATCGGGACTGCGAGCGAGACCTTCGCCGTATGGCGAAGCTCTGTCCCTGGATCCCCCCGATCCTCCGTTGCAGATCCTCGCCATCCGGCTTGAGGCACTCTATTTTTTCCAACGGATAAACCCAATGCAGACGATCGGTAATGTGTGGTTGTGGGGCGGCTTCGGCGCGGTGGTGATCATCGCGCTGCTGGTCGACCTCGTCTTGATGCGACACGGCGGCCCACACAAGGTCACCTTCAAGGAAGCCCTGTGGTGGTCCATCGGCTGGGTTGCCCTCGCCCTGGCCTTCAACGGTGGCCTCTGGTACTACCTGAACGAGACTGCGGGCCAAGTGGTGGCCAACAAGGTCGGCCTGGAGTTCCTGACCGGTTACCTGGTCGAGAAAGCCCTGGCCGTGGACAACATCTTCGTGTTCCTGATGATCATGGGCTACTTCGCGGTGCCCGAGGAACAGCGCCAGAAGGTGCTGATCATCGGCATCCTGGGCGCGATCGTGCTGCGTACCATCATGATCTTCGCCGGCAGCGTGCTGCTGACCAAGTTCCACTGGCTGCTCTATGTGTTCGGCGCGTTCCTGCTCTTCACCGGCTGGAAGATGTGGTTCTCGGCCGGCAGCGAGCCGGATCTTGAGACCAACCCTGCGCTGCGCTGGATGCGCAAGCACCTGCACCTGCTGCCCGACTATGCCGGCAACGCGATGAGCGTCATGCGCGATGGCAAGCGCTGGTTCACGCCGCTGTTCGTGGTGCTGATCCTGATCGCGGTGACCGACGTGATCTTCGCGGTGGACAGCATCCCGGCGATCTTCGCGATCACCACCGACCCGTTCATCGTGCTGACCTCCAACGTCTTCGCGGTGCTGGGCCTGCGCGCGATGTTCTTCCTGCTGGCCGGCATGGCCGATCGCTTCCACCTGCTGCCGTACGGCCTGGCCCTGGTGCTGGCCTTCATTGGCATCAAGATGATGCTGATCGACCTCTTCAAGATCCCCACCCCGATCTCGCTGGGTGTGGTGGCGGTGATCATCGCCGCGACCGTGGTGCTGAGCCTGAAGAATCCGCCGAAGGAAGGCGGCCACGCCTGACCGACCGTGCCGCCTGCGGGATTGTCCCGCAGGCGGTACCTCTCTCTCCCACGACGTTGCCCTTGTGTTCATCCGGGGCGACGCCATCCCTAAGGGTATGAACGCCAACCTGCCCCAGCCCACCGGCGCGCCGCCGGTTCCGTCCCGCAACGACCGTGGTGGTGTACTGCGGGCGTTCAACCTGAGCCTGGCCTTCGTGCTGCTGCTGGTCGCGGTGTATACCGCCCAGGGCCATGTCGACTGGCGTCCGTGGGCGGTTGCCCCGCTGGACAAGGCCGGCCTGCTCGGCATTCTCGGTGCCCCGCTGCTGCACGGCTCGATCCAGCATCTGGGCGCCAATGCGGCGGCCCTGCTGATCCTCGGCACCTTGGCCGGCAGCGTCTATCCCAAAGCCACCGTGCGCGCGCTGCCCCTGTTGTGGGTCGGCTCGGGGCTCGGTGCCTGGCTGCTGGGCGATCTGGGCAGCCGCCATCTGGGCGCCAGTGGCATCACCCACGGCCTGATGTTCCTGGTGTTCGTGCTCGGCCTGCTGCGCCGCGACCGGCCAGCGATCGCGGCCGGGCTGATCGCCTTCCTGTTCTACGGCAGCATGCTGCTGACCATCCTGCCGCACGAGCCGGGCGTGTCCTGGCAATCGCATATGGGCGGTGCCTTCGCCGGCATCATCAGCGCGCTGCTGTTCCGCCTCTCCGACCCGATGGCGCCGCGCAAGCGCTATAGCTGGGAGGACGAGGAAGAGGATGACATCGAGGCAGCGCGCGATGCCGATCTGGAGCCGCCCTCCCCGACCCGCGTGCCGGTGCTGTGGCAACCGCGCGAGGGCCGCGACTTCGTGGTGCTGCCGTTCCGGCGGCGCGATGAAGGGTCATCGCTGGACTGACCGGCAACGCCATCTGATGGCGTGGCTCTACACGCTCAGGGATTGGCTGCGGTCGTGCCATCCCCATCCACCGCACGCCGGCCCAGCGCCGGGTCATCGGTGAAGAACGCATCGATGCCGGTGGCCAGGTAGGCCCGCATCTCGGCCACCGAGCCTTCGGCATTGCGGGCATTCGGCTCGCCGCTGCGGAACTCCGCGGCCTGGAAGGAGTTCTCCGGCCGGAACGTATACGGCACCACCATCAACCCGGCCGCATGCGCATCACGCACCAGCGAGGTCGGGGTGCCGAGCTTCCCCTGCGCATCCAGTGGAATGACCATGCGCAGGCTCGGGCCGATGCCGTCGGCGTAGGTGGCCACATCGCGCAGCCCGGCCGGGGTGATCAGGTCGGCATAGCGCTGGCTGCCCTTGGCGGCCAGCACGTCACCGGGCTGCTGCTTGGGATCGCCGAGCAGCTGCAGCAGGCGGATGTTGCTGTCGCGGCCGAGCTTGCCGCGCAGGTAACGCAGGTTGCCGACCTCGAAGGACTGGATCGTCACCGGCGCCACGCGCGTGTAGGCGTTGCCCTGCAGCGCGGCGACCACGTTGTCTTCCATCGGCAGGCCGATGCTCCTGAAGTAGGTGCCGTGCTTGATCTCCGGTACCAGCCCGATGCCGCGGTTGGCGCGCCCGGCCTGCTGCACCAGGAAGGCGATGATCTCATCCAGCGTGGCGATGCGGAACTGGCCGTCGAACGCGGTGCTGCGCAGCTGCGGCAGACGCTCGCGGGCGTAGAGGGTCTTCAGTTCGGCCAGGGTGAAGTCTTCGGTGAACCAGCCTTCCATGCGCTCACCGTCGATGCTCTTGACGGTCTTGCGGCTGGCAAACTCCGGGTGCGCGGCCACATCGGTGGTGCCGCCGATCTCGTTCTCGTGGCGCGATACCAGCACGCCGTCCTTGGTCATCACCAGGTCCGGCTCGATGTAGTCGGCGCCATCGGCGATGGCCTGCGCGTACGCGGCGAGCGTGTGCTCGGGCAGCAGCGCACTGGCACCGCGGTGGCCGTAGACGGCGGCCTTGGCCGGCGTGGAGGAAGACGATTCAGCGCTCATGGCCACCGATGGTGCCACGGCCAGCGACACCAGCAACACACATCCCCACAACTGCTTGGACACTGCAAATCCCTGTCGATAAAGATCACGGTCAGTCTGCTGCAAGGGTGTGACAGCGCGAAGAAAGGCGTCCGCCTACTTCCCGATACAGAAGCTCGAGAAAATCCGCCCCAACAGGTCATCGGCGCTCATCCGTCCGGTGATCTCGCCCAGCGCCTCATGGGCCAGGCGCAGTTCCTCCGCCGCCAGCTCCAGGTGCTCGTGGACCAGCTCCGATTCGGCGCGTTCGGCATGGCCGATCGCCTGGCCGATCGCCTCCACATGGCGGGCACGCGCGGAGAACTCACCGTCCACGCTGTCGCCGGCACTGCCGCTGGCCAGCGCGCGCAGGCGTGCGTGCAACTGATCCAGCCCGAGGCCGGTCGCGGCCGAGACATGCACCACGTCCGCAGGAGCGTCGGACGGCATCGCGGCCAGCAGATCGCTCTTGTTGTGGATCCACAGCTGCTGCGGCACGTCGGCGATGCTGTCGCCCACGGCGTCGCGGCCGGCCTGCGGCTCGCGCGCATCGACCACCACGATGGCCAGGTCGGTGCGCTGCATCTCCGCGCGCGCCCGGCGCATGCCTTCGCGCTCGATCGCATCGCCGCCTTCGCGCAGACCGGCGGTGTCGACCAGGGTCAGTTCCAGGCCATCGATGCGGATGGTCTCGCGCAGGGTGTCGCGGGTGGTCCCGGCGATGTCGGTGACGATCGCCCGCTCGCTGCCGGCCAGTGCATTGAGCAGCGAACTCTTGCCGGCGTTCGGCGGCCCGACCAGGACGGCGTGCAGCCCGTCGCGCAACTTGCGGCCGCGTTCGGCATCCTCGCGCAGCCGGATCAGCGCCTGCAGCGCGGTGACCAGGCCACTGCGGACCTGCGCGCCGCCGAGGGTATCGAGCGGTTCGTCGGCGAAGTCGATCGCTGCTTCCACGTGGATCCGCAGCAGAACAAGCTGTTCTGCGACCTCGTCCACGCGGCGCGAGAACACCCCGTCCAGCGAGCGGCGGGCCGCGCGCGCTGCGCGGGTATCGCTGGCGGCAATCAGATCGGCGATCGCCTCGGCCTGGGCCAGGTCGAGCTTGCCGTTGAGGAAGGCCCGCTCGCTGAACTCACCCGGCCGCGCCTGCCGAGCCCCCAGCGCGATGCAGCGCGCGACCAGCTGCTGGAGCACCACCGGGCTGCCATGCCCCTGCAGTTCCACCACTTCTTCGCCGGTGAAGCTGTTCGGCGCCGGGAACCACAGCGCGATGCCGTCGTCGATCACCTCGCCGGCCGCATCGCGCAAGCGCGCGTAATGCGCATGGCGTGGCTGCATCGCGCGCACGCCGATCGCCTCGGCGATGGGCCGCGCCTGCGGGCCGGACAGCCGCAGCATGCCGACGCCGCCCGCGCCGGGCGCGGTGGCGATGGCCACGATGGTGTCGGGGGCATGGGTCATGTCGGGCTCACTGCAGCGTGCGGGGAATCATTGGGCATTCTACGGACCGCACGGTTGGCCGGGCCGCAGATGCAGAAAACCCGCCTTGCGGCGGGTCTCCTGTGTGGCTTACTTCTTGGCGGTGACGACCGGCAGCGGATCGCTGCCATGACGCTTGGTCATCCACCACTGCTGGAGCAGGCCCAGGCCACCGTTGACGACCCAGTACAGCACCAGACCAGACGGCATGAAGGCCATCATGACGCCGAACACCAGCGGCATCAGCTGCATCATCTTGGCCTGCATCGGGTCCATGCCCGGTGCCGGGGTCAGCTTCTGCGTGGCCCACATCACCGCCACGTTGATCACCGGCAGGATGAAGTACGGGTCACGTGCGGTCAGATCCTGGATCCAGCCCAGCCACGGGGCCTGGCGCAGTTCCACCGATTCCACCAGCACCCAGTACAGCGCGAAGAAGATCGGCATCTGGATGAGGATCGGCAGACAGCCGCCCATCGGGTTGATCTTCTCTTTCTTGTACAGCTCCATCATCGCGGTCTGGAACTTCTGGCGGTCATCGCCATAGCGTTCCTTGAGCTGCGCGATGCGCGGCTGGAAGCGACGCATCTTGGCACCGGACTTGTACTGCACGGCCGAGAGCGGATACAGCACCAGCTTCAGCAGCACCACCAGGCCGACGATCGCCCAGCCCCAGTTGTTGACGACCTTGTGGACCTGGTTGAGGACCCAGAACAGGCCCTGGCCGATGATCGCCATCAGCGAGAAGCGGCTGTAGTCGACCACGCGGTCCAGGCCCTTCACGTCTTCCTTGGCGATCAGGTTGACCAGCTTCGGGCCGACCCACAGGCGGGCTTCGGTGCTGACCTGCTGGCCCGGGGCCACGGTGAAGGCCGGGCCACGCGCTTCGATCTGGTCGCGGCCGTTGTTCTGCGCCAGCGAGTACTGCGCGGCCTGGTCGGCCTGCGGAATCCACGCGGTGAAGAAGTGGTGCTGCAGCATCGCCAGCCAGCCGCCGGTGATGGTGCGATTGAGATGGCCGTCGTCCAGGTAATCCTTGAACGCGCGGCGCTCGTACCCGTCCTGCGGGCTGAACCAGGTCGCGCCGTTGAAGCTGAACGAGTCCGGGTTGGTCATGCTGCGCGAGAGGATGGTCGGGGTGCGGTCCAGGGTGCGGAACACGTAGCCGCTCCACGGGGCGCTGCCGCCGTTGACCACTTCATCCTTCACCGTGATCGCGTACTCATTGCGACCCAGCGAGTAGGTGCGGCGGATGGTCACGCCGTTCGGGCCGGTCCATTCGAACGGCACCGTGACCTCGTCCTGGCCCTTGGCCAGCACGAAGTCGTGGTTCTCACCGACCAGCTTGAAGCCGTTGGCGGCCGGCACCGGCATGGTCTTGTCTTCGCTGATCCAGCCACTCACCGCGCGGTACGGGTGGGTCGCCTCTTCGGTCAGCAGGCGGACCGGCGGGCTGCCTTCTTCCTTGGTCTGCGGGAACTGCAGCAGCTCGGCATCCAGCACCGTGCCACCGTCCAGCACCAGACGCAGCACGTCGGTGGTGATGGTCACGCGGGCCGGACCGGCCTCGGTCTGCGCGGCCGGCTGTGCCGCCGGCAGGGAACCGTCCGCCTGGGGCACGGGCGCACCGGGGATGCTCCCGGCAGCCGCACCCGGCACGCTGGCCTGGGTGGTCTGGGTCGCCACGGCCGGGGTCGGTGGCGCGGCTTTATCGCGGCCCCACTCCATCCACAGCAACACGGCCACCATCAGCCAGGCAAAAATCAGGAAAACGCGGGTCTGGTTCATCAGCGTGCAGGCTCGACGGGGCCGGCACGCAATGCCGGCTCGGACTGGGAAAGGGGTGCAACGCCCAGGGGCGGCGGCATTGTGCCGTCCGCGCCCGGCATGGGCAATGCGCCAAGGCGGCGCAGCAGGCGTTCAAAGGCCTGGCGGATATCTGAATTGCTGGCGGTACGGGCGGCACTGCGGGCAACGACGACGTAATCGCCGGCACTCATCCACGGCCGTACGTGGCGTGTGGCATCGCGCAACACACGCTTCACTCGGTTGCGACCCACGGCTCGGGGATCGACTTTGCGCGACACGGCAAGACCCAACCTGGCTGGCGTATCGCTCTTCAGCCAGTGCAGGGTCATCAGCGGATCGGACACACGGCGGGCGCCGTTGAAGACCGTTGTATATTCGGCACGCGTACGAACCCGCGCAGAGCGAGGAAATCGCTTGCGCGGGTCGGAACTGCTCACAGTCAGGATTGCGTCTGCCGCGGAAAGCGGCATTGCAATCAAGCGCTCAGGACTTTACGGCCCTTGGCGCGGCGACGCGACAGGATCTTGCGGCCGTCAGCGGTCTTCATACGGGCACGGAAGCCATGGTCGCGCTTACGCTTGAGGTTGCTGGGTTGGAAAGTGCGCTTGGTGGCCATGCGGGCCTCTATATGAAGGGGACGGAAAGAACCGGAAATTCTATAGACCTCATCGAGGTCCCGTCAAGTGTCTGTCACTACGGGAATTCACCGGGCTGTGCAATAGCTGTGGATCGTTTTGTGAATAACTTTGGGACAACCATTCCCGGCCCCCCTCGTCGGTGGTAGTCTGCGCCATCCATTCTTCCCCCCTTCCGGCCTGCGGTGCGGCGCTTTTGTTCGCCTATCCGCTGGCCCCAGACGATTATTGCCGATGGATGCCTGGTCTCGTTCTCTCGAACGCCTCGAAGCGGAGTTTCCGCCCGAGGATGTTCACACCTGGTTGAAGCCGCTGCAGGCAGATCTGCGCGCGGACAGCCTGGTGCTTTATGCGCCAAACGCCTTCATCGTCGACCAGGTGCGCGAGCTGTATCTGCCGCGCATCAAGGAGCTGCTGGCGCACTTCGCCGGTTTCGGCGACGTTTTTCTTGAAATCGGCTCGCGTCCGCGTCCGGTAGAGGCGCAGATCGCGCCGATTCCGGGCCTGTCCGCACCGGCGGCGCCGGCCGAACCCCTGGTGCCGTTCGCCGGCAACATGGATTCGCACTACACCTTCGCCAACTTCGTGGAAGGCCGCAGCAACCAGCTGGGGCTGGCCGCGGCGTTCCAGGCGGCGCAGAAGCCGGGCGACCGCGCCCACAACCCCTTGCTGCTGTACGGCGGGACCGGCCTGGGCAAGACCCACCTGATGTTCGCGGCCGGCAATGCGATGCGTCAGGCCAACCCGGCGGCCAAGGTGCTGTACCTGCGTTCGGAACAGTTCTTCAGCGCGATGATCCGTGCGCTGCAGGAAAAAACCATGGACCAGTTCAAGCGCCAGTTCCAGCAGGTCGACGCGCTGCTGATCGATGACATCCAGTTCTTCGCCGGCAAGGACCGTACCCAGGAAGAGTTCTTCCATACGTTCAACGCCCTGTTCGACGGCAAGCAGCAGATCATCCTGACCTGCGACCGGTACCCGCGCGAAGTCGAGGGCCTGGAAGCACGGCTGAAGTCGCGCCTGGCCTGGGGCCTGTCCGTGGCGATCGAGCCGCCGGACTTCGAGACGCGTGCAGCGATCGTGCTGGCCAAGGCCCGCGAGCGTGGCACCGATATCCCCGACGATGTGGCGTTTCTGATTGCCAAGAAGATGCGCTCCAATGTCCGCGACCTCGAAGGTGCGTTGAATACCCTGGCCGCACGCGCCAACTTCACCGGCCGTGCGATCACCACTGATTTCGCCCAGGAAACCCTGCGCGACCTGCTTCGCGCCCAGCAGCAGGCGATCAGCATTCCCAACATCCAGAAAACCGTGGCCGACTACTACGGGCTGCAGATCAAGGATCTGCTGTCCAAGCGTCGGACCCGGTCGCTGGCCCGTCCCCGTCAGGTCGCCATGGCCCTGACCAAGGAACTGACCGAGCACAGCCTGCCGGAAATCGGCGACGCCTTTGCCGGCCGGGACCACACCACGGTGCTGCATGCCTGCCGGCAGATCCGGACGTTGATGGAAGCGGACGGCAAGTTGCGGGAAGACTGGGACAAGCTGATCCGGAAGTTGAGCGAATGATGCATGTACGCCGCTAAGGCGTCATCGCATAAAACGGTGCAGAATCCGGTAGTAAGCGAGGTATAGGTTGTGGATAAAAAAGCCGGCGGATTCGACGGTAAAGTTATCCACACCTTTCCCCACCCCTTGGGGGCTAGTAATGCAGAGGGTTTCGCGGTCAAAAACCCTATTGTTTACAAAGGCTTAGTCGTGTTTTCCCGCGATTCTGGCCCTACCAGCACCACCAAGCTTTTGATTTATTCCACATTTTTTTAAAGCATAGGGGCACGGAACCACATGCGTTTCACACTGCAGCGCGAAGCCTTTCTCAAGCCGTTGGCACAAGTCGTCAACGTGGTCGAACGCCGCCAGACCCTGCCGGTTCTGGCTAATTTCCTGGTTCAGGTCCAGAACGGACAGCTCTCGCTGACCGGTACGGACCTGGAAGTGGAAATGGTGTCGCGGATCGCGGTGGAAGATGCCCAGGACGGCGAGACCACCATCCCCGCCCGCAAGCTGTTCGAGATCATCCGCGCCCTGCCCGACGGCAGCCGGATCACGGTCTCGCAGGCCGGTGACAAGATCACCGTCCAGGCCGGGCGCAGCCGCTTCACCCTGGCAACGTTGCCGGCCAACGACTTCCCGTCTGTCGACGAGGTCGAAGCAACCGAACGCGTGGCCATCGGCGAAGCGACCCTGAAGGAACTGATCGAACGCACCGCGTTCGCGATGGCCCAGCAGGACGTGCGCTACTACCTCAACGGCCTGCTGTTCGACCTGCGTGGCGATGCCCTGCGTACCGTGGCGACCGACGGTCACCGCCTGGCGCTGTGCGAAACCGAGCTGGAAAAAGCCAGCGGCGCCAAGCGTCAGATCATCGTGCCGCGCAAGGGCGTGACCGAGCTGCAGCGTCTGCTGGAAAGCGGCGATCGTGAGATCGAGCTGGAAGTCGGCCGCAGCCACGTTCGCGTCAAACGCGATGACGTGACCTTCACCTCGAAGCTGATCGACGGCCGGTTCCCGGATTACGAGGCTGTGATTCCGATCGGTGCCGATCGTGAAGTGAAGGTTGATCGCGAAGCCCTGCGTGCCTCGCTGCAGCGCGCTGCGATTCTGTCCAACGAGAAGTACCGCGGCATCCGCGTGGAAGTCTCGCCGGGCAACCTGAAGATCAGCGCGCACAACCCGGAGCAGGAAGAAGCCCAGGAAGAGATCGAGGCCGATACCACGGTCAGCGATCTGGCCATCGGCTTCAACGTGAACTACCTGCTGGACGCGTTGTCCGCACTCCGCGACGAGCACGTCGTCATCCAGCTGCGCGATTCGAACTCCTCTGCGCTGGTCCGTGAGGCCAGCAGCGAGAAGTCCCGTCACGTCGTGATGCCGCTGCGCCTGTGACCTGAAACGCGCAGGTTCCACGTGGAACCGAGTGGTTCTGAGAAGCCCGGCATTGCCGGGTTTCTTTTTGGGCGGGGAAACGATGTTCCACGTGGAGCATTTGTCTTGAGGTTGGGCTTTCGCCGTCGCCGTACTGTTGGTCTGATCGATTGCGGACGCAGCCCAACTCACGTGGCCGGACGCCAAGTAGCAAAGCGACACGTTGGCAACGAGCCTTCACGCCTTCCATCCGACGAGACGGTGATTACGTTCGGCTCCCGCTCCCTGGGTTGGTGCGACACCAGACGGGGTCAGCGAAAAATGGCGATCGACTGCTGTCGCGCTTGTCGATTCTGCCTGGGTCAACCGAGCGAACTGCGCAAATTGCTCGTCTGCTCCGAACCGCTGTTGCACCCGGCTTTCAGACCGCTGGATCACAGCTCTATGCTTTTAAAAACTGTATATAAATCTAAAGCTTGGTGGTGGTGGTAGGGCCAGATTTGGTTGAAAAGTAGGTTAAGTGTTTGCTTTTAAAGAGAAATATAGGCTCGAAACCCCCGGTAAAACGGGGTCTAAGCCTGGGGGTGATCCTGTGGATATCTTTCGAGGTGGTGCAAGAGGCCTTTTTTATCCACAGATTGCCCATAGGCTGTGCATAAGCCATACAGAGCGGGTGTGGACAGTCTCGTTTGGGTCTGCGCGCGCTGCTTGGGTTCTACCCTGGGGCGATTGAACCTCACGTCCAGATTTAAAAAAAACAGGGCACCGGCCGCGTCCCTGGCTCGCAAGGCGGGCAAAAAGCGGTGCAAATTCGTTGAAATCTGCAGCACCTCAGTGCTGCGTAGGTCGCAGATTTGAAGAAATTCAGCCCCCCTCCGGCGGGCCATGCGGCGGTAAACGGAGGTTTCACGTGGCGGTCCTGGCCGCGGCGCTGACGTCGGCGGCCGACATCGCGCTTGTCTGTCCCAATGACCGTTGGCGTCACCCGAAATGGACGCATGGCAGACCGAGCCGCCACCGCGCTGAACACCGGGACAGACCGATCGGCTCCTTCCGCCCTCGGCGACGGGTCAGGTACCCACCCGCGGCGCGCGGCGCATCCGGCCACGTGGAACCCGGGCAATGCAGTAAGCTGATCGATTCCCCCTACCCGTCTGCCGCCCCGTGCGGCGTTGATCGTCCGCATGCGCATCCGCCGTTTGTCCCTGCACCAGGTCCGTCGCTTCGATACCGTCGAACTGGCACCACAACCGGGCATCAACCTGATCACCGGTGACAATGGCGCCGGCAAGACCAGTGTCCTGGAGGCGCTGCACGTCATGGCGTATGGACGCAGTTTTCGCGGCCGTGTCCGGGATGGCTTGGTACGCCAGGGCCGGGAGGCGTTGGATGTGTTCGTGGAATGGGATGAGCAGCGCGATGGTGCCGATACCCCGACCCGTCGCAAGGCCGGTCTTCGCCATAGCGGCCAGGAGTGGAAAGGCCGACTGGACGGGGAAGATGTCGCTCAGCTCGGCACGCTGTGTGCCGCACTGGCGGTCGTCACCTTCGAGCCAGGCAGCCATGCGCTGGTGAGTGGCGGTGGTGAGCCCCGTCGGCGGTTCCTCGATTGGGGTTTGTTCCACGTGGAACCAGACTTCATGGGTCTGTGGCGCCGGTACTCGCGGGCTCTAAAACAGCGCAATGCCCTGCTCAAGCAAGGTGGACACCCCCATGCGCTGGATGCGTGGGACCGGGAGCTCGCCGAGGCAGGTGAGCCGCTGACCACCCGCCGTCAGCACTACCTCGAACGGCTGCAGGAACGGACCGTGGAACTGGCCACCGTACTGGCGCCCAATCTGGGGATCCAGTCGCTGAGTTTGAGTCCAGGGTGGCGCAAGCAGGAGGTATCGCTCTCCGACGCGCTGCTGCTGGCACGGGAACGTGACCGGATGGCCGGCTATACCTCGGTCGGCCCGCATCGGGCCGACTGGAGCGTCGGATTCGAGACCATCCCGGGTCGGGATGCGCTTTCGCGCGGCCAGGCCAAACTGACCGCTCTCACCTGCCTGTTGGCGCAGGCCGAGGACTATGCTGAGCAGCGCGGCGAATGGCCGGTGATCGCGCTGGACGATCTTTCGTCAGAGCTGGATCGCCATCACCAGGCGCGGGTGCTGGAACGGCTCAAGGCCGGCCCGGCGCAGATATTCATCACCGCCACCGAGGTACCGGCGGCGCTGGTCGACGCGACAGATATCACCCGGTTCCACGTGGAACATGGACAGGTCCTGGCTGTGCCATAGTGGTCCCCCAGGGGTCACGGTGCCCGGCTGGTATAATTGCTGTTGCAACCCCTTATTACTCGGCGCCCCGCCTCACCGCGGCGGCCCGACCTGCGGAGCCTACGGCAAGCGCAATGACTGAAGAACAGAACATCCCCGCAAACAGCGGCAACTACGACGCCAACAGCATCACCGCCCTGGAAGGCCTCGAGGCTGTCCGCAAGCGTCCTGGTATGTACATCGGCGACGTCCATGACGGCACCGGTCTGCACCACATGGTGTTCGAGGTCGTCGACAACTCCATCGACGAAGCCTTGGCCGGCCACGCCGACAATGTCTCGGTCATGATCCACGCCGATGGCTCGGTTTCGGTGTCGGACAACGGGCGCGGCATTCCCACCGGCAAGCACGAGCAGATGAGCAAGAAGCTCGATCGCGAAGTCTCTGCAGCCGAAGTCGTGATGACGGTGCTGCATGCCGGTGGCAAGTTCGATGACAACAGCTACAAGGTGTCCGGTGGTCTGCACGGCGTGGGTGTCAGCGTGGTCAACGCGCTCTCGCAGAAGCTGCTGCTGGATATCTACCAGGGCGGCTTCCACTACCAGCAGGAATTCGCTGACGGTGCTGCGGTCAACTCGCTCAAGCAGGTCGAAGCCAGCACCAAGCGCGGCACTACCCTGCGCTTCTGGCCGTCGGTGAAGGCGTTCCACGACAACGTGGAGTTCCACTACGACATCCTGGCCCGCCGCCTGCGCGAGCTGTCCTTCCTCAATTCCGGCGTCAAGATCGCGCTGGTCGACGAGCGCGGCGATGGCCGCCGCGACGACTTCCATTACGAAGGCGGCATCCGCAGCTTCGTGGAGCATCTGGCGCAGTTGAAGACGCCGCTGCACCCGAACGTGATCTCGGTCACCGGCGAATCCAACGGCATCGTGGTGGACGTGGCGCTGCAGTGGACCGATTCCTACCAGGAAACGATGTACTGCTTCACCAACAACATTCCGCAGAAGGACGGCGGTACCCATCTGGCCGGCTTCCGCGGCGCGCTGACCCGTGTGCTCAACAACTACATCGAGCAGAACGGCATCGCCAAGCAGGCCAAGATCAACCTGACCGGCGATGACATGCGCGAAGGCATGATCGCGGTGCTGTCGGTGAAGGTGCCGGACCCGAGCTTCTCCAGCCAGACCAAGGAAAAGCTGGTCAGTTCGGATGTGCGCCCGGCGGTGGAAAGTGCCTTCGGCCAGCGCCTGGAAGAATTCCTGCAGGAAAACCCGAACGAAGCCAAGGCGATCGCCGGTAAGATCGTGGACGCGGCGCGTGCACGTGAAGCGGCGCGCAAGGCGCGCGATCTGACCCGCCGCAAGGGGGCGCTGGATATCGCCGGCCTGCCGGGCAAGCTGGCCGACTGCCAGGAAAAGGATCCGGCGCTGTCCGAGCTGTTCATCGTCGAGGGTGACTCGGCAGGTGGCTCGGCCAAGCAGGGCCGCAACCGCAAGAACCAGGCGGTGCTGCCGCTGCGCGGCAAGATCCTCAACGTGGAACGTGCCCGCTTCGACCGCATGCTCGCCTCGGATCAGGTCGGTACGCTGATCACCGCGCTGGGCACCGGCATCGGCCGGGACGAGTACAACCCGGACAAGCTGCGCTACCACCGCATCATCATCATGACCGATGCCGACGTCGACGGCGCGCACATCCGTACGCTGCTGTTGACCTTCTTCTACCGTCAGATGCCGGAACTGATCGAGCGTGGCCACATCTACATCGGCCTGCCGCCGCTGTACAAGATCAAGCAGGGCAAGCAGGAGCTGTACCTGAAGGACGACCCGGCGCTGGACGCGTACCTGGCCAGTAGTGCGGTGGAGAACGCGTCGTTGATCCCGGCCGAAAGCGAGCCGGGCATCGAAGGCGTCGCGCTGGAGAAGCTGTTGCTCTCCTATGCGTCAGCGCAGGAAACCATTGCGCGCAACGGCCATCGCTATGATCGCCAGGTGCTCGAAGCACTGATCGATTTCACCCCGATGGATCTGGAGCACCTGCGCAAGGCCGGCGCCGACGAAGGCCTCGCCGCACTGGCGACCCGCCTCAACCAGGGCAGCCTGGGTTCGCCGCGCTACACGCTGGAACTGCAGGAACCCACCGAGGAGCGTCCGGCCGCGGTGCTGGTCACGCGTCGCCATATGGGCGAACAGCTGATCCAGGTGCTGCCGCTGGGTGCGTTTGAAACCGGTGAACTGCGTGCCCTGCACCAGTCTTCCCTCCTGCTGCACGGCCTGGTCCGTGCCGGTGCGAAGATCAGCCGTGGTGCGAAGTCGGCCGAGGTGGCCAGCTTCGCCGAAGCACGCAACTGGCTGCTGGACGAAGCCAAGAAGGGCCGCCAGATCCAGCGATTCAAGGGTCTGGGTGAAATGAATCCCGAGCAGCTCTGGGACACCACGGTCAATCCCGACACCCGTCGCCTGCTCCAGGTGCGGATCGAGGATGCCGTGGCGGCCGACCAGATCTTCAGCACCCTGATGGGCGACGTGGTCGAGCCGCGCCGCGACTTCATCGAAGACAACGCCCTGAAGGTCGCCAACCTGGATATCTGACACAATCGGGGACGGGCCGGCCGGGTGCGACCTGCACCCTGGCCGGCCATCGCCCCCCGATGCCAGGAATCCGATGTCCGCTACCCCCCCGGCGTCCATGACGCCTCCGCTGCCCCCTGCCGTCCCGTCATCGCCGCGCAAGCCGGGTTCCCCGCTCGCGGGCTTCTTCATCGACCTGGGCATTGGCGTGCTGGTGCTGCTGTCGCTGAGCCTGATCAGCGGCTTGGTCTGGGGGCTGTACCGCGGTGCGATCGTTGGCTACCAGGCCGCACGCGACGGTGCGGATGCTTCGGCCGTTGCCGGTCTTGCCCAGCAGCTGGGCCAACCCGGGGCGCTCGCCCAGATCCTGATGGCGCTCGTTGCTACCGGTGGTGCCGCGCTGGTGCTGTATTTCTTCCGTCGCCGGGCCACGCCCGCCGAACGTGTGCTGTCCTTCCAGGCGGCACGTCGCCCCTCGACATGGGGGTGGACATTGCTGGTGGCCACCGGTGTGATCATCGGCAGCAACCTGATCGCATGGTTGGCCAAGCAGGGGGGCATCGAACCGGTGCCGACCAATCTGGCGCTGATGGAACAGGCAATCACGCGTTTCCCCTGGTTCCTTGCCCTGTTTGCCGTCGTGCTCGCGCCGGCCTATGAAGAACTGTTGTTCCGCCGTGTCCTGTTCGGTCGCCTGTGGCAGGCCGGTCGCCCGGTGTTGGGCATCGTCCTGAGCAGCCTGGCCTTCGCTCTGGTACATGAAATCCCCGGCACCAGTGCCAATGGCCCGTGGGAAATCGCCCAGCTATGGCTCGTCTATGGCGGCATGGGTGCGGCCTTCGCCTGGCTCTACCAACGCACCGGAACCTTGTGGGCGCCGATCGCCGCGCATGGCTTGAACAACGGCATCGCCCTGGTCGCGCTGATGTTCCTGGGCATCCATTGATCGATCACGCGGCTTGACGAAAATTTACGTCGCCGCGTTCCACACTGCGCACATGAACACGGGGGGATCGCACATGAAACCAGTGCTGTTGGGAATTGCCATCGCCATGCTGGTGAGCGCATGCGCCACCACGACCTCACCTACCGGCCGCCGCCAGATGGTCGGCGGTGTTTCGCAGGCCGAGCTGGACCAGCTGGGCGCGCAGGCGTTCACCGAGACCAAGTCCAAGGGAACCCTCAGCAAGGACCCGAAGCAGACCGCGTACGTGCAGTGCGTGGTCAATGCGCTGGTCGCCCAGTTGCCGCCTCAGTACCGTGGCGTACGGTGGGAGACGGCGTTGATGGTCGACAAGGAGCCCAACGCGTTCGCCCTGCCCGGCGGCAAAGTCGGGGTCAATACCGGCATCTTCACGGTCGCCAGGAACCAGGATCAGCTGGCCGCTGTGATCGGCCACGAGATCGGGCACGTCATCTCCCGCCACCACGAAGAACGCATCACCCGCCAGATGGGGGCGCAGACCGGCTTGTCGGTTCTGGGCGCGCTGGCGGGCGCCGCGTACGGTGAGGGCGCGGCCAGTACCGTCAGCCAGCTTGGCGGCGCCGGTGCGCAGGCCGCGTTCCTGCTGCCCGGCTCGCGGACCCAGGAAAGCGAAGCCGATATCGTCGGCCAGCGGCTGATGGCCGAGGCCGGTTTCAACCCCGCCCAGGCAGTGGATCTGTGGCAGAACATGATGGCCGCCAGTGGTGGTCGCTCGCCCCAATGGCTGTCCACTCACCCCGATCCGGCCAACCGTATCCGCGAACTTCAGCGAGACGCGCCGTCCCTGAGTGGTGTATACCAACAAGCCCAGGCGGCCGGGCGCAGGCCGAAGTGCGGTTGACGCGCCCGGAGATGGCCCAAAGATGCTGTATTGCAGCATCGGAAACGATTTCTCACGCCATCAGTTTCTGATACGTTTGGCGGCTCAGATTTTTCTGACAGTCCGTTTTGATGCCGCTGCGGCGGTTCGATCGAGGTGAAAGATGATTTTCAGCAACCACAAGCAAGCCGTCCTTTCCGTCCTCATCGCGACCGCTGTAAGTGGCGCCATGATCACCGATGCCTTCGCCCAGGCCCGCTCGGCGGAGCGTGGCGCGCGGGGTGGGCAGAAGCAGGCCAAGGCCGAAGTGCTCTACCCGAATGCGACCCGCCAGGAGCCGGAGCAGAAGTCCTCGGCCAAGGTCGGCCCGAAGCTGCAGAAAATGATTGACAGCTACAACGACCAGAAGTTCCCGGAGACGCGCGCGCAGGCTGACGAAATCCTGGCGAACCCGGCCGCCAACACCTACGACAAGTCGCTCGCCGCGCAGCTCGCCTCGCAGGCGGCCTACCAGCTGGACGACGTCGCCTCGGCCAAGAAGTACCTCGAGCAGGCGCTGCAGCTCGGCGGCCTGGACAACAACGGCCACTATCAGTCGATGCTGATGCTCGGGCAGCTGCAGCTGCAGGACGATCAGATCAACGAAGGCCTGGCCACGCTGGACAAGTACTTCGCCGAGACCAAGTCGAACAAGCCCGAAGAGCTGATCGCCAAGGGCCAGGCGCTGTACCAGGCCGAGCGCTATGCCGAGGCCATCCCGGTGCTGCAGCAGGCCATCGCCGGCTCGCCCGAGCCGAAGGACAACTGGAACCAGCTGCTGATGGCTGCCATGGCCGAAGCCGGCCAGACCGGTGAAGCGGTCAAGCAGGCCGAAGCGCTGGCCGCCAAGAACCCGAACGACAAGAAGGTGCAGTTGAATCTGGCCAGCATGTACATGCAGGCCGACCAGATGGACCAGGCCGGCGCTGTCATGGCCAAGCTGTACGCTGCCGGCCAGCTGACCGACGAGCGCGAGTACAAGCAGCTGTACTCGATCTACGCCAACAGCGAGAACAAAGAAAAGGACGTCATTGCCGTTATCAATGATGGCCTGCAGAAAAACATCCTGAAGCCGGATTATCAGGTATACCTGGCATTGGCCCAGGCGTACTACTACTCCGACCCGCAGCAGACGGACAAGGCGATCGAGGCGTGGCAGAAGGCTGCCCCGCTTTCCAAGGACGGCGAGACCTACCTGAATCTGGCACGCGTGCTGCATTCGGAAGGTCGCATTCCGGAGGCCAAGCAGGCCGCCCAGCAAGCGCTGGCGAAGGGTGTGAAGAACCAGGCGGATGCCAAGAAAATCATCAACCTGAAGTAAGTAGGAATAACGCCTGAACGCCTGCATAAGTGATGCGCAGGCGCTCAGGATTGGTATAAGCTTGGAGGTTCCTGCGGTGTCATGCACCGCTGATCATGGGCTACCTGTCCCCGGGTATCCCGGCCCCACTAATGAGCTCTTGGCGCATGACGGAACAACTAGTCGTTCACAGGTACGAACAACGCGATGACACCGGCCTCTCCTGGCCGCGTATCGTGGGTATCGCTTTTGTAATCGCACTGCATCTCGCCGCCTTCATGATGCTTCTGATCCCCGCCGTGGCTCCCAAGGCCGTCGCGGAGAAAGAACGCAACATCATGGTGACCCTGGTCGACGCTCCGCCGCCGCCACCACCGCCGCCGCCGCCGCCGCCGCCGGATGACACCCCGCCGCCGCCGGTCAAGAACCTGTCGCCGCCGAAGCCGTCCCCGGTTCCGCCGCCGCCGCAGGCTCCTGTGGTCGATATCCCGGACCCGCGTCCGACCGACATCGTCACGCCGCCTTCGCCGCCGTCGCCGCCGCAGCCGCCGAGCACCATTGAGGCAAGCGTCGACATCTCGTCGAAGAACATGAACCCCCCGCGTTACCCGCCGGCCGCGTTCCGTGCTGGTATCCAGGGTGAAGTCATCCTGATCATTGACGTCGATGCCAATGGCAACGTCACCAATGTGTCGGTCGAGAAGTCCAGCCGTAACCGTGACCTCGATCGCGCCGCCATGGACGCAGCTCGCAAGTGGAGCTTCCGTTCCGCGGAATCGGGCGGGAAGAAGGTCGCAGGTCGCGTTCGCGTCCCGGTCAACTTTGCGCTGAACTGATAGTGGCCGGTGGCCCGCCGGCCACCGACCCTAGCGGTTATTTCTAGCAATACCCTTTATCACCACACACAACAAAGGTAAGCGTCATGCTGCAGGAACTTTTCATCGCCGCTGCTGCCGGGGGCAACTCCAACGCCCTGTCGCAGATGGGCTTCGAGCACCTGATCCACGAGATGACCACCCAGCCGGGTGACTTCGCCGTCTCCTGGGTCGTGCTGCTGACCCTGATCATCATGTCGGCCATGTCCTGGTACTGGACCGTCATCAACATCTTCCGCGCCACCCGTCTGAAGGCTGCTGCCGACAAGGTCGTGAGCCTGTTCTGGGATACCCCGAACGCCCAGGACGCCATCCGTGCGATGGAAGAACAGCCGGCTTCGGAGCCCTTCTCCAAGATCGCTCTGGACGCTGCACAGGCTGCTGCGCACCACCAGCGTTCGGAAGGCGGCACCTCGGGTGGCCTGGGTGAAAACCTGAGCCGTTCGGAGTTCGTCGATCGCGCCCTGCGTCAGGCCGTGACCCGCGAAAGCAACAACCTGCAGTCGGGCATGACCCTGCTGGCCACCGTCGGCGCGACCGCTCCGTTCGTGGGTCTGCTGGGTACCGTGTGGGGCATCTACGGCGCGCTGATCAAGATCGGTGCCACCGGTTCCGCCTCGATCGACGCCGTTGCCGGCCCGGTGGGTGAAGCACTGATCATGACCGCCATCGGTCTGTTCGTGGCTATCCCGGCCGTGTTCGCCTTCAACTTCTTCAGCAAGATCAACAGCGCCACGATCAGCAAGTTCGATACGTTCGCTCACGACCTGCACGACTTCTTCGCCACCGGTTCGCGCGTTCGCTAATAGCGACGCGCGTCACCCAGCGAGAACGTAGTCAACACGATCTAGACGGAGCCCGTTATGGCTTTCAGTAGTGGTAACAGCGGCGGCCCCATGGCCGACATCAACGTTACGCCCCTCGTGGACGTGATGCTGGTGCTGCTGATCATCTTCATCATCACGGCGCCCCTGATGTCCCACAAGGTCAAGGTGGATCTGCCTGAGGCCAACCTGGTGCAGAATCCGGAAGACGCTGAAAAGCGGGCGAGCCCGATCACCTTGGCAGTCAAGGAAGACGGCTCGATCTACTGGAACGACGAGGAAATCGACAAGCAGACTCTTGAGTCGCGCTTGGCGACCGCCGCCCAGCAGACCCCGCAGCCGCCCCTCAACCTGCGTGGTGATCGCACCACCAAGATGCGCGTCATCAATGAGATGACGAAGGTCGCGCAGGAACAGGGCATGCTCGACGTGGGCTTCGTCGCCACCAAAGTAAAGGGGCAGTAAGCCATGGCGTTCAGTACTGGTGGTAACAAAGGCCCCATGGCCGACATCAACGTCACGCCCCTGGTGGACGTGATGCTGGTGCTGCTGATCATCTTCATCGTCACCGCGCCGATCATGACGTACCCGATCGCCGTTGACCTGCCGCAGCGCGTGCTCAACCCACCGCCGGTGACGGTCGAACCGCCGCCGCCGATCGAGCTGAAGGTGGACGCCAGCAACCAGGTGTCGTGGAACAACAGCCCCGTGGCTGTGGGCGAACTGCAGCAGCGTATGGAACAGGAAGTGCAGCGCGATCCGACCAACCAGCCGGAACTGCGCATCGATGCCAGCCCGGACTCCGAGTACGACGTGATGGCCAAGGTGTTGGCTGCCGCGAAGAATGCTCAGATGAAGAAGATCGGCTTCGTACAGCAGTAATACGCAATACGCAGTCATGACGCGACTGGAAAACGCCCCTGGAAACAGGGGCGTTTTTTTTGTGCCGCCGGCCGTGGATACGCGCCAGCGCCACGCCGCCCGCTATCATCCGGCCATGCTCGCAACCTTCGACGTCTTCGGGGACTGGCTCGATGCCATCCCCCACCTGCGCCCCCTGATGGTGGCGGCCTACATTCTCTATCTGCTGTGGCTGACCGGCTGGATCATGCTGCAGAAGCGCGAGCCGGTCGCCACGTTGAGCTGGATCCTGTCGCTGGCCGCCCTGCCCTACCTCGGGCTCTTCATCTACTACCTGCTCGGCCCGCAGAAGGTGAAGCGGCAGCGCCTGCGCCGTGGCCGTTCGCGTTCGGGCATGGAGCACTACAGCAGCGTCTGCCCACCGGACGCGGACTGCACCGAGCTGGCCAAGATCGCCCAGGCCACCACCGGGCTGTCACCCAGCTCGGCCACCGAAGTGGAGTGGCTGGTCGACGGTGCGGCCACCTACAGCGCGCTGCTCGCGGCCGTGGCCAAGGCGCAGGATCACCTGCACCTGGAGTACTACATCTTCAATCCGGACCACGCCGGCACCGCGCTGCGCGATGCGCTGACCGAGCGTGCCGCGGCGGGTGTACGGGTGCGCCTGCTGCTCGACGCGGTCGGCTCCTCCTCCATCCGCAAGCGCTTCCTGCAGCCGCTGCTGGATGCCGGTGCCGAAGTGGTGTGGTTCCATCCCCGGCAGCTGCTCAAGCCGTTCAAGCGGCCGTGGTTGAACCTGCGCACGCACCGCAAGCTGGTCATCATCGATGGCCTGCAGGCGTTCACCGGTGGCATCAACATCACCGATGAGGAAGACGAGAGCGTCCGCCCGGATGCGTATCGCGACCTGCACATGCGCCTGCGTGGCCACGTGGTGCGCAGCCTGCAGCTGGTCTTCATCGAGGATTGGATCTACGCCACCGGCCAGGAGCCGGCGCGCTTCAACATCGCGCAGTTGTGGCCGGAGACCATGCCCAGCCGCAGCGAGGGCAGCATCAATGCGCAGGTGCTGGTCTCCGGGCCGGATTCGTCGTGGGAGACCATCCACCGCCTGCACGTGGCGGCGATCCACGAAGCCAAGGAGCGCGTCTGGCTGGTGACGCCCTACTTCGTGCCCGGCGAAGCCGCGCGCATGGCACTGACCTCGGCCGCACTCGGCGGCCTGGACGTGCGCCTGCTGGTGCCCAAGATGAGCGACTCCTGGTTCGTCACCCAGGCCGCGCGCTCCTACTTCGACGAGCTGCTGCAGGCCGGGGTCAAGATCTACGAGTATGGCCCGCGCATGCTGCATACCAAGGCCTTCATCGCCGATGATGACGTGTGCATCGTTGGCAGTGCCAACTTCGATCACCGCAGCTTCCGGCTCAACTTCGAGCTCTCGATGATGATCAGCGATACCGGCCGCGTTGCCGCGCTGGCCGAGATCCTGCTCGCCGAATACAGCAGCGCCTCACCGGTCTACAACGACCGCCAGCGTTCGCTGTGGCGGCACCGTGTGCCCGAGGCGTTCGCCCGCCTGGCCTCGCCGCTGCTGTAGCCACTGCTCCCCGTGGAACCGCACCCGGCGCCAGCGCTACACTGGCCCGGTCAATCGGGGAGAACGACATGTACTGGCTGTTTCTGCTGTTCGCGCTGGCCTGTTTCGGCATGGCGCTCAAGACCCCCCACATGGGGCTGATGGCGCTGTCGCTGCTGGGCACCCTGGTGTTCCTGCTGGCGTGGGTCCGCGGCCTCTACGTGGCCCGCTTCGGCGATGTGCAGCCCACCCGCGCGGCCATCACCGATCCCAACGAACTCCGTCGGCTGCGGGAGCTCGCCCTTCAGGCGCGTACCCCGGCCGCTCAGGGTGAATCCGACCCCTCGTAGTGCCATGACCCAACTCAGCGTCAACGTGAACAAGATCGCCGTCCTGCGCAACTCGCGCGGTGGCACCGACCCGGACGTGCTGCAGGCCGCCCGTGCCTGCCTGGATGCCGGCGCGCACGGCATCACCGTGCACCCGCGCCCGGACCGCCGCCACATCCATGCCGAGGACGTGCTGGCGCTGTCCGCGCTGACGGCCGAGCGAGGCGTGGAGTTCAACATCGAGGGCAACCCGTTCGCGCCCTCGCGTGAGGGCTACCCCGGGCTGCTGCCGCTGTGCGCGCAGACCCGCCCCGCCCAGGCCACCCTGGTGCCGGACAGCGACGGCCAGCTCACTTCCGACCACGGCTTTGATTTCGGCCGTGATGCACAGCGCCTGCGCCCGCTGATCACCGAGTTGAAGACGTACGGCTGCCGGGTCAGCCTGTTCGTGGACGCAGGCAACCCCGACATCGCCCAAGCCGCGGCCATCGGTGCCGACCGCGTGGAGCTCTACACCGGCCCCTACGCCGAGGCGCATGCCGCCGGCGATGCCACCGCGATGCTGGCGGTGTTTGCCGATGCCGCCCGCCGCGCCCAGGCGGCCGGCCTGGGCGTCAACGCCGGCCACGACCTGTCGCAGGACAACCTGGCCGATTTCCTGCGGACCGTGCCGGACGTGCTGGAAGTCTCGATCGGCCACGCCCTGATCAGCGAGGCGCTGTACGACGGGCTGGATGCCACGGTGAAGGGATATCTGCGGCTGCTGTGATGCGGCGCATACCCTGCGGCCAAGGCGCCCGGGATCCGGTAGGAGCCGACCGTTGGTGGGCTCGTTCGCCCCGGTGACACGGCACTCCCGGCGCACGCTCCAGCCCTGTGGATAATCTAGGGGATCAAACCGATCACCTCCCCTTGCAGCCCTTGACTCGCAAGGGTTTCACTTCCCTTTACGCCTGTGGTTAGTAATACTACTAACCATGGCTATTCCCTATCCCCGCCGTTGCCACGCCACGACGTCTCATTCCCTGAGACCTCGCGGCGATAGCCTTTGACCATGGGTATTGCGATCAAAGGCCGGGGCTCCCGGACGCACCTGGCGGGCCGCTTCGAGGTCACCGTCAGCGAAGCGATGGACGACGGCTGGGCGCCGGACGAGAGCGAGGAGTTCGCCGCGCCGCGCCTGCGCACCGAAGTGCGCGCCGAGACCGCGCGCAGCATCATCAGCCGCAACAAGTCGCCGGACGTCGGCTTCAGCCAGTCGGTCAATCCGTACCGCGGCTGCGAGCACGGGTGCTCCTATTGCTTCGCCCGGCCCTCGCACGCCTATCTCAATCTCTCGCCCGGTCTGGACTTCGAGACCAAGCTGTTCGCCAAGACCAATGCGCCGCAGCTGCTGCGCAAGGAGTTCTCGCGCCCCGGCTACGTGCCGCAGCCGATCGCGCTGGGCATCAATACCGACGCCTACCAGCCGATCGAGCGCAAGCTCAAACTCACCCGCCAGCTGATCGAGGTGATGCTGGAAACCCAGCATCCCTTCTCGCTGATCACCAAGAATGCGCTGGTCGAGCGCGACATCGACCTGCTTGCGCCGCTGGCCGAAAAGCACCTGGTCAGCGTGCACTTCTCGGTGACCTCGCTGGACCCCCACCTGTCGGCCAAACTGGAACCGCGCGCCTCGGCCCCGCATGCACGGCTGCGCGCGATGCGTCGCCTGAGCGATGCCGGCATCCCGGTCGGGGTGATGGTCGCGCCGGTGATCCCGTGGATCAACGATGCCGAACTGGAAGCTGTGCTCGAGGCCGCACACGATGCCGGTGCCACCACCGCCGGCTACGTGCTGCTGCGCCTGCCGCTGGAAGTGGCGCCGCTGTTCCGCGATTGGCTCGACACCCACCATCCGGACCGCGCGACACACGTGATGAGCACCATCAACCAGCTGCGCGGTGGCAAGGATTACAACAGCCAGTTCGGCACGCGCATGCGCGGCGAAGGGGTCTACGCCGATCTGCTGTCCAACCGTTTCAAGCTGGCCCGCAAGCGCCTGGGCTTCGATGCGCAGCACAGCCATTGGCCGAAGCTGGACTGCACCCGCTTCCTGCGCCCGTTGCCGCCGCGGGCGGAGTCACCGCAGGGCTCGTTGTTCTGATCAGCCCCCGATGGACTTTGGGATGCGCCCGACCAACAATCGGGCCAAGGCGCCGCGCCGCGGTCGCCTGACGTCCATATCGGATATCCAAGGGGAACCACATGTCATCGGCAGCCACCTCGGCCGCGGCGAACGCGGCCAACATCGCGATCAACGCCGCCATCACCGCAGCGGTGCAGCAGCAGCGCGACGCGTTGATTGCACACTTCACCGGCCATCAGGCGTTGTCACCGCAGAGCGCGATCGCTGCCGACACCATCGATCCTGCACTGCAGGTGCCGCTGACGCACTACCGCGACAACGGCGTCATCCGCGAGGCGGGCGGTGATCGTCTCTATCTGGATCTGGACGTGCTGGCCGGGCTGAAGGCGAAGGCGAAGCGTACCGGGCGCAATGTGCTGATCACGGTGATGGTGTTGGCCATGGTGGTGGTGGTCGGTGCAGTGTTGCTGGTGTGGGCGCGCTGATCAATTCCCACCAAACAATTTCTGCGCACTCTGGAAAAGAATCCAGCTCGTTGCAATGAACTTGTCCCCACCCTGCGGCCGGTTACCCCGATGTGTGTGGGTAAACGCCGTCGGTGCGATCAACAGGCTGCCCCTGCGCGGCGCGACCTTGCGGCCCTGGAACAGGAACTCGGTTTCGCCGGCATCGAAATCGTCGTTGAGGTAGAGCGTCCACAGCAGGTGGCGGTGCAGTGTTTCGCCGGCTGGATCGCGCGGATACAGCTCGCAGTGCCAGTACGGATAGCCGCCCTCGCCCGCCGCATACCATTGCAGATTGATGGCACCGGGCCGCAGGCAGGTGCGGGCCAGGTCGGACAGCGTGGCGTCGTCCATGTCGGGGAAATCCTCGGCTGCCAACCGGCGCGGTTGGCCGTCGCTGTCCTGGATCTGCAACATCAACGGCGAGATCAGGGCCTGTGGATAACGGCGTAGATAAGTCAGCAAACCCTTGAAAACCGCCTGCTGCAGCACCGCTTCGGCCTGCCGCCACTCGGGCCGCCCGCTGATGCGAAGATCCTTGCTGTGCTTGAGTTCCGGGAACACACCGCTGCCCACTTCGCCCGGCTGCAACTGCGCACTGGATCGCATCTGGGCCTGCAGGGCCGCGCAGACCTCGTTGGGGACGGCGTTGTGGATTACTTCGATGAAATCGAGCGGCGCGTCGGCAGTCATGGGGGCATCCGTGGGCACGAATGGCCGATGGTGACCGCTGCCGTGGCCGATGTCACGCCGTTGCCACGTCACAACAGGGCTGACCGGACGGCCAGCCCTGTGTAGGAAATCAACCCGCTGCGCTGTCGTGTTCGCGGTGGTAACGGGTGGCTTGCTCCACCTCATTGCGCGAGCCGAGGAACACCGGCACGCGCTGGTGCAGCTGATCGGGCTGGATGTCGAGAATGCGCTCGCGGCCGGTGGTGGCGGCGCCGCCGGCCTGTTCGACCAGCAGGCCCATCGGGTTGGCTTCGTACATCAGGCGCAGCTTGCCGGCCTTGGATGGATCCTTCGTGTCCCACGGGTAGATGAAGATGCCGCCGCGGGTCAGGATGCGATGCACGTCGGCGACCATGCTGGCGATCCAGCGCATGTTGAAGTTCTTGCCGCGCGCACCTTCCTTGCCGGCCAGCAGGTCCTGCACGTAGCCCTGCATCGGGGTTTCCCAATGCCGCTGGTTGGACATGTTGATCGCGAATTCCTGGGTGTCCGCCGGAATCTGCATGTCCGGCGTGGTCAGCACGAACTCGCCCTTCTCGCGGTCCAGGGTGAACGCGTGCGTGCCGTGGCCGACGGTGAGCACCATCTGCGTGCTCGGCCCGTAGATGCAGTAGCCGGCCGCGACCTGCGCGGTACCCGGCTGCAGGAAGCTGGCATCGCTGGGCTGCTCGGTGCCCGGCGGGCAGCGCAGCACCGAGAAGATGGTGCCGACCGACACGTTGACGTCGATGTTGGAGCTGCCATCGAGGGGATCGAACAGCAGCAGGAAGTCACCGCGCGGGTAGGTGTCGGGCACCGGCTGGCAGTGGTCCATTTCTTCCGAGGCGCAGGCGGCGAGGTGGCCGCCCCAGGCATTGGCTTCCAGCAGGATCTCGTTGCTGATCACGTCCAGCTTCTTCTGCGCTTCGCCCTGCACGTTGCCGGTACCGGCTTCGCCGAGCACACCGCCCAGCGCGCCCTTGCTGACCGCGATGGAGATGCTGGTGCAGGCGCGGGCGACGACAGCGATCAGCTGGCGCAGATCGGCGTTGATGCGGCCGGCATGTTGCTCTTCGATCAGATAGCGGGTCAGCGACGTCTGGGACATGGAATCAGGCGGCCTTCAGAGGAGAAGCGCCTATTGTCGCCCTTCGCCGGAGCCATTACGAGGCGCGGGCGGCGCCAGATAGCAGAACGGCCGCGCATGGCGGCCGTTCTGCTTCAGAGGGGCGATATCGCTCAGCCCTTGCTGACGGTCGCCACGGCCTTGGCCACGTATGCCAGGTTGCCCTGGTTGAGTGCGGCCACGCAGATGCGGCCGGTACCGACGGCGTAGATTGCGAACTCGTCGCGCAGGCGGTCCACCTGGGCGCGGCTCAGGCCCGAGTACGAGAACATGCCCGCCTGGTCGTTGATGAAGGCGTATTCCGGTGCGCCGGCGGCGACCAGATTCTCCACCAGGCCATGACGCAGGGCGTGGATGCGCTCACGCATCTCGGTCAGTTCCGCTTCCCACACCTGGCGCAGCTCAACGCTGTTGAGCACGCCGGCCACCAGCGCGGCGCCGTGGTTGGACGGGCTGGAGTAGATCGTGCGGATGATGCGCTTGACCTGCGACTGCACGGCCTTGGCCGCGTTCGCGTCCGGGGCGACCACCGACAGCGCGCCAATGCGCTCGCCATACAGCGAGAACGACTTGGAGTACGAGTTGGCGACCACGAAGCTGTCGATGCCGGCCTCGGCGATGATGCGCACGGCGGCGCCGTCTTCGCTGATGCCCTTGTCGAAGCCCTGGTAGGCCATGTCGATGAATGGGAACAGCTGGCGATCCTTCAGCAGCTCGGCCACCTGCTTCCACTGCGCGACCGTGAGGTCGGCACCGGTCGGGTTGTGGCAGCACGCGTGCAGCAGCACCACGGTGCCCGGCTGCAGCTTGGCCAGGTCGGCCAGCATGCCGTCGAAGTCCACGCCGTGGGTGGCGGCATCGAAGTAGGTGTAATCGACCACGTCGAAGCCGGCCGCGCCGAATACCGCGCGATGGTTTTCCCAGCTCGGGTTGCTGATGGCGATGGTGGCGTGCGGCAACAGCTTGTGCAGCAGGTCCGCGCCGATGCGAAGCGCACCGCTGCCGCCGATCGTCTGCGAGGTGGCCACGCGGCCGGCGGCCAGCAGCGGCGAGTCCTTGCCGAAGACCAGCTCGCGGGTGGCCTGGTTGTAGGCCGGCAGACCGTCGATCGGCAGGTAGCCGCGCGGTTTGGCGTCATTGGCCAGCTGCTGTTCGATCTTGTTCACGGCGCGGAGCAGCGGGATGCGGCCGCTCTCGTCGTAATAGATGCCCACGCCCAGGTTGACCTTGATCGGGCGGCTGTCGGCGTTGTAAGCCTCGGTCAGGCCCAGGATCGGGTCGCCTGGGACCAGTTCCACATTTGCAAAGAAGGACACGGCGGTACTCATTCGGATGACGGAAGGGGGAGGGTGGCGCGACGCGGAGTTGGCGGCAGAATCAGCCAAAACCGACCCATCGTAACAAAGCCCCGCCGAGGGCGCCGAGGCTGTCGTCACGTACGCTTCCGTACCATGGCGTGCGGCACGCCCATTCACCGAGGATCCCGCCCCGCATGCTCCGTCTTACCCCGCTGGCCCGCCACTGTGCGCTGGCCTCGGCCGTGTTGCTGCCATCGCTGGCGCAGGCCCAGAACACTCCCGCCCCGTCCGCGCCGATCGAGCGGCTGCCCACGGTCCAGGTCCAGGCCGCGCGCGTGGCACAGGTGGCCGATATCGACCTGCCGGCCTCGCTGACCACGGTCTGGGTGGACGAGGACCGCACCGGGCCGCTGGCGCAGCTCTCCGAGGCGCTCAACGGCATTCCCGGGGTGGTTGCCCGCGATCGTCAGAACTACGCGCAGGACACCCAGCTCTCGATCCGCGGCTTCGGCGCGCGCTCGACCTTCGGCGTGCGCGGCGTGCGCGTGCTGGTGGACGGTGTACCGGCCACCATGCCCGACGGCCAGGGCCAGCTCTCCCACGCCAGCCTGCTCTCGGCGCAGCGCGTGGAAGTGCTGCGCGGGCCGTTCTCGGCGCTCTACGGCAACTCCTCCGGCGGCGTGGTCCAGGTCTGGAGCGCGGACGGCGCCGAAGGCGACCCATGGCGCCTGCGGGTGGATACCGGCAGCGACAACACCGTGAGCGCCGGCGCCCAGCTGCGCGGCGTGCAGGGCCCGGTCCGCTACAACGTGGCCGCCAACCACTTCCGCACCGATGGCTGGCGTGACCACAGCCAGGCCCGCCGCGAGTCGCTCAACGCCCGGCTCGGCACGGATGTCGGTGGCGGCCAGCTGGATCTGGTCCTGAACTACTTCGATGCGCCCGACGCACAGGATCCGCTCGGCCTGACCCGCGCGCAGGTGCGCGAGAACCCGCGCCAGGCCACCGCCGTGGCGACCCAGTACAACACCCGCAAATCCGTGCGCCAGGCCCAGGCCGGGCTGGTGTTCACCCGAACGGAAGGCGCGCAGACCTGGCGTGCGATGGGCTATGCCGGTCAGCGCAGCGTGGAGCAGTACCTGGCGATCCCGCCGGGGCCGCAGCTGAATTCGCCGCTGCACGCTGGTGGGGTGATCGATCTGGACGGCGATTACGGTGGGCTCGACGCGCGCTGGGCGTGGCACGGTGACTGGGCCGGTCGCCCGCTGGATGTGGTGATCGGCGCCAATGCCGACCGCCAGCAGCAGGATCGCCGCGGTTACGAGAATTTCGTGGGTGATCAGGTAGGTATCAAGGGCCGCCTGCGCCGCGACCAGAGCGACCGGGTCGAAAACGTGGACCAGTTCGCCCAGGCGTGGTGGCAGTGGGCGCCGCGTTGGTCGTTGCTGCTGGGGGTGCGCCACAGCACGGTCCGTTTCCGCTCCAACGACCACTACATCACCGCGGGTAATCCCGACGACAGCGGGTCGCGTCGCTACGAGGCGACCACCCCGGTGGCCGGCGTGGTGTTCCGCGCCACCGATGCCTGGCGGCTGTATGCCTCGGCCGGGCGTGGCTTCGAGACCCCGACCTTCAACGAGCTGGGCTATCGCGCCGATGGCCAGGCCGGGCTGGCGCTGGATCTCTCGGCGGCCCGCAGCCGCAACCTGGAAGTCGGCAGCAAGTGGCATGGACAGAATGGCGCGCAGGTCGAAGCCGCGCTGTTCCGCGCCGATACCGATGACGAGCTGGCCGTGGCGAGCAACAGCGGCGGCCGCAGCACCTACCGCAACATCGGCCGCACGCGCCGCCAGGGCGCGGAGGCCAGCTATGTGCAGCCGCTGGGGGCGCAGGCGGATCTTTCGCTGGCCTACACCTGGCTCGAAGCCACCGTGCGTGATCCGTACGCGCTGTGCGCGGCCGCTGGCTGCAACACGGTGACCGCCGGCTCACGCCTGCCCGGCGTGCCCAGGCAGCAGTGGAACGCGCGGGTGCAGTACCGCCCGGGCCCGTGGCAGTGGGCCGCCGAGGTGGTGGCCTCCAGCGACACCGTGGTCAACGATCTGGCCACCGAGCGCGCGCCGGGCTACGCGCTGCTGAATCTGGAACTATCGCGGCGCTGGACCACCGGACAAGGCACGCTGCGTGCCTTCGCGCGGATCGACAACGCCCTGGACCAGCGCTACATCGGCTCGGTGATCGTCAACGACGGCAACCAGCGCTTCTTCGAGCCGGGGCCGGACCGCCGCTACAACGTGGGCCTGCAGTGGCAGTGGGCGCCCTGATCCACTGGACCTGGACCTACCGGGGCGGTTTGGCCGGCACGAACGGTGAGGTCGGGTCGCTGGCCGGGAAGGTCTCTTCCAGCGCCTCGTCCTGGTTGTCGCTGGCGTGCTCCTTGCGCTGTCGGCGCTGGTATTCATCTTCGCGGCGATGATGACCGGCCGGGCCTTTCTCGCCGGCCGCCGAATCCTTGCGGTCGCGCGGAACGGGATCCGGCGTAACCGCCACCGGCAGGTGATCGGGTGCGTCGTCGGGCACGGACATGCCGGCGCCGCGGTCTTCGGCGTCCTGATTGTCATGTTTGGCGCGCTGCTCGCCGGGGACCGGGGCGGTGGCGTCGCGCAGGGGATCGCGGGGCATGGGAGTTCTCCAGTAGCTGTGCACCCCACTACAGCGCGCGGCGGGTGAAGTCGCCGCGAATCCCGGTGCATCAACGAATCTGTCACGGCTCGATAACGGTGGCGGGTCTATTCCTGCCTGCCCCGCCGCTGTCGGAGTCGTGTCATGCCCCGCCTGGACCGCCGTGCCGCACCCGCGTTGTTCAACGCCTACCTGCAGCCGGAACGGAGCGGGCGCCGTGCGCGCCGTGACCGTGCCGAGGACGCGCAGGCGGTTGCACAGGACTACCTGCAGTACATGCGCAGCGATTACGAGCAGCGCCGCAGTCACGGCCGGCGCAGCTGGCGCGACCTCTATCCCGCCTACGCCTTCGCGCTGACCACGCACTATGCGGACTGGCCGCGCGGTGCCGATGACACCGATGGCGAGCTGGCCGAGCACTGGGAACAGATGCGCGGGCAGTCGCGACTGGGCTGGCACCAGGCCCGCGCCGTGGTCGAAGACGCGTGGCTGGCGCTGGACCACATGCCGGCCGCGGCGGTGCACGGCCTGCTGCAGTAGCTGCGGCGTGCAGCCGGCCTGCACAGCCCGGACACAGGCGTTTCACGTGCTGCGCGGTACAGCTGCCCTCCCTGTAGCGTTGGAGTGGCGCCACCATGGCCCGACCGATCTGGACCGGCACGCTGTCATTCGGGCTGCTCAATGTCCCGGTGTCGCTGATGTCCGGCGAACGCAATGTCGATCTGCACTTCCGGATGCTCGATTCGCGCGACCGCAAGCCGATCCGCTTCGAACGGGTCAACGCCGATACCGGTGAAGAAGTGCCGTGGAAAGAGATCGTCAAAGCCTACGAGTACGACAAGGGCAGCTACGTCGTACTGGAGGAAGACGACATCCGCTCGGCCGCACCGCAAAGCCATGAGGCGGTGGAGGTGGAAACGTTTGTCGATGCCGGCACCATCGATCCGCGCTATTTCGAGAAGCCCTACCTGTTGGTGCCCGCCAAGAAAGCCGAAAAAGGCTACGTGCTGCTGCGCGAAACGCTGCGCAGCACCGGCAAGGTCGGCATCGCGCGGGTCGTGGTGCGCACCCGCGAGTACCTGTGCGCGGTGATGCCGCACGGCGATGCGCTGGTGCTGATGATCCTGCGCTATCCGCAGGAACTGGTGGACCCGGAAGACTACAAGCTGCCCAGCGGCAGCCTGTCCGAGTACCGCATCAACAGCAAGGAAACGGCCATGGCCGAGCAGCTGATCGCCTCGATGTCCGGCGAGTGGAAGCCGGACGAGTACCACGATGAATTCCGCGAGCGCCTGCACACGTTGCTGAAGAAGCGGATCAAGGCCAAGGGCGGCACCACCAAGGTGGAGGAAGAGCCGGTCCCGCGCGAGGACGATGCGACCAACGTGGTCGACTTCATGTCGCTGCTGCAGAAGAGCCTGGATGCCAAGAAGCGCACGCCGGCCGCCAGAAAGACAGCGGCGAAGAAGGCCACGGCCAAGGTCGCCAAACCCACGGCGGCCAAAAAGGCGACCAAGACAGCAGGCAAAGCGACCAAGAAAACCACCAAGCGTGCACCCGCGCGCAAGGCCGGGTAAGCCGCCGTGTCCCTGCAGGAATACCGCCGTAAACGCCGTTTCGACGGCACCCCCGAGCCGGACGCCGAGCGCCGCGGTGCGCCGGCGCGGCGGCCGATCTTCGTGGTGCAGCTGCACCATGCCAGCTCGCGCCATTACGACTTCCGGCTCGAAGCTGACGGCGTGCTCAAGAGCTGGGCGGTACCGAAGGGCCCCTCGCTGCGTGTCGGCGAAAAACGGCTCGCCGTGGAGGTGGAAGACCATCCCCTGTCCTATGCGACGTTCGCCGGCGATATCCCCAGCGGGCACTACGGCGCTGGCCATGTGGATGTCTATGACCACGGCACCTGGGCCTGCGATGGCGACCCCCTGGAGGCGATCGCGGCCGGCAAGGTGGACTTCGTGCTGCACGGCGAGCGCCTCAAGGGCGGCTGGAAACTGGTGCGCACCGCGATGAAGGGCAAGCAGCATCAGTGGCTGCTGATCAAACGCGATGATGATGAGGCGAGGGATATGGAGGCCGATGATCTGTTGGAGGCGCCACCGGAGGCCGCCAAGCGCACGGGCACCAGGAAGGCCGCCGCTGCCAACACAACGAAGGCCACCCCGGCCAGGAAAACCGCCCCCGCCAAGGCCGTGACGACCCGCGTCGCACGCAAGGCCGATGCGCGCTGGTCCAAACGCGCGCTGGCGCTTGAAGGCGCACGCGAGAGGCCCTACCCGCACGATTTCAAGCCGCAGCTGACCGACCATCGCGCCACCGCGCCGGACGGCGAGCAGTGGCTGCACGAGATCAAATGGGATGGCTATCGCCTGCTCGCCGACGTGCGCGAAGGCGTGGTTGCGCTGCGCTCGCGTGGCGGGCTGAACTGGACCGACGAGTTCCCCGAGGTGGTGCAGGCGATCGAACGGCTGCCGGTGCGCGATCTACGCCTGGACGGTGAACTGGTGGTGCTGGATGCGCAGGGCCGCAGTGACTTCACCGCGTTGCAGAAGGTCATCGACGGCACCGCGAAACAGCCACTGCGCTATGTGGTGTTCGATATGCCGGGCATCGCCGGTGTGGATGTCAGCCGGGTGCCGCTGCTGGAGCGCAAGGCGCTGCTCAAGGATCTGCTGGGCAGCAAGCCGGACACCCTGGCCTACAGCGACCATGTGCGCGACCACGGCCCGGCGGTGTTCGCCGCCAGTGGCGAGGCCGGGTTCGAAGGCATCATCAGCAAGCGGATCGATGCGCCCTACGTCAACGCACGCTCGCGCGACTGGATCAAGATCAAGCACGAGAACACCGATGAGTTCCTCATCGTCGGCTATACCGAGCCCAAGGGATCGCGCAGCGGCTTCGGCTCGCTGCTGATGGCCACCCCGGACAAGGGCGGATTGCGTTATGTCGGCCGCGTCGGCACGGGCTTCGATGATGCCGCGCTGCGCGCGCTGACCAAGCAACTGACGCCGCTGACCGTGAAGGACGCGGTGGTGGAGCTGCCCGCGCATGTGCCGTTCACCGCGCGCAGCGTGCACTGGGTGAGGCCGGTGCTGGTGGCAGAGGTCGCTTTCCGCGGCTGGGCCAAGGAAGGGTTGCTGCGCCAGGCCAGCTTCAAGCGGCTGCGCGAAGACAAACAGCCGAAGGATCTGGGCGCGGCAGCCAACGTCACTACCGTCGCTGCGTCCGCCTCCGCCCCGGCGGCGAAAACCAGCGGCCGGAAGAAGGCCGCGGCTGCGCAGGAAGAGAGCACCGTGGCGATCAGCCATCCCGAACGCGTGGTGTTCGCCAAGGCGAAGATCACCAAGGGCGAAGTGGCCGACTACTACCGGCGCATGGCGCGCTGGATCCTGCCCGAGGTGGCGCACCGTCCGCTGTCGGTGCTGCGCTGCCCGGACGGGGTGGACAAGCCCTGCTTCTTCCAGAAGCACCATGGCACCGGGCTGGGCGGTGCGGTCAAGGCGATCCCGCTGGAGCAGAAGAGCGGGCGCGAGGACTACCTCTACATCGAGGATGTGGAGGGGCTGCTGCAGTTGGTGCAGATGAACACCCTGGAGCTGCATCCCTGGGGGGCCACCGTCGAGGATCCCGAACATCCGGACCGGCTGGTGTTCGATCTGGATCCCGGCGAAGGCGTGAACTGGACCCAGATCAAGGCCGCCGCACGCGATGTGCGCGCGCGCCTGCAGGAAGCCGGGCTGGAGAGCTTCGTCCGGCTCTCCGGCGGCAAGGGTGTGCACGTGGTGGTGCCGCTGCAGCCCAAGGCCGACTGGGCGCACGCCAAGGACTTCTGCGAGGCCTTCGCGCAGGCCATGGCCACGCAGGCACCGGAGCGCTACGTGGCGACGATGAGCAAGGCCAAGCGCGACGGGGTGATCTTCATCGATTGGCTGCGCAATGCGCGCGGCGCCACCAGTGTGAGCTCGTGGTCGCTGCGGGCGCGGCCGGGTGCCGGCGTGGCGGTGCCGTTGCGTTGGGAAGAACTGGGTCGCATCGCGGCGCCGGACGCTTTCCCGATGGCGAAGGCGCTGCAGCGCGCGAAGCGGTTGAAGCAGGACCCGTGGGCGGGCATCGAGCAGGTGAAGCAGGTGCTGCCTGGCAGCTGATCAGGCGCGCCCTGGCCGGAACCGCGTGCCCACCCACACCCCCAAGAATGCCTGCACCGGCAGCGAGACCAGCAGGATCACCACGAACCAGAACGGGAAATCGCTGCCGAAATCCCAGGCGGTGTAGATCGATGCGGCCGCGATCACCGCCCACACCACGCCGCCGTGGCTACGGGGCCAGGTCGGCGCATAACGGCTGGCAAAGGCGATCGCGGCGATGCCGCTGAGGATCGTCCAGGCCAGGTCCCAGGCCAGCTGGGGCTCGCCGCCCGGCGGAATGCGCAGCAATGGCACCAGCCACGAACCGAGGCTGTTGACCAGCACCATCACCGCGAACGCGAACACGACGGCCAGCACCGACAGCAGTGGATTCTTCAGGGCGGACCACACAGGCATGGCAGGGGCGTCACGGCGGGAGAGCCGCCATTATGGACGGGTTGCCGCAGGGAATTTCAGACCCGGCCGGCGGCTTGGAGCTGGGCGAACTCCTCATCGCTGAACAAGCGCGAGCGGACCAGGAAGCGCACACCCTCGCCGTTTTCCAGCGAGAACATGCCGCCCCGGCCGGGCACCACGTCGATGATCAGCTGGGTGTGCTTCCAGTATTCGAACTGCGCGGGGCTGATGTAGAACGGCGCCCCGCCGATCTCGCCCATGCGCACGTCACGGTCGCCCACGATGAAATCGCCCTGGGCGAAACACATCGGCGAGGAGCCGTCGCAGCAGCCGCCGGACTGGTGGAACAGCAGATCGCCGTGGCGTGCCTGCAGGGTCTCGATCAGCTGCAGCGCCGGGAGGGTGGCCAATACCTGGAGCGGGAGGTCGGTCATGCTCGTGGCTCTCCGAGCCGGCCAGCGGCCGGCACTACCGTGAAACAGGCGCTGCCGATGGCTCGGCAGCGCGCCGTGTGCTTACGCGCTCATGTCCAGCACCACGCGGCCTTCGATCTTGCCGGCCTGCATGCGCGCGAAGATGTCGTTGATGTTCTCCAGCGAATCGCTGGTCACCGTCGCGGCCACCTTGCCCTGCTCGGCGAATTCCAGCGATTCCTGCAGGTCCAGACGGGTGCCGACGATCGAGCCACGCACGGTGATGCCGTTGAGCACCATGCCGAAGATATCCAGCGGGAAGTTGCCCGGCGGCAGGCCGTTCAACGAGACGGTGCCGCCGCGACGGACCATGCCCAGTGCCTGCTCGAAGGCCTTCGGCGAGACCGCGGTGACCAGCGCCCCGTGTGCCCCGCCGATCTCCTTCTTCAGGAACGCGGCCGGATCGGTGTTGCGCGCGTTGACGGTGATCGTCGCTCCCAGCCGCTCGGCCAGGGCGAGCTTGCCGTCGTCGATATCCACCGCGGCCACGTTCAGGCCCATCGCCTTGGCGTACTGCACGGCCATGTGGCCGAGCCCGCCGATGCCGGAGATCACCACCCACTGGCCGGGCTTGGTATCGGTGACCTTCAGGCCCTTGTAGACCGTGACGCCGGCGCACAGGATGGGCGCCACCTCGATGAAGCCCACGCCCTTGGGCAGCAGCCCGACATACGCAGCGTTTGCCAACGCGTACTCGGCGAAGCCACCGTTCACCGAGTAACCCGTGTTCTGCTGCGCTTCGCACAGCGTTTCCCAGCCGCCCAGGCAGTGCTCGCAGTAGCCGCACGCCGAATACAGCCACGGGATGCCGACACGGTCGCCTTCGCGGATATGGCTGACCCCGGCGCCGACCGCGACCACGTGGCCGACGCCCTCGTGGCCGGGAATGAAGGGCGGGTTCGGCTTGACCGGCCAGTCCCCGTCCACCGCATGCAGGTCGGTGTGGCACACGCCACAGGCTTCGATCTTCACCAGGATATCGCCGGGCCCCGGACGCGGCACCTCGACTTCCTCGATACGCAACGGCTTTCCGAATTCGCGGACAACAGCGGCCTTCATGGTCTTGTTCATGCGTGGATCTCCGTGGATGGCCAATGACAGCACTGTGGCGCCGGCCGCATGCCGGCGCCTTGATCGGGATCAAGCCCGGGGCAGGCTCAGAAGAAGCCCAGCTTCTTGGGCGAGTAGCTGACCAGCAGGTTCTTGGTCTGCTGGTAGTGGTCGAGCATCATCTTGTGGTTCTCGCGGCCGATGCCCGACTGCTTGTAACCACCGAACGCAGCATGCGCCGGATAGGCGTGGTAGCAGTTGGTCCACACGCGCCCGGCCTGGATGCCACGGCCCATGCGGTACAGGCGCGAGGCGTCCCGGCTCCACACACCGGCACCGAGGCCGTACAGGGTGTCGTTGGCGAGCTCCAGGGCTTCTTCCTCGGTCTTGAACGTGGTCACCGAGACCACCGGCCCGAAGATCTCTTCCTGGAACACGCGCATCTTGTTGTGGCCCTTGAACACGGTCGGCTTCACGTAGAAGCCGCCGGCCAGGTCGCCCTCCAGCTTGGCCTGCTCACCGCCGATCAGCACCTGCGCCCCTTCCTGCCGGCCGATGTCGAAGTAGGAAAGGATCTTCTCCAGCTGCTCGGAGGAGGCCTGCGCACCGACCATCGTGTTGGGATCGAGCGGATTGCCCTGCTTGATCGCGGCCACGCGCGTGAGCGCACGTTCCATGAATTTCTCGTAGATCGATTCCTGGATCAGCGCGCGCGAGGGGCAGGTGCAGACCTCGCCCTGGTTGAAGGCGAACAGCACGAAACCCTCCACGGCCTTGTCGAGGAAGTCATCGTCCTCGGCCATGACATCGGCGAAGAAGATGTTCGGCGACTTGCCGCCCAGTTCCAGCGTCACCGGGATCAGGTTCTGGCTGGCGTACTGCATGATCAGGCGGCCGGTGGTGGTCTCGCCGGTGAAGGCGATCTTGGCGATGCGCGGGTTGGAGGCCAGCGGCTTGCCCGCCTCCACGCCGAAGCCGTTGACCACGTTGAGCACACCCTTGGGCAGCAGATCGCCGATCACCTCCATCAGCACCAGGATCGACGCCGGGGTCTGCTCGGCCGGCTTGAGCACCACGCAGTTGCCGGCGGCCAGCGCGGGCGCGAGCTTCCAGGCCGCCATCAGCATCGGGAAGTTCCACGGGATGATCTGCCCGACCACGCCGAGGGGCTCGTGGAAGTGGTAGGCGATGGTGTCCTTGTCGATCTCCGACAGGCTGCCTTCCTGCGCGCGCACCGCGCCGGCGAAGTAGCGGAAGTGATCGGCCATCAGCGGCACATCGGCGTTGAGCGTTTCGCGGATCGGCTTGCCGTTGTCCCAGGTTTCGGCATGGGCGAGCAGCTCGAGGTTCTCTTCGATGCGGTCGGCGATCCGGTTGAGGATGTTGGCGCGCTCGGTGGTCGAGGTCTGGCCCCAGGCGGTCTTGGCCGCGTGGGCGGCGTCCAGCGCCGCTTCGATGTCCTCGGCGTTGGAACGGGCGACCTCGGTGAACACCTTGCCCGTCACCGGCGTGGTGTTCTCGAAATACTGGCCGCTGCGCGGGGCCACCCACTCCCCGCCGATGTAGTTGCCGTAGCGCGGCTTGAAGATGGACTGCGGGTCGGTGGCGTGCGGCTTGGCAGACGTGACGGCATTCATGGTGCATCTCCGGATGGCGGTGGACAGGCCCGATAAGGGTCTGTTCCATGGCGCAAGGACGATGCCAGGTTCCGTGTGGTGCAGTGCGGCAAGGCGTCACCCGGCGTACCGATTGGAGCGGGGCTCGGAAACTGATGCGGTGCACCACGGCCAGTCATTGCACGGTAACGCCGGGTGTGGTGTTTATCGGAACAGGCCCCGCTACAACTGTCGCAGATTGCGACACTGGAGAATCCAGGTGTCCCAGCTCCCGCTCCAGCACCGTGTCGGCAATGCGCGACGCTCCTTTTTCGAGCGTGGCGCGGCGCCGGTCGGCAGCGTGCCCGACACCATCCTGCAGTCGTGGCAGCGCTGCCAGCGCGGCGGGCTATCGGTCGATGCACAGCCGGAGGTCGAACCGCTGCCGGACGCCCGCCTGCGCGAGCTGCGCCAGCGCCAGGAAACGCTGTGGCGGCTGGCGCGACCGGAGCTGGATGGCCTGGCCGCCGACATCGCCGCGACCGGCAGCATCGCGCTGCTGACCGACGAAGCCGGCTGGATCCTGGATGCGGAGGGCAACCCGGGTTTCCTCGACAAAGCCGGGCGGGTGGCGTTGATGCCAGGCGTGCGGTGGGATGAAACCACGGTGGGCACCAACGCGATCGGCACCGCCATCGTCGAAGGTCGCTCGGTGGAGGTACGTGGCGGCGAGCACTACTTCGCGCCGCACGCGATCCTGACCTGTTCGGCAACACCGATCTTCGATCCGTACGGGCAGCGTGTGGGCGTGCTCGACATCTCCGGCGACGCGCGCCAGCAGCACCTGCACGCCCGCGTGCTGGCACGGCAGGCGGTGGCGCATATCGAGCACCGCTACTTCGAGGCGGGACTGGGCGACTGCGAGGTGGTCCGCCTGCATCACGACGCCGGCCTGCTCGGTACCGCGCGCGAAGGCGTGCTGGGCTTCCGCAATGGCCGCCTGGTGGCCGCCAACCGTGCCGGGCTGGCCCTGTTCGGGCTGGACCACGGCGACATCGGCAGGGCGCCCTACGAGGCGCTGTTCGATGGTCCACTCTCACGGCTGCATGATGACGGCGCGCTGGTGGATCGCCAGGGCCGCGCGCTGTACGGCCACGTGAGCCCTGCCGGCGGCGCCACGGTCCGCTCGCCGCTGCCCGCGCGTCCGACCCCCGCCGCACCCGCGCGTGCCGCCGCAGCGGCGGTGCGGGCGGATGCCAGCCCCCTGTTCGACGCGGCCCAGCAGCAGGTGCTCGAGCGCGCCTGCCGCGTGCTGGATGCGCAGCTGCCCGTGCTGCTGCAGGGCGAGACCGGCACCGGCAAGGAGGTGTTCGCACGTGAACTGCATCGGCGCAGCACGCGTGCCGACAAACCGTTCGTGGCGGTCAACTGCGCGGCGCTGCCGGAAGGCCTGATCGAAGCCGAGCTGTTCGGCTACGAGGAAGGTGCCTTCACCGGGGCGCGCAAGAGCGGCAATACCGGCCTGCTGCGCCAGGCCCAGGGCGGCGTGCTGTTCCTTGATGAGATCGGCGATATGCCGCTGGCGCTGCAGCCGCGCCTGTTGCGCGTCCTGCAGGAGCGCACGCTGTCACCGCTGGGTGGCGGCAAGCCGGTACAACTGGATTTCGCCTTGATCTGCGCTACCCACCGCGATCTCGATCAGGCGATGGCCGCCGGTGACTTCCGCAGCGACCTCTACTACCGCATCGCCGACCACAGCGTGCGCCTGCCGGCCCTGCGCGAGCACGCCGAACGCGTGGCGCTGGTGCAGGGGCTGTGGCAACGGCTCGGCCAGGGCCGGCAACTGGCGAGCGCGGCGCTGGAGGCGCTGGCCGGGTATGCCTGGCCGGGCAATCTGCGGCAGCTGTGTTCCTGCCTGCGCACGCTGGTGGCGCTGAGCGATCCGGGTGAGGTGATCCGGCACGCGATGCTGCCGGCCTATCTGCAGGCCGCGCCTGCCCCGGTGATGCCGTCCGCGGCCGAGGGGCTGGAGGCGATGACCGAAACCGCGATGCGCGAGGCACTGCGCGCGAGCCATGGCAATGTCGCCCAGGCGGCGCGCGCGCTGGGCATCAGCCGCAGCACGCTGTATCGCCGTGTCGGGGCGACGGCCCGCCGTCACTGAGACGGCAGGCCGTGTGGGCTCAGCCGACCAGCGCGGCCGAATCGCGCGCCAGCTGCTCGATGCCGGCCCAGTCCCTGGCCTGCAACAGCGCCCGGGTGGTCAGCCAGGACCCGCCCACGCACAGCACGTTGGGCAGGTGCAGGAAATCGCGTGCGGTCTGCGCGCTGATGCCGCCGGTCGGGCAGAAGCGCACATCGCCGAAGGGGCCGTTCCATGCCGACAGCATGGCCGCGCCGCCGGCCTGCACGGCCGGGAAGAACTTGAAGGTATCCAGGCCGTGCTCCAGGCCGAGCATCAGCTCCGACGAGGTCGCCACGCCCGGCAGGAACGGCAGATCGGTATCGCGGGCGGCGGCGTACAGGCGCGGGGTCGCGCCCGGCGACACCGCGAAGCGCCCGCCCACCTGCTTGACCTTCTCCATCTGCGCGGCGGTCAGCACGGTGCCGGCGCCGACCACGGCATCGGGCACCGCCTCCACCATCGCCTGGATCGCGTCCATCGCCATCGGCGTGCGCAGCGTCACTTCGATCACCGGCAGGCCGCCGTTGAACAGTGCGCGTGCGACCTCGACGGCATCGTCGACGTTTTCCGGGGTGAACACCGGAATCACCGGGGCCAGTTTCAGGACTGCGCGTACGCGCGGATCAGCGCCGGACATCGAATCGCTCCTCGCCCGTGAGGGCCATGATGTCAGCCTCGCTGACAGGGTTGAAGTCGCCGGGGATCGAGTGCTTCAGGCAGCCTGCGGCGAGGCCGAAACGCACGATCGCGTCCGGCGCGAAGCCGCGCATCATGCCATGCAGGATGCCGGCGGCGAAGGCATCGCCACCGCCGATGCGGTCCACGATGCCGATCATCTCGCGGGTCGGCGCCACCGCGCGGGTGCCGTCGCGGCCGATCAGCATCGCCCCGAGTGCGTGGTTGTCCACGCTGTGCGGCGTGCGCTGCGTGCAGGCCATCCACTGCAACCGCGGGAACGCGGCGAAGGCCTGCGCCGCGGCCGCGTCGACGCGCTCACGCACATCGGCCTGCTCGAACTCCCCGCCGAGCACCACGCCGATATCGCGGTAGTCGGCGAAGACGAGATCGGCGCAGGCGAACAGCTCGCGCAGGATGCCGGGCGCATCGCCCTGCCAGCGCGCCCACAGCGACGGGCGGAAGTTGCCGTCGAAGGAGACCTTCACGCCCCGCGCGCATGCCGCACGGGCCGCGGCCAGCGTGGCCTGGGCCATGGCCGGGTTGAGCGCCGGGCTGACCCCGGACAGGTGCAGCCAGTCGGCGCCGGCCAGCAGCGTGTCCCAGTCGTAATCGGCGGCGCTGCTGTTGGCGAAGGCCGAATCGGCACGGTCGTAGACCACTTCGCTGGCGCGCTGCACGGCGCCGGTGGTCAGGAAGTACAGGCCCATGCGGCCGTCGGTGCGGCGCACGGCGCTGGTGTCCACGCCATGCCGGCGCAGCTCGCCCAGCGCGAACTCGCCCAACGGGTTCGCCGGCACCGTGCTGACCGCCGCCACCGCATGCCCAAGATGGGCCAGCGAGACACCGACGTTGGCCTCCGCGCCCCCGGCTTGGACCGCCAGCTGGCCGCGCTGCAGCAGCAGCTCGCGGCCGGGTGCGCTCATGCGCAGCAACAACTCTCCGAAACAGACAACACGACTCATGGTCCTGGATCCTTGTGAGGGCTGCGGACGCCGCAAGGACGCCCCGCAGCAATGGCTAGCGGTGTCATTCTAGCGATGGACGCCGCCCCGTCCACCTGTCCCGAATGTCGGAACCATTGTCCTGCAAGCGTCTGCGGGACATTCAAGGTCTGCTGCGGTGCAAGATGCCGGATCAGTAACGGGCTGTTAACGTCCGCCCTGACCAGCGGTGTCATTGCACTGACATGTCGTTGGATAGCTGTTTCATGTAGCACCTTGGGAGAGGGAAAACATGCAAGTCCAGAACACGCAGAAAAAGACACCGGTTACCTTGCTGGCATTGTCGATCGGCCTGGCGCTGAGTGGTACCGCGCTGGCCCAGGATGCGGGCACCAACCCCACCGACCTGGATACCGTCACCGTCACCGGCTACCGCGCCAGTGTCGAGAAGGCGCTGGACATCAAGCGCGGCGAAGCCGGCGTGGTCGATGCCATCGTCGCCGAGGATATCGGCAAGTTCCCGGATCTGAACCTGGCCGAATCGCTGCAGCGCATCCCCGGCGTGGTCATCACCCGCGAGGCCGGCGAAGGCCGCAACATCTCGGTGCGTGGCCTGGGCCCGGACTTCACCCGCGTGCGCATCAACGGCATGGAAGCGCTGACCACCGTCGGCGCCGGTGACCAGAGCGGCGGCACCAACCGCGGCCGTGGCTTCGATTTCAACGTGTTCGCCTCCGACCTGTTCTCGCAGCTGCTGGTGCGCAAGACCGCCTCGGCCGATGTCGAGGAAGGCTCGCTCGGGGCCACGGTCGACCTGCGCACCGCGCGCCCGTTCGACTATGACGGCTTCACCTTCGCCGCCAGCGGCCAGGCCGGCTACAACGCGATGGCCGAAAAGGCCGACCCGCGCATGGCCGCACTGATCTCCAACACCTTTGCCGATGGCACCTTCGGTGCGTTGTTGTCGGTGGCCTATTCCGAGCGCCAGGCGCTGGAGGAAGGCTCCAACACCGGCCGCTGGGCCAATGGCCCCAGCAACGGCGGCTTCAGCGCCACCTCGCCGTTCGCCGCGGCGCGTTCGGCCGATGTCTACCACCCGCGCTTCCCGCGCTATGTGCAGATGGAACATGAGCAGAAGCGCCTGGGCGTGACAGGTACCCTGCAGTGGAAGCCGAGCGACGCCACCGAGTTCTCGCTGGATGCGCTCTACTCCAAGATCGACGCCACCCGCGATGAACATTACATCGAGGCGATTTCCTTCAGCCGCAACCGCGATTCGGCCACCGGCGCGCTGCGTCGCCCCGACCGCGACGGCAAGCCGTCGATGATCGTCAAGAACGGCGTGATCGAAAACAACGCCCTGGTCTACGGCGAGTTCGACAACGTCGACATCCGCTCGGAGAACCGTCACGACGAGTGGAGCACCGAGTTCAAGCAGCTCAGCCTCAACGGCCAGCACCGCTTCGGTGACGACTTCACCCTGTCCGGAAAGATCGGCATCTCGCGCTCCAAGCACGAGAACCCGGTGCAGACCACGGTCATCATGGACAAGTACGACGTCGACAACTACAGCTACGACTACCGGGGCAACAGCCGGTTCCCGACGCTGAACTACGGTATCGACCCGACCAACCCGGCCGGCTGGGAACTGGCCGAGATCCGCCTGCGTCCGCAGTACGTGGACAACGACTTTGATACCGGCCAGCTGGATTTCAACTGGAACATCAGCCCCGGCTTCCGCCTGAAGGGTGGCGTGCTGGCCAAGGACTACACCTTCAAGACCACCGAACTGCGCCGCGCCAGCGAGCTGGCCGTGCCCAACTTCGCCGATGGCACCAAGATCGTGCCGGTGGACATGACCGCGCAGGCCGGCCTGAAGGGTATCAACGGCAGCCCGTCCAACTGGGTGGTGCCGGATCTGAACGCCATCGCCGATCAGTTCGACATCTACAGCAACAGCGGCATCTTCGCCGTCGCCCCGCGTGCCAACAACGTGCGCAGCGTCGAAGAGAAGGACCGCGGTGCCTACCTGATGGGCGAGTTCTCCACCGAACTGGGCAGCCTGCCGCTGTCGGGTAACGTGGGCGTGCGCTACGTGCGCACCAAGCAGAGCTCCACCGGCCTGTCCACGCTGGCCACCGGTACGGTCGCCACTACCGAAAACCGCACCTACAACGACACCCTGCCCTCGTTCAACCTGGTGGCCGAAGTCAGCCCGGACTTCCTGATCCGCCTCGGCGCGGCCAAAGTGATGAGCCGCCCGGGCCTGGGCAGCCTGACGCCTGGCGCAACGGTGGCCGTGGCCGGTGGTGCACGCACCATCTCCAGCGGCAACCCGGACCTGGAGCCGATCCGCGCGACCAACGTCGACCTCGGCTTCGAGTGGTACTTCGCCGAAGGCGCGATGGCCGGCATCGGTCTGTTCTACAAGGACATCGAGAGCTTCGTGCAGACCACCCGCGAAGTGCGTCCGTACTCTGACAGCGGCCTGCCTGCCTCGCTGCTGATCGGCACCGGCGCCTCGCCCACGGATGACTTCACCTACAGCCGGCCGGTCAACACCCCGGGTGGTGAACTGCACGGCGTGGAAGCCAACTACACCCAGCCGTTCACCTTCCTGCCGGGCAAGTGGTCCAACCTCGGCGTGCAGTTGAACTACACCTGGGTGGAATCGCAGATCCAGTACCTCAACGCCGCGGGCCAGCCGGTGATGAAGACCGACCTGACCGGTCTGTCCAAGTCCTCCTGGAACGCCACATTGTTCTACGAAGGCAAGGTCTTCTCCGGCCGTGTCTCGGCGACCAACCGCGATGACTACCTGACCCAGGCACCGGGTACGGAAACCGGCTTCAACCTCGATGGTTATCACGGCATGACCGGCACCACGGTCCTCGATGCCTCGATCCGCTACACGATCAGCGACCAGCTCGAACTGAGCCTGGAAGGCATCAACCTGACCAACGAAGCCTCCGACGAGTGGGTCTACTCGCCGGCCACCGGTCGCCTGCCGCTGCAGTACACCGAAACCGGCCGCCAGTTCCTGCTCGGCGTGCGCTACAAGTTCTGATTCAACGGCCGTACCCACCGGCGGCGTGAGCGATCACGCCGCCGGCTGCGCGCACGCCGCCATCGTTGCCATCCCCCGACCCTCGCCAGCACACGCACGCTGCTGCGGCGCAAGATGCCGCCCCGTGAAGGGTTTGTTACGTTTCGGATGACCAGCGGTGTCACGCGGCAATGCGCGACAGACGCTCCGGGGGAGGCCGGACGTCATGACTCATCAACATCAAAGTCGCATGGCGGCGCACCCTGGGAGGGGGTTACACACGATGGATCGGCTCGACACCCGTAAAAAGACACCGGTTACCTTGCTTGCAGTCTCAATCGCGTTCGCGCTGCAGAGCGTGGCCGGCATCGCCGCGGCACAGCAGACGCCCGAAGCGGCCGCCTCGCTCAATGCAGTGGATCTGGACAAAGTGGAGGTCAAAGCGACGTACCGCGAAAGCCTGCAGCAGTCCCTGGATGAAAAGCGCTACAGCGTCGAGCAGGTCGATGCGATCTACGCCGAAGACATCGGCAAGTTCCCCGATCTGAACCTGGCCGAGTCGATGCAGCGCATCGCCGGCGTCTCGATCGATCGCGAAGGTGGCGAAGGCCAGCAGATCTCCGTGCGCGGCCTGGGCTCGGATTTCACCCGCGTGCGCATCAACGGTCTGGAAGCGCTGTCCACCGCCGGCAGCGGCACCACCGGCGTCAACCGCAGCCGCGGCTTCGACTTCAATACCTTCGCCTCGGAGCTGTTCAGCCGGGTCAAGATCAACAAGACCCAGTCGGCGCAGACCGACGAGGGCTCGCTGGGTGCCACGGTCGATCTGCGCGGTTCGCGCCCGTTCGATTTCGAGGGCTTCCAGGCATCGCTCGGCGGCCAGTACGGCTACAACGAGCTGTCCAGGAACAAAGACCCGCGCATCTCCGGGCTGATCAGCAACACCTGGGCCGACGGCCGCGTCGGCGCGCTGATGTCGGTGGCCTACAGCAAGCGCACCATCTTCGAGGAAGGCTACAACCCGGTCCGCTGGGAGCACGGCAACTACCGCAACTCCAACCAGAGCACCGCGGCCAACAACGGCACCTACGGCTTCTGCAGCCCGGCCGGCTACAACCCGCAGACGCCGCGCAATCCGCTGGCCAACGAGACCGCCGCCGGTGTCGGCAGCGCCGCCAATCAGGCGCGCAGCAACGGCTGGGGCAGCTACGGCATCGATGCCACCCACTGCGGCCCCGGCCTGGACCGCCCCGCTGCGACGGCCGAGAACATCGCCGCCTACGAGACCGCGACCAACGCCTGGATCCCGCGTTACCCGCGCTATATCCGCACCGAACATGAGATCGAGCGCCTGGGCGTCACCGGCGCGCTGCAGTTCAAGGTCAGCGACGACACTCAGCTCAACCTGGACATGCTGTACTCCAAGCTCGACAAGAACGTGCGCGAAGATTCCATCGGCGCCAACCTGCACCGCACCGCGCAGTACGGCGGCAAGACCCAGATCGTGGTCCGCGAAGCACAGGCCGATGAGCAGAACCGCCTGACCTACGGCGTGTTCGACAACGTCGACTTCCGCACCGAGTCCACCGCGATTGAAGAGAGCACCGAGTTCAAGCAGTTCAGCCTGAACCTGGAACACCGCTTCAACGACGCGGTGCGCCTGGATGCGGTGATCGGCCACTCCGAATCCAACTACGAGCGGCCCGTCTTCTCGATGGTCAGCTTCGACAACAGCAACCTCGATGGCTTCGTGCTGGACATGCGCAACGGCAAGGTGCCTGCGATGTCCTTCCCGTTTGATCTCAACGCCGTGGATAACTGGAAGTGGCTGGGCTACGGCAGCACGCCGGTCAATGCCAACGGCACGGCGCGCGGCGGCAACATCAGCGAAGTGCGTCTGAACCCGCAGTACGTCGACAACGCCTTCGATACGGCCAAGGTCGACCTCACGTTCAACATCAATCCCACCTTCACCCTGCGCGGCGGTCTGGCCTACAAGGACTACGACATGAGCACGCAGGAGTACCGCAACATCAGCTACGGGCGCCTCTCGCAGGCGCTGCCGGCCGGTGTGGGCGTGGGTGACCTGAGCAACACGCTGAGCGGCTTCGGCAAGGGCATGGACGGCAACCTGCCCAACGCGTGGCTGGTGCCGGACTTCAACCAGATCGCCAAGCTGCTGGACATCTACTGCAACTGCAACACCGGCACGCTCGGCGGTGATTACCGCCTGGCCAGCGTCGGTCACTTCGGGGCGTCCAACAACAACTTCGACGTCAACGAGAAGAGCTACGGCAGCTACCTGCAGTTGGACTTCAACACCGACCTGCTGGGCCGCGCGTTCCGCGGCAACCTGGGCGTGCGCTACGTGCAGACCCGCATCACCGCCGATGGCTATGCGCCGTGCACGGCCACCAACGCCAATGATCTGTCCTCGGCGTGCGAGCCGTTCTTCGGCGTGGCCAGCGCCACTGCCGATCCCGGCGAGCGCCTGCAGGTCGGCACCAGGGTCGGCCACAAGTACGACGACTGGCTGCCCTCGTTGAACCTGGCCTGGGACCTGAGCGATACCTTCGTGCTGCGCTTCGGCGCGGCCAAGACCATGGCCCGCCCGACCCTGTCCAACCTGTCGCCGAGCGTCAGCGGTGGTCCCACCGCCTACTTCGATGACGACCGCAGCTACTCGATCAACCTGGGCAATCCCAAGCTCGATCCGTTCCGCTCGACCAACTACGACCTGAGCGCGGAGTGGTACTTCGACGAAGGCGCGCTGCTGTCGGCCGCGGTGTTCTACAAGGACATCGAGAGCTATGTGCAGCGCACCCGCCTGCTCACCACCTGGGCGGACATGGGCTACTCGCTGGATCTGCTGCCGACCGGCTTCAGCCCGGACACCGTGTTCAACGTGCAGAGCTACTTCAACACCCCGGGCGGCCCGCTCAAGGGCTATGAGGTGTCCTACCAGCAGCCTTTCAGCTTCCTGCCCGGCTTCTGGCGCAACTTCGGCGTGCAGCTGAACTACACGCACGTCGAATCCAAGATCAAGTACATGTTCAGCTCGGGCACCGGCAGCACGATCGTCACCACCTACACCGAGAACGACCTGCTGAATCTCTCGCCGAACTCGTACAACGCCACGCTGTACTACGACGACGGCCGCTTCAGCGCCCGCGTCTCCACCAGCTACCGCGACGCGTACATCAGCACCATCCTGTCGCAGGAGAACGTGTGGGACCTGGACGGCAACCAGTTCGCCACGGCTGATGTGCAGGGCAAGTACAGCGTGGAGAACGTGGATTTCAACATGTCCTACAAGGTCAACAAGAACCTCTCGCTGACCTTCGAAGCGATCAACCTGCTCGACACCGCCGATGAGCGCTATGTCGATTCGGCGTTGTCGCTGCCGGACCGCTACACGCATACCGGGCGGCAGTACTACCTCGGCCTGCGCTACAAGTTCTGACCGTGCTGCGCCTGCCGCCACCTGTATCGCGCCCGTCCCTGTCCTTCTCTCCGGGATGGCGGGCGCGGTGCGGGGGCGGGAGGCCACCGTGAGCCGCTGACGCCCGCTGGTGGTTCCGCTGTACTGTTTCTGCTGTCGAAAGGAAGGTCCCATGCATCGCCCTGTCGCCCCCTTGATCCGTCCCTCCCGCCTGTCCACCAGCCTGCTGGCGCTGCTGCTCGCCGGCAGTGGTACCGCCTGGGCGCAGACCGCACCGCAGCTGCTGTTCCACGTGTCGGCCGACCAGAGTCTGCAGGCCGATACCGCTGTGGGTGACCCGGTCCCCAACTTCGTGGACAAGGTGAAGCGGGTGCCCAACGGCGCGCATGGCAGCGCGATCGAATGGGCGGATGATGGCGTGTTGTCGTGGAACGCACCGGGCAACATCCAGGCACAGCGCGGCACACTCGGCTTCTTCTGGCGCTCGCGCTATGCGGTGGGTGAAGCGCCGTTCGTGATCTTCCGGGTCGGCTATGCCGACCACAGCAGCTGGGACATGGCCTGGCTGCGCATCGACTGGAATGGCCACGGCTTCGATGCCTTCGTCACCGATGCCAACCTGGCGCGCACGCGCGTGTCGTTCAAGCTCGACCAGAACCCCTCGCCGCAACAGTGGCAGCACATCGCCTTCGGCTGGGATGAGAACCACGGCGTGCGGCTGTACGTGGATGGCAGGGAGGTCGCCCGCCAGGAGACCACCGCCGACTACGATGCCGCACTCGATCAGCTCGGCCTGGCCGCGCGCGTGATGGCCCCCTACCAGGTGCAGAGCCGCTACAACTTCCTGCGCGGCAGCGATTTCGACGAGATCCGCGTCTATGACCGCCTGCTCGACCCAGCCGGCATGGCCGCGCTGGCCCGCAATGCCGCGCCCCGCACGGCAGTGGCCGAACCGGATCCGATGCGCGCCTGGCGCCATCGCCATGGCTGGGACGCTGCGCCGCCGCCGGCGCTGACCGCGCCGACCACCACGATCCGCAAGATCGAATTCGCCGATACCAAGGACCACAAGCAGTGGATGTGGAAGGCGACCGACGGTATCGCCGAAACCACCTGGCCGGGTGTCTACAACCGTTCACGGCTGCCGGGCCGCAACGATTACTTCCAGCTGCCGGACTGGAATACCTATGTAGAGGGTGGCCAGCAGCTCGACCTGACCCTGCCGGCCGGTGAGACCGTCAACCGCATCGAAGTGCGCGGCGCCGCCTTCGGCGGGTTGAGCCACAGTGTGGACGGCCAGCCAGCGCAGGCCCTGTTCGAGCGCCCGCAGGGAGTGGTCCGCAGCGTCAACCAGATCCCTGCGCAGGCGGGCGGCGTGCTGCACTTCCGCAATACCGCGCAGGAAACCCCGATCCAGGAAATCTGGGCGTACCAGGTCAGCGATGCCGCCGAGCCGGAGGGCACGGTCAAGCAGCGCTACCTGATCGACAGCCAGGCCCTGCCGGACTACACCAACATAGCGGCGCTGCGCGAGTACATCCAGGGCCGCTACCCGGCTGCCGAACGCAGCACGGTGATGGCGCTGCCCAAGGGCGCCGGCTCACGCAAGCGCACGGCCGATACGCTGCCCGCGCAGCCGATGCCGATCGTGCACGTGCTGATCCCTTCCGGCGTGAGCGACGCCCCAGCCGCACAGCCGCTGATCCGCAGCTGGGCACACAGCTGGGAGAACATGCATGACGGCCTGGACGGCATCGCGATCGATCTGCCGAAGCTGGATCTGCCCGCGACCCATGACGGCCTGATCCCGCTCAACATCCGCATCAAGGACCCGCTGTGGCCGGCGCGCGACATGATCGACGTGTCGGTCTCGGTCAAGCCGGGCCAGAAGCGCACGCTGTGGCTGGACCTGCGCGATCGCATCCTGACCGCCGACAGCCTGTGGATCTCCGTCGCGTCGGCCGCACCGGGGTTCAACGCCACCTCGCTGGACGGTGCGGAAATCCGCATGGTCTACAAGGACCGCGACGAGGCGAAGAAAGAACACATCGCCGACCGCTTCAACCAGGTGCGCGACAACTGGGGCTTCCTGGTCGAAGAACACACCACTTCCAAGCGCCAGCGCCTGTACGCGCGCGTGTACGCCGATCTCAGCGACCTGCTGCGGGTGGACCCGGACCACGAGCTCGGCCGCCTGTACTGGAACTACATCAGCTACAACAGCCAGGGCAAACCGCCGTTCACCCAGCCCGCGGCACCCAACGGCGTGCCGCTGTGGGCGTTCCGGCAGACCGAAGATCTCAAGTACGTGCGTCGCTTCATCGAATGGTGGATCGATAACCGCCAGATCGCCTACGGTGATTTCGGCGGCGGCATCTCCGACGATTCCGACCTGACCCAGCAGTGGCCGGGGCTGGCCCTGATGGGCGTGCAGCCGGACAAGCTCAATGCCTCGCTGACCGCGCTGTCCGATGCGGTGTACCGCAATGGCATGTTCAGCAACGGCCTGAGCACCATCGAGACCGACGAACTGCATTCCTACGAGGAGGGCATCAACACCAACAGCGCGATGCTCTACCTCAACTGGGGCGATCCGCTCACCATCGAGCGCCTGATGGAAACGGTGAAGGCGTTCGACGAACGCATCATCCTGCCCAACCCGCAGGGCCATCTGCTGTTCTCCAGCAACTGGTTCGGCGGCAACAAGGTCTACCGCGAACCGAACTGGCAATGGCAGAAGCCGTATTCCTTCCCGGTGCTGCACCCGGCGTTCCTGATCGGCCAGTACAACGCCGATCCGACCGGCCGCAAGCTGGTCACCGGCCTGGCCGATGGCTATCTCGCCCACGCCTACACCGACGACAAGGGCCGCTGGGCACTGCCGAACGAGATCAACTGGGCAACCGGCAAGACCCGCGGCGGTGAGCTCAACAACGGCTCGGGCAGCGGCGACATCATGCATACCTTCTGGGCGGCATGGCGCTGGACCGGCGATGACAAGTACCTCAAGGCGCTGGACTACCGCGTCGAGCGCGGTGGGCCGGGGGCGTTGTCCAACTTGGGCGAGAACTACGTCGAGGCCCTGGGGCGCAGCGCCGAATGGAACCCGCGCTTCATCAGCGATGCCGAGGGTGGCAGCACCGGCTTCGCCAGCCTGATGGCGTGGCAGGCCACCGGCAACAAGAAGTACCTGGAGGCGCTGCATGCCGATGGCATCCAGGCCAAGGCGCAACGCGAATACATGAACACTGAAGGCCACTGGTGGTCCGACCGCGTCGAAGCGCCAAGCGAATTCCTGCAGCGTGCACGCCTGGGCGGCATCGCGCTCAAGCGCAACCAGAGCTGGCCGGGCCACACCGTGAGCTGGCGCTTCGCCCAGCCGCAGGCCGCCGAGCAGGTCGCGCTGCTGGTACATGCACCCTCGCCGGACCGCTTCAAGGTGATCGCCTACAACCTGGGCAAGCACGCGGTGGAGGCGGAGATGAGCACCTGGAACGTCACCGCCGGGCAATGGCGGATGACCAGCGGCGTGGACCGCAACGGCGATGACACCATCGACGGCAAGGCCACCACGCGTGATCTCACCCTGGAACGCAGTGCCTCGACCACGCTGCGGTTCGTGCCGGGCCAGAGCCAGGTGTTCGAGTTCGAGCTGGTGCAGGCCGGCACGCCGGTCGAACAGCGGCCCGACCTCGGCATCGGGCGCGGCGATGTGCGCGTGGACGGGCGCCAGGTGCAGGTGACCGTGCACAGCCTGGGCCATGTCGCGACCGGTGTGGGCGTGGCAGTGCTGGAAGATGCCAGGGGCCGTGAGCTGGCCCGGGCCGAGATTCCGAGGTTGGCGGCGCCGAGCGACCTGCTGCCGAAGACCACGATTGTCAGCCTGCCGTTGCCGGCCGGGGATCGCGGTGGCCTGCGCGTACGGGTGATGCAGGCCGACGGTGCGGCCGAAGTGACCCAGCGCAACAATGGGGTGGCGCTGGACCCGTAACGCCATGCGGTGCATGGCGCTGCCGGCTCCCGGCCCCTGTCTGGCTCACAGCGTGACCTGCCCCTCGATGCAGGTCACACAGTCGCCACCGATCCACAACGCATCGCCCACCCGCTCCACCCGCAGCCGCCCGGCACGGCCGATCGCCGTGCCCTGGCTGATCACATAGCGATCCGGTGCTTCGCCGGTGGCCAGCAGCCAGCGCGCGATGCCGGCATTGAGGCTGCCCGTGGCCGGGTCTTCCGGCGCGCCGTCGCCGGCAATGAAGGCGCGGCTCTCGTACTGGGCCTCGTCTCCATCACTGGGCAGCCAAGGCCCGAACACACCCACCTTCACGCCCTCCAGCTGCGCATAGTCCGGCTGGACCGCAAGTACGGCCGCACGATCACGCAGGCGCAGTGCCAGCCAGCCGGTACCGTTGTCTGCCCAGCGCGCGTCCACGACGTCCTCCGCGGCTACGCCGAGACCGCGGCGCACCTGTTCGCGCAGTGCCGGTGCCAAGGGCTCGCCGCGCAGCAGCGGCGGCGCCAGGAATGCCAGACCGGACGCGCTGCGCCGTATCCGCACCAGGCCGATCCCGCACTCCTGCACGATCTCCTCGCCCTTCGGCACGCCACCATGCGCCAGCCACGCATGGCAGCTGCCCAGGGTGGGATGCCCGGCGAACGGCAGCTCTTCCAGCGTGGTGAAGATGCGCACGCGATAATCCGCCTGCGGATCGGTCGGCGGCAGCAGGAAGGTGGTCTCGCTCAGGTTGGTCCAGCGGGCGAACGCGGTCATGCGAGCGTCGTCCACGCCTTCTGCATCGAGCACCACGGCCAGCGGATTGCCGCGCAGCGGATCCTGGCTGAAGACATTGACCTGTTGGAACGGCAGCGTAGGCATGGCGGAACGTCGGGAAACGGGTGGAGTGCGCATGATGCGCGGCACCGCGGCGTCGGGTCGAGCGCTGCGCCCGGTCGCACCCTAGGCTGCGTCGGTTTCCATCACCTGCACGCGGCGCTGGTACCAGTCATCGGCCTCGGGTTCGAAGACGGCGCTGCGGGTCATCTCGCCCTGGTACACGTGTACCGAGATCGCCAGGTCGTCATCGCTGGTGTTGCGGATGGTGTGGTACTCGTGCGGCGGGATCAGGCTGCCGGCACTGCCGCAGTCGCCCAGCACGGGCGGCTCCGGGCGGAAACGGAAGCGTTCGCCGTCGCGCTCCAGCAACTGGTACTGGGTGATCGCCAGCTGGCCCAGCCAGACCCCCTCCACGCACCACAGCCCGCTGTGGTCGTGCAGCGGCGTGCCCTGCCCCGGCCCCCAGCTCATGGCGACGATGCTGTAGCCGTGCTCCGGGCTGCGATACAGCTCGCGGCGGGCATAGTGATCCTCGATCGGGTGGTGCACGCAGGCCGGCAGCTGGATGCGGCTGTCGGCGATCGCCTCGCGCAACGCCGCGCGCAGCGTGGCGGCGATCTGGTGCGCGTGCTCGTGCTGGACGGCATGGTCGACGGCGGCGATCAATCGATCACGGCCATGGAACGGAGGAAACGGGTTGCATTGGTCTTGCATGCCCCGAGTCTAGGCGATCCCGGTGAACAGCGTGTTTGACCTGAATCACATCCAATCGACCCACAATCCCCGACGTAGCAATCTATTCGAAAGAATTCGAAGGGTCCGCCTATCGATCAGGGAATCAGCAACGGTCGCAACGACGGGACCTGCCCGGCCAGTTCCTCGGTGACCAGCGTGGCGAACAGCGCCGCGCCATCCGGGCCCAGGTGGGTGTAATCGAACGCGACCTTGGCCTGCCCCATGGGCTCGGTGACGGCGTTGTTCTGCGCGGCCGGTGCGCCAGCCACGGGCGCTGCGCCCACAGTCGTGCCCTCCAGCGCTGCGCTGACCTGGGCGGGCGTGGCGGCCGCCTGCGCCAGCGGCATGGCCGCGACCGGCCCCAGCGCCTGTACCACCGCGCGGCTGCGCGCGTGCAGGTCCACCAGGGGCACCTCCAGCTCGCGCGCCACGGCGCGGACCGCCTCGGCCCAGGGGGCCAGGTCATCGATCAGCACGCCATCGGCGAACTGGCGTCGGGTCAACGGGGTCAGCAGCACCGGCTGCGCACCGGCGGCACGGATCTCACGCACATAGCGGCGCAGGTTGTCCGGGAACTCGCGCTGCAGATCGGTGGAGCGGCCCGGCTTGCCGGGCTGGTCGTTGTGGCCGAACTGGACCAGTACCCATGTGGTGGCATAGCCGGGCGTGCGCATCTCCGCCTCGGCCAGCGCCCACGAGCCCTCGGCGCGGTAGTTGTAGGTACTGCGGCCGCCACGGGCCAGGTTGGTGCAGGTCAGGAACGAGGTCACGTGCCGCGCGCAGAAGGCCGGGCCCCAGCCGCCCTGCACGGCCGTGGTGGAATCACCGACCAGCACGATCTTGCTGGCCCGGATCGGGGTCGGGGCCGGGCGATCCAGCACCGCCGGATCCACGGCGGCCTGCGCCGCGCTCATCAGGCCGAACAGCGCGCTGCCCAGCAGCCAGGACGTACACCGCATCAGAACGTACCTCGTTGAATGAAGGGGGCCTGCTGATAGAGGCGACGCTCGCCACCGCGCGGGTCGTCGGCCTGCTGTGGGGGGGTATCGAACAGCATCGTTTCGCGGCGGGCCAGCGAATAGGTCTGCCAGCGTGGCAGTCCGCCGTGATTTGGATCGCCATGGCGGGCGAAGGCGATCAAGGCCTCGCTCATCGTGGCCGCCACGCGGGTCGCCGCTTCGCTGTCACCGGTGCGCGAGCCGGGCCGATCGGTGGTATCGAACACCAGCGGGATATCCAGCGTGTGGAACGCGCCAAACCTGCCGCCGTCCAGCGGCGAGCCCCAATCGAGTTGATAGGCCCAGGTGGGGGCGCCCTGGCGCGCACGCGCCTCCAGTTCCTCCACCGCACCGCGCCACGAACGACCGGCGGTGGTGGCCGCGAATAACACTTCCGAAGGCGTGTAATGCGGATACAGGCGGCGGTACTCGGCGATCACCACCGAGGGCAGCAGGTCCACGTACTGCTCTTTTTCGAGCTTGGCCGGCAGCGTCTCCCAGGTCAGTGCGAAGTTGGCCGGGTCGTTGCCGAGGAAAGCGCGGGTTTCATCGTGGGTGTTGCCGATCACCATCGGAATCCCGGCGGACTGCGCGGGCGCCTCCGGCCAGAACGGATGCACCGGCAACGAACGCCCGTCGAGCACCGGCCCGACGTAGAGACTGCTGTTCTCCACGCGCGAAGGGTCGCGCGCACGGGTGGCGGCCAGCAGCGCTTCCATCGGCATCGTGCGCAACGCGTCGGCATCGGCTGCGCCCACCGCCTGCATCGCGATCTGCGCGCGCTGGGTGGCGGCACGCGGGCCGGCCGCGGTCACCTGCTGCCCGCTCATGGTCCACGCGCGCTGGAACAGGCCGCGCGCGGCGGGCATGGCCATCAGCGTGGCGATCTTCGCGCCGCCGCCGGATTGCCCCACCACGGTGATGTTGCCCGCATCGCCGCCGAACTCGGGCGCATGCTGGCGCACCCACTGCAGCGCCTGGACCAGATCGAGCTGGCCGACGTTGCCGGAATCGGCGAAACGCGCATCGCCCAGCTGCGCCAGGTACAGATAGCCGAACACATTGAGGCGATGGTTGACCGTGACCACCACCACGTCGCCGCGCCGGCACAACGCGCTGCCGTCGTACAGCGGGTCGCTGCCCGAGCCGTTGTTGTAGGCGCCGCCGTGGATGTAGAACACGATCGGGCGCTTGCCGCCATCGCGCAGCGCCGGGGTCCACACATTGAGGTAGAGGCAGTCTTCGCTGCCCGGCCCTTCGCTGCCGCCCTGCGGCGCGGCATTGCCGTACGCCAGCGCATCACGCACGCCGCGCCAGGCCGATTCCTGCACGGCCGGCTGGAAGCGCCGGGCGGCGGTATCGGCGCCGTAGGGAAGGCCGCGGAACACGTGGATGCCCTGCTCCTGCTGCCCGCGCACGCGGCCACTGCGCACGCGCGCCAGCGGCGCGGCATCGTGGCGCGGGCCGGGCACGCCCGCGAAGGCGGGCAGCAGGGGCAGGCTGGTCGCACCGAGCATCACGGCATAGCGCGCGCTGTCGCGCAGGAAACGGCGCCGCTGCAGGTCGGCGGGGGAATCAGTCATGGCGCGCGGGCTCCGTGTGGCGCGAGGGAATCCAGCGCAGCGCCAGCTCAGGCCACTGCGCGACGGTCAAACCGGCCGGGATGCGCACGCCGAAGCCATGGCCGCCGAACGGGAACAGATGCATTTCGGTGGTGACACCGGCGCGCAGCAGCGCCTGGTAATACACCAGGCTGTTGTGCACCGAGACCACGTTGTCGTCCTGCGCATGCACCAGGAAGGTCGGCGGCGTATCGGCGCGGACCTGATCCTGCATCGAAAACTGCCGCTGCAGCGCCGCATCCGGATGCGGCCCGAGCAGACGGGTACGCGAGCCGGTATGCGCATGCGTGCCCATGTCGATCACCGGGTAGATCAGCAGCGCGACATCCGGCCGCGCGCTGAGCGCATCGATGGCATCGCGATGCGGATAGGCCGGTGCATCGAAGCCGTTGCTCAACCGCGCGGCAACGTGCCCGCCGGCCGAGAAACCCATCACCCCGATGCGCTGCGGATCAATCTGCCATCGCGCGGCATCGGCGCGGATCACCCGCATCGCACGCTGGGCATCGGCCAGTGCGGCCTGGCGATCACTGCGGCCGGCGGGCAGCCGGTAACGCAGCACGAACAGGGTCACCCCACCCTGCTCGACGAACGCCGGCACCAGCGCGGTGCCTTCCTTGTCGAGCACGATGCGCTGATAGCCGCCGCCCGGCACCACCAGCAGGGCGCTGCCATTCGGGCGCGCCGGCCGGTATACGACCAGGTAGGGCGCACTGACGTTGTCGATGTAGCGGTCCGGCAGCGCCGGATCGCGGCTGCGCTCGATCACGTTGGGCACGGTGGCCGGGCCGCCTTCGCCGGGCACCTGGCCGTCCGGCCACAGCACGATGCGATCGGGGGCGCCGGCGGCCGGTTCGGTTTCCGGTACGGCACGCTCGGCCGCGTGGGCCAGGCCGCCGGCCAGCAGCAGGAGAGTCAGCATGGGCAACGCGAGGAAGCGGCGCATCCGGGTACGTCCTTGGGCATGGGAACAGGCATCGTGCCTGACCGGCAGCCGTTCTGATGCGCTGCACATTGCCAATGACACCGGTTTACCATATACAGCACATCCAACCGCTGTCGATTGGCAGTGCAACAATTTTTCCGGGAGACCCGCTTGAGCAACGACCACGGCAAACAGGACCTGCCCGACCAGGGGTTGGGCGAGATCGCCCGGCACTTCGTCAGCGCCCGCCAACACGGCCAATCCCTGCCCGATTTCCCGGGAACGATCCCGGAAGACCTGGTCACCGCCTATCAGGTACAGGACCAGGCCATCGGCCTGTGGGACGACCAGGTGGTCGGCTGGAAAGTCGGCTACATCGCCGCCGAGCGCCGCGATGCCTCGGGCGATGATCGCCTGCTGGGCCCCATCTTCTCGCGTCAGCTCTGGAATGCTACCGGTGGAACAGTCGAGATTCCGGTGTTCGTCGGCGGGTTCGGCGCGGTCGAGGCCGAGTACGTGATCCAGCTGCAGGAAGACGCCCCGGCGGACAAGCTGCACTGGACCCCCGAAGAGGCCGAGGCGCTGCCCGCCAGGCTTTTCATCGGTGTGGAAGTGGCCAGCAGCCCGCTGGCGACGATCAACAAGCTCGGCCCGCGCGTGGTGGTGTCGGACTTCGGCAACAACAACGGCCTGGTGCTCGGCACCGAGATCGCGGACTGGACGCGCCTGGATGACGCCGACCTGCGTGCGGAAACCCGCATCGAAGGCGAGGTGGTCGGCACCGGTGGCGCGACCCTGCTGCCCGGTGGCCTGCGCACCGCCTATGCGTTCGCACTGGGGCGTTCGGCGCAGCGTGGGCGGCCGTTGAAGGCCGGCGATCTGATCGCCAGTGGCAACGCCACCGGCATCCACGACATCGCCGTGGGCCAGCAAGCATTGATCCGTTTCGTCGGCTACGGCGACATTACCTGCAAGGCCATCGCCGCCGGATAACCGCGCGGACATGGCGAGCACGCTTGGGAGGGCGCAGATGTTCACTCGCAGAAGTTTCCTGGCTACCAGTCTGGGCGCGCTTGCCGCGCCCGCGCTGACAGCCTGTTCGCGGTCATCCAACGCCGCACCGGCCGGTGCGCAGCTGTTGACCGCCACCGACGTCCACGTCGCCGATTACCCCACCGTCACCGCGGTGAAATGGATCGGGAAAACGCTGGAAGAAAAAACCGGCGGCCGGCTGCGGCTGCGCCAGTACCACTCCGGCCAGCTCGGCCGTGAGTCCGAGGCGATCGACATGGCCCGCTTCGGCGCCATCGATATCACCCGCGTCTACTCCGGCGCGCTCAACAACGCGTTTCCGCTGACCCAGGGCCTGTGCCTGCCGTATGTGTTCGAGTCGGTGGCGCACATGCGCCGCGCGCTCGATGGCGGCGTCGCCGATACGGTCCTGCAGGGCTTTGAAACGCGCGATCTGGTCGGCCTGGCCATCTACGATTCCGGTGCGCGCTGCTTCTACAACACCAAGCACCCCATCGTGGAGCCCAAGGACCTGCACGGCCTCAAGCTGCGCGTGGCCTCCTCGGACATCTTCATCCAGCTGATGCGCCTGCTCGGTGCCAACCCGACCCCGATGTCGCTGGGCGACACCTTCTCGGGCATGGAAACGCACATGATCGACGGTGCGGAAAACAACATGCGCAGCTTCCACTCCAGCCGTCATTTCGAGGCCGCGCACTACTGGTCGCAGAGCGATCACTCCTACGCACCGGACGTGCTGCTGATGTCGCGCCAGAGCTTCGATGCGCTGAGCCCGGCCGACCGCACCCTGGTGATCGAGACCGCACGTGAATCGGTGCAGGTGATGCGCGAGCAGTGGGATGCCTCGGAAAACAACGCCCGCCAGGCCGTGGCCGATTTCGGCATCAGATTCAACGAGGTCGACATGCCGGCCTTCCGCAAGGCCGCCGACCCGCTCCTGCAGCGTTACCTGCAGCAGCCGGAGCTGGCCGCCCTCACCCGTCGCATCCGCGACTTCGCCTGAGGCTCCGACGCGATGTCCGACTCGACTTCCGAAACCGTCATCACCCCCGCCGCGCCGCAGCGCCTGCTCAACGTGATCGCCGATGTGGCGATCTACATTGCCGTCATCGCCCTGCTCGGCCTGGTGGTGGTGCAGGGCTGGCAGGTGTTCGCCCGCTATGTGATCAATGATTCGCCCAGCTGGACCGAGCCGGTCACGCTGCTCCTGCTGGCCACGGCGATGAGCCTGGGTGCGGCCACCGGCGTGCATACTCGCCGCCACTTTGGCTTCTTCCTGCTGGCCGCGCACATGGGCCCGGGCCTGCGCCGTGCGGTGGACGTGTTCGCCGCGCTGGTGGTGGCCGTGCTGGGCGTGGTCATCGCCTGGTGGGCGGCCGTGCTGCTGATGGACGGCCTGGATATCAAGGCCGCCGGCGCCCACCTGCCGCAGAGCATCAACTACCTGCCCCTGTCGATCGGTGGCGCCTTGATGGCGATCTTCGCCGCGAACCAGATGGCGCTGGCTGTACGGCCGGCCGATGCCGTTGCCGAGGGAGATCGCTGAGTCATGGGTATTACGATTCTTTTCACCGTGTTCGCGGTGCTGTTGCTGCTCGGTGTGCCGGTCGCGTTCGCGCTGGCCGCCGCCGCCCTGGCCACCCTGTGGTACCTGGATCTGCCGACGCTGGTGCTGGTCCAGCAGATCTCCGCCGGTACCGGCTCGGCTTCACTGATCGCCATTCCCTTGTTCATCTTCGCCGGTGAAATCATGATGCGCGGCGGCATCTCCGAGCGCCTGATCTCACTGGCATCCTCGCTGGTGGGGCGCATGCGCGGTGGCCTGGGCCAAGTGTCGATCCTGTCCTCGCTGTTCTTCGGCGGTGTGTCCGGCTCGGCCATCGCCGATGTCTCGGCGGTCGGTGGCACGATGATCCCGCAGATGGTCAAGCGGGGTTACGACCGCGACTTCGCGGTCAACGTCAGCATCACCGCCGCGCTGGTGGCGCTGCTGGTACCGCCGTCGCACAACCTGATCCTGTTCTCGGCCGCCGCCGGTGGTGGGCTGTCGATCGCCGATCTGTTCGCGGCCGGTATCGTGCCGGCGCTGCTGATGACCGTCGTCCTGATGATCACCGGCTATCTCGTGGCACGCCGCCGCGGTTACGGCGTGGAGATCTTCCCGGGCTGGCGTGCGGTGCTGCTGCGCCTGGTCTCGGCGCTGCCTGGCCTGGGCCTGGTCGCGCTGATCTTCATCGGTATCCGTGCCGGCATCTTCACTGCGGTGGAGAGCGCGGCGATCGCCGTGGTCTACGCGCTGCTGGTGACCACCGTGCTGTACCGCCAGCTGGACTGGCGCGAGTTCCTCGGCACGGTCACCCATGCCGCGCGCAGCACCGGTGTGATCCTGTTCGTGATCGCCACGGCGGCCGTGTTCGGTTGGCTGCTGGCGTATCTGGAAGTGCCGTCGGCCGCGGTCAACTTCCTGCAGTCGTTCGCGCACAGCCAGTTCATGGTGCTGTTGATGATCGTGGTCATGCTGTTGCTGCTGGGCACCTTCATGGACCTGGCGCCGATGATCCTGATCTGCACGCCGATCTTCCTGCCGGTGGCCAAGGCCTACGGCATCGATCCGATCCACTTCGGCCTGGTGCTGGTGCTGACCGGTGGCCTGGGCCTGGTGACACCGCCGGTGGGCTCGGTGCTGTTCATCGGTACCGCGATCGGCAAGATCAGCGTCGGTGAGAGCATGCGCTCGATCTGGCCGTTCTGGTTCGCTGCGCTGGGCGTGCTGTTGATCGTCACCTTCTTCCCGGAAATGTCGCTGTGGCTGCCCGCCCTGCTGCGCGCGTAAGCGTGCGGCGGCTCGCGGTACTGCTGTGGATCGCCCTGCCCTGCGCCGTCATGGCGCAGGGCCAGGACATCCCGCTGCGCGGCTTCCAGGACGGCATCAACCATTGGCAGAGCGGGCACGGCACGGACTACCCGCGCTATGCCCCCGATCAGTACCGACAGATCGCCGACACCCTGGTGGCGCTGCAACGCCATGGCGGCGGCTGGGCGGTCAACCAGGATCCGCAGCGGATCCTCGACGATGCCGCCAAGGCACAGGTGCTGGCTGACCAGGCCACGCCGGGCGGCAGCTTCGACAACCGCAACATCTACACCCAGGTCAGCTACCTGGCCGAGGCCTTCGCGCGCAGCGGCGATGCCCGCTACCGCGACGCGGCCGTGCGCGGCCTGGATTTCATCCTCGCCGAGCAGGTCCCCCGCTGTGGCGGCTGGCCGCATTCGGTGCCCTCGCGCACCTCGTACCACGGGCACATCACGTTCGCTGACGACGTCACCAGCGGCGTGCTGACCACGCTCCGGCGCATCCAGCGTGAACCGGCGTTCGGCTTCATCACCGCCGATCAACGTGCCCGCGTGGACGCGGCCGTGACCGCCGGTGATGCCTGCCTGCTGCGCCTGCAGGTGCGCCAGGACGGCGTGCCGACGATCTGGGCCGGGCAGTACGACCGCACCACCCTGCTGCCCGCGCAGGGGCGGAAATTCGAACTGCCGGCGCTGGTCACCGACGAGAGTGTCGGCGTGGTCCGCTACCTGATGTCGATCCCGGATCCTTCGCCGCAGGTGGTCGCCTCGGTCAACGCCGCGATGGCGTGGTTCCAGACCCACGCGTTGACCGGGTGGCGGCTGGAGACCTTCGAAACGACGCCGGAACAGTTCGCGTTCCACCGCACCACGGTCGACCGCCGCCTGGTCGCCGATGCGGGCGCGCCGCCGCTGTGGGGGCGCTTCCACGACCTGCACGACAGTGGCGTGCTGCTGGCCAACCGCGAGGGCGAACGCGTCGCCACGTTCAACGACATCCCGCGCGAGCGCCGCACCGGCTATCACTGGTACGGCACCTGGCCGCAGGCCCTGATCACCACCGAGTACCCACGCTGGCAACAGCGTCTTGCCGGGACCGGGGCGCGCTGAGCGCAGCCGGCCCACGATACGTTCAAGGGAGAAAGACGATGCACCTGAGGAAGACCCTGGCCAGCTTCGCCACCGCCTGCCTGCTGCTGGCAGGCGCCGGCCACGCCGCCGAGCCGGCCACCAACTGGACGCGCGGGATCGAGAACCAGCGCCAGGCCGATCTGGGCAACGGCACCTTCCTCAACCCGGTGTTCGCCGGTGATCGCCCGGATCCTTCCGTGCTCAAGGATGGCGAGGATTACTACCTCACGCTGTCCTCGTTCGATGCCTACCCCGGCCTGCCGATCTGGCACTCGCGCGATCTGGTCAACTGGCAGCCGCTGGGCCACGCGATCACCAAGAACGTAGGTGCGATCTGGGCCCCGGACATCGTCAAGCACGGCAGCCGCTATTACGTCTATTTCCCGGCCCGCACCGGCGAAACCCGCAGCAACTTCGTGGTCTGGGCCGACAGCATCAACGGCCCGTGGAGCGAGCCGATCGACATCGGCCTGGGCGGCTACATCGATCCCGGCCATGCGGTGGGCGAAGACGGCAAGCGCTATCTGTTCCTCAGCGGTGGCGACTACGTGCAGCTGGCCGATGACGGCCTGAGCGTGGTCGGCACGCCCAAGCACGTCTACGACGGCTGGAAATACCCGGAAAGCTGGGACGTGGAGGCCTATGCGCAGGAAGGCCCGAAGATCAATTTCCGCGATGGTTGGTACTACATGACCACTGCTGTGGGCGGCACCGCCGGCCCGCCGACCGGGCACATGGTGATCACCGCGCGCTCGCGCTCGATCCACGGCCCGTGGGTGAATGCGCCGAACAACCCGATCATGCGCACCCGGTCGGCCGCCGAGCCGTGGTGGTCGCGCGGCCACGCCACGGTGATCGAAGGCACCGACGGGCGCTGGTGGATGATGTATCACGGCTACGAGAACGGGTACTGGACGCTGGGCCGCCAGGCGCTGCTGGAGCCGATCGAATGGACCGCCGATGGCTGGTTCGTGGCCAAGGGCGGTGACCTCGGCCAGCCGCTCGCCAAACCGTCGGGCACCTCGGTCGGCCAGCACGGCATGGCCTTGTCCGACGATTTCCGCGGCAGCACGCTCGGTGCGCAGTGGTCGTTCTTCAACCCGGCCCAGGACGAGTACAAGCGTTTGGCCTTCACCGGCAAGGGCATGGTGCTGCAGGGCAAGGGCAGCACCCCGCGCGACAGCTCGCCGCTGACCGCCATCGCCGGCGACAAGGCCTACCAGTTCGAGGTCGAGATGGAGATCGCCCCGGGCGCGGTGGGCGGTGCCCTGCTCTACTACAGCGACCGCCTGTATGTGGGCGTGGGCAGCAACGGCGAGAAGTTCATCATGCACCGCTACGGCGAGGAGCGCCCCACCCGGCTGACCCCGAGCGCCACCGGCGGCACGCTGTGGCTGCGGGTGACCAACAACCGCCATATCGTCACCATCCACTCCAGCACGGATGGTAAAACCTGGCAGAAGTACCCGGTTCAGATGGAAGTCTCCGGCTACCATCACAATGTGGCAGGCAAGTTCCTGGCCCTGAAGCCGGCGATCTATGCTGCTGGCGACGGCAAGGTCCAGTTCCGGAATTTCCGCTACCGCGCCCTCGATTGAGCTCCCCGCTAGAATCCCTTGACTCATCCCCGGTTTGAACGACATGTCATTGCGCAGCAAAACCGATCCGTCGCCGCACGGATTGACCAAAGGCAAGGCCGCCACGATCAACGACATCGCGCGTCTGTCCGGGGTATCGAAGAAGACCGTTTCGCGCATCATCAACAACTCACCGCTGGTGCGTAAGGACACCCGCGAGAAGGTTGAAGCACTGATGCGCGAGGTCGGTTACACGCCCGATCCGCTGGCCCGCGGGCTGGCCTTCCGGCGCTCGTTCCTGATCGGCATGGTGTACGACAACCCGACCGCCCAGTACATCGTGGACATGCAGTACGGCGCGCTGGATGCGCTGCGCGGCTCCAGCTTCGAGCTGGTCGTGCACCCCTGCGATTCGCGCAGCCCCGGCTACATCGACGGTGTGCGCCGCTTCGTGCAGCAGCAGAAGCTGCACGGCGTGATCCTGGTGCCACGTGCCTCCGAAGACCAAGCGCTGGTGGACATGCTCGATGAAATCGGCTGCCGCTTCACCCGGATCGCCTCGCTGCCGCTGGACGATACCTCGCAGATGGTGGTCACCCACGACCGCGACGGTGCCGCCGAAGCGGCCGATTACCTGCTCTCGCTGGGCCACCGCGACATCGCCCTGGTGACCGGCCCGAGTGCCTACCGCTCTGCGCACGAACGCACCGCCGGCTTCATCGATGCCCTCGCCAAGCGCGGCATCGAGCTTCCCCCGGCACGCATCGTGGAGGCCGGTTACACCTTCGAATCCGGTGTGGCCGCGGCCGAGAAGCTGCTGCTGGGCAAGCAGCGCCCGACCGCCATCTTCACCGGCAACGATGAAATGGCCGCCGGTATCTACAAGGTCGCGCTGCGCGCGGGTATCAACATCCCGCGCCAGCTCTCGATCATCGGCTACGACGACAGCCCGCTGGCCTCGCGCCTGTGGCCGTCGCTGACCTCGGTGCGCCGGCATACCCGCGACACCGGCCGCACAGCGGCCGCGATGCTGATCCAGCCCGACGGCCAAGCCGTGATGCAGCACGCCAGCGTCCGCCCGCACCTGATCGTGCGCGACTCCTGCCAGCCCCCCGAGGATTGACGCCCAAGGCGTCAACCCTCGGTAGGTTACGACCGTTGGTCGTGACGCTTCTTCTGTCGTCCCCCCTGTTCTGTCGTCCCCCCTGTTCTGTCGTCCCCCCTGTTCTGTCGTCCCCCCTGTTCTGTCGTGTCGCCTTCTGTCCCGACCCCGTCCGCGGGCCAACCGGCCTATCGTGCGCTGCAAAATGACACCGGTTTACCAACTGGCTACAATCACCTGGAATCGTGCCGGGGCCGACGCATCGCCCCACCCCTGCTCTGGAGACGCCATGTACTGCAAGACCCATTACGCCACCCATCCCGACGCCATCAAGGGCGCCAGCAATGACGACCTGCGCGATCTGTACCTGCTCGACGGTCTGTTCAACGCCGATGCGGTGACCCTGAAGTACACCCACTACGAGCGCTTCGTCCTCGGCGGTGCGGCCCCGGTCAACGGCCCGGTCTCGCTGCCCAAGCAGACCGAACCGGCCTCGGCCGCCGGCCATGCCTTCCTGGAGCGCCGCGAGCTGGGCGTGATCAACGTCGGCGCCGGCGGCGGCACCGTCACTGTCGATGGCACCGTGTTCAAGCTCGGGCCGAAGGATGGCCTGTACGTGGCCATGGGCAGCACCGAGGTGGTGTTCGCGTCCGATGACGCCGCCACTCCGGCCCAGTTCTACCTGGCCTCGACCCCGGCGCATGCGCGCTTCGAGACCAAGGCGCTGTCGATCAAGGATGCCGTGGCCCTGGACCGTGGCGCGCTGGAAACCAGCAACGAGCGCACCATCTACCAGTACATCGTGCCGGCCACCTGCCAGTCCTCGCAGCTGCTGCTGGGCCTGACCGTGCTCAAGCCGGGCAGCGTCTGGAACACCATGCCGCCGCACCTTCACGACCGCCGCAGCGAGGTCTATTTCTACTTCGATCTGGGCCAGAACGACCGCGTGTACCACTTCATGGGCGAGCCGGACGCGCAGCGCCACATCGTCATCCAGAACAACGAAGCCGTCGTGTCGCCGCCGTGGTCGATCCACATGGGCGCCGGCACCAGCAACTACGCCTTCATCTGGGCGATGGGCGGTGAGAACCTGGATTACACCGACATGCACGTGCTGGACATCTGCCAGCTCAAGTGACCCCGACGCGCCGCCGGCATCGCGCCGGCGGCGTCTGTTACGCATTGGACAAGGACTACATACGCAATGGCTAATCCGTTCAGTCTGGAAGGCAAGGTCGCCCTCGTCACCGGTGGCAACACCGGCCTGGGCCAGGGCATCGCGGTCGCATTGGCGCAGGCCGGTGCCGACGTCGCCGTGGCCGGCATCGCGCCGCCCACCGAGACCATCGCCAAGATCACCGCGCTGGGCCGCCGCTGCCTGGCGATCGAAGCGAACCTGATCAGCATCGAGCCGGTCGAGCGCGTCATCCGCGAAACCATCGAAGGCCTGGGCGGCCTGGATATCCTGGTCAACAACGCCGGCCTGATCCGCCGCGCCGATGCGGTGGAGTTCAGCGAGCAGGACTGGGACGACGTGATGAACGTCAACATCAAGTCCGCGTTCTTCATCTCGCAGGCCGCCGGCAAGCATTTCATCGCACAGGGCCGCGGCAAGATCATCAACATCGCCTCGATGCTGTCCTTCCAGGGCGGTATCCGCGTGCCGTCGTACACGGCCAGCAAGAGCGGCATCGCCGGCATCACCCGTCTGCTCGCCAACGAATGGGCCAGCAAGGGCATCAACGTCAACGCGATCGCCCCGGGCTACATGGCGACCGACAACACCGCTGCGCTGCGCGCCGACGAGGACCGCAACAAGTCCATCCTCGATCGCATCCCGGCCGCACGCTGGGGCACCCCGGAAGACCTCGGCGGTACCGCCGTGTTCCTGGCCTCCAGCGCCTCGGACTACGTCAACGGCGCGGTGCTGCCGGTCGACGGTGGTTGGCTCGCCCGGTAACACCATCGCGACGCGCTGGCGCGCCCACGATCTGCGCTGCAGATCGTGGGCTCCGGTAGTGCCGGCCGCTGGCCGGCAGCTCTTCACCCAGGAGCATGACCATGCTGCGTTTGCTGTTGTCCCTGTCGCTGCTTCTCGCGGCCCCCAGCGTGCTGTGTGCCCCGCACCGCATCTTCATTGCCGGGGATTCCACCGCCGCCGAGTACGGCCCGGAGCGCGCGCCACAGGCCGGCTGGGGCCAGGCCTTGCAGAGCTATCTCGATCCCGCCGTGTGGGAGGTCCGTAACCACGCCAAGGGCGGCCGCAGCACCCGCAGCTTCATCGACGAGAAACGCCTGGATGCGATCGCCGCCGAGCTTCAGCGCGGTGACGTGCTGCTGATCCAGTTCGGCCACAACGACGCCAAGTTCGAAGACCCCACGCGCTACACCGATCCTGCCACCGCGTACCCGCAGTTCCTGATGCGCTACGTGCAGCTGGCCCGCGACAAGGGCGCCACGCCGGTGCTGATCACCCCGGTGGCGCGGCTGCTGTATGACTTCGGTTCGCTGCTGGACACGCACGGTGTGTATACCCAGGCGGTGAAGGCGCTGGCCACCCGCGAGCAGGTCGCGCTGATCGATCTCAACGACAGTTCCACGCGCTGGATCCGCGGGCTGGGCGAGCAGGGTGCCAAGCCGTACTTCCTGTTCGTGCCCGAGCAGAACAAGGCCGATGGCACGCACTTCAGTGTGGCAGGGGCGACCGCAGTGGCGTGTCTGGTGATGCGCGACTGGGTGGCGTTGCAGCCCGGACTCACGTCGGCGCTGAAGCGCGATATCGACTGCGAGGTGCGCAGTGCGGGGCAGGGCGGTGAGGCCGCCAGGCCCTCGCGCGTGGTCCACGAGCGTGACATCGCGGTGACCCAGCCCGGCCCGCATGGTGGAGCGGGGCCGACCACGGCGTATCCGTTTTTCGCCGAAGACACCGACCTCCCGTTCGTGCTTCGCAAGCGCGTGCTGCACAAGGGGGCCGGCATCGGCCTGCATCCCCAGCACAAGGACGAGATCTACTACATCGTCAGCGGGCAGGGCAGCTACGTGCTGGATGGGACGCAGTACGACGTGGCGGCGGGGGATGCGCTGCTGGCGCGAACGGGCAGTTCGCATGCGCTGCAGCAGGTGGGGGAGATGGATCTGGTCGTGCTGCTGGCGTATCCGCGATGAAAAGCAGCAGCGCATGACCCGGCTCCACCCATTGCCAACCTTCAAAAGCTCCCGAGGCTTTTGAAGGTTAGGTGTCTAAACTTCAACCGCCCCGGTGAATTGCGTCACGACGTTACACGTCGCCGCCGTCTTCCCAGCCTTCGCCCGTGCCCTTCTGGAACACGCGGTCACCGTCCTGCACCTCACCGGCCGGCAGATGCTCCTTGGCCTCCAGCGCGGCATAGATCGGGGTGAAGTCCGGTGCGGTCGCGGCCATCAACTGCTCGAAGCTGTCGATGACGAAGTAGGTTTTCTGGAAGGTGTCGATGCGGTAGCGGGTGCGCATGATCCGCTCCAGATCGAAGCCGATCCGGTTCGGCGCCGCCGACTCCAGCGAGTACAGCGACTCGCCCTTGGACGACACGATGCCGGCACCGTAGATGCGCAGGCCTTCGTCGGTGTTGATCAGGCCGAACTCCACCGTGTACCAGTACAGGCGGGTCAGGTGCTGCAGCGCCTCCGGGCCGATCGCATGCGCCTTGACGCCACCGCGGCCGTAAGCGGCCATGTAGTCGGCGAACACCGGGTTCATCAGCAACGGCACGTGTCCGAACAGGTCATGGAACATGTCCGGCTCGGCGATGTAGTCGATCTGGTCCGGGCGACGGATCCACCACGTCACCGGGAAGCGGCGGTTGGCCAGGTGATCGAAGAAATCAAGCTCGGGCAGCAGCCCTTCCACCCCGACCAGGGTCCAGCCGGTGGCGGCGCCCAGCACCTCGTTGAGCTGGTCGAAGCGCGGGATCATGTGCGCGCTCATGCCCATCTCGTCCTGCGCGTGCAGGAACTCCTTGCTGGCGCGGCCTTCCAGCAGCGCACGCTGGCGCTGGTACAGCGTGCTCCAGGTGGCGTGGTCGTCGGCGGTGTAGCTGTCCCAGGGCTGTTCCACGATGGCGGTGGTATAGACCGGCACGTAACCCTTGTCGGTCTGCTGGTGTTCGACGCGGCGGGGGGCGGTGGCGGTTTCCATCGTGGTGGTCTCCTGGGAAGTCATCTGTCGATGCTAGGGCAGGGTGCGCGCAAGAGGTTTGCAAAGTTGCGCGGATATGGGCTTCTGGCGCAAGATCATTGCGTCCACCTCATGTTGCGGGGCAGCAATGGCCGGAGATACCCAGTTCGACCGCACGGATCTGCGCTTGCTGGCGGAAATCCAGCAACACGGCCGCGCGACCAATGCCGAGCTGGCCGCACGGGTGAATCTGTCCCCGTCGGCCTGCCTGCGGCGCGTCCAGCGGCTGGAAAGCGAGGGCGTGATCGCCGGGTATGGCGCCCGCMTGGAGCCGCGCCAGATCGGCCTGGGCCTGCAGGCCTTCGTCCGGGTGCAGCTGGAGAAGCACGACCAGCACGCCATCGGCGTGTTCGCCGACAGCGTGCTGATATGGGATGAGGTGGTGGCCTGCCATGCGCTCACCGGCGACATGGATTACCTGCTGCACATCTACGTGCGCGACCTGGAGCACTTCTCCAGCTTCCTGCTCGACAAGCTGCTCAATGCCGCCGGCGTGGCCGACGTCAATTCCAGCTTCGTGCTGCGCACGGTGAAGGACTTCCGCGCGCTGCCGCTGTCGCAGCTGGAGTAAGGCCGCCGGGCAGCGCCCGGCACTACCGGGTTACACGCACTTTTCCTTGCGCCCCATCAGCTTGCCCACGCGCGAAGGCTCATCGCACTTGGGCGCGGCCGGCGGCGGGGCCAGCGCGGCGGCACGCGCCTTCTGCAGCTGCTGCACCTTGGCACGGATCTGCGGCATCGCCGCCATAGCGGCCTTCTCGCCTTCCAGGATCGCGTTGTTGCGCTGGCCGAAATCGGCGGCGCCGATGTCCAGCACCTTCGGCCGGATGATCACGTCCGCGCGCGCCAGTTCCTGCTCGCCCAGGCGCTGGCCCATGATCGAGATCGACTGGTTGACGATGCCGAGCATGCCGGTCGGCGCCTTGCCGCTGGCCTTGCTGGAGATGTCCACGGCGATCACGATGTCCGCGCCGAGCTGGCGCGCCGCATCCACCGGCACCGGGCTGACCACGCCGCCGTCGATGTAGTTGTACTTGCCGATCTTCACCGGTTCGAACACGCCGGGGATGCTGCTGGAGGCGCGCACCGCCTGGCCGACGTTGCCGCGCACGAACACGGTGCGCTCGCCGGTTTCCAGCTGGGTGGCAACCGCAGCGAAGGGCTTGCTCAGCTTCTCGGCCGGGCGGTTGTCGACCTGTGTGTTGACGTAATCCTGCAGCTTCTGGCCCTGGACCAGACCGCCGGAGAACAGCCGCACGTCGCGGATGCTGGCTTCATCCAGGGCGACCGCCTTGGACTGCATCTGGAACGCGTCCATGCCGCTGGCATACAGCGCGCCGACCACACTGCCGGCACTGGTGCCGGACACCACCACCGGCTCGAAGCCGTTGGCCTCCAGCATCTTGATCACCCCGATGTGCGCGAAGCCCTTGGCCGCGCCGCCGCCGAGCGCGATGCCGATCTTGACCGGCTTGGCCGGAGTCACCGGGATCGCCGCCGGCGGCGGGGTCGGGCGCACGGGATCACCGCCGCAGCCGGCCAGCAGGCCGAGCAGGGCAACGGACAGCGTCAGGCGGGTACGGCGCAGTGAAGTCATCGGCGTGGCAACTGAATGGGCATCGAGGGCCGCCAGCATACCGAAGCGGTGGCGAGCCCGGCAGGACGGCGGGGCAGGGCATTCAGGCCATGACCGGGGATGCCGGGCCGCGACCGCCGTCACAACGCGCGCTCCCGGAAGGGGGTAATGAATAGCGGTTGTTTGCGGCTCTGTTGCTGTACTGCAACAATTGTCTGGTAGCGCCGGTCCACCACCCCTCCCAACACAGCCTAAACGCCATGTTCCCGAACCGCACTGCCCACGGCCGTTTCCCGTCCGTGCACCCGCTCGTTGTCGCCCTCGCCGCCCTGCTGCCATTGACGGCCGCAGCCCAGGACGCTCCCGCCACCAAGGATCCGGTCGCCCTCGATACGCTGCAGGTCACGGCGCAACGCCGCGTCGAAAACGCCAAGGACGTGCCGGTCTCGATCTCGGCCATCCAGGGTGAAAAGCTCGACGTACTCGGTTCGGCTGGCGATGACATCCGCTTCCTGTCGGCGCGTGTGCCGAGCCTGAACATTGAATCGTCCTACGGTCGTGCCTTCCCGCGTTTCTACATCCGCGGCCTGGGCAACACCGATTTCGACCTCAATGCCTCGCAGCCGGTGTCGCTGGTGTATGACGATGTGGTGCAGGAAAGCCCGCTGCTGAAGGGCTTCCCGCTGTTCGACCTGGCCGGTGTGGAAGTGCTGCGCGGCCCGCAGGGCACGCTGTTCGGCCGCAATACCCCGGCCGGCGTGGTGAAGTTCGATTCGGCGCGTCCCTCGCAGGATGCCGACGGGTACATCAAGGTCGCCTACGGCAGCTACAACACCTGGAACACGCAGGGCGCCTACGGCGGCCCGCTGACCGACCGCTGGTCGGCGCGCGTGTCCGCGCTGTACCAGCGCCGCGACGACTGGGTCACCAACACCCGCCAGGGCGCCCCGGCGCAGGGCTTCGAGGGCTATGACGAAGCCGCCGCCCGCGTGCAGTTCCTGTACGAAGGCGACGACGTCGAAGCGCTGTTCAACCTGCACAAGCGCAAGCTCAACGGCACCGCGCGCCTGTTCCGCGCCAACATCCTCAAGCCGGGCACCAACCAGCTGGTCGAAAACTTCGACCGCGATGAAGTCTCCACCGATGGCCAGAACTTCTCCGACCTGGAAACCTGGGGCGGCAGCGCGCGGCTGAAGTGGGATCTGGGCCGCGTCACCCTGCACTCGATCACCGGGTACGAGACCGCTGAATCGCTGAACCGTGGCGACATCGACGGCGGCTACGGTGCCAGCTTCCTGGGCGCCGGCAACTACGGCCCGGGCAACATCCCGTTCGCGTCCGAATCGGCCGATGGCCTGCCGCACCACCGCCAGTGGACCCAGGAATTCCGCGTGGAATCCAACGAGTGGGGCCGCTTCGACTGGCAGGCCGGCGTGTTCTACTTCGATGAAGACGTCACCATCGACAACTTCAACTACGACTCGCTGACCCCCGGCAACCCGCAGACCGGCCACGTCGTGCAGAACCAGCGCAACAAGGCGTGGGCCGCGTTCGCCTCCGGCGATTTTGACGTGACCGAGCGCTTCAAGCTGCGCGGTGGCGTGCGTTACACGCAGGACAAGAAGGACTTCAGCGCCAGCGTGCTGCAGGCCGTGCCGTTCGGTACCCCGGTCAGTGGCCCGTACATCGCCAGGACCGACGTCAACGACGTCAGCTGGGACCTGAGCGGCGTCTATCAGATCACCGACAACCTCAACGCGTACGCCCGCGTGGCCAAGGGCTTCCGCGCCCCGTCGATCCAGGGCCGCCTGGCATTCTCGCCCGGCCTGTCGCAGGCCAACTCGGAGAAGGTCATCTCGTACGAGGCCGGCATCAAGGCCGACCTGTTCGACCGCCGCGCCCGCCTGGGCTTCAACGTGTTCCGCTACAACGTCGACGGCCAGCAGCTGATCGCCGTGGGTGGCACCAACAACACCGCGACCCTGCTCAACGCCGACAAGACCCTCGGCCAGGGCGCGGAGCTGGACTTCGAGGCCTACCTGACCGACCACGTCCTGCTGACCCTGGGCAGCAGCTACAACGACACCGAGATCAAGGACAAGGATCTGGCGGTGGCGATCTGTGGCGGCGGCTGCACCATCACTGACCCGACCACGGTCATCGATGGCGGTACCTACGCGCTGGTCAACGGCAACCCGCTGCCGCAGGCGCCGAAGTGGATCCACAACCTGACCTTGCGCGCCGGCTTCCCGGTCAACGATGCCAGCGAGTTCTACGTCTACACCGACTGGGCGTACCGCAGCCCGGTGAATTTCTTCCTGTACGAGTCGCCGGAGTTCCGCAGCCGCTCCTCGCTGGAAGGGGGCCTGCGCCTGGGCTACAACTGGGATTACGGCCAGTACGACGTGGCCGCGTACGGCCGCAACCTGACCGACCAGGTCCGTGTAGTCGGCGCGATCGACTTCAACAACCTGACCGGCTTCCTCAACGAGCCGCGCACGTTCGGTCTGGAGTTCACCGCGAAGTTCTGATCCACGACGTGCGGTAGGTGCCCAGCGTAGGTGGGCATCTTGAAAAACGAAAACGGCGCGGAGAGATCCGCGCCGTTTTCTGTTCTGAGCTGATGTTGTTGAACGCGGATGGGTAGTGCCGGCCGCTGGCCGGCTCTGCATCGTCCTGATCGAGATCGCGGAGAGCCGGCCAGCGGCCGGCACTACCCACAATGCCATCGACAGGTGGCGCCGCCTTACAACGCGCTCGCCGGGCGCACCTTCAACACCGCTTCTTCAGCCGCACAATCCCGCGCGGAATGCAGCCCCGACTTGCGTGCCGCGGCGATCTCCCTGCGGGCGGTCAGCAGGTCGCTGTTGAACGCGGCATTGTCATGCAGGCGTGCCACGGCGGCGGCGCCCATGAAACGGCCTTCCAGGATGTCGCTCTGCCAATGCACGTTGCAGACCAGGCGGCTCTCGCCGTAGTTGCGGCCGCGTGCCTGGATCGCATCGGCGCGGTCCGGGGCGATCTCCGAGAGGATCAGGGCCCAGGCCCAACCGATCGAGGTGTGGCCGGACGGATATGAGCCGTTGCCGCGCAGGTCCTGCTCGTCTTCGGGCGAGCAGGTGGGCTCACCATTGACCATGAACGGCCGCGCGCGCTGGTAGTGCTTCTTCGCCGTGCGGGTGGCCGCGCTGGCATCGATCCGGCTGCGTTCCAGCAGGCGGTACAGGGCCGGCGTCTTCACCGCATCCACGTCGACATCGATCGCGCAGGAGAACTGGTTGGCGCCGGCCGGGAAGGCGAGTTCGGCGTCGCGGTGTGCCTGTTCGAAGCGCGGGCTGCCGCGCAGGGCACGGGCTTCACGGCTGACCTGTTCGTCCAGTGCGAAGCCGGCCGAACCGGCGGCCGGCGGTGCCGGTACCAGTGCCAGGCTGTCCGGCACGGCGCTGCCCTGCAGGTAACCCACCGCCTTGGTGGTGACCGAGGCTTCCACCGGCGTGGTGCCCGGTTCGGCCGTTGACGCGCAGCCGGCCAGGGCGGCGAGCAGGGCGGTCGCCAGCATCGGGCGAACGGCAGCGGAGCGCAGGGACGAGGACATCGGCAGGTCTCGAAAAGGGGGGGAGCCGCATGATCGCAGCTTCCTATGGCGACGACAGCGGCGGTTGGTGATCCGGCCAGATCCGGCATGGCCGTGCCCCGGATGACGGAAACCCGCGACTGGTTCACGGATTTCATGGGTGGCACGACATAGCGTCATCGCAGGCGCCATCGTTCGTCATATCTCCATGGATACATGCACCCATGGCAACGCGGCAGCGCCGGTCATCAGGGGGATCACCTGCAAGGAGACAGCGGATGCGAAGCAGCGCGGGAAGGTGGGGGGGCAGTCTCGCCCTGGGTCTGATGCTGGCGTGCGGCACGGTGCACGCGGCCGATGTAGTGGGGGTGGCGTTCGTGCACGGCACCGGCAAACAGACCGATGCGCGCGCGGACTACTGGCAGCCGGGCATCATCGATACGGTGCGCCAGGGCTTGCCCAACAGCAGCAACTACACCGTCATCAACTGCGATTTCGAGCAGTACATGTGGACGCCCGAAGCGGCCGGTTGTCTGGCGGGGCAGCTGACCAGCTTCATCAACGGCCGTGGCATCACCAGGCTGGTGGTGATCACCCATTCCAACGGCGGCAACGTGGTGCGCTGGATCCTCTCCAACCCCACCTATGACAGCCGTTATCCGAAGATCATCCAGACGGTCAGCAAGGTCACCGCACTGGCGCCGTCCTCGGCCGGTACACCGCTGGCCGACGCGGTGCTCAACGGCAACGTGTTCGAAACCTCGGTGGGCTGGCTGCTGGGCTACAAGAGCGATGCCGTTCGCCAGCAGCAGGTGGGCCACATGGCCACCTACAACGCGCAGAACCTGTACGGCACGGCCGGCCGCCCCGCATTGCCCAGGCCGTTCCGCGCGGTGGTCGGCTCGGATGTGGAATCGGCGGTGTGGGACAGCAACAGTTACTGCGGTGGCTATGCGCAGAACGTGGGCCTGGAGTTCACCCAGAACTGGTTGAGCAGCTGCTCGGACGGCTTCCTGGAGTGCAGCAGCCAGAAGGCGGCCGGCACCACCTGGTTCACCGACACGCAGCGCACCAAAGGCGCCGAGCCACTCAGCCACAACCAGAGCCGGCGCGAGTGCTTCGGCCTGGGCACGATCCTGCGCAACGACCTGACCCTGTGAGGAGCCCCCCAATGATGCGACAGACGACGATCGCGGCGGCCCTGCTCGCCGCGCTGGCAGCGCTGCCACTGCAGGCGGCACAGCCGCTGCTGGCCGCCCGCGCCAGTGACCAGGTGCCACGCGCGGTAGAGCGTGCGCCCTTGCCGGCCGGGCCGGTGGAGCAGGCGCCGTTGAGCTTTGCCTGGGCGCTGGATCCAGGCCAGGTACTGACCCCCGCACCGACCTTCATGGCCAGCAGCCGCAGCTACTGGGAGATGGTGGATGCACCGGCGCTGCAACGGGGCCTGGCGTTGCCGCTGACCGCGCCCGATGCGGTGATCCAGGTCAGCCCCGTGCAGGGCGCCCGTGCGCTGGATACCACCCAATGGCAGGTGCGTGATGCTTCCGGTGCGCTGGCGGTGGACAAGGTGGTCGATGACCAGCAACTGCGTGCGGCGGGGATGTCGGTCGGCCCGGGCACGGCGATGGTCCGCACGGGCGCCACCTCCGCGGCAGGCAGCTACCGGCTGCAGAGCACGCAGGCCCAAGGCCGCTACGTGGTGCAGGTACTCGAACCCAACAGCCCGATCGCGCTGCAGCTGCAGGCGAGCAGCGACCGCGTGCTGGCCGGTGGCACGCTGGCGCTGAGCGCGCGGCTGGTCAACGACGGTGGCTTGGCAGCGGCGCAGGCCGCCCGTGCGCGGCCGCGGCCGCTGCCGGCCGTAGGCGAGGCCCTGCTGGTGGCGCCCGATGGCCGCAGCTGGCCGGTTCCGCTGGTCGCCGCCAGAGACGGTCTGCGTGCACAGGTGACGGTGCCGCAGGACATCGGCACGGCGCAGGGGTTGTGGGAACTGCAGGCCTTCGTCAGTGCCGACGGCGTGCAGCGCGATGCCAAGGTGGCGTTCGCGGTGGCGCAGGCGACGGCGCGCTTCCAGGGCCAGGTCGAGGCGGATGCCAGCCGCCGCGAGGTGCGCCTGCCGCTGCAGATCGGTGCGCCGGGCCGCTATGAGGCGCGTGGCACCCTGTATGCCACCGGCCCGGACGGGACGCTGCGGCCCGTAGCGCAGGCACATAGTGCGGCGTGGTTCGCGACGGTAGGGGCGGGTGAGCTGCGGCTGCCGTTCGCCAGCGTGGCGTTGCCGAGCGGCTATGCCGCCCCGTTCGAGGTGCGTGACCTGCAGCTGCAGGACCAGAGCCGGATGGCATCGATCGAATCACGTGCGGTGGCGGTGAGGTTCTGAGTTCAACCCGCGAACGCGCTCAACCGGCCGGCCTGATCCACCACGCGGATCGGGCCGCCGAACAGCTCGGATAACGGTGCATCGCGCAGCAGCGCCGCGCGCGGGCCGTCAGCGAGGATCTTGCCGCCGCGCAGCATCACCACCCGTTCGATCTCGGGAATGATCTCCTCGATGTGGTGGGTCACCAGCACCAGGGTGATGCCTTGGCGGGCGAGCTCGCGCATGGTGGCGATCAGCTGCTCGCGGGCGATCAGGTCCAGCCCGGTGGAGGGTTCATCCAGCAGCAGGGCCTGCGGCCGGTTCACCAGCGCCCGGGCGATCAGCACGCGCCGGGTTTCGCCGGCCGAGAGTTCGGCATAGCCGCGCTGCAGCAGCGGCAGGGCACCGGTCATGGCCAGGGTTTCACGCGCGCGTTCGCGCATCTCCGGGCTCACCTCGCGGAAGGCCGGCACCACGAAGCTGGCGAAGAAGCCGGTCAGCACCGCCTCTTCCACGGTCAGCCCGGGCATGTCGGAGAGATTGCTGCTCAGGTCCCCGGTGACGATGCCCAGCTGCGAGCGCAGCCGGTCCACCTGCCAGCGGTTCTGGCCGAGCACGCGCACCGCCACCGTGCCATCACCGTGCGCCAGCGGATACAGCTCGCGGGTGATCAGCTTGATGAAGGACGACTTGCCGCAGCCATTGGGGCCAAGCAGGGCGGTGTGCTGGCCCTGTTCGATGCGCAGGCTGAGATCGTGCAGGACCCGGACCTGGCCGCGGATGACGCAGGCGCGGTCGAGCTCGATCAGGGGGACGGGGGAGGCCGGCACCGCCGGCGAGGCTGCGACTGTCATGAATGCGGGGGCATGCTCACGAAGGTAAGGGAAGAACTGAATGACTGCGCAAAAATGGCATCGAAGGGATGAAGTTTGCAACGTCAGGCCCCATCATGTCCGAAGGTATCCCTGTTTCCTTGACGGCCGAGTGCGGCCCGGAGTCCTGCGATGTTCGATACGCTCCTCAACTTCCTGACCGGCGGTGTCGTCGGCCTCGGCTGGTGGGGCATGGGCCTGGTGCTGCTGGTGTTCACCCAGCTGACCATCTTCGCCGTGACCCTGTATCTGCACCGCAGCCAGGCGCACCGGGGGGTGGATTTCCACCCGGTGATCGCGCACTTCTTCCGGTTCTGGACCTGGCTCACCACCTCCATGATCACCAAGGAGTGGGTGGCGATCCATCGCAAGCACCACGCCAAGGTGGAAACCGATGAGGACCCGCACAGCCCGGTGACCAAGGGCATCGGCATGGTCTTCTGGCGGGGCGTGGAGCTGTACCGCGAGGCCCGCGCGATGCGTGCGGATATCGAGCAGTACGGCCGCGGCGCTCCGGATGACTGGATCGAGCGCCACCTGTACACCCCGCACGCCAACCTCGGCCCGGTCGCACTGCTGGTCATCAACAGCGTGCTGTTCGGCCTGCCCGGCGTGGCCCTGTGGGCGATCCAGATGGCGTGGATCCCGTTCTGGGCGGCCGGCGTCATCAATGGCCTGGGCCACTGGTGGGGCTACCGCAACTTCGAATCTGCCGATACCTCCACCAACCTGACGCCGTGGGCGTTCTGGGTGGGCGGTGAAGAGCTGCACAACAATCACCATGCCTTTCCGAGCTCGGCGCGCTTCTCGATGCGCCGCTGGGAGTTCGATATCGGCTGGGCCGTGATCCGCGGCCTGCAGGCCCTGCGCCTGGCCAAGGTGCTGCGCGTGGCGCCAAGCATGGACGTGCGCCCGAACATCGCCGTGCCGGATGCGGAAACGCTCAAGGCCCTGTTGTCGCACCGCTTCCAGGCGATGACGGATTACCAGCGCAATGTGTTCGTCCCGGCCCTGCGCGAAGAAGCTGCGATGGCGGGCGCCAAGCTGCGCAAGCTGCTGCCGCGCCGCATGCGCCGTGGCCTGGTCAACGACGGCCGCTGGCTCAAGCCGGATTGCCGCGCCCAGCTCAGTACCTGGGTCGAGCAGCGCCCGCGCATCCGCGTGCTGGTGGAACACCGCGCCCGTCTGGCCGCCCTGCTGGAAGCGCGCGGCAACGACGCCGCCGAGCGCTTGAAGCTGCTGCAGGCCTGGTGCCACGAAGCCGAAGCCAGTGGCATCGCCGCGCTGCAGAACTACGCCGCGCGCCTGAAGGGCTACGCGCTGACGGCGCACTGATCGATGCGCTTCCCGACCGGGAACGCATCCGCAAAACGCCGCCTTGTGCGGCGTTTTGCGTGTCTGGGCCTGGCCGTTGGCGTGCTGGGCACGACGGCACAGGCCCAGGTCACTGATACCGGCAGTTACCTGCAGCGCATGGACACCGACGGCGACGGCCGGGTCAGCGTGGAGGAATACGTGCAGTGGCTGCTGTACGCCTTCGATCGCATGGACCGCAACGGCGATGGCGTGCTCAGCGCCGATGAGCTGCCCGGTGGCAAAGGTCCGCCGATCACGCGGGAGCAGCAGCGGCAGACGCTGATCCAGCGGTTCCACAAGCAGGATGCCAATGGCGACGGGTATTTGAGTGCGCGCGAGTTGGCTGCGCCGCCGCGCTGAGCGTCGCGCTCGGACCGCCGCGAGGCAGCGCCCCGCGCTACACCGTGGTTCATCGGCGGACCCCTTAGAATTCCCCCATGCCCGAGCTCCCTGAAGTAGAAACCACCCGCCGCGGCCTAGCCCCGCACCTGGAAGGCCGCAACGTCCACGGCGTGATCCTGCGCCGGCCCGACCTGCGCTGGCCGATCCCGCCGGAGATCAGCACGCTGCTCCCCGGGCAGGCCATCCAAGGCGTGCGCCGGCGTGCCAAGTACCTGTTGCTCGATACCGCCGTGGGCAGCGCACTGCTGCACCTGGGCATGTCCGGCAGCCTGCGCGTGCTGCCCGGCGACACCCCGGTGCGCGCGCACGACCACGTCGACATCAGCCTGGACAATGGGCGCCTGCTGCGCTTCAACGACCCGCGCCGCTTCGGCAGCCTGCTCTGGCAGCCGGCCGGAGAAACCCATTCGCTGCTGGCCGGACTCGGCCCGGAGCCGTTGGATGAGGCCTTCGATGGCGACTATCTGTTCGCCCGCAGCCGCGGTCGCAGCGCGTCGGTGAAGACCTTCCTCATGGACCAAGGCATCGTGGTCGGGGTGGGCAACATCTACGCCGCCGAAAGCCTGTTCATGGCCGGGATCAACCCGCTGCGCGAGGCCGGCAAGATCTCCCGCGCGCGCTACCAGCGCCTGGCCGATGCGGTGAAACAGATCCTGACCTATGCCATCACCCGCGGCGGCACCACCCTGCGCGATTTCATCAATCCGGACGGGGCGCCGGGCTACTTCGAGCAGGAGTTGCTGGTCTACGGGCGTGAAGGCGAGCCCTGCCGCCAGTGTGGCCGGCTGCTCCGCCACGCCACCATCGGCCAGCGCGCCAGCGTCTGGTGCGGGCACTGCCAGCGCTGAATCGTCGCGCGCCTGTCGCCTGCCCGGCGGTATAGTCCGCCCAACGTCACCGGCGGGGGTGTGCGATGGACGAAGGACCGGATATCACCGTGTGGCTGGATTCAGCCCGGGCGGGCGACCGCGCCGCGCTCGACCGGGTCCTGACCCTGCTCTATCACGAGCTGCACAGCATGGCCCGCCGGCAGCTTGCCGGGCAGCAGGGGCGCACCCTGGATGCCACCTCGCTGGTGCACGAGTCCTACCTGAAGCTGCTCGGCTCCCGCGGCGCGGCCCGCTTCGAAGACCGCGCGCATTTCTTCGCCTACGCCGCCTCGGCAATGCGCAGCGTGGTGGTCGATTACGCACGCAACCGGCTGGCGCGCAAACGCGGCGGTGATCTCAAGCGGGTGGAGCTGCCCGAAAACAGCAGCAGCGGCGTGCGTCTGGATGAAGACCTGCTGGCGCTGGATGTGGCGTTGGCCCAGCTGCATGCGGTGGATGCACACCTGGCCAAGGTGGTGGAACTGCGTTACTTCGCTGGCCTGTCCGAGCAGGAGATTGCCGATCTATGCCAACGCTCGGAGCGCAGCATCCGCCGCGACTGGCAGAAGGCGCGTATGTTCCTGCTGGCCTCGGTCGGGGAGCCCTGAAAGGCCACGCATCGTCCGGGGAGAGGACCGATGGAGGCGTCACGCTGGCGGCAGCTGTCCTGCCTGCTGGATCAATTGCTGGAACTGCCCGAACCGGCGCGAGAGCAGCGGCTGCTGCGCCTGCGTGAGGACGATCCGAGCCTGGCCGACGATGTGGAGCGCCTGCTCGCACATGAGCGCGACAGCCACGAGTTCCTCGCCCAGCCGTTGTGGACCGCTGCGCCGGAAGACAGCCGGGTGGGCACACGGGTCGGCCCGTACCGGTTGCTCCGGCCTCTCGGCGAGGGCGGCATGGGCGAGGTCTGGCTGGCCAAGCGCGCCGATGGCCTGTACGAGCGCCAGGTCGCGCTGAAGCTGCTGCGCAGCGGCTACGCCGATCCCGGCCTGCGCCAGCGCTTCAGCCGCGAGCGCGAGATCCTGGCCCGGCTGCAGCACCCGAACCTGGCCCATCTGCTGGATGCCGGCGTGGATCTGCAGGGGCAGCCTTACCTTGCGCTGGCCTATGTGGAAGGCGAGCCGATCACCGAGCACTGCCAGCGCCTGGCGCTGCCGCTGGAGCGGCGTCTGCAGCTGATGCTGCAGGTCTGTGCGGTGGTCAGCCATGCGCATGCCAACCTGATCGTGCACCGCGACCTCAAGCCCTCCAACATCCTGGTCACCGCCGAGGGCGAGGTGAAGCTGCTGGACTTCGGCATCGCCAAACTGCTCGACGATGACGAGGGCAAACCGCCCGTGCATCCCCCCACCGAAGCGCGGGCGTTCACCCTGCACTACGCCGCGCCGGAACAGGTGCGCGGCGAGCCGGTCTCCACGCTGACCGATGTGTACTCGCTGGGGGTGGTGCTGTTCGAGGTGATCACCGGGCAAAAGCCCTATCGGCTGCGCCGGCACAGTGATGCCGAGTGGGAACGCTCGATCCTGGAGGTGCAGGCACCGCGCGCCTCGGCCGTCATGGCGCGCGTGGCCGCCGCCGGCGGCGAGCCGGCCGGGGCGGCCAGGCGCCTGTCGCGGCGCCTGCGTGGCGATCTGGATACGATCCTGCTCAAGGCCCTGCAGAAGGAGCCTGCGCAGCGTTACGCCTCGGTGGAAGCGCTGGCGCAGGACCTGCGTCGCTTCCTCGAGGGCCGCCCGATCCACGCCCGCCCCCAGCACGTGGGCTACCGGCTGCGCAAATACCTGGGCCGGCATCGCTGGGGCGTCGCGCTGGGCACCATGGCGGTGCTGGCGCTGCTCGCATTGGCACTGACCGCGCTGTGGCAGATGCAGCAGGCGCGGCGCGAGATCGCGCGTGCGCAGGCCATGCAGGATTTCACCGTGGGCCTGTTCGACCGCGCCGCCAGCGTGCGCCATGGCAGCTTCGATCTGCGCCAGCTGCTGGCCACCGGTCAGCAACGCGGTGAGGCGGAACTGCGCGATCAACCGCTGTCGTTGGCCGAGCTGGAAGGCGTGATCGGCCGGTTGCGGATCGGTATGGGCGACTACCAGCTGGCGCTGCAGACGCTGGACCGCCAGCGCGCGCTGCTGGAGGAGGCCGGCGAGGTGCCGCCGACCCTGCAGCTGGAAGCGGTGACCCAGCGCGGCCGTGCGCTGCGCATGCTCGGCCGCTCCCGCGACTGCGTGACCCACCTCACCCCGATGCAGGCGCTGGCCGCCGAGTATCGCCTGCGGCTGCCGGCGGCCGTGGCCGAGTACCACACCCAGCTCGGGCGCTGCCAACAACTCCTGGGGTACCGCGACAACGCCCGCGCCGCCTTCGAACAGGCCCTGGTGCTGCGGCGCGATGTACTGCGCGATACCCCCGGCACGTCGGAGAGCCTGGCTGACCTGGCCGCACTGGACAGCGACGATGGCCGCGGCCCGGCGGCACTGGCCGGCTACCAGCAAGCGCTGCAGCTGCTGCAGGCCGGTGACACCGTGCGGTATCCCCAGTTGATCGCGCTGCGCCGGCACATGGGCGAGACCCTGGCTGCGCAGGGCGATCTGGAGGCGGCCGAGCGGGCCCTGAAGATCGCCAGCGCCGATGCGGTGGGCATGTATGGGCCGGATCACCCGGAAACCCTGTCGATCCGCCGGCTGCGTGCCCTGCTGGCGATGCAGCGCGGTGATCTGCAGCAGGCCGACACCCAGCTGCAGCAGGTCCATCACCTGACCCGGCAGGCCTTGGGCGAGCAACACCGCGACACCGGGCTGACCTGGCACGCGCTGGGCAGGTCGGCACTGGAGCGCGGTGACAGCACCCTGGCGATCGACGACTTCGCCCGGGCGGTGGCGATCTGGCGGCAACCCGACTGCGTGGGGCTGCTGCCGCAGGGCCTGTATGACCTGGGCGAAGCTTTGGCCCAGGCGGGGCGCTGGCAGGCGGCGCTGGCTGCCCTGCACGAGGGACGGCAGTGGCAGGCCGCGCAACGGGGCGACGACGATGCGTCGGTGCAACAGGCGGATCGGCGCATGGCCGAACTGGTCAGCGCATTCGGCGACCCGCATCAGGCGGGCGAGCAGCTGGCGGCGCTGATGCGACGGGTGGGCCGGGCGGGGCCGTCCAGCCCGGCGCTGCAGCGCGCGCTGCAACTGGCCTGGGGCCGGAACCTGGGCCGCATGGGCCAGGCGGTGGAAGCACGCCGCGCGCTGGCCCCGTTGCTGGTGGGCGACGCCGCGGATCAGGGCAGCCGCGTCCTGCGCTGGCGCGCCCGTGCCGCGATGGCGCAGCTGGACTGCACGAGCGCACCGGCGCGTGCGCGTGAGGCGCTGGTGCAGCTGCAGCAGGAACTGCAGGCGCAGTGGCCGCAGGGTGGGCAACTGCTGCAGGAGGTGAACCGGGTGCGGGAGGCGTGCGCACCGGCGCAGATCGCGGCCAGCCCGTGAGCACGCTGGCTGAACGCCGCCCCGCATTCACCTCGGCGAATTAACGTCTGCGTGCCTATGATGGCCGGCCCTCCCTTGCCATCGCTGCCTGCATGCAACGACGCGACTTCCTCCGCAATGCCTCCGTGGCCCTGGCCGCCTTCGGCCTGCCTGCACTGCCGGCCTGTGCCGCGCAGGGCAACCAGGTCGGCCTGCGCCGGCTGGGCGAGCCGCAGCCGTTCGATTTCGCCTCGCTGAAAGGGCAGGCCCGCGCGCTGTCCCAAGCCGCCTACCAGAGCCACAAGCGGACCCTGCCGGGTCCGGTCGAAGCGTTGGACTGGGACCAGTACCAGTCCATCCAGTACCGCCAGGACCATGCGTTGTGGGCCGACCAGCCCGGCCGCTACCAGGCCAAGTTCTTCCACCTCGGCCTGTACTTCCATTCGCCGGTGCGGATGTTCGACGTGACCGACGGCAAGGCGCAGGAACTGGCCTACGACGGCGCGGCGTTCGACTACGGCAAGAGTGGCCTGAAGGGCAGCCATCTGCCGGCCGACCTGGGCTTTGCCGGCTTCCGGCTCAATACCCGCAAGGACACCGACCGCGATTTCGCCGCGTTCCTCGGTGCCAGCTATTTCCGCGCGGTCGGCAAGGAGGGCCAGTACGGCCAGTCCGCGCGCGGCCTGGCGATCGATACCGGCATGGGCAAGCCCGAGGAATTCCCGGATTTCATCGCCTATTACCTGGAGCAGCCGGCGGCCGACTCCAACACGCTGGTGGTGTATGCCCTGCTGGATTCGCCAAGCACCACCGGCGCCTACCGGTTCGCGATCACCAACGGTGATGTGCTGCTGATGGACATCGATTGCGCGCTGTACCCGCGCAAGGCGATCGAGCGGCTCGGCATCGCCCCGTGCACCAGCATGTACCAGGTGGGCGAGAACGACCGCCGCATGGCCTGGGACTGGCGCCCGGAGATCCACGATACCGACGGCCTGTCGATGTGGACCGGGGCCGGTGAATGGATCTGGCGCCCGCTGTGCAACCCGTACCACCTGCGCTTCAACATGTTCGTGGACAACAACCCGCGCGGCTTCGGCCTGCTGCAGCGCGACCGCAATTTCGACCACTACCAGGACGACGGCGTCTTCTACGAGAAGCGCCCCTGCCTGTGGGTGGAACCGAAAGGGCAGTGGGGCAAGGGCTCGGTGCAGCTGGTTGAAATCCCGACCGTGGATGAGACCTTCGACAACATCGTGGCGTTCTGGAATCCCGAGGCCAAGCCGCAGCCGGGCCAGGAGCTGCTGCTCGGCTACCGCCTGTACTGGGGCGCGCAGCCGCCGGCGCGTACCCCGCTGGCGCACTGCGTGGCCAGCCGTACCGGCCTGGGCGGGGTGATCGGCAAGAAGCGCGAGTACTTCTCGTGGCGCTTCGCGGTCGATTTCGAAGGCGGCGAACTGGCCGCGTTGATCGACAAGGACGAAGTGGAAGCCGTGGTCCAGGTCAGCCGTGGCCGCACCGAGATCGTCTCGGCGCGCCCGCTGCGCGAGATCAAGGGCTACCGCGCGATGTTCGACGTGGTGCCACCGGATGACTCGACCGAGCAGATCGATATCCGCCTGTACCTGCGCAGCGGCGGCAAGACCCTGACCGAAACCTGGCTGTATCAGTACAGCCCGCCGCCGAAGGGTGCGCCGGAGCGCACGTTGTATTGATCAAAGCGGCAATGGGACCTGTGCCGGGTCGATTCTTCCCTCGCCGCGCGTGATCTTCTTGAACTCCGCGCGGCTCACCGACACGTAGCGCTCGTTGCCGCCGATCTCCACCTGCGGGCCGTCCTGCACCGCGTGGCCGTGCTCGTCCACGCGCACGGTCATCGTGGCCTTCTTGCCGCTGTGGCAGATCGTCTTGATCTCCTGCATCTCATCGGCCCAGGCCAGCAGGTACTGGCTGCCTTCGAACAGCTCACCGCGGAAATCGGTGCGCAGGCCGTAGCAGAGCACCGGGATGCGCATCTGGTCGACCACTTCGCTCAGCTGCCAGACCTGGCTGCGGGTCAGGAACTGCGCTTCATCGACCAGCACGCAGCCCAGCGGGCCGTGCGTGTCGATGTCCTCGGCGATCAGCTGCTGCAGGTCGGTGCCCTGCTGGAACGCGATCCCGTCGGCCTTCAGGCCGATCCGCGAGGCGACCACGCCGCGCCCGGCGCGATCGTCCAGCCGTGGGGTCAGGATGGCCACGCGCATGCCCCGCTCGCGGTAGTTGTGCGCCGACTGCAGCAGGGTCGTGGTCTTGCCGGCGTTCATCGCCGAATAATAGAAATAGAGCTTGGCCATGCCGGGATTTTATCCCTTCGGCGGTCCCGGCATGCCCTTGTCGCCTCAGTCCTGATGACCCGGCACCGTGGCCGGCAGGCCAACCTCGACCGAACCGGTGCCGATGGCACGGCCAGCCGCCTCCAACTGCCGGTCCTGCCATTGCCAGTACTGGGCTGGCTGCCAGTATTCGTCGCGGTAGAACACATCCGGCTCCAGGTACCGCAGGCCGCGCGCATCCCGGGCCACCATGCGCATGCCGCCGACCGCGCCGGTGTGGCTGCCGGTGACGTTGAGCAGACCACGACGCAACTCGCGCTCCAGCCGCGGCTGGGCCGCCTTGTCCCCGAACTCGGCGTACACCGCCGGGCCCACCTGCAGAGCACGGGCCTGTTCGGCCGGCTCCAGCCCGGCCCAGTAGCGTTCGCGCAGCCCAAGCAGAAATCCGGTCCCGCGTTCAGCGGCGAGGTCCATCCACGCATAGGCCACGGCCCGGTCCTGGGCGCCGCCCTGGCCGTTCCACCACATCTCGGCGAGCGCGGCCTGGGACAACTTGTCGGCGTAGCGGGCACCGAGGCGGTAGTAGCGCCGTGCGTCTTCGAAGCGGCCGCGGGCCTGGGCCTCCTTGCCGTGCTTGCGGTAGCGCAGGTCGGGGTGGCTGACCAGGAACGCATCGGTCTCCTGTGCGTCCTGGGCGCGCAGATCCGGTTGGCTGGACTGCGCCCATGCCGGAACGGTCACGAGTACGGCGATCATGCCCCCCATCTGCCACGCCTTCCTGATAGTCACGTCACGTCGCCTCCGTTGCGTCGATGGGCGCCATGTTCGATCCACTGATGTGAAGGCGTCAACTCCGCGCGGTCGCGCGTCGATGCAGGCCGAGCAAGGCCGGTACAATGCCCCTCCCCTGGAGATGGCATGCACGGTCTCAATCCTCCCCAACACGCGGCAGTGATGCACTGCGAAGGTCCTCTGCTGGTGCTTGCGGGCGCGGGCAGCGGCAAGACGCGCGTGATCGTGGAGAAGATCGGCCAGCTGATCGCCAGCAAGCGCTACCCGGCGCGGCGGATCGCGGCGATCACCTTCACCAACAAATCGGCCAAGGAAATGCGCGAGCGCGTGGCCAAGCGCCTGCGCGGTGGCGACGCCGATGAAGTGACGATCTGTACGTTCCACGCGCTGGGGCTGAAGTTCCTGCAGATTGAACATGCGGCCGTCGGGCTCAAGCGCGGGTTCTCGATCTTCGATGCAGACGATTCGACCGCGCAGGTGAAGGACCTGATGTACGGGGCCAAGCCGGACGACATCGAGGACGTGAAGAACCTGATCTCGCGCGCCAAGAACGCCGGCCTTTCACCCGAGCAGGCGATGGCCGCGGCGCGCAGCACGCGCGAGAAGGAAGCGGCCAGCGTCTACGAGCGGTACCAGCTGCGCCTGACCGCGTTCAACGCGGTCGATTTCGATGACCTGATCCGGCTGCCGGTGCAGGTGCTGGAAGAGAATCCGGAGATCGCCATCGCCTGGCGCGAACGCATCGGCTACCTGCTGGTCGACGAATGCCAGGACACCAACGATGCGCAGTACCGGCTGCTCAAGCAGCTGGCCGGCAGCAAGGGCAACTTCACCTGCGTGGGCGATGACGATCAGTCGATCTACGCCTGGCGCGGTGCGAACCCGGAAAACCTGCAGCAGATGGCGCGCGATTATCCTGCGCTGGAAATCATCAAGCTGGAGCAGAACTACCGCTGCTCCAACCGCGTGCTGCGCGCGGCCAACGCGCTGATCGCCAACAACCCGCACGAGCATCTGAAGAAGCTGTGGAGCGACCAGGCCGACGGCGAGCGCATCCGTGTGTGGGAGTGCCGCAACAGCGAGCACGAAGCGGAAAAGGTCGCGGCGGAAATCGCCTTCCTGGCCACCTCCAAGAAGATTCCGTGGAGCGATTTCTGCATCCTGTTCCGCGGCAATTTCCAGTCGCGGCCGCTGGAAAAAGCGCTGCAGCTGGTGCGTGCGCCGTACCACATCACCGGCGGCACCGCGTTCCTGGAACGGCAGGAGGTCAAGGACACGCTGTCCTGGCTGCGCCTGCTGGTGAACCCGGATGACGATACGGCGTTCATGCGCGCGGTGCAGTCGCCCAAGCGCGAAGTGGGCGCCGGTACGCTGGCCAAGCTGGCCGAGCTGGCCTCGGAAAAAGATCTGCCGATGGCGCATGCGGCCGAAGCGATCGGTGCGCTCTCGCAGTTGCCGCCGCGCGCGGCCAACGGGCTGAGCCGCTTCACCGACATCCTGCGCGACCTGCGCGCGGAGATGCCCAAGCTCAGCTCCGGTGATCTGGTGCGCAAGCTGGTGAAGGACTCCGGGCTGGTCTCGGACCTGCGCAGTGCATGCAAGGAAGAGTCTGTCTACCAGCGCCGCCTTGGCAACCTGGAAGAACTGGCGCAATGGTTCGAAGGCGGCCCGAGGGGTGCCTCCACGGCGGATCTGGCCGCGCAGCTGGCGTTGCTTTCACGCAACGACAAGGACGACGGCGGCAACCAGGTGCGGATGATGACCATGCACGCCTCCAAGGGCCTGGAATTCCCGTACGTGTTCATCATCGGCTGCGAAGACGGTGTGCTGCCGCACCAGGTCAGCCTGGACGAAGGCAACCTGCAGGAAGAGCGGCGCCTGCTGTACGTGGGCATCACCCGCGCCAAGGTGCAGCTGTGGATGAGTTACAGCAAGCTCACCCGCAAGTTCGGCGAGCACGTGCGGCTCAAGCCCAGCCGCTTCTTCGATGAGATACCGGCCGAGGAAATGCAGCGCGATGGTGCAGATCCCGTCGCCGATGCCGCGCGCAAGAAAGAGCGTGCCAGCGCGGGCCTGGCGGCGATCCAGGCACTGTTCGACTGAGCATCGTCGGGTAGAGCCACCCCATGGGTGGCTCTACGGCACAATCGGCCTATCACCCTTCACCGGTACCCGCATGTCCGCCGTGATCCAGACCGACCGCCTGCACCTGCGCCTGATCGACCCCGACCATGACGCGGCCGACATGCTGGCCCTGCTCAACGAGCCCGGTTTCATCCGCAACATCGCCGACCGCGGCGTACGCACCCTGGCGCAGGCGCGTGACTACACCGCCGAGCGCGTGCTCGGCAGCTACACCCTCAATGGCTTTGGCATGTACGCCGTGATCCGCCGCGAGGACGGCGCATGGCTGGGCAACGCCGGTCTGGTCCGCCGCGCCGGGCTGCCGGCACCGGACATCGGCTATGCACTGCTGTCGCAGTACGAAGGCCACGGCTACGCGTTGGAAGCCGCGCGCGGGGTGCTGCATTACGCGCGCGATGTACTCGGCCATGCCGATCTGTACGGCATCGTCTCGCCGGACAACGTGCGCTCCGCCGCGCTGCTGCGCAAGCTGGGCATGGAGGATCGCGGCGACTTGCTGCTGCCGCCGCCACACGAAGAAGTGGTGCTGCTGTTTGCCACGCCGGGCGCGCCGGCCCCCCAACGGTAAAGCCGACCGTCGCTCGGCTGCGCTCCGCAAGCCAGCCAATCAGCACCACTGGGTAGAGCCGACCGTTGGTCGGCTGCTCTCAGCCCCCCAACTGTGCGCGCAGCTCTGCCAGCTGTTCCTGCAGCTCGGCCACGGTGGCCTCCAACTGCTGCACGCGGGACTCCAGTACCGGAGTGGCACCGCCGCCGCCGGCACCGGACGGCGCCGACCGGTACTGCTCGGCCAAGGCCTGCACGTCCACCGGGCCGGCCAGCAGGTGCATGTAGCGGTCTTCGCGCTGGCCGCTGGCGCGTGGCAGCTGGACCGCCATGCCGCGCTGGATCATGCGCTCCAGGTGGTGGCGCAGTTCGTCCACGTCCTGGAAGCGGACCAGGCGCTCGCTGCGGGTCAGCAGTTCATTGAGGGTCTGCGGGCCGCGCAGCAGCAACAGGCCCAGGATCGCCAGCTGCTGGCGGGTCAGGTCCAGCGCGGCACCGGCGCGGTGTTCGTAGCGCTCGGCGCGCGAGGAGTACTGCTGGCGCGCCAGGCCCAGGGTCTCCAGCTGGCGCAGCGCGTGGTGCACATCGCCGGCCGACAGGGCCATGACCGGCTCGCGGGCGGTCTTCTGGTTGGCCGCCACCTGGGCGGCGTTGACCGTCAGCGGGTAGGCGTCCGGGGTGGTCGCCTCCTTCTCGATCAGGCAGCCCAACGCGCGGGCCTGGGCCGCGCTGAGCACGGGCAGGGCAGGGGTCTGGGTGTCGTCGGTCATGGGGCGCTCCGGGGTGTTTCAGGGGCGTGCAGCATAGCCGAGCCCCGCCTGCGGCATGAATGCCGCGGGACAAGCCGGTAAACTGGCGCGAATCTGTTGCCGGTGAATGCCATGCGTCTTAGTGCTGTTTCCCTGTCCGTGCTTGCCTGCGCCGTTATGGCGCTGAGTGCCTGCAAGCGCACTGAAACCCCGGCCGATGCCGCCCCGCCGGCCGCCGCTGCCGCGGCGAGTGCGCCGGCCGCCACCGGCGATGCCGCCGTGGCTGCCAACGACAACCTCAATGCCGTGCTGTGGATGCAGCGTTCGCAGGAGTACCGGGCGATCACCGAGCAGACCTACCGTTCGGCCGCCGATCACCTGGACAAGGCCCTCAAGGAACCCAACTGGGACGCGCTGGTGCCTGAAGAACGCGGCAATGCCGCCAAGGGCCTGAAGCCGGCCGTGGTGCTGGATGTGGACGAAACCGTGCTGGACAACTCGCCCTACCAGGCGCGCCTGGTGCGCGATGGCAAGGAATACGACGAGGTGAGCTGGGACCAGTGGGTGGCAGAAAAGAAGGCCAAGGCGATCCCGGGCGTGGTCGATTTCGCCAAGGCCGCCAACGCCAAGGGCGTGACCCTGCTGTACATCTCCAACCGCGCCGTGCATCTCAAGGACGCCACCCTGGCCAACCTGCGCGAGCAGGGCCTGCCGGTGGCCGACGACAGCGTGTTCCTCGGCCTGGGCACCGTGGTGGACGGCTGCGAGCAGGCCGGCAGCGAGAAGAACTGCCGCCGCCGCCTGGCCGGCCAGAACTACCGCGTGCTGATGCAGTTCGGCGACCAGCTGGGCGACTTCGTGGAAGTCACCGCCAACACCAACGATGGCCGCGATGCGCTGCTGCAGCAGTACCACGACTGGTTCGGCGAGCGCTGGTGGATGCTGCCCAACCCGACCTACGGCGGCTTCGAGCCGGCACAGTTCAACAACGATTACAGCCAGTCGCGCCAGGCCCGCCACGACGCCAAGCGCGCCGCGCTGGATTACGCACCGTGAGCCGCGCGCCGCTGCCGCTGCGGGACGAGGAGCGCCTGATCTTCGCGCTCGACGTGCCCGGCCGCGCCGACGCGCTGGCCTGGGTCGATCGCCTCGGCGATGCCGTGTCGTTCTACAAGATCGGCATGGAACTGCTGGCCTCCGGCGAGTACTTCCAGGTGCTTGACGCACTCGCCGCACGCGACAAGCGGGTGTTCGTCGATCTCAAGTTCTTCGACATCCCGGCCACCGCTGCGGCGGTGATCAAGCGCCTCTCGCAGTGGCCGGTGAGCTACGCCACCATCCATGGCTGGCACCCGGCGATGATGGAGGCCTGCGCGGCCGCCAACGGCAGCGACATGCGCCTGCTGGCGGTGACCGTGCTGACCTCGATGGGGCGCAGCGACCTGGCCCAGATGGGCATCGACCGCGAGCCGGTCGAGGTGGTGGTCGAACGCGCGCTGGCCGCCCAGGCCGCCGGCATCGATGGCGTCATTGCCTCCGGCCAGGAGGCCGGGCCGATCCGCGCCGCCACCGGCGCCGGCTTCTCGATCGTCTGCCCGGGCATCCGCCCCGGCGGCCCGGTCGGGGATGACCAGAAGCGCACCGTGGGCGTGGCCCAGGCGTTCGCCGATGGCGCCGATGCGATCGTGGTCGGTCGCCCGATCCGGCTCGCCAGCGACCCGCAGGCCGCCGCGCGCGCCATCCAGGCCGAGATCGCCCAGGCGCTCGCCGCGCGCTGAGGCGGTGACGGGGCGGCACCGCCCCGTCACAGCTGGTTTTTCTGTACATTCAAGGGCTTGCGCACGGAGCGCAGGGTCGGCAGGTCTGCCGGCTTGCCGCTGTCACCGAACAGGCCGCAAGATGCGGACCGGTCCGGGGAGTCCGAATTCATGTCCATGTCGTTGAAGCCGTGGCAGTACCGAGGGCAGGCGTTGGCGCTGGCCCTGTGCGGGTTGGTGCTGCTCAGTGCCTGCAAGGACAAGCAGATCAACCCCGATGCACCGGCGTCCGAGCCGGTCGCGGCCCTGCAGCAGCTGGCGCAGCGGGTCGCCGACAACGATCTGGTCGGCTACGCGAAGGCAGCGGTGCCGCCGGCCCAGTACGCGCGCCTGCAGGGCGCCTGGAGCCAGGGCCACAGCCGTTGGCCGCTGACCGAGCTGCCGCTGGATGGGCAGTTGCTGCCGATGCTCACTGCGCTGTCGCGGCCGGACGCGCCACAGCGGCTGCAGCGTTCGTTCGATACCCAGATCGCCGGCCAGGCCACGCAGGTCCGCCAGGCGGCCCATTCGATGGGATTGTTCGGCGAGCAGTACCTGCGCAACCAGAGCGAGTACAGCGACAGCGAGCGCGCCCACTACACCCAGGTGGTGAACGCGCTCAGCCGCTGGGCCGCCGCGGCGCCACTGACTGACAAGCAGCGGGCGAAGACGACCATCACCCTGCTCACCGCTACTGCGCGCACTGCCGGGCTGTCCACGGATGCCGAACTGCAGGCCGCGGGCATGGAAGAAAGCCTGCGCCGGCTCGGGCCCTTCATCAAAGCCTTCAAGACGGCCCTGGCCAGTTACGGGCTGTCGCTGGACGCGGCGTTGACCGAGCTGCGCGGCGAGCTGACGTCCGCGCTGGGCGACGACGCGGTGGTGCGGATCCAGTACACGCTGGCCGGCGAACAGATCGACGCCCAGGTGCGGATGACACGGCGCGACGGTCACTGGTACGTGACCCGCACGCTGGAAGACACCGATGCGCTGCTGCAGGCCGCCGACGCCGCACAAGCTGAACATGACGCCCGCCAAGCCGCTGAAGCAGAKGCGGCGGCGACGGTCAAGGACGGTGCTTCTGCACCGCCTAAGCCATAATGAAGCCGATGCCGAACCAGAATCCCCTGCCTTTCCCCGGCGAAGAGCCGCCCAAGACGCCGGACGCCATGTCCTCGTCGCCCGCTACCGTGCCGTCCGACGGTGCTGCCGCCCCGGTTCCGCCGGCCGCTGGCGCGCCCGTGGAGGCCGTTGCCGTCGATGCGGAGCCTGCCACCGTCGTGCCGTCCGCGATCGTGCCCGGCACCCGTCCGCCCAGTGGCCGCCCGCCGTGGTGGGCGCGCCTGCTCGGCCGCCTGGTCGAGCCGTGGCTGTCGCTGAAGATCGAGCCCGAACACCCCGGCCAGTACAACGACGGCCGCCCGGTGGTCTACGTGCTGGAGGACTACGGACTGTCCAACGCGCTGATCCTGGACAAGGCCTGCCGCGAAGCCGGCCTGCCCTCGCCGCTGGTGCCGATCGCCGGCGATCCGACCGGGCGCAGGCGCGCCTACCTGGCCCTGTCGCGCCGGAGCAGCAGCAACTCGCTGATCCCCGAGCAGCGTGGCGCCAAGACCCACTCGGACTCGCTGGCCAAGGTGCTGCAGGCGCACCGCGCCCGCGGCGAGCTGGACGTGCACCTGGTGCCGGTGTCGATCTTCGTCGGCCGCGCGCCGGACAAGCAGAGCGGCTGGTTCGCGGTGCTGTTCTCGGAAAACTGGGCCCTGGTGGGTCGTTTCCGTCGCCTGCTGGCGGTGCTGCTCAACGGCCGCAGCACGATCGTGCGCTTCGCCCCGCCGATCTCGCTGCGCACCACGGTCGATGAGGGGCTGGACCCCGAACGCACCGTGCGCAAGCTGCAGCGCGTGCTGCGCACCCATTTCCGCCGCATCCGCGAATCGGTGATCGGGCCGGATCTGTCGACCCGCCGCCTGCTGGTGGACAAGGTGCTCGACGCGGACACCGTGCGCGAAGCGATCGCCTCGCAGGCCAAGCGCGACAACTCCAAGCCGGCCGATGCCTGGAAAAAAGCCCACGCCTACGCGTGGGAAATCGCCGCGGATTACTCCAGTCCGGTGGTGCGCTCGGCCAGCTTCATGCTCAGCCATGTCTGGAACCGCATCTACGCCGGCGTGCTGGTCCACCACCTGGACAAGTTCAAGGCCGCCGCGCCCGGGCATGAAGTGGTCTATGTGCCCAGCCACCGCAGCCACATGGATTACCTGCTGCTGTCCTACCTGCTGTACGACCGCGGCATCGTGCCGCCGCACATCGTGGCCGGCATCAATCTCAACCTGCCGGTGGTCGGCACGCTGCTGCGCAAGGGCGGTGCGTTCTTCATCCGCCGCTCGATCCGCGGCAACGCGCTGTACTCGGCGGTGCTCAGCGAATACGTGGCGCAGCTGGTCGCCGGCGGCTACTCGATCGAGTATTTCGTCGAAGGTGGCCGCTCGCGCACCGGGCGCCTGCTGCAGCCCAAGGGCGGCATGATCTCGATGACGCTGCGCGCCTTCCTGCGCCAGCCGCGCAAGCCGGTGCTGTTCCAGCCGGTCTACATCGGCTATGAAAAGCTGATGGAGGGCGGCAGCTACCTGGACGAACTGTCCGGCCGGCCGAAGGAAAAGGAATCGATCTGGTCGCTGCTGTGGTCGATCCCGAAGGTGCTCAAGCAGAACTACGGCCAGGTCGTGGTGAACTTCGGTGAGCCGATCGCGCTCAACGACGTGCTCGCCCAGCGTGCACCGGACTGGAATGGCCAGCCGGTGGGCGAAGACGAGAAGCCCTCGTGGTTGTCCGGCACGGTGGATCACCTGGCCGAACGCATCCAGGTGCATATCAACGGTGCTGCCGACGTCAATCCGATCAACCTGCTCGCGCTGGCGCTGCTGTCCACGCCCAAGCATGCGATGGGCGAGGCGGACCTGATCGCGCAGATCGAACTGTGCAAGACCCTGCTGGTCGAGATGCCGTACTCGGACCGGGTGACGGTGACCCCGCACTCGCCGGAGCGGATCATCGCCCACGCCGAGGAAATCAACGTCCTCACCCGCATCAAGCACCCGCTGGGTGACGTGCTCAGCGTCAGTGGCGACACCGCGGTGCTGCTGAGCTACTTCCGCAACAACGTCATCCACCTGTTCACGGCCTCGTCGTGGGTGGCCTGCTGCTTCCAGAACAACCGCCGCATGAGCCGCACCGGGCTGGTCCAGCTGGGCCGCACGGTGTATCCGTTCCTGCAGGCCGAGCTGTTCCTGCCGTGGACCGAAGACGAGTTCGCCCAGCGCATCGAGCAGACCATCAACGTGTTCGTGCGCGAAGGGCTGCTGCAGAACATCAATGATGACGACGGCGGCATTCTGGCGCGCAACACCGGGCAGACCGACGAAGTCTTCCGCCTGCGCGCGATCGGCCATTCGCTGCAGCAGGCGTTCGAGCGCTATTACATCGCGATCTCGGTGCTGGTGAAGAACGGCCCCGGCACGTTGGGCGCGGCCGAGCTGGAAAGCTTGTGCCAGCAGGCCGCGCAGCGCCTGAGCCTGCTCTATGCGCCGGCCGCGCCGGAGTTCTTCGACCGCACGCTGTTCCGCGGCTTCATCCAGAAGCTGCGCGAACTGCGCCTGGTGTGGCCGGATGAAAACAGCAAGCTGCTGTTCGATGCGCGCCTGGACGCGTGGGCGAAGGATGCGAAGTTCATCCTCGGCCGCGAGCTGCGCCATACCATCGAGCGTGTCAGCCCGGAAGCGGCAAAGCCGGAAGAGCCGGTCGCCACGGATTGACGACGGCACGTCGTCAATCCGGACGCACCGTCCTTGCCTACGGGTAGAGCCACGCGATGCGTGGCTGGCTCAGGCCGGCTCGTCCGGAATCAGCATGTCTTCCAGCTTGGCGATGCAGTCCTTCAACTGCAGCTTGCGCCGCTTCAGGCGCTTGGCTTCAAGCTCATCGTCGCCGTTGGCGGCCATGCGCAGGATCTGATCATCCAGCGCACGATGCTCCTGCCGAAGGACGGCAAGGCGGGCAGTGATATCGGCGGGTGTCATGGTGTCCACAGGCTCCGAGCATACACATCCCCGATGACCGCCGGGAGTGAACGCAGTCACTTCCCGGCCCCTGTGAGGGCGCGTTGCAGCCGGTAGAATGCGTGCATGAGCGCTGCTGTCATCCGCCTGCCCGATCCCGTCCCGCGCGCCCGCGATCCGCGCGCGCCCGGCGGCGTGCAGGACCGGCTGGCGCGGCAACTGCGCCGCCAGGTCGGCCAGGCCATCGCCGACTTCGGCATGATCGAGGCCGGCGACAAAGTGATGGTGTGCCTGTCCGGTGGCAAGGACAGCTACACCCTGCTCGACATCCTGTTGCAGCTGCAGAAAAAAGCGCCGGTACCGTTCGAGCTGGTCGCGGTGAACCTGGACCAGAAGCAGCCGGGTTTTCCCGAGCACGTGCTGCCGACCTACCTGGCCTCGATCGGTGTGCCGTTCCAGATCATCGAGCAGGACACCTATTCGGTGGTCAGCCGGGTGATTCCCGAAGGCCGCACGATGTGTTCGCTGTGCTCGCGTCTGCGCCGTGGCGCGCTGTACCGGCATGCGGCCGAACACGGCTTCACCAGGATCGCGCTGGGCCACCACCGCGATGACAGCGTGGCCACGTTCTTCCTCAATCTGTTCCACCACGCCAAGCTCTCGGCGATGCCGCCCAAGCTGCGCAGCGACGACGGCCAGCATATCGTGATCCGCCCGCTGGCCTACGTGAGCGAGGCAGACATCAGCGCCTACGCGCAGGCGCGCGCTTTCCCGATCATTCCCTGCACGCTGTGTGGCAGCCAGGACACCCTGCAGCGCCGCCAGGTGGAACAGATGCTGCAGCAGTGGGAACGCGAGCAGCCCGGCCGCATCGACCAGATCGCCCGCGCGCTGGGCAACATCCATCCCTCGCAGCTGGCCGATCCGGCCCTGTTTGATTTCATGGCACTGGGGCGCGCCACTGCGGCCCCGCTGCCCGACCCGCCGGCCTGGGCCGGCACTGCCCACGACCCCGGCCACGCCCCCGGCCCGGCCTGAGCCACGCCGGCGCGCCCGCCCTCCCTTTCACGCTCTTACTCTGGACGTCCATGTTCTTTCGCAACCTGACGCTGTTCCGCTTCCCGACCGCCACCGATTTCTCCGACGTAGACACCCTGCTGCCGCAGGTGCTGCTCAAGCCGGTCGGTCCGCTTGAAATGAATTCGCGCGGCTTCATCTCGCCGTTCGGCCGTGAAGAAAAGGCCGTGTTCTCGCACCGCGTGGGCGATGCGCTGTGGCTGACCGTGGGCGGTGAGGACAAGATCCTGCCGGGCGCGGTGGTCAACGATCTGCTCGCGCGCAAGCTCGAGGAGATCGAAGAGAAGGAAGGCCGCAAGCCCGGTGGCCGCGAGCGCAAGCGCATGAAGGACGATCTGCTGCACGAACTGATGCCGCGCGCCTTCGTGAAGAGCTCGCGTACCGACGCGCTGATCGACCTGACCCACGGGTACGTCGCCGTGGACTGCTCGAGCAGCAAGAAGGGCGAGAACATGATGTCCGACATCCGTGGCCTGCTCGGCAGCTTCCCGGCGATGCCGTTGAATGCCGAAGTGGCGCCGCGCTCGATCCTGACCGGCTGGATCGCCGGGGAAACCCTGCCGACCGGGCTGAGCCTGGGCGAAGAGTGCGAGATGAAGGACCCGGCCGAGGGCGGTGCAGTGGTCAAGTGCCAGCACCAGGAACTGCGCTGCGACGAGATCGACAAGCATCTGGACGCCGGCAAGCAGGTGACCAAGCTGGCCCTGGTCTTCGAGGACAACCTGTCCTTCGTGCTGGGCGACGACCTGATCGTGCGCAAGCTGAAGTTCCTGGATGGCGCGCTGGACCAGCTCGAGCACGCCGACGATGACGGCCGCCGCGCCGAACTGGATGCCCGTTTCGCCCTGCAGAGCGGCGAAGTGCGCCGCCTGTTCCTGCTGCTGGAAGAGGCCTTCAAGCTGAGCAAGGCGGACTGATCGGTTCCGATCAGTCCCCAGTCATGCGCCGGTCACGGCCGGCGCTATGCTGTACCCATGTCCGGATTCCTCCGCCGCCTGATTTCGCCGGCTGTCAGCACGCTGCAGCGCGATACGGTACGGCTGCGCCTGGAGGATGCCGAGATCGATGTCCTGCGTGTGCGCGATCCGCGTGCGCGCCGGATCAAGCTCAGCGTCGATGAGCGCGGTGTACGCCTGACCCTGCCACCGCGCGCCAGCCTGGTGATGGGCGAGCGTTTTCTCGACCAGCATCGCGGCTGGTTGTCCGAACAACTGCGCAGCTACCAGGCCACCAACCTGCCGCCACCGCTGGTGATCGGCGAGCCGGGGGTGCTGCCACTGCGCGGTGCGCTGCTGCCGCTGCGCTGGGAATCCGGCCGCTACGCGCACATGCACGTGGATGAGCAGGGCGCCTGCCTGCACTGGCCCACACGCGGCACCGATGCCACGCTGCGCCGTACCCTGCGCGAGTTCTACGAAGCCCAGACCCGTGCCGATGTCGGCCAGTGGCTGCCGCGTTATCTGTCTGGTCTGCCACGTGCACCAGCGCGGCTGCGGCTGAAGGTGATGTCCTCGCAATGGGGCTCGCTGGCGCCGGATGGCAGCATGGCGCTCGATCTGGCCCTGGTGTTGGGGCGGCCTTCGGCGTTCGAGTACGTGCTGGTGCACGAGCTCTGCCATCTGATCCAGGCCAATCACTCGCCGGCGTTCTGGGCGGAGGTGGAAAAGCGCTTCCCGGCGTGGCATGCCGAGCGGGACTATTTCCAGCTCGAAGGGCGGCGGCTCAAGGCGATGCTGCGGCAGCTGCTGACCCCGGCACCGTAACGGTGGCGGCAACGCTCGCTCCTGATCGGTAGTGCCGGCCGCTGGCCGGCAATCACGCGAGGGTGAGTTGATGAGGAGCCGGCCAGCGGCCGGCACTACCGGAGCGGTGTGCCGTCAGTTACCCATCCGCACCGCCGCAGCCTGCGCCCACCGCGCCGCCACCCGTGGCGCGGTGATGCACACGGCCTGATCGGTCACGGTGGTGACCGCACGCTCCAGCAGCTGGATGTCGGCTTCGTGCTGGCGGGCGACGTGCGGATCTTCGAAGAAGATCGCGCGTTGGCAATGCCCTTCCAGCACGCGGTCGGCGATCTGCGCATCGCCGCCCATCGGGCCGCTCTGGTAGCGCGTCACCCATTCCTCGCCCTGCGGCCAGCCGCGGCCCCAGGCCAGCTCGTTGAGGCGCTGCCCGGTGGTGCCGGTGCCGATGCGGCTGCGGAACCGCGACAGCACCGCGAAGTGTTCATCGGCGAAGGCCAGCATCGCCGGCTTCATCGCGTCATGCGCGATCAGGGCCAGCGTGTGCTGTTCGAAGGCATGCAGGTCATCGGCACCCGGGTCCGGCGCCAGGCCGGCATGCAGGCGCTCCACCTCGACCCAGTCGCGCGCGGTGGCGACGGTGGAGATGAAGGGTTTACCGTGGATCACGCACTGGCGCTTGAGCGCGGTGGCTTCCGGAAAGACCGAGGAAGGATCGACCGGGTCCATCAGGTAGATCGCGCCGTCCAGCGTGCGCTCCGGCGTGCCCATCCCGACCACCTCGGCCACCAGCTTCATCAGGCCGCCCTCGCGGCCGTTCGGGTAGCGCCGCAGCGGGGCGAAGTCCTGCAGGAAGCCCAGCCGCTGGATCGCATCGAAGGTGCGCCCGACCGCATGCAGCTCGACGCCCAGTTCGCGCAGGCCGGTGTCGCTGGCGCGCAGCCAGCGGAACAACGCGGCGTGCTTGTCATGGTGGTGCAGGCGGTTCGCGGCCAGGCCGATGCGCATGGGGGCAGTCCAAAGGGAGTCGTCGCCAGTGTAAGCCGTTCAGGTTGCATCGATGCAAGCTGCAAAATGTGATGTGGTTCACGCGCCTTCACGCATTTTCGTAGTTGTTGCATGGTGTCGACAGGGGCCGTATCCGACAGTGGTGGTCGCCCGTCAATCAGGAAACCCCTGCCATGACTCTCTTCCCTTCCCCCGTCACCACCTCATCCCCGCCCGCTGCCTCGGAGACGGGCCGCCGCATCCGCGCGCTGGCCGCCGTGCTGCGCGAGGCACCCCAGGCCGATGCCGAGATGCTGCTGGCCGGGCTGGCGCGCATGCTGGATGCGCATATCGGGCGCGGCCACGATGATGTGGTCAGCAACCGCTGCATCCGCGACCAGCTCGACAACATCGAGCTGCTGATGGCGCTGGAGATCGAGCGGGCCGRCGTGCGTCACACGCCGGTACCCGCGGTAGCGCGCGCCGCTTGAGAGGCGCGCCTGGGTAGGGCCCGCCGTTACGCCGAAAGCAGCTGCACGATGCTGCCGGCCGCATCGCGGCCCTCGGCCACCGCCGTCACCACCAGATCCGCGCCGCGGACCGCATCGCCACCGGCGAACAGGCGCGGGTGCGCGGTCTGGAACGGCAGGCGGCCACTGCCGCCGGCCACGATGCGACCGTTGTTGCCGGCCTCTACGCCGTGGTCAGTCAGCCAGCCCGGTGCGCTCGGCGAGAAGCCGAAGGCGATGATCACCACGTCCGCTTCCAGCAGCGATTCACTGCCTTCGATAGGCACCGCGCTGCGGCGGCCCTGGGCATCCGGATCGGACAGGGTCGTCTCGACCACCATCACCCCGATCACTTCGTCATCGGCACCCGCCTCGATCGACAACGGCTGGCGGTTGAACAGGAAGCGCACGCCTTCCTCGCGGGCGTTGGCCACTTCGCGTGCCGAGCCGGGCATGTTGGCTTCGTCACGGCGGTAGGCGCAGGTCACCTTGGCCGCGCCGAGCCGGATCGCGCTGCGCACGCAGTCCATGCCGGTATCGCCACCGCCCAGCACCACCACGCGCTTGCCCTCCAGATCGGGCAGGGCGATCTGGTCCTCCCAGCCAGCGATCGGCCGGCCATGGGCATCGCTGCCACTGACGATGCGGCTGTTCTGCACCAGGAACGGCAGCGCCGGCAGCACGCCCTTGAGGTCCTGGCCGAGCAGGCCGCCATCGGTATAGCGGTATGCGCCGGTGCCCACGAACACCGCGTCGTACTCGGCCAGCAGCGCATCGATACTCACATCGCGGCCGATCTCCACGCCGAGGCGGAACTGCACGCCCATGCCCTCCAGCACGTTGCGGCGGCGGCTGATCACCGATTTGTCCAGCTTGAAACTGGGGATGCCGAACTGCAGCAGCCCACCGATCTGTTCGTAGCGGTCGTACACCACGGCCTGGATGCCGGCATGCGCCAGCTTGTCGGCGCAAGACAGCCCGGCCGGGCCGGCGCCGATCACCGCCACGCGCTTGCCGGTGGCTTCCACCGCGCTCATGTCCGGTCGCCAGCCGGTGGCCAGCGCGGTATCGACGATGTACTTCTCCACGGCGCCGATGGTGACCGCGCCGAATTCCTCCAGCGTGCAGCTGCCTTCGCACAGCCGGTCCTGCGGGCACACCCGGCCACACACTTCCGGCAGCGGGTTGGTCGAATGGCACAGCGTGGCCGCTTCATGGATGCGGTTTTCCTGCACCAGCTGCAGCCATTGCGGGATCGCGTTGTGCACCGGGCACTTCCAGCTGCAGTACGGATTGCCGCAATCCAGGCAGCGACCGGCCTGGAACTGCGCGTCTTCCTTGCCGAACTTGCCGTACAGCTCGCCCCAGTCGCCGGAGGTGCGCAGTTCGACCGGGATGCGCTGCGGCATCGTCCGGGGCAGATCGAGGAACTGGAAAGCTTGCTTGCGGCTCATGGGTGGGCCCTGCGGTGGTGAGTTGCCGGCCAACGGCCGGCACTACAATGTGAGGTTGCCGGCCAGCGGCCGGCACTACAGCGGTGGGAACACGAGGCGCCGGTCGATACCGGCGCTTCTCCGCGCTTACGCAGCGCGGCGCAGTGAGTCGGTCAGCGATTCGATGCTGGCGGCCTTGGGTTTGACCAGCCAGAACTTGCCGACGTAATCGCGGAACTCATCAAGAATCTGCTGCGCCCAGATGCTGCCGGTCAGTTCGCGGTGGCGGCTGATCAGCGTATGCAGGTGCTGGCGATGGTTCTCGAAGCCTTCGGCCGAGATGCGGTGGATGTCGATCAGTTCGTGGTTGTAGCGGTCCACGAAGTCGCGGTCGATATCCAGCACGTAGGCCAGCCCACCGGTGAAACCGGCACCGAAGTTCAGCCCGACCTTGCCCAGCACCAGCACGATGCCGTCGGTCATGTATTCGCAGCAGTGGTCACCGGCGCCTTCGATCACCGCCAGCGCGCCGGAGTTGCGCACGCCGAAGCGCTCGCCGGCACGGCCGGCGGCGAACAGCTCGCCACCGGTGGCGCCGTACAGGCAGGTGTTGCCGATGATCGCGGTGTTGCGCGCCTCGAAACGCGCGCCACGCGGCGGGCGCACGACCAGCCGGCCGCCGGCCATGCCCTTGCCGACGTAGTCGTTGGCCTCGCCTTCGACCTCCAGCTGCAGGCCGCCCACGTTGAACGCGCCGAAACTCTGACCGGCGGTGCCGCGGAAGCGCAGGGTCAGCGGCGCATCACTCATGCCCTGGTTGCCGTGCGTGCGCGCGATCTCGCCGGAGAGGCGGGTGCCGATCGAGCGGTCCGTGTTGTGGATCAGGAAGCGGTGTTCGCCGCCGAGCTTGCCGGCGATCGCCGGGGCCAGCAGGCCGTCCATCTGCGTGGCCAGGCTGTCCGGCGATTCGTACAGACGCTGCGCGGCGCAGTGGCTGCCGGCGTACTCGGCCGGGTTGAGCAGGCGCGACAGATCCACCTTGACGCCCGGGCGCGGGGAGACCTCCAGCTGCTGCAGCAGGTCGGTGCGGCCGACGATCTCGTCCAGCGAGCGCACGCCCAGGTAGGACAGCCAGCCACGCACTTCCTCGGCCAGCAGCCGGAAGAAATTCTCCACGCGCTCGGGCAGGCCGGTGAAGTACTGCGCGCGCAGGCGCTCGTCCTGGGTGGCCACGCCGGTGGCACAGTTGTTGAGGTGGCAGATGCGCAGGTACTTGCAGCCCAGCACGATCATCGGCGCGGTGCCGAAGCCGAAACTGTCCGCACCCAGCAGTGCGGCCTTGATCACGTCCAGGCCGGTCTTCAGGCCGCCATCGGTCTGCAGCAGGGTGCGCCCGCGCAGGTCGTTGGCCACCAGTGCCTGGTGCGATTCGGCCACGCCCAGCTCCCACGGCACGCCCGCATAGCGGATCGAGCTGACCGGGCTGGCCCCGGTGCCGCCGTCATGGCCGGAGACGGTGATCAGATCGGCACCGGCCTTCACCACGCCCGCGGCGATGGTGCCGACACCGGCATGGCTGACCAACTTCACCGAGACCAGCGCGGTCGGGTTGACCTGCTTGAGGTCATAGATCAGCTGGGCCAGGTCTTCGATGGAGTAGATGTCGTGGTGCGGCGGCGGTGAGATCAGGCCGATGCCCGGCTTGGCATAACGCAGCCGCGCGATCAGTTCGTTGACCTTGTGCCCGGGCAGCTGGCCGCCTTCGCCGGGCTTGGCGCCCTGCGCGACCTTGATCTGCAGCACTTCGGCATTGACCAGGTACTCGGCGGTAACGCCGAAGCGGCCCGAGGCCACCTGCTTGATCTTGCTGCGCTTCTCGGTGCCGTAGCGCACCGGGTCTTCACCGCCTTCGCCGGAGTTGCTGCGCCCGCCGAGCCGGTTCATGGCGATGGCCAGCGCTTCATGCGCTTCGGGTGACAGCGCACCGAGGCTGATCGCCGCCGTATCGAAGCGGCGGAACAGGTCTTCGGCCGGAGCCACCTCGTCCAACGGGGTCGGCGTGGGCGCGGCCTTGAGCTGCAGCAGGTCGCGCAGCGCCGACACCGGGCGGCCGTGCACGGCCTCGCAGTAGCGCTGCCAGTCCGCGGCATCGCCACTGCGCGCGGCGCGCTGCAGGGTCATGACCACGTCCGGGTTGTACATGTGGTATTCGCCGCCGTGCACGTACTTGAGCACGCCGCCCACATCCGGGCGCAGCAGGTCGTTCCAGGCGCGCACGGTGAGTTCGCGGGCCTCGTCGTCCAGACGCGCGAAGCCGACACCGGCCACGCGCGAGGCGGTGTCCGGGAAGCACAGGTCGACCACCTCGTCATCCAGCCCGACGATCTCGAACAGCTGCGCGCCGCGGTAACTGGCCACCGTACAGATGCCCATCTTGGAGATGATCTTGGACAGGCCCTTGTAGATGCCCTTGCGGTAGCGGCGGCCGATCTGCGACTGCTCGCCGCCCTTGCTCAGCTGCAGGATGCCGCGCCGGCCCAGATCGAACAGGGTCTGGTAGGCCAGGTACGGGTACACCGCGGTGGCGCCGAAACCGAGCAGGCAGGCCATGTGGTGCGCGTCGCGCGAGGTACCGGTTTCCAGGATCAGGTTGACGTCGCAGCGCAGCCCGGCGTTGGACAGGTGGTGATGCACCGCGCTGGTGGCCAGCAGCGCATGCACCATCGGCCGGTCGGCGACCGGGTAACGGTCGCTCAGCAGCAGCATGACGATGCCTTCGCGCGCAGCGGCTTCGGCCTCGGCGCAGATGCGCTGTATGCCGGCCTTCAGGCCTTCGTCCAGGCTGTAGGACAGATCGATCAGCCGGTTCTTGTCGGCGTACTGCTCCATCTTGATCAGCTGGCGCAGCTTGCGCTGGCTGAGCACCGGCGAGTTGAGGATGACGTGGTTCACCGTTTCCGCGCCGGCATGGAAGATGTTGGTCTCCTTGCCGAGCTGGGTGGACAGCGACATGACGCAGTCTTCGCGCAGCGGATCGATCGGTGGGTTGGTGACCTGCGCGAACGCCTGGCGGAAGTAATCGTAGAGCGGACGGCTGTGCTGGCTGAGCACCGCCATCGGGGTGTCATCGCCCATCGAGCCGGTGGCTTCCTGCTCGGTCTCGGCCAGCGGGCGCAGGATCTGCTCCACTTCCTCGGTGCTGAGCTGGAACAGCTTGTGGTAGCTGCGCAGGGTGCGCTCGTCGAAGGGCTCCTCGACCAGCGACGGATCGATCAGCTCGGTCTGCAGATAGGTCACGCCCTGCTGCAGCCACTGCTTGTACGGCGCGCGGCCGCGGTTGATGCGGTCGATGGCGTCCGAGTCGAGCAGGTCGCCACGCTTGAGGTCGATGGCCATCATCTCGCCCGGGCCGAGCTTGCCCTTGCGCACCACGCGCTCGGCCGGCACTTCCCACACGCCGGCTTCGGAGGCGACCAGGAAGTGGCGGTCGGACGTCAGCATCCAGCGCGCCGGGCGCAGGCCGTTGCGGTCCAGCGTGCAGGCGGCATAGCGCCCATCGCAGGCCACGATCCCGGCCGGGCCGTCCCACGGCTCGCTGTTGAGGCCGTAGAACTCGTAGAACGCGGCCAGGTCCGGATCCTTGAACTCCAGCGACTGGGTCGCCGGCGGCACCAGGATGCGCAGTGCCTGGATGAGGTCCATGCCGGCGCTGACCATCAGCTCGAGCATGTTGTCCAGGCTCTGCGAGTCCGAGCCATGCATGGAGATCACCGGATCGAACTCGCCGATGTCGAAGCGCGGGGTCTTCCACACCTTGCTGCGCGCCTGCGCCCAACGGCGGTTGCCCTCGATGGTGTTGATCTCGCCGTTGTGGGCGAGCATCCGGAAGGGATGCGCCAGCGGCCAGCGCGGCAGCGTGTTGGTGGAGAAGCGCTGATGGAACACGATCGCGCTGGAGGCCAGATCGTTGCGCTGCAGATCCACGTAGAAGCGGCTCAGCTTGTCCGGCAGCACCATGCCCTTGTAGCTGATCGCATTCGGGCTGAGCGTGGTGACGTAGTAATCGGCGTGCTCGCGCAGCAGCTGTTCGCTGCGGCGCCGGGCCAGGAACAGGGCCAGGGTGAAGGCGGCCTCGTCCTGCGCGGCGCCGGCATCGACGAACAGCTGCTCGATGTGCGGCAGGGTGTCGCGGGCGAGTTGACCGCAGACGCTGGGGTCGGTCGGCACCACGCGCCAGCCGACCGGCTGGCAGCCGGCGTTGCGCAGTTGCTGTTCCAGCGTGTCGCGGCAGGCCTGTGCGGCGGCGGCGTCATGCGGCAGGAACACCACGCCGGCAGCGAAACGCGCGCCAAGCGTGAGGCCCGCCTCGGCGGCAAGCGCCTTGAGGAACACATCGGGGCGGCGCAGCAACAGGCCGCAGCCGTCACCAGTGATACCGTCGGCGGCGACGCCACCGCGGTGGGTCATGCGCGAGAGTGCGGCAATGGCCGTGTCGACCAGCAGCCGTGACGGCTGGTCGTCGAGCTGGGCGACCATGCCGAAACCACAGGCATCTCGCTCATCTTGCGGGTCGTAAAGCCCTTGGCGGTTGCGGGGGGCCATCTGTGCCTCGATGCGATGTCAGGTGAGCGGCGACACTCGTCCCCGCTCAGTCCTTGCAGCGCGGGTCGAAGCACCGGATGACCCGACTAGATCACAGTTGTTGCAACGCCGCAATACACGGTTGCAGCCGCAACCAAACCCTTGTGTTTCAGGGGTTTCCCCGCCGCCTGTTCAGCCGCAGCGGACGCCGGCGACCACGTTCTTGGCATCCACTTCAACGTTCAGACGCTCGCCGATGAACTCCATCGTGGTCATGTCATTCGGCTTGAGCACGCGCAGGGTGGTGGCGCCGGCATCCTGCTGGGCCTGGCTGCCGATCTGGTCGGTGTAGGGCTGACCGACCAGGCTCTGCACCTGGGTCGCATCGCAGCTGCCTACGGGCGGTGCTTCCATTGCCTTGCCGGCCTCGTCGGTCGGTGCGGCAGCTGCTTCGGCCGCCTTCTGTGCATGGGTGGCAACCGCTTCCTGCTCGTCCATGGGCGGAGCGCTGCACGCACCGAGGACCAACAGGGCGGGGAACAGGGCAATCAGCCCGAAAGGACGCCGCGCGCGGCGGAACGACAGGGACGACATCAGTACTCCAGAGAGCGAGCCAGTAAACGCTGGAGGATATCGCCAAGCGCGGTGTGAGGTGTTTGTGTTGCGTTATTGACGCGGTGCCGCACCGGGACCGGTAACACTGCGCTTCCCTGATCCGCGTCGCCTCCATGAGCCCGAGCCGCACCGCCACCCCCGAAGTCGCCGCCGCCCGCCAGGCCGGCCTGCGCTATGTCAGCGATGAACTGCCCGGCATTGCCCGCCGCAAGGCCGGCAAGGGCTTTGCCTACCGCGATGCCGATGGTGCGGCGGTCCGCGATGCCGCCACCCTGGCCCGGATCCGCGCGCTGGCGATCCCGCCGGCCTACACTGATGTGTGGATCTGCGCACTGCCCAACGGTCATCTGCAGGCCACTGGGCGTGACGCGCGCGGGCGCAAGCAGTACCGCTACCACGCTGATTGGGCGCGGGTGAGGGGCGATGGCAAGTTCGATCGCATCATTGCCTTTGGTACCGCCCTGCCCACGCTGCGCCGGCGCCTGCGCCGCGATCTGAAGCTGCCCGGCTTCCCGCGCGACAAGGTGCTGGCGATCGTGGTGGCGCTGCTGGCGCAGACGCTGGTGCGCGTTGGCAATGAAGTCTATGCACGTGACAACCGCTCTTACGGGCTGACCACGCTACGCAACCGCCACCTCGCGCTGGTCAAGGGCGGCCGGGCGCAGATGCGCTTCCGGGGCAAGTCCGGGCAGGCGCATGAGGTGGACGTGGATGACCGCGAACTGGTCAAGCTGATCCGTGGCTGCCAGCAGCTGCCCGGGCAGGCGCTGTTCCAGTACCGCGATGATGATGGCGCGGTCCAACCGGTGGATTCGGGCATGGTCAATGACTATCTGCACGATGCGATGGGCGAGGATTTCAGCGCCAAGGACTTCCGCACCTGGGGCGGCACGCTGGAGGCGATCCGTCAGCTTGCCGTGACCGAGCTGCCCGAACCCTCCAGTGAGCGCGCGCTGGCGGCATTGCAGAAACAGGTGGTATGCGAGGTCGCGAACCTGCTGGGCAACACACCGTCGGTGTGCCGCAAGGCCTATATCGATCCTTGCGTATTCGATGGCTGGCGGGCCGGCTCATTGAAGGCCCTTGCCGGCCTGCGTGGCGAGCGCCAGTGGGAACTGGCCACGCTGAAAGTACTCAAAGCCGCGCGGCGCACCGTCCGGCGTGCCCGCGCGGGATGAGCGCAGCGATCAGCCGCAGTAGAGGGCGGTGATGTTGTTGGTACGACCGGTTTCGATGGTCAGCCGTTCGCCGCCCTGCTCTGCACCCGGGGTGGGATTGGCCGCGCCACTGGCAGTGGCGCCACTTGCGGCACGCTCGCTGCGCACGACGAGGACCTGCAAGCTGTCGCTGTCCACGCGGGCACGTTCGACCGTGGCTTGCGATGCCGCCAGGCCCACGGCGCCGCGGACCTTATCCACGTGGCACTGGCCGGAAATGACGCCGTCGATCGGCTGGACCTGCGCGACGGGGGTGCTGCTGCAGGCGGAAAGAGCAAGGACGGCCACAGCCGCGGACAGGTAACGAAGCATGCGACGCACTCCATGGGAATTGCGCTCAGGGTGCATCGGTGGCCGTATGCGGCGCATGAATCCTCTACACGGTATGGGCACGCTCCATTCACCGTGCCTGGCCGCATGGATGACCATAGTGGAGGTGCGCACGGCCGACCCGGGATTCCCCACACGGCGCGCATTCGAGTTTGTTCCACGCATCTGATCCGGCAACAGGAGTCGAGCATGGCCACGGCCAAAACCCGTAAGACCACCAAGACCCCCACCTCCCGCAAGCGTGCGCGTCCGGCGGAGGCGGCTGCTGCGGCGGCCGAACCGCGCACCCGTACCCCGGTCGTCAAAACCGCGACCCGCAAGGCCGCCGCCACCGATCCGCGCGCTGCGCGCGTGGCGGCCCGTCAGCGCCGTCTGCAGGACCAGGAAAAGGCCAAGGACGCGCGTGCGGCGAAGAAGGCTGCGAAGGCGACCACCACGAAGGCCGCCAAGAAGGCCACCCAGGCCGGCACGCGTCGCCAGCCTGAGAAAATGCCGGCCGAGCAGCTGGCCAAACCCGGCTACGAACACGAGATGCAGCTGGCCCCACGCTTCCTCGCGCCGGACTACCAGGGCAGCGGCAAGCTCAAGGGCAAGCGCGCGATCATCACCGGCGCCGACTCCGGCATCGGCCGCGCGGTGGCCGTGCTGTTTGCCCGCGAAGGGGCGGATGTGGCGGTGCTCCACCTGGATGAAAAGAAGGACGCGAAGATCACCCGCGAGCACGTCGAGAAAGAAGGCGGCCGCTGTGTGGTGATCGCGGGCGACGTGCGCGATCCGGCGTTCTGCAACAAGGCGGTGAAGCAGGTCGTCAAGGCATTCGGCGGGGTCGACATCCTGGTCAACAACGCGGCCTTCCAGCTGCATTGCGATCGTCTGGAAGACCTCGAGGACGAGCACCTGCAGGAAACCCTGCAGACCAACATCGGCGGCTACATCCAGATGGCGCGCGCGGTGCTGCCCCACCTGGGCGAAGGCGCGAGCATCATCAATACCGGCTCGGAGACGGGCCTGTTCGGCAGCAAATCGTTGCTGGACTACTCGGCCACCAAGGGCGCGATCCATGCCTTCACCAAGGCGCTGGCCAGCCAGTTGCTGCCGCGCGGCATCCGGGTCAATGCGGTGGCGCCGGGCCCGGTCTGGACCCCGCTCAATCCGGCCGACAAGAAGGCGCCGGATGTCGCCGAGTTCGGCCAGGACAGCGACATGGGTCGCCCGGCGCAGCCGGAAGAACTGTCGCCGGCGTACGTCTTCCTCGCCTCGCCGATCACCGCCAGTTACATCAGCGGCGTGATCCTGCCGGTGATGGGCGGGCCGCGCGGCTGACCGCCGGCGCCTGCGTACCGGCACCATAGAACGCGGCGATCTGCGGAATGAAGGTCTGCGGGTTGGCCCCGACCAGGTTGGTCAGCACCACGATGGCCAGCCCCTGGTCGGGGTACACGATGAACGCCGAGCGTGCACCGCCCATGCCGGCCACCTGACGCTGTGGTGCGCGTTGCAGCACCGCCCAGCCGGCGCCCCATGCGCCGTCGCTGCCGTCATTGAGCCGTTCCGGGGTCCACATCCGGCGGGTGCTGGCGGCGTTGACCAAGCGGTTGCCGGTCAATGCGACCAGCCACTTGGCCACGTCGTCGGCAGTGGTCAGCATGCCGCCGCCAGCCCACAGGCCGGGAGTCATGTCGTAGAACCAGTGCGAGAGCCGTGGCGGGGCGTCCGGCGCATCGGTGCGGCGCGGGAACCAACTGTAGATGGTCGCGTTGTTGGCGATCAGATCGTAGCTGTCGCCGAACGTGGATGACGGCATCCTGGCCACATCGAACTGGCGCGTGGCCACGTACCGGTCGTACGGCATCGCGGCCTGTGCGGCGATGATTCGTGCCAGCAGCACGTAGTTGGTCTGGTTATAGGTGAAGCGCGTGCCGGGCGCAGCGTCTACGGGGCGTTGCGTCACGGCGGTCCAGGCGGCCGCCTCGGTCCCGCCGCCGAGCAGGCCCTGTGCATCCAGAATGTCCGGCAGTCCCGAGGTATGCGCCAGCAACTGGCGCACCCGCACGCTGCGCCACGCGTCGGGCAGCTCGGCGAGATAGGCCGAGATCGGCGCATCCAGGTTCACCTTGCCTGCTTCGGCCAGCTGCATCATCGCCACCGCGGTGAATGACTTCGTGGCCGAGTTGAGCGGGAAACGCGTGGCGCGCGTGGCCGGCAGCGCGTTCTCGACATTGGCCAGCCCGTGGCTGTCGGACAGCACCACCTTCCCGTCCTTGACCACGGCGATCTGCAACCCGGGAATACGCAGCGCGTCCATGGTCTGGCCGATGAACTGCCGGGTCTGTTGGTTGGCGGTCTCCACGCTGCCGGGGTGCGCGTGCACGCCCAGCGGGAACAACAGGGCGACGATCATGATCACGCGATGGGTGGAACGCATGCGGCGGGTCCTTGGCGAAGAGGGCGCGATGCCAGGGCGGAATGCCCCAGCTCGAAGGCTTGGATGCGGGCCGGGGCGAAAAGGTTTAAGGCCCACGGCATGCCCATCGCGCAGCGCCTACCGTTCGTCGGCACGGTCCGTCCGGCACTTGACGACACCTGTAGTCACTGGCACGGTAGCGACACGTGTAGTCATAGGGAGTGCGCCATGCGCGGCAAGACCATCGGGGACCAGGAACTGGCCCTGCTGCAGTACATCGCGGAACAGGACCGCCCCAGTGTCGGGGAGGTCGCCACTGGCTTCGGGGAGCCGCGCGGGCTGGCACGCTCGACCGTGCTGACCATGATGGAGCGCCTGCGCGCCAAGTCGTACCTGAGCCGGAAGCAGGTGGACGGCGTCTACCGCTATGCCACCACCAGCGGCCAGGACAGCGTGGTGCAGGGCGCCGTGGCCAGCTTCGTGGAGAAGACGCTGCAGGGCTCGGTGTCGCCGTTCGTGGCGTTCATGTCGCACAAGGTGGATGTCAGCGATCAGGAACTGGCCGAGCTGGAAGCGCTGGTCGCACAGTTGCAGTCACGCAAGCGGGAGGGCTGAGCGATGGACATGATGATGAGTGAAGTGCTGATGCGGCTGGGCTGGACCAGCGTGCAGAGCGCGGTACTGGCGGCGCTGGTGTGGGGCGTGTGCCGGCTGGTGCCGCAGCTGCCGGCGGCCACCCGCTGCCGGTTATGGTGGCTGGTGGCCGCGCAGGCCGTGCTGGGCCTGGTCTGGAGCAGCCCGCTGGAACTGGCCGTGTTGCCGGCCCCGGCGGCCGTGACGGCACCGGCGATGGCGCTGCCCGCGTTCGATGCCGCCGTGCAGGCTGCGCCGGTCACCTACGCCGCCAATGCGGTCGAGACGGCGACAATGACAGCGTCCTGGCCCTTGCTGCTGCTGGCCGTGTGGGCTGCCGGTGTGCTGCTGATGCTGGTGCACAGCCTGCGCGGCTACCGCGCCAGCCGCGCGCTGGTGCGCAGCGCCACAGAGTGCACGGACGCCGGCCTGCAGCAGGCGCTGCAGTTGGCCGCCGAAGCGCATGGCCTGCGGCGCTCGCCGCAGCTGAAACTCTCCGCGCAGATCCGGTCGCCGCAGTTGATCGGCCCGTGGCGGCCGGTGCTGCTGCTGCCGGCGCGCGAGCTGCCGACCATGTCGGCGGACGATCTGGACATGGCGCTGACCCACGAGCTGATCCATCTGCAGCGTCGCGACCTGTGGTGGGGCCTGCTGCCGGCGCTGTCCCAGCACCTGTTCTTCTTCCACCCGCTGGTCCACGTGGCGGCCCGCGAATATGCGTTGGCGCGCGAAGAAGCCTGCGATGGTGCGGTGGTGGCCGGACATGATCACTGCCGCCATGACTACGGTCGCCTGCTGGTGCAGTTGGGTGTGGCGCCCCGTCCCGCCGTCGGCGTGGCCAGCGCTTCGCCGAACCTGCGCAGTCTCAAGCGCCGGCTGCGGACGCTGCAGCAGACCCGCAGCGTCCCGCGGGTGGCCTCGCTGGCAATCACCGCGTTGTTCGTGGTGATCGGTATTGCACCGTTGCGTCTGGTGGCTGCACCGCCGCCGCCGGCCGCGCCCCAGGCACCGGTCGCGCCGACCGCGCCGGCCGCGCCGACACCCCTGCCCGCACCTGTGGCCCGGCCGGCACCTGCGCCGGTCCCCGCGCCCGAGCCGATGCCGGCACCAGAACCGTTGCCTGCTCCGGAACCGCCCGCCGCGCCCGCTGCGCCGGAACCGCCGAAGGACCTGGATGACGGGATGTCCTTCGTGACCCACGGTAAACTCGACATCAGCCGGCAACCCGCGCAGGCCTTCGTGTTGATCGGTGGCGAGAGCAATTTCGTCGACGCCTCCGTCGCTGATCTGAAACAGGCCCGACGCGATGCCGGCAACGATCAACCGGCCCTGTGGGTGCGCCGAGGTCAGGATCGCTATCTGATCCGCGATCCCGCAGTACTCAAGGCGCTGGGGCAGGCCCAGACGCAGGTCGCCGAGCTGGGAACGGCACAGGCCGAGCTGGGCAACCGCCAAGCGGTGGTCGGCCAACAGATCGCGGCGGCATCGATGCAGATCACGGCCGATGCAATGGCCTCGGTGGATGTCAGCGCGGTGGTCAACAACGCTATCCGCGAGGCCGGCCTCGACGCCGCTGTCGAAGCCGACCGGGCGGCGCGCCAGGGTGCCCGCCAGTCACGCGCCGCTGCCTCCGCTGCCAGCCAGGCCGCACGCGAGGCACGTACCGCCTCGGCCAGGGCCGTAGACGCCCGACAGATTGCGCTGGTGGCGCGTGAGCAGGCTGAACTCGGCAAGGAACAGGCGCGCCTGGCACAGCAGCAGAGTGTGGCCTCGGCGCGTGCGGTGCGCGACGTGCGGGCCGCGATCGATCAGGCGCTGGCCAACGGAAAAGCGCAGCGCGTACGCAACTGATCGGCACACGCCAGCCACGGCGGCCTGCATGCCAGGCCGCCGGTTGCAACCGATCACCCGCAGTTGGCGCGCACGATCCTGTTCTGTTCGTCCACTTCGATGCTGAGGCGGTCTTCGCGGTAATCCATGGTCATCGCCATGCCCGGCTTGAGCACGCGGGCGTTGCGGGCACCGCTGTCCTTCACCGCCTTCTGGATGACCGCCTCGGTGGCGGCCTGCCCGGCCAGGCCGGTGAGCTTTTCCGGATCGCACTGGCCGCCACTGCCGGCTACTGCGGGTGGGGCGGTCGAGGTCGGGCTGTCAGGCGGCGTCGCGGCGGTCTTGGCCGGAGGACTGCAGGCGGCCAGCGGCAGGGCACAGCCCAGGGCGAACAGAAGGTTCAGGCGCATGTGGTGGTCCTCCCACGGTAAGTACCCGCAGTGTCCGTGGGCCGGCCTTTACACCGCGTCAATGGCCTGCAGCGCCAACGTCTCCCGGTCGCGCTGTTCCTCGGCCACCAGCCGCCGCATCAGCAGCGCCAAGGTCACCACGTCCTGGTGGTTGTGCTCGGCTACCCGGCGCAGGTTCACCGCACTGCCGCCGCGCAGGTAGTTCAGCCACGCAGCCGGGGCCTCCGAGCCGGGCAGATCGTCTTCGCGCACGATCTGCAGCAGCTGGCGCTCGATCGTGGCCAGCCGGCAGTTTTCCCAGGTGCCGCGATAGCGGCGGCGCGTCGGGAACAGCAGATCGACGTGATCCAGTGGCGTGATCGGGCAGCGCTGCCGGGCCAGCCGATAGCGCGTCTTGAGCAACGGCGCATCGTAGCAGCGCCCGTTGTAACTGGAGAACACCGTGCTCGGCTGCAGCCAGCCGGCGAACTCGCGCAGCATCGCGGTTTCCGCGGCCATCGTCGTCATCAGCAGCTGGCGGATGCGCAGGCCGTCGCCGCGGTCGGGATGCGTGTGCCAGTCCGCCGCACCGATCATGAAGGCGCGGGTACCGGTGCCGCCGGCCAGGCCGGTGGTTTCGGTATCGAAGAACAGCAGGTCCTGCGGCTGCACCTGCTCGCCTTCGCGCTTGGCGAAGGCCAGCGACAACGGCTCGGTCGGAATGGCTTGGGTAACGAACGATTCGATCAGGAACAGGCCCGGCGCGATTTCCTCACCGGGCACATGCCGATCCTTGGCGTTCTCGCGCGGGGTGGCGGTGCTGAGGCCGCGATCGCGAAGGCCGAGCAGACGGCGCAGGCCAGCGATCTCCGGCTTGCGCAGCGCGGGAACAGGAACAGGAACAGGAGGAACAGCGGGAACTGCCGGTGCGGTCTCGCGTGCGGCCGCGCCGGTTGGCTTGTGGCGGATCTCCTGCTCGACCCAGCCGAAGACGGAGGCCGGTGCGGGCGTACGCGCACGCGCATCGTTGGCGGCGGCCGGAAGCGGGGCGCTGCCCGTGCCGCCGGGAGCGCCCGTGTCAGCGGCAGCGGATCCGCGCCCAGGGGCGATGGCCGGACCAGAGGCAGGCGCCGCCGTCGCATCACCGGCCTGCCGGCGCAGCAGGCGCAGCTTGTCCAGGCTCAGGCTCACGGGTTCACCACCTCGGCGCTACGGTGCTCCTGCTCTTCAGCAGACGGCAGCGCGGCGCTGTCGAACAGAGCCAGCACCTTCAACGCCAGCGCCTTGGGCGTGGTGGCATCGTCCTCCTGACCGGCCAGCACCGGGCCGACGCAGGCCGGGCAGCCGGCCTTGCAGTCGCAGCCCTGCACCAGCTCGCGCGCGCGCAGCAGCAGCTCGGCCTGGCGCACCCACAGCGGCTCGCTCAGGCCCACACCGCCGGGGAAGTTGTCGTACAGATACACCGTCGGCACGAACTGCTGCTGCAACTCGATCGCGCTGGCATCGAACTCGGCGCCACGCAGTTGCCCGCGCCCACTCTGGTCGGCCACCGCGAACCACGCGCCATCGCCATTGCCGACGGCCTTCTGCAGATCGCGCGCATCGGCCATCACCGCCACCGTGGCGACGATGTGCAGCGCGTAGGCCGCGCCGAGGAAACCGTCCAGTGCTTCCTGCTTGCTGTCGAACGCGGTCAGCAGCAGCGCCTGCGGCAACTGCCACCACACCGCCGTGGTGTGCAGCTCCTGGTCGGGCAGGTTGACCGGGCCATAGCCGATGTTTTCGTGCGTGTAATAGCGGATCTTCTTGTAGCCGGCCACGCGGCGCACCACGTGCACTTCGCCGTGGTGTGAATCGCCGCGCCCGGCGATGCAGCCGTCGAAGCGGTCCAGCACCTTGAGTTTGGTGAAGTCGATGCTGTCGGTGTAGTAGTCCACGTGGGTGCGGGTGACGTAGGCCTTGCGGCCTTCCCAATCCAGCCGCTCCACCTGGTAGGGGGTGGACTGCACCATGTGGATGGCGCCTTCATACAGCGTCAGCGCGGCGGCGGAGTAATCCACCTCGGCGATGATCTGCTGCTTGCCGTCGCTGCGGTCCACCACCACGAAGTTGCCATCGGCCACCGAGCGCAGGCTGACGGCGTTGGCCGGGTAGCTGTCGGCGATCCATTCCCAGCGGTCGCCTTCGCGATGCACCACCTCGGTCTCGGCCAGAGCTTCCAGGAACACCAGCGGGTCGATCGGGCCGAACGGATCGCCGGCCAGGAACGGCAGCTCGAAGGCGGCACAGCGGATGTGATCGAACAGGATCAACGGCTGGTCCGGCGCGATGCGCGCATGCTCGGGCGAGGCTTCGGCGAAAAAGTCTGGATGCCGCACCACGTATTGGTCCAGCGGCTGCGAGCTGGCCACCATCACGCCCAGTGCGGGCTGCTGGCGGCGGCCGGCGCGGCCGAAACGCTGCCAGGTCGCGGCGACGCTGCCCGGGTAGCCGTTGAGGATGACCACGTCAAGGCTGCCGATATCCACGCCCAGCTCCAGTGCCGAGGTGCTGACGATGCCGTCGATCTGCCCGGCGCGCATCGCCCGCTCGGTCTCCCGCCGCTCCGTGGGCAGGTAACCGCCCCGGTAGGCGCGGATGCGGGCCGGCTTGCGCGGGTCGTGGTCGAAGATGTCCTTGAGGTACTTGGTCAGTACTTCGACCATCAACCGGCTCTGCGCGAAGATCAGGGTCTTCAGCCCGGATTTGATCGCGATGCGGGCGATGCGGTTGCTCTGCGAGCGGGCCGAGGCCCGCAGGCCGAGATCGGCATTGACCACCGGCGGGTTCCACAGCAGCACGTGCTTGGGCCCGGTCGGCGCGCCGGATTCAGTGATCGCGGTGACCGGCGCTTCGATCAGTGCCTCGGCATGCGCCTGCGGGTTGCCGATGGTGGCCGAGCACAGGATGAACTGCGGCTCCACCCCGTAGAACGCGCAGATCCGCTTGAGCCGGCGCAGCACGTTGGTGACGTGGCTGCCGAACACGCCGCGGTAGGTGTGCACCTCATCGATCACCACGTAGCGCAGGTTCTCGAAGAACTGCGCCCACTTGGTGTGATGCGGCAGGATCGCCTGATGCAGCATGTCCGGGTTGGAGACCACGATGTCGCCGTGCAGGCGGATCGCCTGGCGCGCATCACCCGGCGTATCGCCATCGAAGGTGAAGGCTTTGACCCCCAGGTCGCCGGCGCGGTTGAGCTCGAGCAGCTCGGCCACCTGGTCCTGGGCCAGCGCCTTGGTCGGGAACAGGTACAACGCCTTGGCCTTGCCCTGCATGGCGGCGCTGACCACCGGCAGGGTATAGCACAGCGATTTCCCGCTGGCGGTCGGGGTCACGATGGCCACGTGCTCGCCCCGCTGGCTGGCCTCCCAGGCCTCCGCCTGGTGGCTGTACAGCTGCTCGATGCCGCGTGCCTTCAGTGCGCTGACCAAGGCATCGGGGACATCGGTCGGGATCGGCGCGTACCGGCCCTCGCGCGCGGGAATCGTGAAGCTGCCGGTGATGCGGTCGTGGTAGCGGCGCTGCAGGCGCGAGGTCAGCAGCGCACCATCGCGCGAGGGCAGCCCTTCGGTGGTGGCGAGGCGGCGCTCGGCGTCCTCGGTGCGCTTGGCGAGTTCGTAAGCCATGGTCACAACGGTCTGCAAAGGGCGCTATGGAAACATGACCGCGTCTCAATGTCTGAGACATTGCGCTGCGCCGGGGTGAATGGTTCAGTGCCTGCCGGCGTCGCTTGGACAGCTGCCAGCAACGAAATCTGACACCGGCATCCGTATCCTTGGTGGCAGCCCGCTACCAACACGGACGGAGTCGCTGTGGCATTACGTGAATATCAAGGCTTGGCAGTGCTTGCGGGTTTGCTGCTGGCCGCTGCCGGGCAGGCCCAGCAGGCCGCCGTACCTGAACCCGTGGAACCGCCGCCCGCGACAACGCAGGGGGATGTCACCACGCTGGGCGAGGTGCGCGCCCTCAAGCCCGACGACGAACCGCTGGATCTGTACCGCTTCAAGAATCCGGTGCAGGTGCAGCCGAACCGCTTCAGCCGCACCTGGAGCGAGCCCCCGTCGCCCGAGCAGGTCAGCATGAGCGGTGGCTATCTGATGATGGGCATCAACAAGGGGCTGGCCGCCGCCGCCCAGGGCGTGAACAAACTTACTGGCGGACCCGATCAGATCCAGTCCGCGACCGCGCGCCCACCGCCGGAGCTGACCGAGGAAGAGCAGCGTCGCGCGCAGGAGGTGTGTGTGCAGCAGGGTGGGTGCCCGGCGCTGCCGGAGCCCGGCGGAACACCCTGACGGTTACCCCACTCGCACTGTGGGACTCAACGCTGTGCGCGCGTCAGCCTGCTGTCACCCCCCGTCGTCGCTCCAGCCACCACAGCAACCCTGCCGCCAGCACGAAGGCGAGCAGCCACGGCCACCGTGCGCCCGGCGTCTCGACCACGACAGCCGATGAAGCGGCGGCGCCGGTGGCCAGGCGCTGGGCAGTCGCATCGCGCAGCTGCTGACGATACAGCGGTCGCGCGCTGGCCGGATCGAACACGTAGAACGCGTGGCGGCGTTCGCCCTGCTGCAGCTGATGCCAGCCCGGCTGGTTCGGCCAGTAGCCGGCGCAGCGCTCGGGACCGCTCGCCGGATCAAGCTGCAGGGGGATGAGCGCGCCATCCGGTGCACGCACCTGTGCAGTCACCTGCAGCTGGCACAGCGCCATGCGCTCGCCGGCCCACGGCGTGTGGGTGCCGATGCGTGGCACATCCGCGGCAGGAAGCGGGCGCGCCACGCTGGCCAGCACGCTGCTCCACACCTCAGCGTGGCGATCGTCGCGGCCGGCCAGCACCAGTCGATAGCTGTCGGTGATGGGCAGGAGCGCAACGCGGCCGCGTCCGAGAACGCGGTAGCCGCCGACGGCAGCGCCCTTGTCATCGTGCAGCAGGGCGGCTGCATCGGTGGCCTTGACAGTCAACTGCTCCAACACTGGCAGCGCAGCCTGATGCGAGGCGGTGTCGGCTTCATCGACGTAGGCGGTGGTGTCCGACGCGGGCCGCTGGGGGCCACGGCGTGCCTGCAGCAGAGCGGCATCGGCGTCGGCCGGCAGGGTCAGGGGGGCGGCCTGGTTGTTGCCGCTGACGGGCATGCCCCAGCCGCGCAGCGCCTGGCGCGCGCTGTCGCTGAGGGGGGCACTGGTGCGGACGAGCACGCCCAACCCGGCGCGGATCGCCTGCTGCAGTGCGCTGCGTTGCGCGGCCGACAGCCCGGCCAGGCTGCGCTCATCCAGCAGCACCACATCGGTCTCGGCCAAGGTGGCAGCGGTAAGTGCGATCGGTGCATCGCCAAGTGATACGCCACCGCCCGCGTTGGCCTGCGCCTGCACCCGCAGCCCGGCATCGGTGGCCCAGCGGCGCAGGTACTTGAACTCCGGGCCGGGTGCACCGGCCAGCAGCAACAGGCGAGGCGTTGCGGCGGCGGCGGTGTCCACGGGAACGGCAAGCGTATCGATCACATGCTGTTCGGCGTCGAGCAGGCGCAGGCCGAACACGCTCTGTCCGGCAACGCGGGCCACACCGCTGAGTTGCACCTTCCCTTCGGCATCCGGCGTGGCCCTGTCGATGACCACACCGGCGGGATCCACCAGTTCGGCGCGCGCGCCTGGCACGCCCTGCGTACGCGCGCTCACGGTGAACACCGCACCGGGCGCAGTGACCGCCGGCGGCTGCAGCGCGATCCAGCCCTGCGGCGCGTTGGGCGATTCGATACGCACGCCACGGGGCAGCGCGACATCGCGATCGCGGGCCGACAGGCCATCGCCGATCAGCCGAAGGGAAGTGGCACCCGGATGCTGGCGCAACACGGTGGCCAGGTCGGGTGCTGCGAGGGCGTCTGCCACCTTCGTCGCTTCCGGCAGCGCGACCACGGTCTCGCCCGGCGCCGCCGACCAGCGCACCTGATCGGCCGCGCCAGTCAGCACGCTCAGCTGGCCACCGGCCATGCGCTGCATCGGTGGCACCAGGGTCAGGTAGAGCAGTACGGTCACCACGGCCTGCAACAACAGCAGGGTGACGAACACGCCGCTTGCCCGCGCCGGTCCACGCCACTGCTGCCAGCACAGACGCGCACTGGCCAGCGCCAGTACGGCGAGCAGCGCGATCAGGATCCAGCGCGGTTCGCTCACGGTGAGGCCTCCAGGGCATCCAGGTAGCGCTGACCCATGGCATCCGGTGCGATGCGACGAGGGACCTGCGGCAGCGGCCGCAGCAGCGCACGCCACAGCTGCGCACGCAGGGCCTGATGGCAGTCGGCGCAGTCCGGGGTGATGCGCAGTGTTTCGATGGCGGCGGCCAGGCCCAGCGGGTCTGGCAGGCGTGCTTCATTGCGCCGCAGCCACTGGGTCAGTGCATCCAGATCCGGCGCGCTGGCGGGATCGGCAAGCTGCTGCCAGACCTGCACGATGGCCTGGTCGGGTGCTTCCAGCGCACGCAACGGCAACGTGCGGCTGGCCAGGTCGGCGCGCTCGCCGGTCATGCGCCGGCCCTCGTCGATCGGCGGGAGCTCCGGGCCGACCCGCGCCAGGTAGATGCGTTCGGCCTGCTGCACTTCCTTGATGAAACCCAGCGCCTTGTAGGCGTAGGGCAGGGCGCGCTCGGGCTGGCCCTGGCGCAGCTCGCCTTCCGACGACCACATCTGATCGAGCGCCGCCTTCAGCGTGGCGCGCGTCTTGGGATCGAGCAGGGTGGCCGCCTCGGCGTGATCGTGGGTATGGCCGTATTCGGCGAGCACATCGGTGGCGCTGCCGAACACCGCAGCGCTGCCGTCGGTCGTGGCGCCGTGGTCGTGGCCGTGATCATCGTGCCCGCCCTGCGCCTGGGCCTTGGCAGGGTCGGCATCGTGGCCGTGATCGTCGTCGTGCGCGGCCGGCGGCGTGTCGCTGGTCGGCAGGGCATCGCTGGTCGGCGGTGGCTTGGCCCCGCCTTCGCTTTCCTCGCCGAGGAACTGGCCGTAGCGCAGGCGCAGGATGCGCTGGTCCACGCCAATCGCATCGGCGCGTTTGACGAATTCCTCGGCCGGCAGCTTGCCGCGCAGTTTGATCAGCGCCTCGGCGTCGATGATGATCTGGCGCTGGCTGCGGAAGTACGCCGGCAGGGTTTTCTTGACCATGCCCTCCATGTCGGTGCCCTGGATCTCCGCGGCACTGGGCAGGCGCAGGATCACGCTGCTGCTCTGAGCCGTCTGCGCGGTGGGCGTGTGGGTGTCGCGCACGGTCAACTGGGCGATCACGTCGTTGCCTTCGGTGGCGCCCAGCGCGGCGAGATCCAGCGTGCGGGCGAAGCGCCGCTGCGTTGCCGGGCCGGTGCCGGTCAGGGTGAAGGTCTGCTCGCGGAAGGTGATGTTCTCGCCGCTGCCCTGGGCCAACGTGACCTTCAACTGTGCGGTGGCGACCACACCGTAGTCGTCGCTGGCTTCGAACTGCAGCGGCCACTGGCGCTGGCCGGGCGTGCCCAGCACGAGGCTGCGGTCCGGGGCGATCACACGCACCACCGGGGGGCGATCGGGCACCACATCAAGTCGATACAGGCGGGTGTCGCGCAGGGCGGGTTCGGTGACCACGCGGTACAGCGCCGGACGTGTTGCGGTCCACTGTGCGGTCCACTGTTCGCCATCGCGCTGCAAGGCGATGCGCTGGCCATCGTGGAACTGCAGGGTCGCGGTCTTCGGCTGCGCGGAGAAACGCAGCGACCAGTGCAGGCGGCTGTCCTGCGGGACCTTGCCATCCAGCGCGCTCTGCACGCGCGCGGGCTGCCCGGTGTAGGAAGGGGCGGTGATCTCCAGCCGGGTGGAACGCAGCTGCGGCGGTTGCGCCGGTGTGGCCGGCGGTGCCGCGGCGCTTGGGAACAGTGGCGCCGCGTTCTGGTCGCGCGGCCAGCCGAAGGCCAGGGCCATGGCCAGCAAGGACATCACCGCCGGCGCCAGTACCCAGCGCCACGGCCAGCGGGGCCGCAGCTCGGGCAGGCGCGACTGCAGTGCCGCCTCGACATGCGAGCGCTGGCGCTGCTGCAACGGGTTCAAGGTGTCGGGGGTCGCGAACAGCAGGTCGGCACTGTCCTGCGCCACCGCGTGTTCATCCAGGCGGCGAACCAGCCAGTGGCGATCGAGGCGGCGCGCGCGCCAGGTGGCCAGCCCGACGCCGACCAGCAACGTCAGCAGCAGGATCACGGTGAACGCATTGAACCCCGCGATCCGCCATGCAACAGCACTGAGTGCCAGCGCGATCGGTACCGCGACGACGGCGGTGATCCACCACTGGCGCCGGCGAGCGCGCTGCCAGCCGCGCTGGATGATGGCGTTCATGCCCCTGCTCCACGGCGCGGCGAGGTGGCCACCACCCGTTCCAGCGCAAACAGCAACACGATCAGCGCCAGCAGCCAGGGGGTCAGCTCACGCGGCAGCGGACGCGGCGTGGCGCCACCGCGCACTGGCTGCTGTGTCGCCGCGGCTGCGAGCGTGGGCGTGGCGGGTGCGGCGACGACCGCCAGCAACTGGCGCGGGAAGCCGGGATCGCGCAGCACCGGCAGCGCCGTCGGCGTCAGCGGCGCAGTGAAACGCAGCAGGCGACCACTGCCCTCGAGCCGCTGTTCCAGTACCAACGTGCCGTCCGCATCGCGCAGGGCGGGAGTCCAACCCTCCCCAGTAGAACCCGACGCGACCAGCGCGCTGCCGCCCTGGCGCACCCACGCTTGCCAGGCGGCAGGCAGCGGCGCAGCGGCGAGCCACACGCCGATCTGCCCGGCGTCCGGGGCGGTACCGGCACCGCGTGCGGGAGACAACCCCTGGTTGGACCATGCGCGCTGGAACGCGGCCAACACGCGTTGCTCGCCTTCCGCGATCTCGCCACCGACCTGCAGCACAGGCAGTGCCGCCGTGCGCGCGCGGGTCGGTGCCATGAGGATCGGCCGCCAGTTCACGGCACGCGACAGGCGCGGGCGCTCGCCATCCAGCCCGGGCATCGGGTCAGGCACGTATACCGTCAGCGATGCGCCGGCGGGCAGGCGCTGATCCAGCTCGCGCAGCAGGCTGGCCAGCGGTTGATGGGGCGCCGGCGCGCCGTCGGCCAGCGCAGGGAAGCCAGGCGCGAGCCATCGCCAGTCCCCTTCGGCATCCTGGCCACGCAGCGCCGCCCCGTCCAGACCGGGGGCGACCACCGTGACCGCGTGGGTATCGGCCGCGCCCCCGTGCAGCGCCGGCCGCGCCAGCAGCAGGGCCAGCGCGGCAAGCAACAGCAACCGCACCAACAGCAGCGGCCACTCATCGAAACGGACGTTCTGGCGCGGCCGGATCCGGGCCCGCAGCCAGCGCAACGCGGCGAAATCCAGCGGCGCATATTGGTCGCGCCGCGCCAAGTGGATCAACAGCGGCACCAGCCAGGCCGCCAGTGCGAGCAGGCCGAGCGGGAACAGCAGGCTCACGCGCCACCTCCGGCGCCGAGCAGCACACGCAGGGGCTGATCCAGCGGCTCGTCGAGATAGCCGCTGGCGTGCACGATGCCGCTGCTCTGAAGACGCGCCTGCAACGCACGCTGCGCAGCGTCGAAGCGGGCCAGGTAGTCGTCTCGGATCGCACGGCCGTCCCCCAGCAGTTCTTCGCCGGTCTCCGGATCGCGGAAGCGGTGGCCCTGGGTGAACGGGAAATCGCGCTCTTCGGCGGTCAGCAGCTGCAGGTGCAGCACTTCGCGACGGGCGGCCGCCAGCCGTTCCAGCAGCACGATGCCGGCCTCGTCGAAACCATCGCCCAGTGCGACCAGCAGATCGCCGGCCTGCACGCGCTCCCAGATCGGCGCCAGCGAGGTCACCGGCGGCCAGCGGTCACTGGCCTGCAGCTGGCGCAGCAGCAGGTGCACGCGGTCACGTTGGCGCGGGCCGTGCCCGGCGGGCACCAGCTGCACGCCGCCGCCGCTGACCACGATCGCGCCGAAGCGGTCGCCCTGCTGCAGGGCCAGTTCCACCAGGCAGGCGGCGGTCGCGCAGGCGTGGTCCAGCCGCGACCACTCCGGCCGTGCACGATCGCGCTGCCGCGCCGAGGCGGTCGCATCGATCAGCACCCAAGCCGTGATCGGGCTCTCGCGCTCGGATTCGCGTACGAAGAACCGGTCCGAGCGCGCGTAGAGCTTCCAGTCGATCTGGCGCAGCTCATCACCGGGTTCGTAGGCACGGTACTGCGCGAACTCCAGCCCGGCACCGCGGCTGCGGCTGGCGTGCTGCCCGATTCCGTGCGCACCGCGCGCACGGCGTGGCAGCAGCCGCAGCGCCTTGAGGCGGCTGCGGACATCGGCGGGGATCGCGATCGGTGCGTTGCGGCTCACGGCGTGTGGATCACCCCGGGAACGGCACGGCCTGCAGCAGCGCGGCGACCACATCGTCAGCGCTCTTCTGCTCGGCTTCGGCGGCAAACGACAGCAACAGCCGGTGACGCATCACCGGCGCGGCCAGCGCCTGCACGTCCTCGCGGGTCGCGGCAAAGCGGCCCTGCAGCAACGCACGCGCCTTGGCCGCCAGCACCAGCGACTGCCCGGCACGCGGGCCGGCGCCCCACTTGATCCACTGGTTCACCGCCGCCGGCGCATCGCGGCCAGGACGGCTGGCACGCACCAGGCGCGTGATCCAGGTGAGGACGTCTTCGCTGATGTGGACCTGGCGCACCGCGGCCTGCAGCGCCAGTACCTCCTCGGCGTCCATCACCTTGGGCACGCTGCCACTGGCGCTGCCGGTGGTCTGCAGCAGGATGTCGCGCTCTTCCTGCTCGGTGGGGTAGTCCACCCGTACGTGCAGCAGGAAGCGGTCGAGCTGGGCTTCGGGCAGCGGGTAGGTGCCCGCCTGTTCGATCGGGTTCTGCGTGGCCAGCACGAAGAACGGTGCGGGCAGCGTATAGGTGGTGCCGGCGTAGCTGACGGTGCGCTCCTGCATCGCCTCCAGCAGCGCGGCCTGGGTCTTGGGCGGGGTGCGGTTGAGCTCGTCGGCCAGCAGCAGGTTCGTGAAGATCGGGCCCTTCTGGAAGCGAAAGTGCCGGTGCCCGGTGCCGTGGTCTTCTTCCAGCAGCTCGGTGCCGAGGATGTCGCTGGGCATCAGATCGGGCGTGAACTGCACGCGCCGGAACTGCAGCTCCAGCGCCTGCCCGAGCGAGCGCACCAGCAGGGTCTTGCCCAGCCCGGGCGCGCCTTCGAGCAGGCAGTGGCCGCCGGCCAGCAGGCCGATCAGCAGCTGCTCGACCACCGCGTGCTGGCCGACCACGGCCTGGGCCAGCGCGCCGCGCAGCTGCTGCAGTTTGGGAAGAAGGGCATCAAGGCGGTCGGTCGTCATAAGGCACTCGCAGGATCGGCGTAGAGCCACGCCATGCGTGGCTGAAAAAGCAGGAAGAAGCTCAGCTGTTCAACGCATACATCACGATGTTGACGGCGAAGCGGGTGTTGTCTTCGGCCAGGAAGCGCTTGTTGCGCCAGTCGTAGTCCCACTCGCACCCGTAATCCTTGTTGCTGTAGAGCACACCCAATCGACCATCGATCTGGATGCCTTTGAGGTAATCGTGGACCAGATCATCGCCCCAGCCATTGAGCTCGAACCCGGTGGCCGGTGGGCCCTCGGGGAAGCGGAAGAAGCTGCGGTACAGCGCATGATTGTTCGGGAGCTTGCCCAGCGCCCTGGGCCCGAACAGCTTGGCCATCTGCGCTTCGAAGGAGGTGGCGAACAGGCCGTCGATGTCGTGGTTGCAGTCATCGACGAACACGAAGCCGCCATTGCGCACGTAGCGTACGAAGTTCTGCCGTTCGGCTGCATTGAACTCGACCAGCTTGTGGCCGGCCAGGTAGCAGAACGGCGCCTCCAGCATGCGCGGATCGGACAGCGCGATCACGTGCTCGGTCGGGTCCACGCGCAGGGAGGTGTAATCGATCAGCGAGGTGATCACGTTGGATGGCATGCGCGCATCCACGTCCCAGTCGCCGGAGTCGTACTTGAGGCGGGTGAACCAGAAGTCGTAACGCCCGGCCTGGGCGCGTGCCGGCGCTGGCAATGCCGCGAAGGCGGCACTGCCCAGCATCAGGCGCAGGAACTGTGCGCGGTTCATCGCCACGCACGTTCCCGGGTGTCACCGGCCAGACAAAGAGACGGCCAGTGGCCGTCACGACCGTTCATCAGACCGCGTCGGACAACGAGGTGAAGGTGAAATCGCGCAGCTTCATCGGCGGAATCATCATCACCAGGCTGGACTCGTCACCGGCCACACGCACCGGCTTGCCCAGCTCTTCGATGTTGTTGAGCATGATCACCGGCGACTCATTGAAGCGGAAGTTCTTCACCGGGTGCTTGATCTGGCCGTTCTCGATGTAGAAGGTGCCATCGCGGGTCAGGCCGGTCAGCAGCACGGTCTGCGGATCGACCATGCGGATGTACCAGGTGCGGGTGACCAGGATGCCCTTCTGGGTGCCACGCACCAGTTCGGCGGTGCTCTTGTCGCCACCGGCCATCAGCAGGTTGCCCGGCCGCGCGTTGGCGGTCTTGCCCTGCTTCTGCGCCCAGAAACGCGAGTAGTTGAGGTTGGCGATCCTGCCGTCCTTGATGATGTCCAGCTTTTCGCGCGGCTGGCCTTCGTTGTCCCACGGCAGCACGGCCGCGTCCGGGTGCCACGGGTCGGCCACCATCGTCACACGCGGGTCGTAGACCTGTTCGCCGAGCTTGTTGCCGCCGCCCTTCTTGGAGAGGAAGCTGCGGCCTTCATCGGCCGAGCGCGCATCGAAGAAGTTCATCATGAAGCTGATCAGGCCGGCCGCCGCCGCCGGCTCCAGGATCACCGTGTACTTGCCCGGCTCCAGGGCCTTGGCTTCGGCCGATTCGGTAGCCTTGCGCATGGCGATGCGGATGTCCTGGTCGGCCTTGAAATCGGCCGCGTCCTTCACACTGCGCCCCACCCAGCCCGAGCCACGCCCGTCTTCGGTACGCACCGTGCAGGTGTAGTTGAAATTGGTGCCGCGCTGGTAGCCGAAGTTGCGGTTGCTGTTGGCCGTTGCATAGAAGCTCTGGCCATCTTCCAGGAAGCCGGCGGCGATCAGGCCGTTGCCCCGGCAGGGCGCGATCGAGTCGGCGGCGACCTTGGCGCGGAAGGCCGGGTCGATGGCCGCGGTCGATTCGCTGAAGGTCGGGCTGGCAGTGTAGGTCTGCTTGCCGATGGCCGGCATGAACTCGGGGTTCTCCGGGGCCAGGCGGGCCAGATCTTCGGCACGGCGCACCACGCGTTCCAGCGCGGCGTCGTCGAACTCGTTGATCGAGGCGGTGCCGACGCGCTTGCCGAAGGCGACCGTCACGGCCAGCTCGGTGTTGTCGACGATGCCGCTGGTGGAGACATTGTTCAGTGCGAAACGGATGTTGCCGTCGATCGAGCCGGCCAGCACGGCGGTGCACTCATCGGCCTTGGAGAGCGCGATGACCTTGTCGAGGATGGCCTTGGCCTGGGCTTCGGTGAAGATACTCATGGATTGGGGCTCCTGACCGGTCAGCCGAGGCTGCGCGCGGTGTTGATGACGTTGATGCCGTTGAAGCGCGCGGTGGACGAACCGTGCGAGACCGCCGAGACCTGGCCGGGCTGGCCCTTGCCGTCGAAGAACGAACCGCCCAGGCGGTAGTCGCTTTCATCGGCCACGGCGGTGCAGGCGTTCCAGAACTCCGGCGTGCGGATCTGGTAGGCCACGTCCTCGAGCATGCGGGTGATCTGGCCGTTCTTGATTTCATAGAACAGCTGGCCACCGAACTGCGCGTTGTAGCGCTGCTGATCGATGGAGAACGAGCCGTCGCCGATGATGTAGATGCCGTTCTCGACGTCCTTGATCATGTCGGCCACGCTCAGTTTGGTCTTGCCCGGCGCCATCGAGACATTGGCCATGCGCTGGAACTGCACGCTGGACCAGGAATCGGCGTAGCAGCAGCCGTCGGACTCGGTCTTGCCCAGGATATGGGCCTGGTCGCGGATGGTCTGGTAATCCACCAGCTTGCCTTCGCTGATCAGATCCCAGCGCTTGGTCTTGACGCCCTCATCGTCGTAGCCGACCGCACCGAGGCTGCCCGGCTGGGTCTTGTCGGCGAAGATGTTGACCTTGTCGCTGCCGTACTGGAAATGCTGCTCGCGCTTGTCCAGCGTGGCGAAGCTGGTGCCGGCGTAGTTGGCTTCGTAGCCGAGCACGCGGTCCAGCTCCAGCGGGTGGCCGACCGACTCGTGGATGGTCAGCCAGGTGTGCGACGGATCCAGGATCAGGTCGTACTTGCCCGGCTTCACCGACGGTGCCTTGAGCTTTTCCTGCGCCTGCTTGGCCGCGGCGATCGCATCGGCCTTCATGTCATAGGAGTTGCGGTAGTTGACCACGCCGTTGGGCGAGACCGCCTTGCCGGTGCCGACGCCATCAAGGTACTCGTAGCCCAGGCCCATCGGCGAGGACAGCCCGGAGCGGGTGCGGAACTTGCCGGTGCTCTTGTCGATCGCGGTGACCGTCATCGGTGCCCAGATGCGGTGCACATCCTGGTCGATGTAGGAGCCATCGGTGGAGGCGAAGTACTTCTGCTCGTTGACCAGGAACAGCATCGAGTTGACGAAGCTGGCGCCGGCGCCCATCGCGCCTGCATTGACGTCCAGCAGCAGCTCGACCTTCTCCTTGATCGGCACGTCCATCGCGTTCTTGCGGATCGGGGTGCGCCAGGACACTTCGCCCACGCCGGGCGCGGCCGCCAGCTGCACCGGGGCGGTCTGCACGCCGGCGTTGGCCTTGGCGATCGCAGCGGCCTGCTGCGCGGCACGCGCCACATCGGTGGTGCCGAGCTGGTTGGTGGCGGCAAAGCCCCAGGCGCCGTTGACGATCACGCGGATGCCCACACCGGTCGATTCGGTGTTCACCACGTTCTGGACCTTGTCCTCTCGGGTGATCACGTACTGGCGCAGGTAGCGGCCGATACGCACATCGCAGTAGGTCGCACCGGCCTGCCGCGCGGCGGCCAGGGCGGCATCGGCCAGGCGCTTTTTCAGCGCCGGATCGAGTGCGCTCTGCAGTTGCTCGGCGGCAATGACCTTGCCGAAGAACGACGGCACGATCAGTCCGCCAGCGGTAAGCCCGGTCAGGGCGAGAAAGTCACGTCTTTGCAAGGCAGCTCTCCACGTCGGTGTGGGGGTGGCAGGGAAACAGCGACATCAGGGCGACCGCCGCGGCGGCACAGCCGATTCTTGCGGCCGTACGGGCGCCGCGGTAGTGACATTCGGCATGGAGCGGGGACAGGCTCATCCCAGGCTGCGTGCGGTATTGATGATGTTGATGCCATCGAAGCGCGTGGTCGATGAGCCATGCGAGACCGCCGAGACCTGGCCCGGCTGACCCTTGCCATCGAAGAACGAACCACCGAAGCGGAAATCGCGCTCGTCGCAGATCGCGCTGCAGGCGTTCCAGAACTCCGGCGTGCGGATCTGGTAGGCGGCGTCCTCGACCATGCCGGTGATCTCACCGTTCTTGATCTGGTAGTACAGCTGGCCACCGAACTGCGCGTTGAAGCGCTGCTGGTCGATCGAATAGGAGCCACGGCCGTGGATGTAGATGCCGTTCTCCACGTTCTTGATCATGTCGGCCACGCTCAGCGGCGCCTTGCCCGGCGCCAGCGACACGTTGGCCATGCGCTGGAACTGCACGCTCGACCACGAATCGGCGTAGCTGCAGCCGTGGCTCTCCTTCTCGCCAAGAATATGCACCTCGTCGCGGGTGGCCTGGTAGTTCACCAGGATGCCGTCCTTGACCAGGTCCCAGCGCTTGGTTTTCACGCCTTCATCGTCGTAGCCCACCGCACCCAGGCTGCCCGGGGCGGTCTTGTCGGCGAAGAAGTTGACGATGTCGCTGCCCCAGCGGAAGCGCGCATCGCGCTTGTCCAGCGTGGCGAAGCTGGTACCGGCGTAGTTGGCCTCGTAGCCGAGCACGCGGTCCAGCTCCAGCGGGTGGCCGACGTTCTCGTGGATGGTGAGGAACAGGTTGGATGGATCCAGCACCAGGTCGTACTTGCCCGGCTTGACCGACGGCGCTTTGAGCTTCTCCCGCGCCTGGCGGGCCGCGGCGATCGCATCCTCCACCGGATCGTAGGAATCACGGTAGGCGACCACGCCGCCCGGCAACGCGATCTTGCCGCGCGCGTCGCCATCGAGGAACTCGTAGCCCATGCCCATCGGCGAGGACAGCCCGGCGCGGGTGCGGAACTTGCCGCTGGTCTTGTCGATGGCGGTCGCGGTGAAGGGCAGCCAGATGCGGTGCACGTCCTGGTCGATGAAGGAGCCATCGCTGGAGGCGAAGAACTTCTGCTCGTTGACCAGGAACAGGGTGGAGTTGATGAAGTCGGCCCCGGCATTGAGCGCAGCCGCGTTCAGTGACAGCAGCATGTCGACCTTGTCCTTGAGCGGCACCGCCATCGCGTTCTTGCGGATAGGGGTCTTCCAGCTCACGTCACCCACGCCAGTGACCGGCGCCAGCTGCACCGGACGGGTCTGGATGCCGGCGTTGGCGCGGGCGATCGCTGCGGCCTGCTCGACCGTGGCCAGCACCGCGGCCGGGGTCTGCTGGTGGGTGGCGGCAAAGCCCCAGGCACCGTTGACGATCACCCGGATGCCGATGCCCGAGGATTCGCTGTTGGTGACGTTCTGGACGTTGGCCTCGCGGGTGATGACCGCCTGGTTGAGGTAACGGCCGATACGCACGTCGCAGTAGCTGGCACCGGCGCGCTTGGCGGCGGCGAGCGCGGCCTCGGCCAGCGCCTTGCGGCGGCCCACATCACCCGGCTCGAGCAGCTGCTCGGCGGCGATCAGCCGGCCATGCGGCAGTACCAGGCCCGCCAGGCCCATTCCAGACAGCGCTAGAAACTCACGACGTTGCACAGCTCACATCCCCCAAGGACGGCCGACGGCACGCAGGCCGCCGACATTGGACAAGTCTTCGACTTTCGGTGGCATCGCGTAGTGGCACAAGTGACTGCGGTCATGGTTGGATGGACATCGATTCCCTGCCGATGTGACATTCCGATGAGCCAGATACGCTGGTCCGAGGCCTGCGACCGCAACCGCGCGCCGATCCTGGCGGTGCTGCAGCGCCACCTCGCCGCCCGCCACCGGGTGCTGGAGATCGGCAGCGGCACCGGCCAGCATGCCGAACACTTCGCTGCGGCATTGCCCCACCTGCAGTGGCAGGCCAGTGATCGTCCCGAGCACCTGCCCGGCATCGCCGCCCGGCTCCAGGCCGCCGGCCTGCCCAATACACCGGCGCCGTGGCCGCTGCAGGCGGCGCTGTCGCCCGCGCCCGGGCTGGGGCCGCTGCCGGACGCGCCGCTGGCGTTCGATGCGGTGTTCACTGCCAATACCCTGCACATCATGAGCTGGGCGCACGTGCAGGCGTTGTTCGCCGGGTTGCCTGCCGTGATGGCCGCGGACGCCGTGCTGTGCGTCTACGGCCCGTTCAACGCCCACGGTGCCTACAGCAGCGACAGCAATCGCCAGTTCGATGCGTGGCTGAAGGCGCGCGATCCGGCCTCGGGCATCCGCGATGCCGAAGCGGTGGATGCACTGGCGGCCGGGGTGGGCCTGCAGCTGGCCGAGGACGTGGCGATGCCGGCCAACAACCGCCTGCGGGTCTGGCGGCGCGCCGGGTAGATCCGACCGTTGGTCGGCCGCGCTTGGTGCCGGGCGTGCGCTGCGGTTAGGATCAGGAGGGGAGGTTGTTGTGACAACCTGGGGGAGTTTGCATGGCAGTTGCAAGACAGATGCTGGCCGGCGTGATGCTGGCCATGGGGGCTTGTGTGTTCAACGTGTCGGCGCAGTCGCTGCCGGCGGTGCAGGAGTTCTACTTCGACAATGATCTGGCCGCCGCCCCGATGGTGGTGGTGCAGGGAGAGGGTGGGGATCTCGTTGACCAATTGATGAAACACCGCGAGCGCGGCCGCAAGACGCTGGAGGCCACCGTGCAGCTGGCGGGCGTAGCGATCGCGCAGGGCCGGCCGGAACTGGGGCGCAGTCTTTACGAACAGGCCGCCACGACCGCGTCGGCCAGTTCGGTGCTGGGCCGTTCCGTGCGTTGGAACTATGGCTGGGACCTGTTCCGCCTCGGCGAGACCGACGCTGCACTGGCCCAGTGGACGGCGGCCCAGAACACGCTGCGTGGGAATCCCGGGTGGGTGCCGCCCACCTTCGCACTGGCCCTGTGGACGCTGGGCCGCAAGGCCGAAGCCGTGCAGTGGTATGCCGCAGCCGTGCGCACCGAGCCTCAGCAGTGGAGCGGAACGGATCGCTATGCCGAACTGCTGCCGGGCTGGCGCGACAGCGAACGCAGTACGCTGGCCGAGATCCAGCGGGCGTGGGCGGAGAAGCCGCCCGCCTGGCCGTGATCGGGTCGGGCGGGCCCGCACATACGGGCCTGCCCCTTGGCGGGGCCGCCGTACCCTCCCGTTTCGACCATGGTCGGGGCGGCGGCCACTGCCGGATCGGCTAGGCTGTCGCGATGGCGTTCGATGCATTCGCTCTCATCCTGACCATGCTCGGCCTGGGCATGCTGTTCTCGCGTCTGCGCGCGCTGCCGGACAACACTGCCGATGTGCTCAACCGCATCGTGCTGTACGTCTGCCTGCCGGCGGCGGTGCTGATCTACGTCCCACGGCTGCATCTGGATATCAGCCTGATCGGGCTGGTCGCCACGCCGTGGCTGTTGATGCTGTGTACGCTCGCCGCGGTGAGCCTGGCTACGCGCGTCTTCGGCTTCGCCCGCGACGTGCATGCGGTGCTGTTGATCTGCGTGGCGCTGGCCAATTCCAGTTTCATCGGCTACCCGATGGTGCGCGCGCTGCTCGGTGATCACGCGCTGCCCTATGCGGTGGTCTATGACCAGTTCGGCACCTTTGTGCTGCTGTCCACGTTCGGCCTGTATGTGATCGCGCGCTACAGCGGCGACACCCCGCCTACCGCCGCACAGATCCTGCTGCGGATCGCGAAGTTCCCGCCGCTGTGGGCGTTGCTGTTCGCGTTGACCCTGATGCCTGAGCAGCCACCGGGCTGGATCGGCACCGGGCTGAAGCAGCTGGCCGATGCGATGCTGCCGCTGGTGATGCTGGCGGTGGGTTTCTCCATCCAGCTGCGCCTGCCACTGGATGAGCTCAGGCCACTGGGCATCGGGTTGCTGCTGAAGCTGCTGGTGATGCCGGCACTGGCGCTGCCGATCTCCTGGGCGTTCGGCCTGCACGGCACGATGCTGCAGGCCAATGTGCTGGAGTCGGCGATGCCGACCATGATCACCGCCGCCGCACTGGCGATGTCCCATCGCCTGGCCCCGCGCCTGGCCGCCGCGCTGGTTGGCTACGGCATCCTGCTGTCGCTGGTGACGCTGCCGGCGTGGGTGTGGGTCTTGCAGCACCTGCCGGCGTAGCGCCCCGGCGTCACACGTCCGCGCTGACGGTGCGCCCCCGTGCCCACTCGCGCAGCGCGGTGACCTGTTCGGCCATCAGCACCGATAGCGGCCGGCTGCCGCGGATCTCCTGCATCAACAGTTCGGTATCCAGCACACGCGATTCGGCATGCGCGGCGTACAGCCCCGACACCACCGCCTGTTCGATCTCCGCACCGGAGAAGCCATCCGCCGCGGCCGCCAGCGCGGGCAGCGCGAAGTCGTCGGCATTGAGCTGGCGCTTGCCCAGATGCAGGCGCAGCAGTTCGACCCGGGTGTTGGCGTCGGGCAGATCGACGAAGAAGATCTCGTCGAAACGGCCCTTGCGCAGCAGCTCGGCCGGCAGTTCATGCACCTGGTTGGCGGTGGCGACGATGAACACCGTGCTCTTGCGCTCGGCCAGCCAGGTCAGCAGGTGGCCGAGCACCCGGCGCGACACGCCGCCATCTTCGCCGCCACTGGCCAGGCCTTTCTCGATCTCGTCGATCCACAGCACGCAGGGGGCCAGCTGCTCGGCCGAGGCGAGCGCGTCGCGCAGGTTCTTCTCGGTCTCGCCGTGGTACTTGTCGTACAGGCTGCCGAAGTCCAACCGCAGCAGCGGTACGCCGAAACCGGCCGCCGTTGCCTTGGCCAGCATTGATTTGCCGCAGCCCTGCACGCCGAGCAGCAGCATGCCCTTGGGCGGGTCCAGGCCGGCCGGGCCCGCGCCGCCCAGGAACACCGGCCGGCGCTGGTTGACCCAGCGCTTGAGCCGGTTGGCGCCCGCCACATCGGCAAAGCGGGTGGTGTCGTACTCGTAGTGCAGGTGGCCGGCGCGGTTGAGCAACTCGAACTTGAGCCGGGCCAGCTGTGGCAGGTCGTCCTGGCTGAGCGCGCCATCGGCGAAGATCAGCTGCCGGGCGATCCGGCGCGCGTCGACCAGGCTCAGCCCGCGCAGGTTGTGCAGGATCTTCTGGACCGCCTCGTTGTCCACCTCCACGCGCCGCCCGCCGTTCTCGCGGGCATAGGCTTCGGCTTCCTCGCGCAGCATCTTCAGCAGCGCGTTGAGGTCGGGCAGGCGCGGATTGAAGCGGGTGGCCAGCGCTTCCAGCTCGGCCGGCAGCTCGACCTTGGCCCCGACCAGCACCAGCACGTGGGCCTCGCAGTGCCGCCGCTGGATCAGGTCGCGCAGGGCGCGCTGGTGGCTGGCATAGCCCAGGTAGGGGTGGAAATCGAGCAGCAGATAGATACCGCGCTGCTCTGCCTGGCGGATCATCTGCAGGGCCGAACTGGCATCGGGCGGGCCGACCGGGTCGTCCTCGCGGTCCATGTCGATCCGGCGCAGGCCCTCGGTGATCGACCAGCGGTGCAGGGCCCGCCAGACATGCATCAGGGTCTGGCGGAACAGCTCCACCACCCGGCCCTCATCCTGGGTCTCGATGATGATCAGCGGGGTGTTGGCGCGGATCAGCGCGCTCAGGTCCTGTAGTTCGCTCATGCTGGCGGTCAGTCCATTGGAACCATCCACGATAGCAAAGCCGTGGCCGTCGGTTCTGGTTCAGCGCTGCGACTATCTCCGTCACAGGCGCCGGTGTAGGCTGCGGGAACGTTCCCCGGAAGCGAGGCTTGCATGAAGACGATCCTGGTGGCCGGTTCCAAGGGCGGGGTGGGCAAGACCACCGTCGCCACCCACCTGGCGGCGCATTCGGCATTGGAAGGCAAACGGACCGTCCTGGCCGATGCCGATCCCCAGGGCTCCAGCACCCGCTGGGCGCAACGCCGCTCGGTTCTGGAAAGCGCCGTGCTGCCGATCGACGTGTATCGCAAAAAGAGCTGGGAACGACTGGTTCCCGAGGGCACCGACGAGGTCATCATCGATGCTCCGGCCGGTGCGATGGCCGACGATATTCCGCATTTCCTTGATGTTGCCGATGCGGTGGTGGTCCCCGTGCTGCCTTCCGCGCTGGATATCGAAGCCATCGTCGGCTTCCTCAACAGCCTGTCGCGCGTGCCCCGCGTCCACAACCGCAGCCTGCCGGTCGGGTTGGTGCTCAACCGCACCAAACCCTGGACGCAGACCTCGCAACAGGCGATACAGATGTTGGCCGATTGGCCGTATGAGGTCGTCGCGCAGTTGCGCGACAGCCAAAGCTATGTGGTGATGGTCGGGCTCGGACGGAGTCTGTTCGACTACCGCTCGGCCCAGGTGCGCGAGCACCAGAATGACTGGGAGCCGCTGTTGAAGTGGCTGAAGAAAGCCTGACACGAGAGATCCCATGCGAGAACTGATACTGCTGCGTCACGCCCATGCTGAAACCGCCAGCACCGGCCAGGCCGATCTGGACCGCCCGCTGTCGCCGGTCGGTCTGGCCGAAGCCGAGGCCGCCGGCCGCTGGCTCAAGGAAAACAATCTGCTGCCGGACTGCGTGCTCTGCTCGCCGTCGCGGCGGACCCGCGAAACCCTGGAAGCCGTCCTGGGCATCACCGGCTTCGTCGAGAAGCGGCTGGAGGACGCCGTCTACGAGGCCACTCCCGGCACCCTGATGGGGTTGATCGATGCCCGCCGCGATGTGGACCGCCTGCTGGTGGTGGGCCATAACCCCGGCCTGGAGCAACTGGTGGCCCTGATGAGCGAGGGCACCAGCAGCGACTACCGCGGCATGCCGCCGGGCGGGATCGCGGTACTGGCCTTCGACCGTGAGGCCGCCATCGAGCCTGGCGTGGCCAGCCTGACCGCCTTCTGGTGGCCGTAAGCAGTGTGGGCAGTCCGTGCGACGTGGTTCGGGCTGCTGTTGATGGCAGGGGCGGTGCATGCCGCCCCGCCGTCGTCGGTACCGGCTCCGACCAGCCATGCCCTGGCCTTCGATACGGCCAGCTCGCGCTTCGGGTTTGAGATCCGCACGCGGCTGGGACAGCGCATCGAAGGCGTGTTCCCGCGCTTTGAAGGCAACATCGAGGTGCTCTCCGACGGTCGCCACCAGGTGCACCTGCGGATGTTCACCCGTTACGTGGAAATCCCCGGCAAACCCCGCTACACCGGCTGGATGCGCGGCGAGGAGTTCTTCGACTCGGCGCGCTACCCGGTGGTCGAGTTCGATTCGCTACCCTACTGGCCGGAGGTGGTGGACAAGGGCGGCAGCATCCAGGGCCGGCTGATCCTGCGCGGGGTCAGCCATCCGGAGACCCTGCGGGTCGAGCCGCCGGCCTGTGCCCGGGCCGGGTATGATTGCGATGTGGTCAGCCGCGGTACCGTCCAACGTGGCCGGTATGGAATGGACAGCTGGCAGTTAGCCCTGAGTGATCGAGTGACCTTTGTATTGCGTGCGCGTCTGAGCGAGGCGCCGAAACCGTGAACCCATTGCTGCGTCTGTTGGTGCTGGCAACGCTGTTGCTGGGCAGCGGCTGTGCCTCGCTGTCCAATGCCGAGCGTGACCGCGCGGCCGGCATCGCCGTGCAGGCGCGCTCGACCGTGGTCGACTGCGACCAACCGGATCGCTGTGCGCTGGATTCGCCGCTGCGCGCCCTCGGTGGCCGTGCGTTCGCCGAATCCCACGCCGGCCAGCCGCGCCACTATGCGACTCTCCTGGACGAAGGCGAGGTCTCGCTGGTCGCGCGGTTGAACCTGATCCGCAGCGCCACCCGCAGCATCGACCTGCAGACCTACATCTTCGACAAGGACGACAGCGCCCGGCTGGTGCTGGACGAACTGCAGGCGGCCGCCCGCCGCGGGGTCAAGGTGCGCGTGCTGATCGACCAGCTCTCGGCGATCTCCGATCTGGAGATTCTCGGCGCCCTGTCCGGCAGCCATGCGAATTTTTCGCTGCGGGTCTACAACCCGACCTTCGGCAAGGCACGCCTGAACTACTTCGACTACGCCGCCAGCGTGGTCTGCTGCTTCCGCCGCTTCAACCAGCGCATGCACAACAAGCTGCTGGTGGTCGACGATGCGTTGGGCGTGGTCGGTGGGCGCAATTACCAGGACGACTATTACGACTGGGACAGTGAATACAACTTCCGCGACCGCGACGTGATCGTGGCCGGCCCGGAGGTGCGCGAGATGGCCGCCAACTTCGATGCCTTCTGGCGCGCGCCGCGCAGCGTGCCGGCCGAGCGTCTCAACGATGTGGGGCGAACATTGCTCCGCCAGGGCGTACCGGCCATGCCGCCGGCCGACTTCCGGCGGCCGGAGCGGGTCGAGCGGGTCAGCGAAGAAGCCAACGATCCGGAGTTCGTGCGGCGTACCTTCGTGGACACCGCCCTGCCGGTGGCCTCGGTGCAGTACGTCGCGGACCTGCCACGCAAACATCGCCGCGAACGCGCCAGCCAGCCGGCCAACGGCCAGCACGTGACCGAGCCGCAACTGGATGCGTTGATCGCCAGCGCGCAGTCCGAAGTGCTGCTGCAGACCCCCTATCTGGTCCTGTCCAAGCCGGCGCAGCAGCTGTTCCGCACCCTGCGCAAGCGCGAGCAGGCGCCGCGGGTGGTGGTCTCGACCAACAGCCTGGCCGCCACCGACAACCCGATCGTCTACGCGCTGTCCTACAAGTACAAACGCCGCAACCTGCGCGAGCTCGGCTTCAACATCTACGAGTTCAAGCCATTCCCGCTGGATGCGCCGGTGGATTACCGCAATCTGCTGCCCGCACCGCTGGGGAGCGAGGTGCCGCCGTCGCAGGGCAAGCGCAGCAGCCTGCTCGGTGGCAGCGCGGCCGGCAGCAATGCGCGCGGCAGCGCCGACAACCGTGCCAGCAGCGGCCCGCGTCGAGGGAGTGCCGATCGCAACAGCGCCAGCGGTCGCCGCCGCAGTACCGATGGCAGCGAAGTCGAGCGCCGCGTGCTGCGTGCCGAAACCCGGCCCTCGTTCCTGGGCACCAAGGCGGTCAACAAGCCGCTGCCGGTCACCCGCAAGGGCGCGCGCATGGGCCTGCACGCCAAGTCGATGGTGGTGGACCGCCGCATCGGCGTGGTCGGCACGCACAACTTCGATCCGCGCAGTGAGAACTACAACACCGAAGGGGCGGTGATCATCGATGACCCGGTGTTCGCCGAGGCGCTGGCGCAGAGCATCCTGCGCGACATCCACCCGCAGAACTCCTGGGTGGTCGCGCCGCGTGCCAAGCCGCCGGTGCTGTCCGGCCTGAACTACAGCGTCGGCAAGGCCTCCGAGGCGTTGCCGGTGCTCGATTTCTGGCCGTGGCGCTACGCCACTGATTACGAATTCCAGCCCGGGCCCGCGTGCCCGGCTCCGCTCAAGCGGCAGGACCCGGCCTTCCACACCTGTTATGTCGCCGTCGGTGACTTCCCCGAAGTGAATGTCGGGCCGAAGTGGCTGCTGGTGCGCATGCTCACCGCCTTCGGCGCCGGGCTGGTCCCGATCCTGTAAGTCTGCAACCCCACGGAGAAGCTGCATGTCCCAGGTATTCCGCGACGCGGTGTCCATCGAAGCGCTCAACGCGCTCAGCCGCAACACGCTCATCGAGCACCTGGGCATCGCGTTCACCGCCGCCGGCGAGGACTGGATCAGCGCGACCATGCCGGTCGACGAACGCACCCGCCAGCCGTACGGCATCCTGCACGGTGGCGCCTCGGTGGTGCTGGCGGAAACCCTGGGCAGCAGCGCCGGCAATCTGTGCGTGGATACCACGCAGCAGGTCTGCGTGGGGCTGGAAATCAACGCCAACCACATCCGCGCCGTGCGCGCCGGCACCGTCACCGGCACCGCGCGTGCGGTGCATGTCGGGCGCAGCACCCAGGTCTGGGACATCCGCATCGAGGACGAGGCCGGCAAGCTGGTCTGCACCTCGCGGTTGACCCTGGCGGTGGTGCCCGCCGTGCGCCCGGGCTGATCGCGCGCATGGCACGGATGCTGTGTTGCGTGGCCCACCACAGTGCGCCGGCGCATGTGGGGACGGCCGTTGTGCCGCCGGTGGCCGTTGGCTTGACGGCTTGCGGCGGCTGGCTTGCGCACGCCATCGATTTGTCCGGATTCCGCTGGCAGAGCCTGCGGCGCTCGGGTATCGTTCGCGGATGAATTCCCCCACTCCGGCCTCACGTGGCGGCGTGGCGCGTGTGTGCCGTTACCTGTACCGCGTACCGCTGCTGCTGGTCCACCTGTTGCTGTTCCTGCCGATGCTGCTGATCGCCATGCTGCCGCCGTGGGGGCGCGTGCGCGTGGGCGAGCGCACTTTCGAACATGCGGCGGTGAACGCCTGGTCGGCCGGCCTGATGTGGATCTTCGGCTTTCGCCTGCACCGGATCGGCACGCCGCTGCCGGGTGCGGTGCTGTTCGTGGCCAACCATGTCAGCTGGGTCGATATCTCGATGCTGCACAGCCAGCGGATGATGGGCTTCGTGGCCAAGCAGGAGATCGCCGGCTGGCCGGTGGTCGGTCGGCTGGCCGCGCGCGGGCAGACCATTTTCCACCAGCGTGGCAGCACCGAATCGCTGGGTGGCGTGATGCAGGAAATGGTCGTGCGCCTGCGCGAAGGCAAGGCGGTCGGCGTGTTCCCCGAAGGGCGCACCCGCGGTGGCCATGAAGTCGGCCCGTTCCATGCGCGCATCTTCCAGGCCGCGGTCGAGACCCAGGTCCCGATCCAGCCGGTCGCGCTGCGCTATGGCTGGCGCGGTGACGCGCAGACCATTGTTGCGTTCGGCCCGAAAGAGAGTTTCTTCGCCAACTTCCTGCGTCTGCTGGGAGAGCCGGCACGGCGGGCCGAGGTCCACTTCCTCGCGCCCATTGATACCCACGATCTGGAAGGCCGTCGCCGCATCGCAGAAACCTCGCGTGCGCGCATCCTGGCGGCCATGTCCGCCGAGTAAGCGGTGGTGTTCCTTCACACGCCAGCGTCGCGGCCGGGAGCAGGCTCGCGCCCATGTTGACTGCTGCCGACTATCATCCCCCGCGTTGGCTGCGCAATCCGCACCTGCAGTCGATGCTCAGCTCCAGCCGGATGCGCATGCAGCGCGGCCTTGCACTGCTTGCGGCCACCGGCGCGCACACCGACGAACTCATTCTCGATGGCGGCGAAGGCGTCCGCCTGCAGGGCTGGCACAGCTATATCCAGGGGCGCCAGCCGATCGGCATGGCGTTGCTGCTGCATGGCTGGGAAGGCAGTGCCGAATCCAGCTACATGCGCATGACCGCCGCGCGGCTGCTGGAAGAGGGCTACGACGTGGTGCGGCTGAACTTCCGCGACCACGGCAACACCCACCATCTCAACCCCGGCATCTTCCACTCCAACCGCATCGATGAAGTGGTGCAGGCTGCCGGGGATATCGCCCGGCGCTGGCCCGAGCTGCCCCTGGTCGCGGCCGGCTACTCGCTGGGCGGCAACTTCGTGCTCCGCCTGGCACTGCGTGCGCCCTCGGCCGGCGTGCCGCTGCGCCGCGTGGCCTCGGTCTGCCCGGTGCTGGACCCGGCGATCACGATGGAGAGCATCGAGAACGGCCCGGCAATGTACGACTGGTACTTCCGGCGTAAATGGGCTGGCTCGCTGCGCCGCAAGCGCGATCTGTTTCCCGAGCTGAGCGACTGGGACGACCGTGTGCTCAAGCTGGACATCCGCGCGCTGACCGCCTGGCTGGTCGAGCACCACACCGAGTTCGGCTCGCTGCAGGCCTACTTCGATGGCTACTCCATCGCGGGTGATCGCCTGGCCGGCTTGCAGGTGCCGGCCGACATCCTGATGGCCCAGGACGATCCGGTGATCCCGTTCGCCACCTTCAACGGCTGGCGCCTGCCGGCCCATGCCCACCTGGAAATCGCCCCGTGGGGCGGCCACTGCGGCTTCCTGGAGAACTGGCGCGGCGATGGCTTCTCCGAGCGCTGGGTAGCCCAGCGGTTGCGGATCGAGGCCAATACGCCCGCCTGACCGGGCGTTCTGGCCGTCCGGCCCCGCTACAATCGGGGTTTGCCCTCGAGTTCGGACCGTCATGCAAGACCAGATTCTCCAAGCCCTGCGCCGCAATGCGGTGGACGATGCCGTGCAGCTGGCGCGCGAATGGACCACGGCCGAGCCGGAGCAGCCGCAGGCGCACCGCTGGTTGTCGCTGTCGCTGCAGCAGCAGGGCCAGTTCGATGACGCACTGGCCAGCCTGCAGCAGGCGCTGACGCTGGCGCCGGACAATGCCGACCTGCATCTGCAGCAGGCAGGCCTGCTGCTGGCCCTGCGCCAGTTCGATGCGGCCGGCTCGGCGCTGGACCGCACGGCCGAACTCAACCCCAATGAACTGTCCGCGTACGTGATGCAGGCGCATCTGGCGCTGGCCCGCAACGACGTGGATGAAGCCGATCGCCTGACCCGGCTGGCGCTGCGCGTGGACGACGATCATCCGGAACTGGCCGCGCTGTCGGGCATGGTCGCGCTGCGCCGTGGCGAGGTGGATCGCGCGCTGGCCCAGCTCTCGGCAGCCAGCCAGGCGCTGCCCGACGACGCGCGTGTGTTGTATGCGCTCGGCTTCGCCTACCTTGGCAAAGACATGTTGGCCTTCGCCGAACAGGCCTTCCGCCGTGTGCTTGCCCTGAATCCGGCGACCACCGCCCTGCAGGGGCTGGTGGTCCAGCTCGCGCTGCGCCAAGGCAACCTGGAAAGCGCGTCGGACATGATGCACCAGGTGCTGGCTGCGCCCGGTGGCGACACCCCGGCCATGCGCCGTCTGGCCGGGGAGCTCGAACTGCAGGCCGGTCAGCCGTTGCAGGCGCTTGAGCACCTGTTGCCGGTGCTGGCGCAGTGGCCGTCCGATCGCCACACGCTGCAGATGCTGCTGATGGCCTGGCAGCGCCTGGGCCGCGAACAGCAGGCACGGGAGACGCTGGATGCGGCCTTGGCTGATCACCCGGCCATCCATGATCTGTGGATGGCGCGCCTCACGGTCGAGCCCGTGGGGGGCCCGGAAGCGGTCGCCATCGGCGAGCGCTGGCTGCAGGCCATGCCCGAGCATCTGCCGGCGCTGGAGACGCGCCTGCGCCTGCACGACATGAACAACGAAGAAGACGCGGCCGAAGCCGTGGCCGAGCGCATCGTCGCGCTGGAGCCGGGCCGGGCATCGGGCGAAGTGCGACTGGTCGATGGCCTGCTCGCACGCGACCCGGCCGCCGCCATTGCGCGCGTGCAGGCGCTGCATGACAACGCACCTGAAGAAGCGAAGGCCGGGCTGCGCCCGTGGCTGGGGTCCGTCCAGGACCGTGCCGGCCAGTACCACGATGCGCTGCGGACGTGGGTGGATCTGCATGCGGCCGAGGCACCCCAGCGCCTGCCGCTGCCGCCGCAGGCCAAAGCCCCGCTGAGCTGGCCGGAGCTGGCGCCGGTGGCTGAGGACAATGCCGTCGCCCCGCTGTTCATCTGGGGGGCACCGGGCGCCGGGGTGGAGCGGGTGGTCGCCGCGATGGCAGCCGCCAGCCCGGTGATGCGCGGTGACCGTTTCGGGCCCACGCCGCCCAATGATCCCTTCCAGCGCTACCACACGCTGCAGGAACTCTCGACCGGCAAGCTCACCCCGGAAGCGCTGGTGGAGCAATGGCGCAGTCAGTTGCCGGCCCGAGGCATCGCCGACGGCGCGGTGATCGACTGGCTGCTGTGGTGGGACAACGCACTGCTGTGGGCGCTGCGCCCGCAGCTGCCGGAGGGCCGCCTGATCATCGTGCTGCGTGACCCGCGCGACATGCTGCTGGAGTGGATCGCCTTCAGCGCCCCGGCACCGCTCGCGGTGACCTCGGTGCACGAAGCGGCCGAATGGCTGGCGCGTTCGCTGGCCCAGGTTGCCACCCTGCACGAGCAGAACCTGTACCCGCACGCGCTGTTGAAGATCGACGACATCGGCAACGATCCGCAGGCGATGGCCGAGTACCTCGGCGCCCAGTTCGGCATGCGTTTCCCGCCGGCACCCACGCTTGGCCCGGCCCGCATGGCCCCGGGCCACTGGCGCGATTACCGCGATGAAATGGGCCCGGCCTTCGCGCTGCTGACCTCGGTCGCAGTGCGCCTGGGCTACCCGGAAGCGTGAGGAGACCGGTATGCATCTGAGCAGTGACAGCATCACCAACGGCCAGCCGATCGCCGCCACGTTCGCGGCCGGCACTGCCGAGGGCTTCGCGCCCAACCGCAACCCGCAGCTGGCCTGGCACGACGTGCCGGCCGGTACCCGTTCGTTCGCGCTGTTGTGCATGGACCCGGATGTGCCGACCGTGCCGGAGACGGTCGGCCGCCAGGATCGCACGGTGCCACGCGATCAGCCGCGTGCGCACTTCGCGCACTGGGCGATGGCCGATATCCCGGCCGACGTGCGCGAGCTCGCCGCGGGCAGCTGCAGCGATGGATTCACCGTGGGGGGCAAGACCCAGCCGGCGGGCCCGGCAGGCAGCCGTCAGGGCCTGAACGATTTCACCGGCTGGTTTGCCGGCACTCCGGACATGGCCGGCCAGTACCTGGGTTATGACGGCCCCTACCCGCCGTTCAACGACGAGCGCGTGCACCGCTATTTCTTCCGTGTGTTCGCGCTGGACGTGGCGCAGTTGGCGCTGCCCACGCCGTTCACCGCCGCGGATGTGCTGCATGCGATGCACGGGCACGTGCTGGCCGAAGCCTCGCTGCATGGCACCTACACGTTGAATCCGGCGCTGGCCTGAGGTGAGGTGCCGACCATGGGTCGGCGCGCGCCCCGGTAGATTCCGACCGCTGACCGGTACGACGTGATCGGGAACCGGCCAGCGGCCGGCACTACAGGATGAAGAAGGGCGGCCGGTGGCTGCCCTTCTGCTTTCTTATTTCTTCTCGTTCGCGGACTCGACCACCATGTCCAGCACGTAGGCGTTGGACGAGGCATCGGCCGGCGGGTTGGCGATTTTGTAGCGCTTCACGCGCACCACGTTGCGCACGCCGTCTTCGTGGGTGTAGCCCTCGATGACGTCGTAGAAGTTCTGCCACTCCCCCGGCTCGCCCTGCTTGATGCCGTTGGCGTCGTAGCGGATCTCGCGGGTCTGCAGGCACTGCTTGTCGCGGATCATCGGGTGCGGGCACGGCTTGGTCTGCGCGGCCACTTCCAGGAACACCGTTTCGCCTTCGCCGCCGTAGCGGGTTTCCGCGGTCGGCTCCGGGGTGAACACCAGCACATCGCCCTTGGTGGTGCGCAGGGTCAGCTGGCCGGCATCGCCCAGTTCGGTCTTGAGCGTGCCTTCCAGGCGGCTGCCGACGGCCTGGTCCAGCGCCATCAGGTTCTTGTCCGTGCAGGCCATCATGGTCGAGGCCATCGGCGAGAGGGTCAGCGAACCATCGGCCAGCGTGTAGCCGCCGCCCATGCGGTTGCAGGTGTTGCTGATCGCGATGCGGTCATCCTTGAAATCCAGCGTGACCGGCGTGTCGGCGCGGGCGAACAGCGCATCGATGCGCTTGCCGCTGGCATCGGTGGCCGAATCCAGGCGCCAATGGCTGCCCTGCAGGCGCTGCACGTCCAGACGGGCCACGGCGGCCTGGTCGGCGGCGGCGGTCGGTGCCGGGGCGAGGTCATCGCGGCCGGCCGGGGCGGTGGAGGGGTTGCTGCAGGCGGCCATCAGGGCCAGCGGCAGCATCAGCATCAGGGTGCGTTTCATGTACATCTCCTTGGGAACCTGGGGAAAAACGCCGGCGCATCCACAACGGGGTTGTGCCGGCGCCGGGCCGTTCAGTTGCCAGCCGGCAACCAGAGCAGCAATGCCGCGCCCAGCGCGATGCGGTAAACCGCGAACGCCGTGAACCGGTGCGACTTGATGTAGCCCAGCAACCACTTCACTACGATGAAGCCGGTGACGACCGCGGCAAGGAAGGCCACGCCCACATCGGTCCAGTTCTCGCTGGCAAGCTTGCCGTCCTTGGCCAGTTCCAGGAAGGCATAGCCGCTGGCGGCGAACATGGTCGGGATGCCCACCAGGAACACGAACTCGGTGGCCTTCGCGCGGCGGCTCAGCCCGAACAGCATCGCGATGAAGATCGCCGCCGCCGAACGCGAGGTGCCCGGGAACACACCGGCCACCACCTGCGCCACGCCCACCAGGATGGCGACCTTCCAGGTCACCTCATCGCGCTCGGGCAGGCGCGCGGTGTAGGCCTCCACCAGGAGCATCCAGAGGCCACCGATGATCAGCGCCCAGGCCACCGGCGTGACCGTCTCCGGCAGCTCCCAGCCGGCCAGGCGGACCGGCAGGCCGACCACGGCGGTCACCAGGAAGGCAGTCCCCAGCTTGAGCACGTAATCGCGGTTGGCGCGTTCATGCAGGCCGGTGGCCAGGGTCCACAGCCGCTGCCGGAACACCAGCGTGATCGCCAGGATCGCGCCGGCCTGGATGATGATGTTGAAGAAGTCCGAGCGTGCGCCCAGCCAGTGCTGGGCGATCAGCAGGTGGCCGGTGCTGGAGATCGGCAGGAATTCGGTGAGGCCTTCAAGAATGCCCAGTAGGAGGGCGGAGAGCAGGTCGGACATCGGCGGTACTGGAGCTCGCGCAGGGGTGGAATCGGGCAGCGGCGACAGCCGGACGCTGTGGCCAACGTCGCCTGTCGACGGCCCGTGGGCGTAAAGCATAGTGCATCCCGCATCGCACCAAAGGTGTGCATGGTGCAGCGTTTGCACTGCTTTGGTGCGTTCGCGCACGCGCCGCGAGGCGCGCCCGCCCAGTGAAATCAAGGATTTGTGAACGCGGAAAAGTTGGCACGGGGTTTGCTGTATCTACATACGCAATCACCCATCTGAGGTTTCACCGATGTCCGTGGAAAATGTTGAGAAGCTGATCAAGGACAACCAGATCGAGTTCATCGACCTGCGTTTCGTCGATATGCGTGGTATCGAGCAGCACGTCACCTTCCCGGTCAGCATCGTGGAGCCGTCGCTGTTTGAAGAAGGCAAGATGTTCGATGGCAGTTCGATCGCCGGCTGGAAGGGCATCAACGAGTCGGACATGGTGCTGCTGCCGGATCCGTCCAGCGCCTACATCGACCCGTTCTACGCCGACCCGACCCTGGTCATCAGCTGCGACATCCTCGATCCGGCCACCATGCAGCCGTACGGCCGCTGCCCGCGCGGCATCGCCAAGCGCGCCGAGGCCTACCTGAAGTCCTCCGGCATCGCCGAGCAGGCCTTCTTCGGCCCGGAGCCGGAGTTCTTCATCTTCGATTCGGTCCGCTTCGCCAACGACATGGGCCACACCTTCTTCAAGATCGATTCCGAAGAAGCGGCCTGGAGCACCGGTGACAAGTACGATGGCGCCAACAGCGGCTACCGTCCTGCCGTGAAGGGCGGCTACTTCCCGGTCCCGCCGACCGATTCGCTGCACGACCTGCGTGCGGAAATGTGCAAGACGCTGGAACAGGTCGGCATCGAAGTGGAAGTGCAGCATCATGAAGTGGCCACTGCCGGCCAGTGCGAGATCGGCACCAAGTTCAGCACCTTGGTGCAGAAGGCCGATGAACTGCTGCGCATGAAGCACGTCATCAAGAACGTCGCCCACCGCAACGGCAAGACCGCCACCTTCATGCCCAAGCCGCTGGTCGGCGACAACGGCAGCGGCATGCACGTGCACCAGTCGCTCTCCAAGGGCGGCACCAACCTGTTCTCCGGTGACGGCTACGGCGGCCTGAGCCAGCTGGCGCTGTGGTACATCGGCGGCATCTTCAAGCACGCCAAGGCGATCAATGCCTTCGCCAACTCCGGCACCAACAGCTACAAGCGCCTGGTGCCGGGCTTTGAAGCCCCGGTGATGCTGGCCTACTCGGCCCGCAACCGCTCCGCCTCGTGCCGCATTCCGTGGGTGTCCAACCCGAAGGCGCGCCGCATCGAAATGCGCTTCCCCGATCCGATCCAGTCCGGCTACCTGACCTTCACCGTGCTGATGATGGCCGGCCTGGACGGCATCAAGAACCAGATCGACCCGGGCGCCCCGAGCGACAAGGATCTGTACGACCTGCCGCCGGAAGAAGAGAAGCTGATCCCGCAGGTCTGCTCCTCGCTGGACCAGGCCCTGGAAGCGCTGGACAAGGACCGCGAGTTCCTCAAGGCAGGTGGCGTGATGAGCGACGACTTCATCGATGGCTACATCGCGCTGAAGATGCAGGAAGTCACCAAGTTCCGCGCGGCGACCCATCCGCTTGAGTACCAGATGTACTACGCGAACTGAGCAACAGGTGACGATGACGAAGGATTTCCCTCCCACCCTTCGTCATCGTCGCCGCCTTGGCGGCTGGGGAGCCGGCAAAGCACGTCGTAGAGCGGACCGTTGGTCCGCTGCACCACCAGGGGCAAGAGAGACCGGACGCGTCATGGGCCCTTCCTCCCTCCCGCGTCACCGCTGGCGTCGCCCTTCGGGCGTCGGCATCGGCGTGGCCCATGCAACGTTCGGCGCAACGACCGGCGGCCATGTGCAAGTGGCCGCCGGTTGACCTGACATCGGCCCCACGCGGGCCGGTTCCATCCACCATCGGGATATGCGCATGAAATTGATCTCCGCCATCATCCGGCCGTTCAAGCTCGACGAGGTCCGCGAGGCCCTCTCCGACGCTGGCGTGTCGGGCATCACCGTGACCGAAGTCAAAGGCTTCGGGCGCCAGAAGGGCCACACCGAGTTGTATCGCGGCGCGGAGTACGTCGTGGATTTCCTGCCGAAGATCAAGATCGAGACCGTCGTGACCGACGATCGCCTGGAGGCCGTGGTCGAGGCCATCCAGACCGCAGCCGGCACCGGCAAGATCGGCGACGGCAAGATCTTTGTCACCGCGGTCGAACAGGTCGTCCGCATCCGCACCGGCGAAATCGGCGCTGACGCGCTCTAACCCCACTCGGAGCCCACAATGAAGACCTCTTTGTTCACCGGGTGGCAAGCCCGGTTCCATGCCGTGTGCCTGATGATGTTGCTCAGCGCGTTGGCCGTTGGTGCCTTCTCCAGCAGCGCGCACGCCCAGGCGCAGGTCACGCCGGTACCCTCGGAGACGGTCGCGGTCGAGCCGCTGCCGGCCACGCCCGGGGCCACCGCCGCACCGGTTGCAGAAGCGGCTGCCGCCACGTTCGATCACGGCGATGTCGCCTGGATGCTCACCTCCACCCTGCTGGTGCTGCTGATGGTGGTGCCGGGCCTGGCCCTGTTCTACGGCGGCCTGGTCCGCTCCAAGAACGTGCTGTCCATCCTCAGCCAGATCCTGGTGGTGTTCTCGCTGGTGCTGATGCTGTGGGTGGCCTATGGCTACAGCGCGGTGTTCAGTGAAGGCAACGCCTTCTTCGGCTCGTTCACCCAGTTCGCCTTCCTCAAGGGCTTCGGCCCGGACACCGTCGGCAACACGCCGATCGCCGGCCTGCCGGATTATCTGTTCGTCGCCTTCCAGTCGACCTTCGCCGGCATCACCACCGCCCTGATCGTCGGTGCGTTCGCCGAGCGCATCAAGTTCAAGGCCGTGCTGCTGTTCTCGGCCCTGTGGTTCACCCTGAGCTACATCCCGATGGCGCACATCGTGTGGGGCGGCGGCTATCTCGGTGAGATGGGCGCGATCGATTTCGCCGGTGGCACCGTGGTCCACATCAATGCCGGCGTGGCGGGCCTGGTGGGCGCGTACTTCGTCGGCAAGCGCATCGGCTACGGCCAGACCGCACTGAAGCCGCACAACGTGCCGTTCACCTACATCGGCGCGATGCTGCTGTGGGTGGGCTGGTTCGGCTTCAACGCCGGCTCGGCCGCCGCCGCCGACACCGTCGCCTCGCTGGCCTTCATCAACACCATCCTCGCCACCGCTGCTGCGGTGCTGGGCTGGACCCTGGTCGAAGCAGTCAGCAAGGGCAAGCCGTCCGCGCTGGGCGCTGCCTCCGGCGCCGTGGCCGGCCTGGTCGGCATCACCCCGGCCTGCGGCACCGTGGGCCCGCTGGGCGCGATCGTGATCGGCCTGGTCGCCGGCGTGGTCTGCGTCTGGGGCGTCACCGGTCTCAAGCGCCTGCTCAAGGTCGATGACACCGCCGACGTGTTCGGTGTGCACGGCATCGGCGGCATCGTCGGGGCACTGCTCACCGGCGTGTTCAGTGCGCAATCGCTGGGCGGCACCAAGGCCGATCTGGACATCGGCCACCAGGTCTGGGTGCAGCTGGTCAGCGTCGGCTTCACCATCGTCTGGTGTGCCGTGGCCACCGTGCTGATCCTGCTGGTGGTGCGCATGGTGTTCGGCCTGCGCGTCACCGAAGAAGCCGAGCGCACCGGCCTGGACGTCACCTCGCACGGCGAATCGGCCTACGAGGCCTGAGCCGCGCGATGCCGCATTAGAAACGAGAGAGAGCTGCTTCACCTTCGCCGGCGGCCTTCGGGTCGCCGGCTTTTTTGTGGGCGGCCCATAAGCCCACATGCCCTGACCGGCGTCACGCTTTCACACGCGCGTTTTCACACACGATCCGACCAACGGTCATTTCCAACCCTGTTTCCGGCGGCCCGATTGGCTTACAGTGCGCGCGCCAGTGGCCATCGCGTCGGCTGGCCCGGATTCTTTCCAAGGAAGAGCGTAATCGTGCAACAGGGACGTAATGAACGCAGCCGTGCGCTGCGCTGGCGACTGACTGTGGGTGTTGCAGTGGCCATGGGCTGCCTGCCGGCCGCCGTGTGCGCGCAGGTTGCCCCACCGGATCAGGAACTGCTGCGCCAGCAGGAACGCGAGCGGGCCCTGCGTGAACAGCAGGAGACCACACCGGACGTGCGCCTCCAGGCCGCGCCGGAAGAGGCGGTGGGTCGCCTGCCGGCTGCCGAATCGCCGTGCTTCCCGATCCAGCGCATCGTGCTGGAGGGGGAGCTGGCCGATCGCTTCCGCTGGTCACTGCGCGCGGCTGATCCGAGCGACGATCCGGCCACCGGCCGTTGCCTGGGCACCGGCGGCGTGGACATCGTGATCAAGCGCATGCAGAACGCGATCATCGCGCGGGGCTATGTGACCACCCGCATCCTGGCCGCACCGCAGGACCTGAAGACCGGCACGCTGACCCTCACCGTGGTGCCGGGTCGCATCAACGCCGTCCGCTTCGCCAGCGAGGAAGGGCGTACGCCCGCCCTGTGGAATGCGTTGGCGGTGGGCCCGGGCGATGTGCTCAACCTGCGCGATATCGAACAGGCGCTGGAGAACCTGCAGCGCGTGCCGACCGCCGCAGTCGACATCCAGATCGCCCCACCGCAGGAGGGCGCACAGGACAAGCCCGGTGAAAGCGACCTGGTCATCAGCTGGGCGCAGCGCACACCGGTGCGCGTGAGCCTGACCCTGGATGACGCCGGCAGCCAGTCCACCGGCAAGCTTCAGGCCGGCGCCACGCTGTCGCTGGACAACCTGGCCGGGCTGAGCGACCTGTTTTACTTCAATGCGGGCAAATCCGTGTTCAACGGCAGCGACCGCGGCACCGACAGCTGGTCCACGCACTACAGCGTGCCGCTGGGTGGGTGGCTGCTGGGTGCCAACGCCAGCGAATACGACTACCAGCAGACCGTGGCCGGTGCCTACGAGAGCTATGAGTACAGCGGCTCCAGCCGCAATGCCGAGCTGCGCCTGACCCGCATGCTGTTCCGCAATGCGCATGCCAAGACCAGCATGCATGCGCGCGGCTGGTACCGCGAATCGGACAACTTCATCGACGACACCGAGATCCTCGTGCAGCGCCGGCGCATGGCCGGGTGGGAGCTGGGGATCGCGCACCGCCACTTCATCGGCAAGGCCACGCTGGATGCGAACCTGGCCTACCGCCGCGGCACCGGGGCGTTCAACGCGCTGCAGGCACCAGAAGAGGGCTTTGGCGAAGGCACCGCGCGCGGCAAGGTGGTGACCGCCGATGCGCAGCTCACCGTGCCGATGCAATGGGGCCGCCAGGCACTGCGCTACACCGGCAGCTGGCGTGCGCAGTGGAACCGTTCGCGGCTGGTGCCGCAGGACCGCTTCTCCATCGGCGGCCGCTACACCGTGCGCGGCTTCGACGGGGAGCTCTCGCTCACCGGTGAGCGCGGCTGGCTGCTGCGCAACGAGCTGGCCGTCGCCATGGGCGGCGGTGTCGAAAGCTTCGTGGCCGTGGACCATGGCCAGGTGGGCGGCCCCTCGACCGAGTGGCTGCTCGGCGACCGCCTCACCGGCATGGCGCTGGGCCTGCGTGGCGGCTCGCGACACGTGCAATGGGAAGGCTTCGTCGGCAGCCCGCTGCACAAGCCCGATGGCTTCCAGACCGCCTACACCACGTTTGGCATGAACCTCGGCGTCTCGTTCTGACGCCAGCTGTACGGCCCTGCGCGCCGCTGCGGCGCGCGACCCCACACCGCATTGAAAGGAAGCAACGCCGTGAATCGAGTCTATCGCCTGGTTTTCAACCGTACCCTGGGTGTCATGCAGGTCGCCTCCGAACTGGTGACCGCACCCCGCGGGGGCTGCGATGCGCGCGGCGGCAACACGATGGCCACGCTGCGGCCGATGAGCTTCGCGCTGTGGCTGGTGCTCGGCTGGGTGGGCCTGGTGCAGCCGCTGTCGGCGCAGCAGGTGCCCGATGCCGGCCGCATCATCGCCGACCCCGGCGCACCGGCCCAGCAGCGGCCCACGGTGGTGACCTCGGCCAACGGCACGCCGCAGGTCAACATCACCACGCCCAGCGCGGCCGGTGTCTCGCGCAACCAGTACCAGCAGCTCGATGTCGGCCGCCAGGGCGTCATCCTCAACAATTCGCGCACGGACGTGCAGACGCAGATCGGTGGCTGGGTGCAGGGCAATCCCTGGCTGGCCACCGGCACCGCGCGCGTCATCCTCAATGAGGTCAACGGCAGCAACCCCAGCCATCTCAACGGGTATGTCGAAGTGGCCGGGGCCCGGGCCCAGGTGGTCATCGCCAACCCGGCCGGCATCCAGATCGATGGCGCCGGCTTCCTCAATGCGAGCCGGGTCACCCTGACCACCGGCACGCCCATCCTCAACAACGGCGCGCTGGAAGGCTACCGGGTCCAGGGCGGCGCGATCCGCGTGTCCGGTGCGGGCCTGGATGCCAGCCTGACCGACTACACCGACATCATCACCCGCTCGCTGCAGGTCAACGCCGGTATCTGGGCCAACCAGCTGCAGGCCAGCCTGGGCACCAACGTGGTCAGTGCCGACCACAGCAGCGTGACCGCCCAGACCCCCACCGGCGGTGCGCCGGCCTTCGCGCTGGATGTCGGCGCGCTCGGGGGCATGTATGCCAACCGCATCTGGCTGGTCGGCAACGAGCATGGCGTCGGCATGAGCAACGCCGGCAAGATCGGCGCGCAGGCCGGCGAACTGGTGGTCACCGCCGATGGCCGGCTGGAGAACACCGGTGCGCTGCACGCGCAGCAGGACACCCGGATCACCGCCGCCGGCGGCGTGGCCAATGCGGGCACGCTCAGCGCCGAGCGCGAACTGCGCGTGCAGACGCCCGCCGATCTGGACAACAGCGGCGGCACCCTCAATGCCCGCCGCATCGAGGTGAACGCCGATGCGCTGCGCAACCGCGGCGGCAGTATCGAGCAGGTGGGCAGCCAGACGCTGCAGTTGAGCGGCGCGGACATCAGCAACGAGCAGGGCCGGATCGGCACGGTGGCCAGCACCTCGCCGGGGCAGGAAACCGGCGGCGGCACTACCGGACAGCCCGGCAGCGGCGGTACGCCCGGCACCGGCACGCCCACGCCGGGCCAGGGCGGCACCGGCGGTACCACGCCGCCCACCCCCACCGCCCCGCTGGCGGCAGGCGCGCTCAACATCGCCACCTTGCTGGACAACGATGGCGGTGCCATCGATGCCACCGGCATCCTCCAGCTGAGCGCCCGCAACAGCCTGGACAACAGCCGCGGCACGCTGGGGGTACAGACCCTGCAGGTGCAGGGCGAAGCGCTGCGCAATGTCGACGGCCGGCTGGAGGTGCAGGGAGCGGCCTCGGCCCAGGTGCAGACGCTGGACAACAGCGGCGGCCACCTGGCGCTGGCGCAGACCTTCCAGCTGCAGGCACAGTCGCTGTTCAACCGCGGCGGCACCCTCGCGCACGGTGGCAGCGCGGCCACCACCTGGTCCATCGGCACGCTGGACAACAGCGACGGCAGCCTGGCCAGCAACGCCACCACCTTCGGCCTGGACCTGGGCCATCTGATCAACACCCGCGGCAGCCTCAGCCATGCGGGCAGCCACGGGCTGCAGCTGCGCGCTGATCGCCTGGACGGTGTGCAGGGCACCATCGCCACCGCCGGCGACATCGCCCTGCAGCTGGGCAGTGCCGACCACCGCAAGGCGCAGTTGATCGCCAACCAGGTGAGCCTGACCGCCGGCGACGTCGACAACCGCGGCGGGCGGGTGCTGTCCACCGGGCAGCGGGCCAGCACGCTCACCGTGCAGGGCACGCTGGACAACGGCGATGGCGGCACCCTGGCCAGCAATGGCGATCTGCAGATCACCGCAGCGCAGTTGGGCAATGCCGGCGGCACCGTGCAGCAGGCCGGCACCGGCAGCCTGCGTATCGATGCGGTCAACCTGCAGGGCCAGGGCGGCACCGTGCTCAGCAATGGCAGCCTGGTGGTACAGGGCGACACCACCAACCTGCGCGATGGCACCACCTCCGCGCAGCGCATCGTGATCACCACCGGCGATCTGATCACTGCCGGTGGCACGCTCACCTCGGCCGGCACCGAGGTACTGGACCTGCAGGTGGGCCGCACCCTGGACAACACCGGGGGCACGCTGGGCAGCAACGGCGCGCTGGCCATCGACAGCACCACCTTGATCAACACCGGCGGCAAGCTGATCGCCGCGGGCACCGGGCAGACCACGCTGCACGCCAGCGAGGCCCTGCACAACCAGGGCGGCACGCTCTCCAGCAATGGCGACCTGCGCATTGATGCCGGCCGTCTGCTCAATGGCGGCGGCAGCATCGATCATGCCGGCAACGGCGCGCTGCAGATCACCACGGCCACCCTGAGCGGCGGCGAAGGCAACATCGCCAGCAACGGCCTGCTGCAGTTGCAGGCGCAGACAGTGGACCTGCACAAGGCCACGACCCGCGGCCGCGAGGTCGACATCCGTGCCGGCGCGCTGGACAACACCGGCGGCACCCTGCTCTCGCTGGGCGAGCAGGCCATGCAGCTGCGCATCCGTGGCAGCCTGGTCAATGACGGCGGCACCCTGACCGCCAACGGCGCGCAGCAGATCGAGGCGGGCGCGCTGTCCAACCGGGCCGGCGCGCTGAACGCGGCCGGCACCGCCGATACCCGCCTGATCGTGGCCGGCACGCTGGACAACACCGGTGGCACCGTGGCCAGCAATGCAGGCGCACTGCAGCTGCAGGCAGGTGCCCTGGTCAATGCCGATGGCACGATCAGCCATGCCGGTCAGAACGGGCTGTCCATCACCACCGGCCGGCTGGACGGTCAGCGTGGCCGCATCGGCACCGCCGGTGCGCTGGAGCTCAGCGCCGGAGCCGTCGACCATCGCGGCGCGTCCGTGGCCGCCGAGCAGCTGGACATCACCGCGCAGTCGCTGGACAACCGCGGTGGCAGCATCATCGCCACCGGCACCGCCGTCAACACGCTGCAGGTCACCGGCACGCTGGACAACGGCGATGGCGGCACCCTGGCCAGCAATGGCGATCTATCCATCAGCGCCAACACCCTCGGCAACGCCGGCGGCACGATCCAGCAGGCCGGCACCGGCACCCTGGCCATCAAGGTGGACACGCTCAACGGCCACGCCGGCACGCTGCTCAGCAACGGCGCGCTCGACCTGCAGGGCGACACGCTGGATCTGCGCAATGGCACCACCTCGGCACAGCAGATCCGCATCGACAGCGAGCGCCTGATCACCGCCGGTGGTCAGCTCAGCGCACTGGGCACCCAGGCACTGCAGGTGCAGGCACGCACCCTGCTGGACAACAGTGGCGGCACCCTCGGCAGCAACGGCGCGGTGGACATCAACGCCGGCCGCTTCATCAATGACCACGGCAAGCTCATCGCCACTGGCGAGGCCGCCTCGCAGGTGCACGTGGCCCAGCTGCTGGACAATACCGGCGGCGCGATCTCCGGCAATGGCGATCTGCGGATCGAGGCCGAGGTGCTGCGCAATGCCGATGGCACCCTGGTCGCGGCCGATGCGCTGCACCTGCAGGGCGAAACGCTGGACCTGCGCGATGGTGCGGTGGGCGCCACGCAGATCACCGTGCAGGCCGGCAGCCTGGACAACACCGGTGGCACGCTCAGCGCCACCGGCACGGCGGACATGCACCTGCAGGTGCGCGAGCAGCTGACCAACGATACCGGCACGATCGCCGCCAACGGTGCCCAGCGCATCGAGGCCGGCGCGCTGTCCAACCGGGGTGGCACGTTGAGCTCGGCTGGCACCGGCAACAGCCAGATCCACGTGACCGGTCAGCTGGACAACAGCAAGGGCGTGATCGCCAGCAACGCCGCTGCACTGGAGGTGGCATCGGGCAGCCTGCGCAACATCGACGGCACCCTCAGCCATGCCGGCACCCAGGGGCTGACCCTGAGCACCGGGCAGTTGCTGGGCCAGGACGGCCACATCGTCACCGCCGGCGGCCTCACGCTCACCGCGGGCGAGGTGGACCACCGCGGCGCGACCCTGCAGGCCACGCAGATCGCGCTGGCGGCACAGGCGTTCGACAACCGCGGCGGGCAACTCGTGGCCACGGGCACCCAGGCCAACCACATCGACGTGGCCGGCGCCCTGGACAACGGTGACGACGGCCTGATCGCCAGCAATGGCGACCTGACCCTCAACGCAGCCCTGCTCGGCAATGCCGGCGGTACCGTGCAGCAGGCCGGCAATGGCCTTCTGGCGATCAACGCCGCCACCCTCAACGGTGCGGGCGGCACCCTGCTCAGCAACGGCACGCTGCACGTGCAGGGCGATACCACCGACCTGCGCGCTGGCACCACCTCGGCCCAGCGCATCCGCATCGAGACCGGCGATCTCACCACTGCTGGCGGCACGCTCACCGCCACCAGCACCGATGCACTGGTACTGCAGGCCCGCGACCGGCTGGACAACACCGGCGGCACCGTGGCGACCAATGGTGCGCTGGATCTGCATGCCTCCACGCTGCTCAACACCGGTGGCAACCTGCAGGCCGCAGGGGCCGCCGCGAGCCAGCTGAGCATCGGCCAGGCGCTGCAGAACCGCGGTGGCAAGATCCTCACCAGCGGCGATCTCGACGTCACCGCGGCCAGCCTGGACAACCAGGGCGGCACGGTCCACAGCGCCACCGACCTGAGCGTGGGCGTGGATGGCCTGCTGGACAACAGCAACACCGGCCTGATCGCCAGTGGCGGCGATGCGCAGCTGCGCGCGGGCACGCTGGACAACCGCAGCGGCAGCATCGAACAGGCCGGCGAGGGCCAGCTGCAGATCGATACCGGCACGCTGCAGGGCGCCGGTGGCCGCATCATCAGCAACGGCGCGTTGACCCTGCAGGGCGAAGCACTGGATATCCGCGGTGGTACCACCGCAGCACGCCAGGTCACGGTGACCGCCGGCCGCCTGGACAACGCCGGTGGCACGCTCAGCAGCACCGGCGAGCAGACCATGGTCCTGCAGGTGCGCGACGCGTTGGGCAACGATGGCGGCACCATCGCCGCCAACGGTGCGCAGCAGATCAACACCGGTACGCTGTCCAACGTTGCCGGTACGCTGAGTTCGGCCGGGACCGCAGATACCCACATCGAGGTGGTCGGCCAGTTCGACAACACCCGCGGCACGTTGGCCAGCAACGGCGGCGCCCTGACGGTGCAGACCGGCAGCCTGGTCAATGACACCGGCCGCATCCACCATGCGGGCCGGAATGGCCTCACCCTGCAGACCGGCAGCCTGCAGGGCCAGAAGGGCAGCATCGCCACCGCCGGCACACTGACCCTGCGCGCGGACGCGATCGATCACCGCGACGCCACCCTCAGCGCCGGCCAGCTGGACATCATCGCGACCGCCCTCGACAACCGCGGCGGCACCGTGCTCTCCACCGGCACCCAGGCCAACACGGTGCGGGTGGATGGCACGTTGGACAACGGCGACGACGGTACCCTGGCCAGCAATGGCGACCTGCAGATCACCGCAGCCACCCTCGGCAACGCCGGCGGCACCGTGCAGCAGGCCGGCACCGGCACGCTGAGCATCACCGCGGCGACCCTCAATGGCCACGGCGGTACGCTGGTCAGCAATGGCGCGCTGGCGCTCAGCGGCGACACCACCGATCTGCGCAACGGCACCACCTCGGCGCAGCAGATCCGCATCGACACCGGTGACCTGACCACCGCCGGCGGCAACCTCGTCGCCACCGGCACGGGGCCGCTGGCGCTGAACGTGCGCAACCGCCTGGACAACACCGGCGGCACCTTGGCCAGCAATGGCACGGTGGATCTGCGCGCGGCCACTCTCATCAACAACCAGGGCACGCTGCAGGCGGCTGGCGCGGGCAGCAACCAGCTGCAGCTTGGCCAGGCGCTGGAGAACCGCGGCGGGCGCATTCTCGCCACCGGCGCGACCGTCATCGGTGCGGCCAGCGTAGACAACCGCGGCGGCACCCTGCAGACCGGCGGGGCGTTGACCATCGGCGTGGACGGGCGGCTGGACAACAGCGGCCAGGGTGTCATCGCCAGCGGCGGCGATGCGCACCTCACCGCCGCCACCCTGGACAACCAGACCGGCAGCATCGAGCACGCCGGTGAAGGCACGCTCGCCATCGAGGTGACCGACCTGCACGGTGCGGGTGGCCGCATCGTCGGCAACGGGGCACTGCAACTGAAGGGCGATACGCTCGATCTCAGTGGCGCCACCACCGGCGCGCGTCAGGTCACGGTGACCGCGGGCAGCCTGGACACCAGCAAGGGCACGCTCACCTCCACTGGCACGCAGGCCATGACCCTGCAGGTGGACAGGGCGCTCACCAACAACGGCGGCACCATCGCCGCCAATGGCGCCCAGCAGATCACGGCCGGTTCGCTGTCCAATATCGACGGCACGCTGAGCGCGGCCGGCGCCGGCGATACCCGCATCAACGTGCTCGGCACGTTCGACAACACCCGCGGCGATGTGGCCAGCAATGGCCGCCAGCTGCAGATCGATGCCGCGCGCCTGATCAATGAGGAAGGCACCCTCAGCCACGGCGGCACCCAGTCGCTGACCCTGACGGTCGGCCAGCTCGACGGCGCGAAGGGCACCATCGTCAGCGCAGGCGCACTGGCGCTGCAGGCCGGTGCGGTGGACCACCGCGGTGCCACCCTCAACGCAACCCAGCTGACCGTCCAGGCCGAGTCCTTCAACAACCAGGGCGGCACCGTGCTGGCCACGGGCGGGCAGGCCAGCAGCCTGGACGTCAGCGGCGTGCTCGACAATGGCAACGGCGGCACGTTGGCCAGCAATGGCGACCTGCAGATCACCGCGGCCACCCTCGGCAATGCCGGCGGCACCGTGCAGCAGGCGGGCACCGGCACGCTGGCGATCAACGCTCACACCCTCAACGGCCAAGGCGGCAAGCTGCTCAGCAATGGCAGCCTGGCGCTGATCGGTGAGAACACCGACCTGCGCGATGGCACTACCGCCGCGCAGCGCATCCGTATCGAGACCGGGGAACTGGTCACCGCAGGCGGCACGCTCACCGCCACCGGCACCGACGTGCTGGCGCTGAACGTGCGCGGCCGGCTGGACAACACCGCCGGCACCCTCGCCAGCAATGGCACGCTGGATCTGCGCGCCGCGCAGCTGCTCAACAACCAGGGCACCGTGCAGGCGGCCGGGGCGGGGAGCAATCAGCTGTCCCTCGGCGGTGCACTGGAGAACCGCAGCGGTCGCATCCTGACCACCGGCAACGCCACGGTCACCGCGGCCAGCGTGGACAACCGCGGTGGCACCCTGCACAGCGATGGCAGCTCCACCCTGACGGTCACCGTCGATGGCCTGCTCGACAACAGCGCGCAGGGTACGGTGTCGTCGGGTGGCAACGCGCACATCACCACGCAGTCCCTCAACAATGAAGCGGGCACACTGGCCGCCGGCGCCGCGTTGCAGCTCGATTCGGCCACGCAGGTACGCAACACCGCCGGCCTGATCCAGGCCGGTACCGATCTGCGCGCGACCAGCAACGGCATCGACAACCACAGCGGCCGGATCATCGCCGGCACGGTGGATCTGGATACGCGCGGCTACACCCTGGATAACCGCGCAGGCACCGTGGCCAGCCTCACCGGCGGCGCCGCGCTGCGCACCGGCCTGCTGGACAACAGTGGTGGGCTGCTGCAGTCCGCCGGCAACCTGCACATCAACACGGCCGGCCAGGCGCTGATCAATACGAACGCCAACGGCAACGGCATCAACAGCAGCGGTACGCTGGAGATCCACAGCGGTGCGTTCGACAACCGCGCCGGTGCGGTATTCGGCCAGGGCGCGATCACCGTCAATGCCAGCAGCGTCGACAACACGGCCGGCGGCGCGCTGGTGGGCGCAACCGACCTGACCCTGCGTGCGCAATCGGTGGCCAACGCCGGCGGCAAGATCACGGTGGGTCGCAATGCGGACATCGTCCTGCCCGGCGCGCTGGACAACCGCGGGGGCTTGGTGGCCGCCGGTGGCACGCTCGCCCTGCAGGCGGGCAACATCGATAACCGATACACCCTGAGTGCGCCCACTGGCCCGGCACTGGGCTTGCAGGGCAAGCACCTGCAGCTGGGCACCGGCAGCCTGGACAACCAGCAGGGCCAGATCCTGGCCGACACCCTGGTGGTGCAGGTGGCCGGGCAGCTGAACAACACCGGCGGCCAGATATCCGCGTCTGAAACCTCTGACATCCGCGCCGACAGCATCGCCAACGCCGGCGGTTCACTGGTGGCCGGCAGCAACCAGATCGTGCGCACGCGTGAGATCACCGGTGACGGCAAGCTGCTCTCGCAAGGTGACATGACCCTGGAGCTGGGCCAGAGCCACACCAACACCGGCGAACTCGCCGCCAACGGCACGCTCACCCTCGCCATCCAGGGCAACCTGGACAACCTGGGCAAGCTGCAGGGCGCCGGGGTGAACATCAGCGCCGGCAACATCCACAACGCCGCTTCCGGCGAGATCAGCAGCGTCGGCCTGACCCGGCTGGTGGCCAGCGGTGAGCTGCTCAACCGCGGCCTGTTGGACGGGCGCATCACCCACATCGACGCCGGCACGCTGAACAACATCGGCACCGGCCGCATCTACGGCGACCACATCGCCATCCAGGCCGGCACCCTCAACAACCTGGCCGAAAACGTGGGCGGCGCCCAGCGTTCGGCCACCATCGCCGCACGCCAGCGTCTGGACCTCGGCGTGGGCGTGCTGAACAACCGCGGCCAAAGCCTCATCTTCAGCGATGGCGATGCGGCCATCGGCGGGGCGCTCAACGGGCTGACGGCCGTGGGCAGCGCGCAGCGCATCGACAACCTCAGCTCCACCATCGAGATCGCCGGCAACCTGGACATGTCCGCGCTGGCGGTGAACAACATCCGCGAAAACGTGGTGGTGCAGCAGCAGACCATCCAGCATGGGCCGGTCACGCTCACCCAGCCGGGTTGGTTCAAGAACGGCAACAACACCGCCGGGAATCTGCGCGACACCTCCAACTTCCAGCCCTACGAGGTCTATTACCTCAATCCGGCCGACATCCTGGAAGACACCGCGTACATCACGCCCGACGGCCAGCAGATCCGCCGCGCGGTGGTCCGGCTGACGGCCAGCACCAGCGCCTACTACTTCGCGCGCGGTGGCCTGGACGGCGAGCGCGGCGAGCGCTCGCGCCTGCCCGCGCAGGATGGCACGGTGGTCATCTACTACGTCAGCCGTGCGGACAGCCGCAACAATCCGGACCAGCTGGGCGCCGGGGCCGAAGATCCGTTCCGCGATCTCTCCTTGATGCCGCCGGGAAACCGGCAGTTCCGTTACGACTCGGACACCCTGGCCTACAACAACGCCTACGGCACCTGCACCACCACCTGCGTGCAGTTGATCACCTACCCGGACTACGACAATCCGGAGGCGATGCTGATCAACATGCAGCGCCACACCAGCAACACCAGTGGCAACGAGAAGACCCGCGTCGCCACCCGTACCACCACCGAAGACGTGGTGGTCTCCGCCGGTGCCGATGCGGTGATCAATGCCGGTGGCCACATGCGCATCGCCACCGATGCATTGCGCAACGAGTACGCCAGCATCGCCGCCGGTGGCAACCTGGCCGTGGTCGGGTTGAACGTGGGTGAATCCTCGATCATCAACACCGCCAAGACGCTGTTCCGTACACATAGCTTCAGCAATGTCTCCATCACCTATGGCGGCTCGCGCAGCCAGTGGAATGCCGCGCCGATCTCCGAGCAGATCGGCGTGCTCGGTGCGGGCATCACCGCCGGCGGCAAGCTGAGCATCGATGTCGGCAACCTGCGCAACGAGAACACCGGCCGCGACGCGCCGAACGTGCGCGATGGCGACAGCATGGCCAACCTCAACACCGGTGGGCCGGGCGCAGGCTCGGTCGGCCCGGGCGCAGGCGCGGTGCAGGGACCGGGGCAGAGCAGCGGCCAGGGCGCCGGCCCGGTGAACGCACAGGGGCCGACGGCGGCCGGCGCAGCACACGGTCAAACCGGCAGTGCGGTACAGGGGCCGGGGCACGCCGGTGGCCACATCGCCGATGGCGCGCACGCCCAAGGACCATCTGCGGCCGGTGCCGCACAGGGCGCGGCAGGCCAGGGCCTGCAGGGTGCCGACCGTACCAGCGGCCAGCTGGCCGATGCCGCCAACGCGCAGGGGCCAAGCCAGGTTGGCTCGGCGGGCCCGGGCACGGGCACCGTGCAGGACATCGTGGCCGGGCAGGCAGCACAGGCCACGGCCACCGGCCCGGGGGCCGTGCAGGCCGGTAGCCACGCCGGCAGCGGTGGCAATGCCGCACTGGCCAACAAGCAGGTCGTCGCCGCCGCCGGCAATGACCCGCACGTGGTGGTCACCACCACGCCCAATGCCAGTGCACCCAGCGCCAGCCTGTTCAACGTGGATGCCAACCGCGGCAGCTACCTTGTGGAAACCGACCCGCGCTTTGCCAGCTACCGCAGCTGGCTCAGCTCGGACTACCTGCTGCAGCGCGCCGGCTATGAGCCCTCGCAGACGCAGAAGCGCCTGGGTGACGGTTTCTACGAACAGAAGCTGGTGCGCGAACAGATCGGCGAACTCACCGGCCGCCGCTTCCTCGATGGCCATGCCAGCGACGAAGACCAGTACCGCGCGCTGCTGGAGGCCGGTGCCACCGTCGCCAGTGCGTGGAGCCTGCGCCCCGGCGTGGCGCTGACCGCCGAGCAGATGGCCCGTCTCACCAGCGACATCGTCTGGCTGGTGGAGCAGGACGTCACCCTGGCCGACGGCACCACCGTGCGCGCGCTGGTGCCGCAGGTGTACCTGCGGGTGATGCCGGGCGATCTGGATACCAACGGTGCGCTGCTGGCCGGTGCCGACATCGACATCAAGCTGCGCGGCGACCTGGTCAACAGCGGCGCCATCGCCGGGCGCCAGCTGGTGAGCATCGATGCCGGCAACATCCGCAACGTCAGCGGTGGGCAGATCAGCGGCCAGCAGGTCGGCCTGCAGGCCACCCACGACATCGACATCATCGGCAGCACGGTCACCGCCACCGATGCACTGGGGCTCAAGGCCGGTGGCAACATCACCGTCGCCTCGACCACGCGCGAGTGGCGCGACAACGGCGACCTGCTGGTGCAGCAGACCACCACGCTGGATCGCGTGGCCGGCCTGTACGTGACCAACAAGGACGGCGCCGGCGTGCTCAGCGTCAACGCCGGTGGCAACGTGGAGCTGCGGGCCGCGCAGCTGGCCAACGCCGGGACCGACGGCCTGACCGCCATCGTGGCCGGTGGCGACCTCAGCCTTACCTCGGTGGCCGAGCAGAGCAGCGTTTCGCTCACCCATGACGCCCGCAACTTCAACAGCCAGAGCCAGTCGATCAACATCGGCACCACCATCAGCGGTGCCGGTGATGTGGTGCTCAAGGCCGGCAACGATCTGAACCTGACCGCTGCCAACGTCTCGGCGGCCAACGCACTGGTGGCCCAGGCAGGGCGCGATATCAACAGCGTTGCCGTGGTGGACACGCGCACGTTCGACAGCGGTGCCAAGAGCAGGAACGGCTCGCGCGAGGTCAGTGCCGCCGATGGCTGGGTGCTGGGCAACCAGCTCACCGGTGGCGAAGGCATTGCCCTGCAGGCCGGCCGCGACCTCACCCTGCAGGCCACCACGGTGGACAGCAGCGACGGCGGCGTGCTGCTCTCGGCCGGGCGCAACCTGGCGCTGACCACCGCGCAGGAAACCCACGATCTGGTGGTGGACGAAACCACCCGCAAGAAGAAGACGCTGTCCAGCACCACCACCACCACCCATGACCAGAGCTCGGCCAGCTATGCGGTGGGCAGCACCATCGGTGGCAAGACGGTGGACATGATCGCCGGCAACGATGTGACCATCACCGGCTCCACCGTGCTGGCCGACAACGACCTGCGCATCGCCGCGGCCAACAACATCACCATCGAATCGGCGCAGGACACCTACAGCGAGGCCAGCAGCTTCAGCCAGAAGAAATCCGGCATCACCGGCGGCTTCGGCAATGGCGTGGCCTCGGTGGGGTACAGCAGCTCGCGCAGCAACAATGACAGCGCCACCCAGTCCACCACCCAGGTGGCCTCGGCCGTGGGCTCGATGGACGGCAACGTGCTGATCAATGCCGGCAACCAGCTGACCATCGCGGCCTCCGATGTCGCCGCCGGCAACAACCTCACCCTGGCCGGCAGGGACATCAACCTGATCGCGCGGCAGGACACGCTGGAGACGCAGAGCAGCGCCTCCAGCAAATCCAGTGGCCTCTCGGTGGGGGTGACCTACGATCCCACCAAGGCCTACCGCAGCGCCCGCGATTCCACCACCGACGGCATGGCCGACAGTGGCTCCACCATGGGCAAGATCACCCGCAATGCCGAAGGCGCCGCCTCCGGCCTGCGGGCGGCCACCACCTCCACGGTGATCACCGCGGGCAGCCAGCGCTCCAACAGCAACGAGAGTCACTCCAGCAGTGATGCACGGGTAAGCCAGCTCAGTGCGGGCGGCGACCTCACCCTGATCGCCAACGGCGGCTCGATCTACAGCCAGGGCGCGCAGATGGCGGCCGAGGGCGATGCCCTGCTGCTGGCCACCAAGGACATCGTGTTCGATGTCGCCCACAACACCGAATCCAGCACCAGCCAGAGCAGCGGCAAGGGCTGGGGCATCGCCAACAACACCAGTGGCCTGCCGTTCGGCACCAACAATTCGCGCAGTGAAGGCAGCGGCAGCAGCGACACCATCACCGGTACCCAGCTGTCGGTGGGCGGTGGGGTGCGCATGGCGACCAGTGAGGGGGATATCCGTCTCACAGCCGCCAACATCGTGGCCGAGAAGGACGTGAACATCCACGCCGCGGGCGACCTGACCATCCGCAGTGGCCAGGACACGGTGGGCAACACCAACACCTCGCAGAGCAAGGCGATCGGCACGGTGCAGATCTCCGACACCGAGAAGTTCTCCGGCTGGCACCGTCAGGAGCATGACGATGACAGTGCGCAGGTATCGCAGGTGGCCAGCAATATCGGCAGCCTGGGCGGCAACGTCAACCTGAGCGCTGGCGGCACCTACAGCCAGATTGCCAGCAACGTGGTGTCGGCCAAGGACATCAACATCACCGCCGCGCAGATCGAACTGCTCACCGCCGACGAGGTCGGGCACTCCTCGCAGCGCGATGACGATCTGAAGATCGGCGTGTTCGCGCGGGTGAAGTCGCCTTTCATCGACCTCATCAACAACGTGGATGCGGCCAGACAGTCCGACGGTCGCCTGTCGTCCATGCAGAACATGGCAGCGGCCGCCAATGCGTACCAGGCGGCCAGCGCGATCGCCAACGCGACCGGTGCCGGTGGCAGCGGTGCATTGTTCAATGCCGAAGCCGGTATCGGCTTCAAGACCGCCAACAGCAGTGCGGACAGCAGCAGCGTGGTCTCGCAGGGCTCCACGCTTCAGGCAGGTGGCAACCTCAACCTGACCAGCACCAGCGGTGACATCCATGTGGTGCAGGGCAACCTGAGCGCGGGCAACACGGTGAGCCTGGATTCGGCGCGCGACATCCTGCTGGAAGCCGGTAAAGCGCAGCTTGCCGACCGCAGCAAGAGCAGTAACGCGGGTGCTGAAGTGGGCGTGGGTGTCGCGGTAGGCGCGCAGACCGGCGTGTACGTGTACGCCGAAGCGAGCGTGGGCAGCAGCAAGTCCAACGCGAACAGCACCACCTGGCAGAACGCCACCCTCACCGGCCAGAACATCTCGCTCAAGGCCGAGGGTGACACCACCTTGCGCGGTGCCACCGCGACGGCCGACCGCATCGATGTAAAGACCGGCGGCACGCTGACCATCGAGTCACTGCTGGACGTGGCGGAAAGCATGTCCAAGAACAGCCAGGTGGGCGGCCGGGTGCAGGTGTCGTTCGGCACCGCCTGGAGCGCCGACGGCTACGCCAGCGCGGGCAAGTCCAACGGCAGCTATCAGGGCGTGGGCCAGCAGTCGGGCCTGTTCGCCGGTGATGGYGGSTACCACGTCGATGCCGGCCACGTGAACCTGGTGGGCGGTGCGATTGCCAGCACCAACGCCACCCACAGTGAACTGACCGCGCAGACGCTGACCTTCAGCGACCTGCAGAACCAGATGCAGCACAGCACCAGCTCGGGCGGCATCAGCGGTGGCTACGGCGGGCGGGCAGAGAACTGGAAGCCGACCACGGAKGGTGCCACCCCGAACTTCGGTGGTGGCGTGCCGATGAACGAGAAGGGCGGCGACAGCAGTACCACCTACGCCACGCTGACCGAGGGCAACATCGTCATCGGCGGCCAGAAGGTGACCGCCGCCGAGCTGGGCGTGAACACCGATGCYGCCACGGCGCACCGCGCGATTGAGGCGATGCCCAATGCCGAGCTGCAGCTGGCCAATCAGCAGGCGATGGCSAATGCGATGGGCACGGTGATGGCCACCAGCAAGCAGATTGCTGGGGATATCGGCAACCAGGCAATGCGGGACCTGGAGAATTCCTATCTCTCTACCCTGTCCGATGAGGAGAAGGATCGCTTCAAGAGCCAGAGCGCGGAAGGCAAGTCCAATGAGCTCGCAGCCAGGTTCCCGTACAGCTACAGCGACGCCGTGGCACAGCAGCAGAACTGGGGCATCGGTGGCGACAACAGCCGCGCGCTTGAGGCTGTTACCACGCTGCTGGTGGGTGCTGCCTCCGGGCAGGGCGGCGGCCAAATGGTGGCCAACGCCCTGGCGCCGTATGCGGCGAACCTGATCGGCGACAAGTTCGATACGAACCATGGCAGTGATCCGAACGCTGCACTGCAGCTGCTCTCTCATGCGCTGTTGGGTGCGCTGCTGGCTGAGGCCAATGGTGGTAACGCAGCAAACGGTGCGGGCGCAGCGACCGGCGGTGAACTGGCGGCGAAGCTGCTGACCGAGGCGCTGTATCCTGGCTACACCGGCGAGCTGAATGATCAGCAGAAGCAGACGATTCTGGCGCTGTCGCAAGCGGTGGGCGCGGTGGCTGGTGGGCTTGGTGGGGATGGGCTGGCCGGTGCTGGTTTGGGTAACTTCATCGCCTTGAATGCTACCGAAAATAACTTTCTATCAAAGAGCGATGTAAAGCAGCTCAGTGAGTAGCTCAAGCTGTGCTCAGCGAATGATAATTCGTGCAGGGATGCAGTGGTTGCGGATGCGCAGAGAAGGAGTGATGCGAATAATGAAAGAATAAAAATGTGTTCAACTCTTGAATGTGTAAATGGTTTTATGCCTGAGATTTTTGAGGGTGTGCGCAACTTTGGCGCGCTCTATTCCGGCGACGCTGCTAAGGGTGACAAGGATAAGCTTGCGTTCGGCGCAATATCCGACATCGAAACAAAAGCCCTGCTAGTCGCAGCAAACATGGCAGCGGGAATTCCTATTTATTCGGACTCCGGGCTTAGCAAAGATGAATTTTTAAGAAAAGTGGATGCCTCTGGCTATACTGTCGGCGTCCCCGGAACAAGGTTCCAAGACTTGTTTGCTACCTACGAGGAAGCATTTGGATCAACAAGGCAGCCTCATGAATACGCGACGACATCAGTGGGGTGCGTAACCAGTGCTGTCTCAACCTGCGGAAACGCTGCTTCTCAGTTCGATGCCCTCCGGAGGTATGCGGGGCCAGGGACGGACGGCAAGGGGCTCGCCAACAACGGGGTGGTTAGCTATCTTTCAATTCTTGGCCTGTCCTTGGGGTACGTGACACACTTGATCGACCCTAGCACCAGTAGCCTTATCAATATTACGGTCCCCAATGCTCATGCCCTCGATCCCGGATTCGTCCTTCGACAAGTTGTTCCAGATGGAAAAGGTGGATTCTCGATATCGACTACAGGCTGGGGCACTGGCAGCAGCCCGATGGCGAATTCCAATAGCTGGGCTGACGGACCGGTTTGGTGGCCAAATACAAACGAAATTGGTGGGGACGTTCAAGGGTTCAAATGGCCTTGGCAGGAGACGCAAAAACCGCGTCGCTGCGTTGTAAGTATGAGCATTCAGGGGAAACCGGTTGAGGTGTGTCAATGAGTCAGGAATCTGTGGTGCACAAGGTTGTTGCCGCCCCGCTATGTAGCGGTGTGGCGACTTCAATTGTTTTTGCCCTATCGTCCATCTTGGCCGGAAGGGAGTTGTCTAGCGTTCTCTCTATTGCCCCTCTATTCTTTGTGATCGGCGCCGTTATGGGTGGAATATGTGGAGTTCCATTGGTTCTGCTCCTTGAGTGGAAGGCTTCATCATGGCGATTGAGGTATTTCTTCATGGGCCCTGTTTGTGCCCTATGCGGCTGGCTACTGTTTGAGGGTGCGTTCGCAGGAGGCGCTTGGCAAAAAGTTTGGTCAAGTTCGAGCTTCTGGCTTGAATGGGCACCCAGGCGAGTGCTGGTTTTCTCACTAATTGGGCTTCTTGCAGCATTGCTATTTACTGTGAGCATTTCGCTAGTGACGCATTTCAGGACACGCGGTTCACGGTAGCTGTCCGCAGTCCTCCTCGGAGAAGTGGGCAGAGCAGTACGACCTCGCCGCATTCAGGACCTACGTCCGGACTCAAGGTTTCGTCACATCATTCTTGCTCCGTTCTGTAGCGTACTTGCTTGGCTCGTAATCGAAGGCGCATTTTCGCGGGACGGCTGGCATCGAATCTGGACTAGCGGCAGCTTCTGGATCGATTGGGCACCCAGACGGGTGGCGGTAGCGATTTCAATTGGCCTGCTGACTGGAATCATCTACACCATCATCTGGCCACGGGCGCGCAGAGCCTTTAGGGTGAACCAATAGAAATAGAGCGCCTGAGCACCCTCGGCGTGCGATAGTCGGTTGGCCGCCTAATCATTAGATGATCAAGTGGGGAACTGACAAGCATAGTGAAAATCGTTGGGCGGTCTTAAGAGGCAAGTTCACCGCGTGATTTGAACTCGGCGATCTCTGCGTCCAGCTATGGGAACACCACCCTCACCGGCCAGAACATCTCGCTCAAGGCCGAAGATGTATTATTGGCTGAACCATGTGATAGGCCCGCACTGCTGCTCAGCTATCTGGAAGGCTGGTTCGAAGGACTGGAGGGCGCTGGATGTGGAGATCTGGATCGAGCGTTCAGAACCCCGTACTGGTGGAAGTTGTGTGCAGATGAAGCGCATGTAATGAAGGGTGGTTACTTCGGCTGTTGGTCTGTCGAGGCTGCCGTGGTGGCGAAGGCGCTGGCGATTGATGACGATGCTTGCCTGACGCATGTGAACTATCCGGTTGACCTGCTTGCTGACGGGCGCAGCCCTCGATACGTAGACATTGCGTCGCCATTTGAACCGGCGGTCGAAGCTGATGATCTCGCGCAGAGAAAGAGCTGGCTTTCCAGGATTCTAAAAAGAAAGTGACGCAATCGAAGAACGCCAAGCAAGGCGCAAGGAGGGCACATGGATGAGGATCGATGACAAATTGCGCCTTTGAGTGCTGCAATGAGTCGGAACTGCCTGCGGAACTAGAGCATCGCGTTGCCGGATTTGGCTTGCGGCCCGTGGTCGGCTCGATGAGGATGTCCTAAATGATGCAACGTTCTTACATTTTTTCCTGGATAGTGTGCTTGACCAGCTTGGCGGCAGTGCTGACCAACTACGTAATGAGCTACAGCTTCCTTGGCTGCGACGGCAGAGGTTCGTTCTCGCTCGCGCTATGTCATTTTCTGCGCCCTTGCATGGATGCTTTTCTACTCATCGCTTTTGTATCGCTCCCTGTACTGACTCTCGCCCTGATTGTGCGTGTCGCTATGTCCGGTCGGTTCCGTCGGTGGGAGACGCTTCTTGCAACGGGATCGCTGCTCCTGTTCGCGGCAAGTGCAACGTTCTTCCCATCTTCATAGGTGAGCAGCCACGTAATCCTGTGGGCGGGATACACCGCGGGGGGCGGTCAGGATAAATAGTCTCAGCGGCCCGGGCTGTCGACGTCGCTGGCGCTGATCGGCTCAAGTATCCACCTGCCTTCCGTATCGACGCTCACGTCTACCGTGAACTCACCCTCCAGACTGTCACTGGCCAGCAGCAGCCGCGTGCCATCGAGCAGGAATTCCTCTGGCTGCAGCACGATGGTGAACACACCGTCGGTCGCACCGCCCACCATCGCGCGGTTGCGAACCAGTAGATAGCCGTCGCCGACGATATAGCCGCCCACGATGGATCCCGTCATGGGGGGGGCGCCTTCCCCGCGAAACTCACCGGTGAGGTGCGGATTCGTTTCTTTGCGGGCCTCCTCGACGGCATCCACCAAGCGCGGGTCAGCCACCAGGCGATAGGGCGAGGGAATCAAAAGGCGTGCGGCGCTGGAGCCCATGTAGAGGTCGAGCAGCGGCTGCAGATGTGCGCCGCGCTCACTGTTCAATTCCTCGACCAATGCCTGGTTGCTGGCGTCAATCTCAGGGACCGGATGGATATCGCCAGTGACTGGATACAGGGCAAGCAACATATCAAGCGGACTGCGCCCGGCAGCCACATCCATCTGCCAGTGCTGTCGGGTTGTTTCGAGCAGCGCACCTGCAAGGCTGCCCAGCAGATACGTCTGGTACCCATGGCCGCGGGTGAAATTGGGCTGCAATCCAGCATGCCACGGAAAGACGTAGCGCAGCGACTGGCGAATCCGTGCATCACGATCGGTTGGGTCAGCGATGTCAGCGGCGGCCAGCAGCTGCAGCTCGGCATACTGCGCCATGCCTTCGATGATCTCCTGGCTCGTCATCTCAGTCACGCTTCCATGGACGTCTGCAAAGGCCTGATACCACGTGGAGGCGTGGCGCAGGTGCTGGCTCTGCTCGGCCGGCTGCGCCAGGGCCCGGTGCATTGCATCGTACAGATGCGCTCGCTGCCTTGACCACGACGCGGTGACGGGGTACTCGGCGAAACCATTGGCGCGCGGTGCGACCCATCGGCTTCTCATCTGGAAGTCATGGAACTTCTCGTGAGTGGCCAGCCGAAAGATCCGACGTGCCGGCTCGGTGTCGCCGGGAAAGATGGGCGATGGTGGGCCGCTCACGGCCGCATCCAGCTGGATGACCACTGCGCGACGTCCCGCGACATCGGCAAAGAAGAACACCCAATCGGGGAACCCAGGTGCCAAGGGGTCAATCACGCTGCGATCCAGTTCGCGTTGGCCGTCAGTCGTCACTTCGACCGCCCGATTCTCGAACAGCAGCACTGCGGATTGCGCATCGAAGTCCGCACCCGGCCAGATATCGGGGGCAAGAGGCCACGATCTGGCTACCATTGCCTGCACCTCGTCCACAATGTTGCTCGGATCGTATGCGTTCGCCGCGGTGGGGTTCGAGGTGACAAGCACGCCTATCCCGACGAGGCACACCATCATGTCTGTCATCCATCCTTTCATGCATTGACTCCTCATTTGGTCCATCGCGTGTTACGACCTCGAACCCGACAGCGGTCGTGCGGAACGGGTGATCCAGCGGACTCTGAGGGCTGATGCCTGTGGTCGACAGTCGGGAAAGTCTGAAAGGCCCTAGATAGCGATACACATCCCACATTGAGGTGGGAGAATCTCGATGATCGCAATCAGAAATCCGCTGCCTAGTGGTGTCGTCAATCCACAGCTTGGATGCGGTGTTGGCCGGTTGTCCTCACGGCGGGCGCACTTGCAAGGATGCGCAAGGTGACGTGCAATGCGACCATGACCCTCAATCGATTCCTAGTGTCGGCGATGGTGCTGGTGTTGTCCGCCTGCGCCAGTACCACCGTCCGCAGCCCGCTCGCCAGCTGGGTGCCGTCGCCGAACCACAACGTGCGCGCGCCGGTCGTTATCGTCCTGCACCACACCGATCAGCATTCCGTGCAGGAGAGCCTGGATACGCTGCGTAGTGCCAACAGCGGCGGCAAGGTCAGCTCGCACTATCTGGTCGGGGCCGATGGCCACATCTACCAACTGGTGGGCGATGACCGGCGCGCCTGGCATGCCGGTCCCGGGCGCTGGGGCACCATCACCGATCTCAACTCGGCCTCGATCGGCATCGAGATCGACAACGACGGCGACACGCCGTTCGCATCGGCACAGATCGCGGCCTTGATCCGCCTGCTGGATGACCTGTGCACGCGCCTGCGCATCCCGCGCAGCCAGATCATCGCGCATGCCGATCTGGCCCCGTCGCGCAAGCAGGATCCCAGCCGTTTCTTCCCGTGGCAGCAGCTGGCCGAAGCCGGTTTCGGCGTATGGCCGCGCGCGACCGATGGCCCGGCGCCGATGGGCTTCGATCCCTGGATGGCCCTTCAGACCTTCGGTTACCCGATGGACGACCGGGCGGCGGCCGTCGGCGCCTTCCATCGCCGCTTCCGCGGCCGCGACGATCTGCCCGCAGATCTCGATGCCGAAGACGCCCGCATCCTGCACTCGCTGCTGTTGCAACAGGAACGCCGCCCATGAAGTTCACGGCCGTCCTCTCCGTACTCAAGCACGCCGCGCTGATGGGCGTGGGATTGGCGCTGTTGAGTGCCTGCGCGGTCGCGCCGCAGCGCCCGGCATCACCGCCGGTGCAAACCAGCACCTACGCGAAGGCAAACTGGAACGCATTGCCCGCCGTCGCGGATGCCGATCTGCAGGCTGGCTTCGCGGCCTGGCGCAGTGCCTGCCCGCGCCTGAAGACGGAGGCCAACTGGGCACCCACCTGCGCAGCGGCGGCCAACGTTGCCACCACACCGGCCGGCATCCGCCAGTTCTTGCAGGCCAATCTCGACGTCTATGCGCTGCGTGCCGCCGGCAACCGGGCCGACGGCCTGATCACCGGCTACTACGAGCCGATCTATGCCGGCAGCCTCACCCGCACCGCGAAGGCATCGGTGCCGGTGTACGGCGTGCCCGACGACATGGTCAGCGTCCAGCTCGACAGCCTTTACCCCGAACTCAAGGGCAAGCGCCTGCGCGGCCGCGTGGAGGGGCGCGTGCTCAAGCCGTATGACGATGCAGCGCGGATCGCCACGAACGGCGTCAAAGCCCCCGTATTGGCCTGGCTGACCAGCCCGATGGACCTGCAGTTCCTGCAGATCCAGGGCTCCGGTCGCGTGCAGCTGGCCGATGGTCGTCAACTGCGGATCGCCTACGCCGACCAGAACGGCCATCCCTACCGCCCGATCGGCCGCTGGCTGGTGGAGCAGGGTGAGTTGAAGCAGGCCGACGTGAGCATGGCCGCCATCCGCGCCTGGGCCGATGCCCATCCCGCACGCGTGCCCGAGCTGCTGGCCAGCAACCCCAGCTATGTGTTCTTCACCCGTGGCCCGGACAGCGATGACGGCCCGCGCGGCTCATTGAACGTGCCGCTGACCCCCGGCTACAGCGTCGCCGTGGACCGCAACGTCGTGCCGCTGGGCAGCCTGTTGTGGCTGTCCACCACGCGGCCGGACGGTACCGCGCTGGTGCGCCCGGTCGCCGCGCAGGACACCGGCGGTGCCATCACCGGCGAAGTGCGCGCGGACCTGTTCTGGGGCACTGGCGATGTCGCCGGCGAGCTGGCCGGGCACATGAAGCAGAAGGGCACGATCTGGATGCTGTGGCCGAAGGGTGTGGCGTTGCCGAAGGCGCCCGACCCCGCCAACTGACGGCGGGTGCACGCTGCCCGGGCGTTTGCCAGCGCGCCGCTGCGCGCAGCACAAGATCAACACGCCTGCCGTTTTGCACTACATTGGTGCAATGACCACCGCGCTCCTGCCCCCCGCCCTCGACGCCCTCGGCACTCCGGTTGCCTGGGCCGACGCCAGCGGCCGTGTGGTGGGCTGCAATCCGGCCTTCGCCCGCTGGCTGGGTGTGAGCGTGCGCCGCCTGCTGGGCCAGCCGCTGGCCTCGCTGGAGGCCCAGGGCGACGCCTTGGCTCACTTCCTGGCCCGCGATGAGCGCGACACCCTGCGCCTGCACCGGCTGGCCTTGGCGCTGCCTGGCGATGCACCCCGTTTTGCCGAGGGGTGGCTCAGCCGCTGGGACGAGGGCGGCTGGCTGCTGGAGGCGCATCCGGTCGATGAATTCCCGGGGTTGGACCCCACCCAGGCGCTGCCCAGCGCGCTCAGTGCCGCGCTCAAGGGCCTGGCCCACGAGCTGCGCAATCCGCTGGCCGGCCTGAAGGGTGCGGCCCAGCTGCTGGCACGCCGCAACGCGCAACGCGATCCGGACGAGCGTGAACTGATCGAGCTGATCGGCTCGGAGATCGAACGCCTGAACGGCCTGCTCGAGCAATTGCTGTCACCCGCGCCGGCCGCGCCACATGCACCGCTCAACATTCATGCCTCGCTGGAACGCGTACTGCGCCTGGCCGAGAGCGAGGGTGGCTGGGCGGTCCGGATCCAGCGCGATTACGACCCCAGCATTCCCGAGTTCGATGGCGATGCGGACCGGCTCACCCAGGCGGTGTGGAACCTGGTCCGCAATGCGATCCAGGCAGGTGCGGGCACCGTCACCCTGCGCACGCGTGTGGAGCACGGCGTACGCATCACCGATCAGCTGCATCCGCTGGCGCTGCGGCTGGAAATCGCCGATGACGGCCGTGGCGTGCCCGAAGACCTGGCCGAGCATCTGTTCCTGCCGCTGGTCAGTGGCCGCGCCGAGGGCACCGGGCTGGGCCTGGCGCTGGCCCAGCAGGTCGCGCGCGAGCACCGCGGCACCCTGACTTACCGCTCCCGCCCGGGCCATACCGTATTCACTGTGCTGCTGCCGATCGGGCAGGGCACCCCCGCCGAGGACACTGCCGCCCATGGCTGACCAGGTCGACACCACCGCCCAGCGCGTCTGGGTGGTCGACGATGACCGCGCGGTGCGCTTCGTGCTGTGCACCGCGCTGCGCGAGGCCGGCTACCGCGTCGAAGGGTTCGACGGAGCGGCTGCCGCGCTGGCGATGCTGGCCGAACAGGCGCCGCCGGATCTGCTGTTCACCGATGTCCGCATGCCCGGCGATGATGGTCTGGTCCTGCTGGACAAGCTCAAGGCGGCGCATCCGCAGTTGCCGGTGATCGTGATGTCGGCCTATACCGATGTGGCGAGCACGGCCGGTGCCTTCCGCGGCGGTGCACAGGAGTTCCTGTCCAAGCCATTCGATCTGGATGACGCGGTCGCGCTGGCGCAGCGCGTCCTGCCGGCCCCGGATGTCACCCTGGCCGAGCCGAGCGAGACCGCCAGCGCGACGCCGCCGGATCAGCGCCCGCAGTTGGTCGGCGATACGCCGGCGATGCGCGCGCTGTTCCGCGCCATCGGGCGCTTGGCGCAGGCACCGCTGTCGGTGCTGATCAACGGCGAAACCGGCACCGGCAAGGAACTGGTCGCGCATGCGCTGCACCACGAGTCGCCGCGCGTGCAGGGCCCGTTCGTCGCGCTCAATACCGCGGCGATTCCCTCCGAACTGCTGGAAAGCGAACTGTTCGGCCATGAGGCGGGCGCGTTCACCGGTGCACAGCGTCGCCATATCGGCCGCTTCGAGCAGGCCAATGGCGGCACCTTGTTCCTGGATGAAATCGGCGACATGCCGTTGCCGCTGCAGACGCGCCTGCTGCGCGTGCTGGCCGAGGGCGAATTCTTCCGCGTGGGCGGGCGCGAGCTGATCCGCGTCGATGTGCGCGTGATCGCTGCGACCCATCAGGATCTGGAAACGCTGGTGGCGCAGGGGCGCTTCCGCGCCGATCTGCTGCACCGGCTGGATGTGGTGCGGCTGCGGTTGCCGCCGCTGCGCGAGCGTCGCGACGATGTCGCGCAGCTGGCCGAGACCTTCCTGGCCGCGGCCGCACACAAACTCGATACGCCGCCCAAACGACTGACTGCTGCTGCGTTGCAGGCGCTGCGCGAACACGATTGGCCCGGCAACGTGCGCGAGCTGGAGAACGTCTGCTGGCGCATGGCCGCGCTGGCGGCGGCCGACAGCATCGGCGTGGCCGATGTGGACAGCGCACTGCACCGCGGTGCGGGTGCGCCGCGCTCGCGCAGTGCCGGTGATCCGGGGCAGTGGGAAACGCTGCTTTCGGCGTGGGCGCGCCAGCGTCTGGCCGAAGGTGCCGAAGGCCTGCACGCGCAGGTGCGCGACCGGGTCGACCAGGCGCTGCTCGAAGCGGCCCTGCAGATCACCCATGGCCGCCGTGCCGAGGCCGCCGCGCGGCTGGGCATGGGCCGCAACACCCTCACCCGCAAGCTCGGCGCCGGCCGCCGTCGCGGCGGATGAGCCGCATGTCCACACCGCGTGTGCGCCATGTCCGGGCCGCTTTCATGGCCCGTGGACGAGCACGCGGTTAGTTTGCAACCAAGGAGTCTTCCCATGCGCAGTTCCCAAGTCGTCCTCGCTGCGGTGATCGCGGTCGGTCTGGCCGCCTGCGGCAGCACACCGCCGCCGCGCCCGGTCGCCCCCGTCGTACCGGTGGTCAGCACCGCGCAGATGGCCGAATCCAATCTGTCGCCGGCCTCGGCCAGTCTGGTCAGTGGACGCCTGGCGCTGGTGCCGGACGCCCGTGGCGTGCACATCACCGGTGTCATCGGTGGTCTGCAGCCGCTGCAGGTGGCCGGGTTCCACGTGCATGAGCGCGGCGACTGCAGTGCAGTGGATGCCAGCAGCGCCGGTGCGCATTTCAATCCTGCCGGGCAACCGCATGGCCGCAACAGTGCCGGTGCGCATCACGCCGGTGACATGGACAACCTGCGCGCCGATGCGCAGGGCCGCGTCAACGTGGACATCCGCCTGCCAGCGGTTACCCTTGGCGGCGGCGCAGCCACCGATATCGCCGGACGTGCGCTGATCGTGCACGCCAACGCCGACGATTACCGCAGCCAGCCGGCCGGCAACGCCGGTGCCCGAATTGCCTGCGGCGTCATCCGGGTCGTGCGCTGATCGCGCAGTCCCACGACGTCGTTTCTTCCAACGCTACCCGCAAGGAGATCCACATGCGCCTGATCCACACCACGCTGTTCGCTGCCATCGCCGCGCTCGGCCTGACCGCCTGCAACAAGCCGGCCGACACCACCCCGGAAGCCACCCCGGCTGCCGAAGCCACGGCGTCCCAGCCAACCGCTGAAGCGACCCCCGAGGCACCGCCGGCAATGACCAGCGAAGCCCATGCCAACCACACCGCCAGTGCCGACCTTGCTGCCACCCAGGGCAATGACGTCAAAGGCACCGTGACCTTCAGCGTCGTCGACGGCAAGGTCCACGTGAAGGGCCAGGTCAGCGGCCTGAAGCCAAACAGCGAGCATGGCTTCCACATCCATGAGAAGGGCGACTGCAGTGCGCCGGACGGCGCCAGCGCCGGTGGCCACTTCAATCCGGGCCAGGAAGACCATGGCAGCGTCGCCAGCGAGCCGCATCACGGTGGCGACATGCCCAACATCAAGGCCGACGCCCAGGGCAACGCCGTGGTCGATGCCCCGGTCTCGACCAACGTCAACATCGGCAAGGGCGATGGCTTCGACATCATCGGCCGCGGGCTGATCGTCCATGCCGACGCGGATGACTACAAGACCCAGCCGACCGGCAATGCCGGTGCACGCCTGGCGTGCGCGGTGATCAAAGCGGCCCCGTAATCCGGGCCGTGTTTGACGAAAAAACGCCGGCGAACGCCGGCGTTTTTTCTAAATAACGGGGACGGAGGTAGTTAAGCCGCCGGCTTAACTACCTCCGTCCCTATTAACGCGCCAGCAATTCGCGCGCGTCCTGCCCGGCCTCGCAATGCACGAACAGCACCGGCAGGCCGTGCGCTTCCAGCACGGCGGCCATCTGCCGCTGGCGGATCAGGTACTGGTCGTAGATGCCCTGCAGGCGATCACAGTCGCCGGTGCCGTGGCTGTAGTACGCGCACCAGCCGGCGGGATCGAACAGCGCCATACGCACTTCGCCATCAGCGTATCGAAGCAGCGGCTCCGGCGCGGCATCCAGCCACTCTTCCACGTGCGGTGCCATCAGCGCGGTTTCGATCAGCGGCCACAGAATCGCCAGGCCCTGGTTGTCGTACTGCATGGACATCATCGCGGCGAGGTCATTCACCGTGAAATAGCGGGCGTGCTCGATCTGCGCGCCGAAGGCGTTCTGCGCCTGCAGCGCGGTATCGGCCTGCGCCATGCCCTGGGCCAGCAGCAGCTCTTCCAGCGCCTCGGCCACGGCCTGGGTCTGGACGACTTCGGTGCCGGTCAGCAGGAACGGGACGACCCGCAGGCCGCCGCCGGTGAGGCTGGCATCGGCCTGGAACGGCAGCGGGACATCGCCGTCGGCGCCGGCACCAAAGGCCAGCACGCGCGGGCCCTGGTTGCGGCCCGGGGCGCGCATCTGCAGTTCTTCCAGGCGCCGGTGCACCGGCCAGCCCGGGCGCAGGATTTCCGCCGGATCGAAATGGGCGCCGGCGAACACGAAGTCCAGCCCGCTGACGCCGGGCACCAGCTTGGCCAGATCGCGGCCGACGCGTTCGGCCAGTTCACCAGCCTGTTCGGAGGACAGCGCGGCATGGCGCGGGGCGTCGCCGCCGGCCAGTTCCAATGCCAGTACGCCAATGGCATTCATGCCGTGGTCGGGTTTGCTCATGGTTTCACGGTTGGCCCATCACAGGGCGGCAGCTACACTTGACCCCATTATGCCTGCTCCTTCGTGCAGGCCATGTTGCAGACACCCCTCCCATGCCAGGTATCTCCATGCCCAACGCCCGTCCCGTCGCCATCCTCGGCGGCGTCCGCATTCCGTTCTGTCGCCAGAACACGGCTTATTCGGACGTCGGCAACCTCGGCATGTCGGTGCGCACCCTCGGTGCGCTGGTCGAACGCTTCGGCCTGCACGGCCAGCAGTTGGGCGAAGTGGCGATGGGCGCGGTGATCAAGCACTCCAGCGACTGGAACCTCGGCCGCGAAGCCACGCTGTCCTCGGGCCTGTCCCCGCTGACCCCGGGCATCACCATGCAGCGCGCCTGCGGCACCTCGCTGGATACGATCATCGCGGTGGCCAACAAGATCGCGCTGGGCCAGATCGATTCGGGCATCGGCGGCGGCTCGGATACCACCTCCGATGTGCCGATCGTCTACGGCAAGAAGCTGCGCGCGCGTCTGCTGGCGGCCAACCGCGCCAAGAGCACCGGCGACAAGCTCAAGGCGCTGACCCGCGGCTTCAAGCTGAGCGAACTCAAGCCGGAATTCCCGGGCGTGGCCGAGCCGCGCACCGGCAAAAGCATGGGCGACCACTGCGAAGACATGGCCAAGGAGTGGAACATCTCCCGCGACTCGCAGGACGAGTGGGCTGTGTCCTCGCACAAGAAGCTGGCCGCCGCCTATGAGCGCGGGTTCTTCACCGATCTGATCGCGCCGTTCCGCGGCGTGGAGCGCGACAACATCCTGCGCGCCGACACTTCGCTGGAAAAGCTGGCCACGCTGAAGCCGGCCTTCGACAAGGTCTCCGGGCGCGGCACGCTGACCGCCGCCAACTCCACCCCGCTCACCGATGGTGCCTCGGCGGTGCTGCTGGCCAGCGAAGAATGGGCGCGCGCGCACGGCCATGAGCCGCTGGCCTACCTGCGTGATTCGCAGGTGGCCGCGGTGGATTTCGTGCACGGCGAAGGCCTGCTGATGGCACCGACCATCGCCGTGCCGGAGATGCTCAAGCGCAACGGCCTGACCCTGCAGGATTTCGACCTCTACGAAATCCACGAAGCGTTCGCCGCGCAGGTGCTGTGCACGCTGCGCGCGTGGGAAAGCGAAGACTACTGCCGCAACCGCCTCGGCCTGGATGCGCCGCTGGGCAAGATCGACCCGGCCAAGATCAATCCGCTGGGCTCCTCGCTGGCCACCGGCCACCCGTTCGCCGCCACCGGTGCCCGCGTGATCGCCACGGCGGCCAAGCAGCTGGCCGAGCGCGGCGGCGGCCGCGCGCTGGTCTCGATCTGCACCGCCGGTGGCATGGGCGTGGTGGCGATCGTCGAGCGCTGATCGCCCTGCGGCAGTGAACGAAGAAGGCCGCCCAAGGGCGGCCTTCTTTTTTGTATCTGGCGGAGGTGTGCACCCTTCGGCTCTGGTAGTGCCGGCCGCTGGCCGGCTCCTCAAATCCTCTCCGGGACTCCGCATTGCCGGCCAGCGGCCGGCACTACCGGGTGCCGCGTCGCACGTTACGGCAGACGTGGATTGCCGAACTCGTCGCGTTCCACGTGCAGGCGATCCTGCACCGGGGCCGGTTCGCCCATCAGCGATTGCTCTTCGATGGTGGCGCGTTCGGGCACGATCGGGTCCAGTGGCGTGGTGGTCGATGCACGGGCCAGCGCCACGCTGTCATCCCCACGCTGCTGGCGCAGGGCATTGGCGAAGCACTGCGAGGCCAGCGCGGTCTCGCCGCGATCCAGGAACACCTCGCCCAACGCTTCCCACGCGGCCGGGCCGGCGCCGGCGGCAATCGCGCGGTGCAGGTAATCCTCGGCCAGCGTGTGCTGGCGCTGACGGGCGGCAATGCGGCCCAGCGCCAGCAGCAATGCGGGGCTGGCGGGCTGCGTGGTCAACCAGCGTTGCAGGTTGGCCTGGCGCGTGGCCAGCTTTTCGACCGGCATCTGGCCGTAAAGCGTCACCACCGATTCGTCCCAGCGCGTGTCCAGGGCCTGTTCGAGGTTGAGCAGGGCCGGTTCGTCCCAGTCCAGTGCCACTGCGCGCAGCGCATAGGCGGAGACGACATCGGGATCGCTGCGCAATGCCTTCGGCGTGGCTTCCCACTGGGCGGCCAGCGCGTTGACGTCAGCGGCTTCCAGCAGCGACTGTGCGGCCAGGCGGATTTCCAGCTCGGCCACAGCCGCATCCGGCAGGACCTTCTGCTTGCGCAGTGCGCCCAGCTGGCCATAGGCCTCATGCGCGCGATCGGCACGTGCCAGCGCTTCGGTGCGAAGCCACAGGCCACGCGGCGGCAGCGGCTGGATCGCGGCAACGTCCAGCACGTTGATCGCATCGACCGGGCGTTCCTGTGCCAGCAGGCGTTCGGCCAGCAGCAGGGCATGGCTGGTGGCATCTTCGGTGGCCAGGCGCTGCAGGTACTGGTTCACCGCCGCATCGTCATCGCGCGCCTGCGCACTGCGCACGGCGGTGACCAAGGCGACCGCGCTTACTTCCTTGTCCTCAGCGGCGCTGGTCAGCAGCTTTTCCGCGCGCTGCCAGTGGCCCTGTTCGTGGGCCTGCAGGCCTTCGGTCAGGCGGGCGCGGCCCTGCTTGCGGCGGTAGCGGCCCCAAGCGCGGAACGGCGAGGCCAGCAGACTCCACAGCAGCCACAGCACCAGCACCCCGACCAGCACCATCAGCGCGACCTGGGGCACGGTGGAGCGGTAGTCGGTGCCGCCGTAGCGGTAGATCACTTCGCCGAACTGGCGCAGCTGTTCGGTGCCGAGCCACTGTGAGGCGATCACGCCCAAGGCCACGGCCAGGAGCAGGACCACCAGAGATTGAAAGGGCTTCATCGATTATCTCCCGTTACGCATCGAGCGCAGTTGCTGCAGGGTGCTGCCCAGTTCGGGCAGCGATGGACGCAGCTCGCAGGCGCGTAGTTGCTGCAGTTCAGCACGTTGCTCGCGCAGAGCAGGTGAATCCGGCCACAGCCGCGGCAACCACAGTGCAACGCGGTCCAACGCCTGGAGATACCCGGACTGATCGCCGCGCTCCACCGCTGCCCGCGCCAAGGTCAGTTCCAGCTGCAGCGAATCCCACGCGGCCACGCGGTCGGCTTCGGTCAGCGGGCCCTGCAGGCGGGTGGGGGTGATGGTCACGAACGGCGCCAGCACTTGGTGCCACCATGGCGTGCCGGCAGTCGTATCGGCCGGGGCGTCGATCTGTTCGGGCAGGGTGGTCAGGGCCTGGGCGAACCGGCCCAACCGTGCCTGGGTCTGCGCGCGCACTCCGGGGCCGAGCGCCTCCACCGCATTGCGCTCCTGCATCAATGCCTGCCGCAGGTTCAGATACTCGTTGCCCTGCACGTCGTCCAGCGAGGCGGACGCCAACGCGTACAGGCGCTTGGCGCCCTCGACGTCATCGGCATAGGCCAGCCGCTGCCCGGCCTGGCTCAGCAGCAGCTCGGCTTCTTCCAGCTGCAGTGCCTGCGCGCCGTGGCGGGTGCTGTCGGCCAGCTTGGCCAGGTTCTGTTCGAGCAGCGCATTGCGCTGGCTCAGGCCGAGCATTTCATCGCGCAGCACGCGGTTGGTGGCGGCGGCGTCCTGCACGCGCTGGGAGGTCGAACGCTGGTCGCGGCGCAGTGCTTCCACGCTGTCCAGCAGGCCCTGCACCTGCAGTTGGTCGTTCTCTTCGCGCAGTCGTTCCTGCGCCTGTCGCGATTGCCACTGCGCCCAGCCCCACGCGCCGCCGCCGGCCAACACGACGAGCGCCGTGATCGGCACGATCCAGCGCAGGGGGCGGCTCGGAGAGGGGGGCGAAACAGGGTCATTCATACGGGCATCCTTGTCGCGCGCGCCGGGCAATCCGCTTGGCTGGCGAGCGACGTGGCACACAGCATCGCCCGCCGCCCAAGGCCCTGCAAGACCGCCCCGGCTCCCTGTTCAGGAAGATGCGGGCGCGATGAGCGCGGCGTGTGCAGCCGCGACCAACTGTGCCGGCAACGGCCCGGCTGCGACCCGTACCTGCCCGAAGCCTGCGGCGCGCGCCTGTGCGGCCAGCCGCTCGCTGGCGGCCACCACGGTGGCGGCGCGCAGTGGTGCCTGCAGATCGTGGGGTAACTGCACCAGCAACAGCGCCAGGGCCTCGCCGCTGCTCAGTGCCAGCACCCAGGGCATGGCCGCGCGGCGCAGGCGCTGCAGGGCGCGCGGGGCCAGCGGCAGCGGCTGGCGCGCATACACGTTGGCGCGCAGCAGTTGGGCACCGCGTTGCTCAAGGGTCTGCGCGATCACCCCGCGACCGCCCGGGGCGGTAACCAGGCCCGCGCGCAGGCCGTGCAGGTCAGCCAATGCCGGCAACGCAAGCAGGCCCTCGCTGTCCATCCGTGCCGGTGCGGCGATGTCCTGCGCGCCCTGGCGGTGCAGCGCCGCCGCCGTGCCGGCGCCCACGGCAAGCCACTGCCCCGGGTGGGGCGCGGCCAGATCCACCAGGCGCGCGGCGGCCTGCACCGCGGCAGGGCTGCTGAAGACCACGCGCTCGGCCGCCAGCGCGGCGGTGAGGTCGGCGTGGGTGGCAGCATCGCGCTGGGCCTGCAGCGCCCACGGCGACAGCGCGATGAGGTGGGCGCCAGCCGCCTTCGCCGCACGGCGCAGCGGCGCATGCTGGCCACGCGGGCGCAGCGAGATCAGGGTCCAGGGCGCGACTTTCGTTTCGGTGTTCATTGCGGGCATTATGCGAGCCCTTCGATGTGACGTGATCAGCCAGATGTCCGCAACCGATTCCCTGCCGGCGCAATTGTCTGCGCTGCAGCATGTCCTGGATGCCATGCCGCCGGTGGCGGCCATGCAGATCCGGGTCCACGACTACCGCGATGGCGTCCTGCACATCCACGCTCCGCTGGCAGCCAACGTCAACGACAAAGGCAATGCCTTCGGCGGCAGCCTGGCCTCGGCGCTGACCCTGTCCGGATGGGCGCTGGTGACCCTGCGCCTGCGCCTGGCCGGGTTCGATGCGGATGTCTACGTGGCCGACAGCCATATCCGCTACCTCGCCCCGGTCTATGGCGATCTGCACGCACAGGCCCAGGCCGATGCGGAAACCGACTGGGACAGCTTCCTGGCCACCTTCGCCCAGCGCGGCAAGGCCCGCATCAGCCTCACCGCCCGCCAGCCGGGCGAAGGCGACAAGGCCGCCGCGGAACTGAGCGGCCGTTTCGTGGCCTTCGCCAGGCGGTAGGATGGGCGCCTTGCCTATTGGGGAATTCGCATGCGCCGTACGCTTCAGATCCTGCTGATCGCCTTGTTCGCGCTGACCAGCGTGAGCGCACTGGCCGCCGAGCAGAAGACCACCAGGAAGCAGCGCAAGGAACTGGAGGAGACCCAGGTCAAGTACGACGCCACGATGCGCTGGGGCACCGTCGAGGACGCGCTGCCCTACCTGGATCCCGACTATGCCCGCGCCCACCCGATGACCGACCTGGAACTGCGCCGCTTCGAGCAGGTGAAGATCTCCAGCTATCGCGCCGGCGACAACGTGCCGTTGCCCGATGGCCGGGTCGGGCGCAACGCTGAGGTGCGGGTGATCAACAACAACACCCAGTCCGAGCGGACGGTACGGGTCCGGGAGATCTGGCGCTGGGACGCCGAGGGCAAGCGCTGGCTCCAGGCCAACGGCCTGCCGGACCTCTGGCAGGAACGCTGACCCCCCGCCCGCACGGGGCTGGACGCCGATTCGCCCGCATGTGCGACAATCGGCGCCCGCTTATCGACCCGTGATCTTAGTGAATTACGAAGAGTTGCTGGCCTTTGCCGGCCGAAACCCGATGTTGTCGATGGCCCTGGTCGGCCTGACCGTGGCCATCATCGTGACCGAAGTCCGCCGCCTGTTCCGCGGCTTCAAGTCGCTCAAGCCAGCGGAACTGACCCAGCTGATGAATGCCGGTGGCGCCATCGTGGTCGATCTGTCTTCGAGCAGCGATTTCGAGAAGGGCCATATCGCGGGCAGCCGCAACGTGCAGCCGGCGCAGTTCGGTCCGGAGCACAAGCTGGTCGCCAAGGCCCAGCAGAGCCCGGTGGTGCTGGTGTGCCGCAGTGGCAATGCCTCCGAGACGGCCGCCAAGGCGCTCAAGAAGGCCGGTTTCACCCAGGTCAACGTGCTCGACGGTGGCATCCCGGCGTGGCAGCAGGCCGAGTTGCCGCTGGTCAAGGGCCGCAACTGATCCCCCTCGGATGGCAGCGCACGCCTTGTGCGCGGCCCACAGCGCCCCCATCGCAGGGCATGTAACAATCCGTTTTTACAGCATTCATTTTTGGAGCAACAGGAAATGTCCGAAGAGAACACCAACGGCGCCGTCGCGCCGGTCGACGCCGCTACCGGTCCCTCGTTCACCGTCGAGAAGATCTACGTCAAGGACGTTTCGTTCGAATCGCCGAACGCTCCGGCCGTCTTCAATGACGCCGTGCAGCCGGAACTGCAGCTCAACCTGAACCAGCGCGTGCAGCGCCTGGGCGAGAGCGCCTTCGAAGTCGTGCTGGCCGTGACCCTGACCTGCAAGGCCGGCGAGAAGACCGCCTACGTGGCCGAAGTGCAGCAGGCCGGCGTGTTCGGCCTGGTCGGCCTGGACCCGCAGTCGATCGACGTGCTGCTCGGCACCCAGTGCCCGAACATCCTGTTCCCGTACGTGCGTTCGCTGGTGAGCGAGCTGATCCAGGCCGGCGGCTTCCCGCCGTTCTTCCTGCAGCCGATCAACTTCGAAGGCCTGTACGCCGAAACCCTGCGCCAGCGTCAGGAACAGGGCGAGACCTCGCTCGCCGATTCCGAGCCGGCCGGCAACGCCTGATCGGCGCTGCAGTACGGATGAGCAACCACGCAGACAAAATCGCGGTTCTCGGCGCCGGCTCCTGGGGCACCGCCCTGGCGAGCCTGCTCGCGCGGCATGGTCATCCGACCGTGCTGTGGGGGCGCGATGCGGCGATGGTCGAGGCCATCGACCAGCGCCACGAGAACACCCGTTATCTGCCGGGCATTCCGCTGCCCGAGTCGCTGCGCGCGACCACCGATCTGGCCGCTGCCGTCAAGGACGCTGCCTGGATCCTGGTGGTGGTGCCCTCGCATGCCTTCGGTGAAACCGTGCGTGCGCTGGCACCGTTGCGGCCGGCCGATGCCGGCGTGGCCTGGGCGACCAAGGGCTTCGAACCAGGCTCCGGTCGGTTCCTGCACGAAGTGGCGCGTGAGGTCCTTGGGCCGGACGTGCCGCTGGCGGTGGTGACCGGTCCGTCGTTCGCCAAGGAAGTCACCCAGGGCCTGCCGACCGCGATCACCGTGCACGGTGACGCGCCGGACTTCGCCCAGCAGGTGGCCGATGCCATGCACGGTCCGGCGTTCCGCGCCTACACCGGCGATGACATGGTCGGTGCCGAGCTCGGCGGTGCGATGAAGAACGTGCTGGCCGTCGCCACCGGCGTCGCCGATGGCATGCAGCTGGGCCTCAATGCCCGTGCCGGCCTGATCACCCGTGGCCTCAACGAAATGCTGCGGCTGGCCGCGGCGATCGGTGCCAAGCCGGAAACCCTGATGGGGTTGGCCGGTCTGGGCGATCTGGTGCTGACCTGCACCGGCGATCTGTCACGCAACCGACGCCTGGGCCTGGCCCTGGGCCGCGGCCAGACGTTGACCGATGCGGTGCGTGAGATCGGCCAGGTGGTGGAATCGGTGCAGACTGCCGATGAGGTGATGCGCCAGGCGCGGCGTCACGGCATCGACCTGCCGATCTCTGATCGGGTGCGCGCGGTGCTGCACGGTGAGCAGACGCCGGAAGAGGGATTGCGTGCGCTGTTGGCACGCGAACAGAAGCCGGAGTATCCGGACACGCTGTTCAAGTGATGCACGAAAAACCCCGGCAAGCGCCGGGGTTTTTTTTGGTTCTTCTTCCATCCGCGTTGCAGGCATGAAGCGCGCTATGAGCCTCTTCAGGCGTGGCGGTGGATGGGTCGGGCGCTGGGCCGCGATGGCCTTGCCGGCGAATGTCCCCCGGCGTCGACCTGCGGCCGCCGCCTCCTCCTTTATTTCGCCCACAAGGCCATCGCGACCCACGTATCCAGACCACTTGGCGCCGACAGAAAGGCACGGTCTCCCGCACGCCTGACGCACGCTGAGTCCCCTATCGGCGGGTAGGTCCCTGGGCAAAATCAAGGAGGAGGCCGTCGCCGTCAGGCGTCGGCCGGGGGACATTTGCCAAGGGGCCTGCCCGCCGATAGGGGACCCTTACGCTCGCGGTAGACCTGAGCGGAGACAGCACCCGATCCACAATGCCCCTGAACTACCTGGTCACCGCCAGAACGAAACAACCCGGCGCAGGGCCGGGTTGTTTCGTGGCGTACCGACGAGGGTGTCGCCAGGTGCTGCATATAAGTGAAGCCCGGCGTGAGCCGGGCTTCATGGCGCAGGGGAGAGAGACCGCGCCATCCAACAACGTACCGCGGTATTGCGTCGTGCGTATTACCAGGTGAAGCGCGGACCGACGAACCATTCCTTGTCGCCGCCCTTGGCCAGCTTCACTTCGCCGGCCAGGCCCCAGTTCTGGTTGAGCTTGGCCTGGGCGCCGACGCGGCCGTAGAACTCGCCGTCCGGGTTGATGCCGTGCTTCTTGGTGTAATCCTCGTAACCGGCCATCACGTAGCCTTCGAAGTTCGGGGTGAACGCGCTGCGCACGCCGACTTCGGTCGAGTAGCCGTTGAAGTCCAGACCGTGCTTCGGATCGAACTTCTGGTACGCAACGCGGGCGACCAGATCGGTGGTCGGGGCGATGCCGTAGTTGTAGCCGACACCGACCTTCCACTGATCCACATCATTGCTGCCGCGCTTGGTTTCCTGCGCGTTGTAGTCACCGAAGACGTGGAAGTTCGGCGCCACGGCGACCGAGCCCTTCACCGCCCAACCGTCGGCGTCGCCGCCCTTGGCATCGGTGTTCACGTAGCCGCCTTCAACATAGTTGTACGACAGGCCATCGGTTGCCGAAGCAGCGAACGGCAGTGCAGCGAGCAGACCCAGGGCAAGCAGGGAAGTCTTCATCATCGGGGACACCTTTGTATTTTTTGGTTTTGTCCGCCAGCAGAGGGGAGGGAGATCGCTGCTGGCGACAGGTGTGAATTATCCGTTAGTCACCCCAATTAGCCCTGAATATCAAACTGAGCAGTACATAAATGCGGCCACATTCCGGGGAACTCTTCATGCGCGATCTGTTAGATGCGCGCGCAACACATCAGGCACGACGCAGCGCCATTGAAAGGGCGGTGTGGATCGCGCGTGCAGTGACGCAAGCAGAGGTGCCGTCCGCAGGACGGCGGCGATCAGCGTTCGCCGTCGCGCAGGTAATCGAACAGCTCGGCATCCCCCTTCAGACCGAGCTTCAACATCGCATCGCCCTTCTGGCGGCTGATGGTGCTCACGCTCTTGTGCAGATGCATGGCGATCTCTTTGACCGTCATGCCGCTGCCGAGCAGGCGCAGTACTTCGACTTCGCGCGGCGATAGCGGCTTGGCCTCGCCTTCTTCCACGCTGTTCGTGCCGATCGCGTCAATGCGCTCTTTCAGTGTGAGGCTGACGTAGGCCATGCCGCGCTGCACGGTCTGGATCGCCAGCGGCAACTCGTCCATCGACGAGGTCTTGTCGACCAGGCCGAGCACACCCGTGGCGACCACCATGCGCAGGATCGCCAGGTTGTTGGAGACGCTGAGCATCAGCACCGGCAACGTGGGGAAACGCCGGCGGATCATGGCGATCATCGCAAAGCCATCGGCCTGCTGGCCGCCGGGCATGGAGTAATCGGTGACCAGGACATCGCACGGGTGATCGGACAGCGCGGCCATCAATTCGGCGACAGTACTGGCCTCGGCCACCACCTGGCCAACGCCGCTGGATTCGATCACGGCCTTCGTGCCGATCCGTACGACCGGATGGTCGTCGGCAATGATAATGCGCAGGGTCATGGACTAGTATTGCCTGTAAGGCAGCCGTCGGGCCGTGCCGGGGTGGGGACAACATTCTACGGAGATCAGGCAGCATGCGTATCCGCGTCGTTCGCTGGCTGGTGCTGCTCGTGCTTGCAATGGCAGCGGGCGTGTCGGTATCGGCCGCCAACCCCCTCGCCTTGTCGCCCCGGCAGAGCGAGTGGCTTGGCAAGCACCCTACCATCATCCTGGGTATGTACGACAGCGGCTGGCCGCCGTTCGAATCCTTGCACGAGGGCAAGCCGGTCGGCCTGGGCTATGACTACCTGAGCCTGCTCACGCAGCAGCTGGGTGTGCAGGTGAAGGTGCGGATGTACCGCGACTGGACCGAGGTGCTGGATGCAGCATGCCGCGGCGAAGTTGATGTGGTGATGAACATCACCCTTACCGCCGACCGCACCCGCTGCATGGTCTATACCCGTCCCTACGCCGATGCGCCGCTGGCGCTGGTCGGTCGCCCCGGTGATACCCGGGCCTCGGCCGATCCGGACCTGCGCGGGCTGCGTGTGGTCACCGAGCGCGAGTTCGTCACCAGCGAAGAAGTCCGCGCGCGCTTTCCCGTTGCCCGCCGCGTGATCGCTGCAAACACCACGGCCGCGCTGGCCATGGTCGGCAAGGGCGAAGCCGATGTGTATATCGGCAATGCCTATGTAGCCACGTCGCTGATCGCCGAGCGAGGGCTCACCGATGTCGCGTTGCTGCGCCCCAGCGACCTGCCGCCGGAGCGTCTGCACTTCGGGGTGCCCAACGCCAAGCAACCCTTGGCCGAAGCGCTGGATCTGGGGTTGGCGGCGCTGGCGGACACCGAACGCGCGCGCCTGAAGCGGCGTTGGCTGCAGACGCCGGAATGGTCGGCGCAGTCGCAGATGATCCTGGGCAATGCCGAAAAGCGTGTATTGGCGACACCACTGCGGCTGGCATTCGCGCCGAATGCGGCACCGCTGGCGTTCATCGACGGCGCCGACCAGCCCAGTGGCGTGGCGGCCGAATACCTGCGCCTGCTGCGGAACGTGGGTGCCCAGCTCACCCGCGTGCCAGCGCATGACTGGTTCGAGGCGCGCGAACAACTGCGCCGTGGCGAGGTCGATGCCATCATGGGCATCCCCAATGACTCCACGTACCTGGGTGACGACTGGGTATTCAGCCAGCCCTTCATCACTGTGCCCAACGTGATCGTGACCGCCAGCGGCAGCCGGTCGGTGCTCGGCATCGGCGATCTGGACGGGCGCAGCATCCTGCTGACCGACCCGGACCGGTTGCGGGGCTACATCCTGCAGCAGGCGCCGAACGCCCGCATCGTGCCGGCGCGCAGCACCGAACTGGCCTTGGCCCGGCTGGCGCATGGCGATGCCGATGCCTACATCGGCAATCTGGCCATCGTCGACCGGATCGTGCGCGAGCGCTATCCCGCGCAACTCCACGTTGCCGCACCCGCTGGCTTCAGTGATCGGTTGTCGCTGGCGGTCAAACGACGGTACGCGCCACTGGCGACCACGTTCGACCGCATGCTGGTCAACATGAGCGCGCGTGAGCACGAGGCGATCCGCAGTGACTGGCTCTCGGCCGAATACCGCAGTGACCTGGACTGGCGCGGCATTGCGCGCTGGGCGGTGCCGCTGGCGCTGGTCCTGTTGACGGCGCTGCTGGTGCACGGCTGGGGATACTGGCGGTTGCGCAATGAAGTGGCGATGCGCCGGCGGGTCGAGCAGCGCTTGGCCGAAGTCACCGACAACCTGCCGGCGATCGTCTACCAGGGCCGGCGCGAGCGCGATGGCCGCTTGTCGCTGCCGTATATCGCCGGCGACACGGACGCCCTGTTCGGGGTCACCGCAGCCGAGGCCATGGCTGACGAAAGCGCCTTGATGGACCGCATCGACGAGCGCGACCGCCCCGGTGTGCGCCAGGCCATGGAACGCGCCGCGCGCGACTTCACTCCGTTGGACATGGAGTTCCGCACCTCCCCACATGGCACGCTGCACTGGGTGCGCGCGCGCGCGCTGCCTTACGATGCCGAAGACGGCGCGCTGCTGTGGAGCGGCTACTGGGTCGATGTCACCGAGGCGCGCGCGCAGGCCGATGCGCTTGCGTTGGCCAAGGCCGCGGCCGAGCGCGCCACCGCTGCCAAATCCGAGTTCCTGGCCACGATGAGCCATGAGATCCGCACGCCGATGTCCGGGGTACTCGGCATGGTCGAGGTGCTCTCGCACACCGCGCTGGATGGGGAACAGCGCCGCATCATCAGCGTGATCGAAGACTCGGCGCAGATGCTGCGGCAGATCCTCGATGACCTGCTGGACTACTCCAAGATCGAGGCTGGCGCGCTGACGCTGCAGGCACATCCGGTGGCGCTGCGCGCATTGCTCGGCAACGTGCAGCAGCTGCTTGCACCGCAGGCAGTGGCCAAGGGACTGGACCTGCAGATCCAGATCGACGACGACGTCGCGGCCATGCATCTGGCGGACGGTATGCGCCTGCGCCAGATCGCGTTCAACCTGCTCAGCAACGCTATCAAGTTCACCCACGCCGGTGAGGTCGACATCGCACTGACGGTGCTCGGCATCGATAGCGATGGCGCGCAGCAGCTGCGGCTGACGGTGCGCGATACCGGCATCGGCATTTCGCCGGCGCAGCGCGAGCATCTGTTCGCCCCGTTCGCGCAGGCCGATGCAGCGACCAGCCGCCAGTACGGGGGCACCGGCCTGGGCCTGAGCATCTGCCAGCGCCTGGTCGCCCTGATGCACGGCACGCTCACGCTGCACAGCGTGCCCGGCGAGGGGACCTGCGTGGAGGTGCTGCTGACGGTACCCACGGTGCCGGTGGACGAACAGCCCGGCGCGGCGGAAGACCAGGCGCAGAGGCTGCCGGTGCCGGCAGCGCTGCTGCAGCGGCGGGTACTGATCGTCGAGGACCATCCCACCAACCAGGCACTGATGGGCTGGCGCATGCAGCAGCTCGGTCTGCCGCACGTGCTGGCCGAGAACGGCGAACAGGCGTTGGCGCTGCTCGCGCGGACCCGTTTCGATCTGGTCCTCACCGATTGCCGGATGCCGGTCATGGACGGCTATGCCATGACCCGGCGTATCCGTGAGCAGGAGCGCGACCGCGGCACCGCCCGGTTGCCGGTGATCGCGCTCACCGCCAGCGCGATGGAGGACGATCTGCAACGCTGCCGCGAGGCCGGCATGGATGATCTATTGGCCAAACCGGTGGCGCTGGCCGCCTTGCGCCAGGCACTGCTGCAGTGGTTGCCGGACGCGCCAGCTGCTGCGGATGTACAAGGCAGCCTCCCTGCGCCGCCCGACCGGGCCGCGCTCACGCGCCGGTTTGGATCGGCGCACGTGGCCGCGGTGTTGATCGAAAGCCTGTGCAGCGCCTCCGAGGAGGATCTGGTGCAACTGCAGGAGGCCCTGCACGAGCGTACGGCACCGGCGCTCGTGGATGTACTGCACCGGCTGGTGGGCGGGTTGGCCACGCTGGGGGCGGATGCCTTGGTGGTGGAGGCGCGCCATCTGATGGACAGCATCGACGACGACGGCGTGGCGGCGCATGCCGAGGCGGTCGGTGCGTTCGATGCGGCGTTGCGTGCCTACCTGGAACAGCTGCAGGCGTCCTGACCGGTTCCGTGGCGATCAGCGCTGCTGCTGCAGGTACTCGATCACCTGGCGCCGGCGCTCCGGGTCGGCGGTGGTATTGACCATGCGGGTGCCCGGCACCACATGCGTGGGCGAGCGCAGGAACGCATCCAGGGTCAGCTCGTTCCAGGTCAGCCCGGCCTCGCGCATCGCGTTGGAGTACGGGTAGCCGGTGACACTGCCGGCGCGCCGGCCGATCACCCCGTGCAGGTTCGGGCCGAAGCGGTGCACGCCGCCGGGGCTGACCGTGTGGCAGCCGGCGCAGATCGCGAACGCGCGCTGCAGCTCCTGCTGATGGGCCTGCTCGGGCGTCTGCGGTGCGCGCGAACACGCCGCCAGCAGCAGGCAGGCCAGTAACGGCAACGTCGATCGGAAAGCAGGGGCCATGGCGCAGCGGTCACGTCCAACAGGACGCTCAGGATAGCGAGCGCGGCGGTGACTGCCGCGCCCGATGACCTGCGACCGGTGGTCGCAGGCCGCGTCGATCACATGCCCGAATAGTTTGGGCCGCCACCGCCCTGCGGGGTCACCCAGACGATGTTCTGGGTGGGGTCCTTGATGTCGCAGGTCTTGCAGTGCACGCAGTTCTGCGCATTGATCTGCAACTGTTCGTGCCCGTCGCTGCCGACGAACTCGTACACGCCCGCCGGGCAGTAACGCGCTTCCGGCCCGGCGTATTCGCTCAGGTTGATCCGCACCGGCACACTGGCATCCTTGAGCGTCAGGTGGCTGGGCTGGTCTTCGGCGTGGTTGGTGCTGCTCAGGAACACCGAGCTGAGGCGGTCGAAAGTGAGCACGCCATCGGGCTTGGGATAATGGATCTTCGCGTGTTTCGACGCCGGCTCCAGGCAGGCGTGGTCCGGGGTGCTGTGGCGCAGCGTCCACGGCGGGTTGCGGATGCCCAGCTTGGGCAGCAGCCACTGTTCGATGCCGGTCATCAGCGTGGCCACGGTCTGGCCCTTCTTGAACCACTGCTTGAAGTTCTTGGCCTGCTGCAGCTCGGCATGCAGCCAGCTGCTCTCGAATGCCTGCGGATAGGCGCTCAACTCATCGTGCTGGCGATCGGCGGCGAGCGCATCGAAGGCCGCATCGGCGGCGAGCATGCCGGTCTTGATCGCGGCGTGGCTGCCCTTGATCCGGCTGACGTTGAGGTAGCCGGCCTCGCAGCCGACCAGCGCGCCACCGGGGAACACCGTCCTGGGCAGCGACATCAGGCCACCGGCGGTGATCGCACGCGCGCCGTAGCCGATGCGCTTGCCCCCTTCCAGGTGCTTGCGGATGTCCGGGTGCGTCTTGAAGCGCTGGAACTCTTCGAACGGGCTCAGCCACGGATTCTTGTAGTCCAGGCCGACCACATAGCCGATCGAGACCTTGCCACCCTCGGCGTGGTACAGGAACGCGCCACCGTAGGTGTCGTTGTCCAGCGGCCAGCCGGCGGCGTGCACCACCAAGCCCGGTTCGTGCTTGGCCGGATCGATCTGCCACAGTTCCTTGATGCCGATGCCGTAGGCCTGCGGATCCTTGTCGGCATCGAGCTGGAAGCGGGCGATCAGCTGGCGGCCGAGATGGCCGCGCGAGCCTTCGGCGAAGATCGTGTACTTGGCGTGCAGCGCCATGCCGCGCTCGAATGCCGGGCCCGGCTGGCCGTTCTTCTCGATGCCCATGTCGCCGGTGGCCACGCCGATCACCGCGCCATCATCGCTGTACAGCACTTCCGCCGCCGGGAAGCCGGGGAAGATCGCCACCTCCAGCGCCTCGGCCTGCTGCGCCAGCCAGCGGGTGACCTCGCCCAGGCTGACGATGTAGTTGCCTTCGTTGTGGAAGCACTCCGGCAGCAGCGCGTTGGGCGTGCTGCGCGATCCGGACTCGGTGAGGAACAGGAATTCGTCGCGGGTGACCTTCTGCTTCAGCGGTGCGCCGCGCTCGGCCCAGTCCGGGAACAGTTCGGTCAACGCGCGTGGGTCCATCACCGCGCCGGAGAGGATGTGCGCGCCGGGTTCGGACCCCTTTTCCAGGATGCAGACCGACAGCTCGCGGCCAGCCTCGATGGCGCGCTGGCGCAGCCGGATCGCCGTGGCCAGGCCCGCAGGGCCGCCACCGACGATCACCACATCGAATTCCATCACTTCACGCGGGGGCAGGACGTTGATTTCTTCGCTCATGGGGCTGCGTAACTCTTGGGTAGTGCCGCGGGTTGAACGGCGGCGGTTGCCTGGGAATCGCCCGTGTCACGTCACGGCGAAACGGTGGATCAATGCGCCAGAGTACCGGTCCTTCCCGTTCACGCCTAGGCAGCAGCCTCGCCATGGCACGCAAAGCTCGCCGCGGACGGTGGGTTGCTGCGATGCAGCATTGGTGACGGCCGCGCAGGGATCACGCCTCCTCAGGCGGCCATCACAACGGTGCGTTGCTTTGATCCTCGTCACGATAGGTGAAGGGCGCTGCGACACCTGCGCGCAGATCCACCCTGACGATGGGGACCCATCGGCCCGTCTTGTCGCGGAACCGTGATTGCAATGATCGTGCGGAACTGCGGGGCGTATCGGTGGCCCCGTCGTACGGAAACACGCAACGAACCCCCAATGGATACCCCGAGTGGCCCGACATGTCCGCGATGAATCCACCCTGCGTGCGATACGCCCATACTTCCTCGATGTTGAGGTCGGCACGAAGGTAGGAGAATGCCACGCCATCGCGCCGCGCTTGACCTTCAGTGGGCTCCCAGCGGCGCGCGGCACGCAGCATCACCCCGCTGCACCGATACGCCGGTAATCCCTGGGCGCATTCACCGACCCATGCCTACCGTGCCGCGCACAAGCGATAGGCCGACCAACTGCAACAGCACCTATCGATCAGTTCAAATGCGGCAGGCACCGGGAAGTGAGCGCTGCGTGCCTGAACGTTGCGTTGGAAATGGCCACCTTGATGCAGCTCCGCTTCGGAGCGAATATCAGGATCGCAACATGAACATGATCGCCTGCTGTGTCGGTGCCTCCTTGGCGCTGGCAGGACTGCTCGGTGCCAAGCCCGCCCAGGCGTACCCGGTCGGCTTGCCTGCAGCCATCAGCAGTAGTGCCGAGCTCCAGAGCTATTGGTGCTGGGGCGCGAGCCCAGGTAATCCGCAACGTTACGTGATGGCCACGTCGGTAACAGAGGCCCGATGGATCTATGCGGCGGACGTGGGCATCCCGCCCAGGCAGGCCAACTGCCGCCGACAGGATCCGTAATCCGGCCACAGCGCCCGACATCGCCACGCTCCGGGCACGCACACGTTCGTATCTGGCCGGGGCGTGGCCATAAGGGATCAGGACATCCCGGCGATCGGGTGGCCGGCTGGATCGGCGCCCGGATGGAGCAGGCAGCTCCTGCTGCGCCAGCCCTTGGCCCCTACCTGCACAACGCCCACAATGGGGGCCTGTTCCACCGCCACCTGCCGGGATGCCATGTCACTCAATCCGTTCGATCTGTTCGATATCCGTTCGCTGCTGAGCGAGGAGGAGCGCGCGGTGCAGGCGACGGTGGCGCGCTTCACTGATACCCGGGTGCTGCCGATCATCGGCGATGCATTTGATGAAGGCCGCTTTCCCGACGAACTGATCCCCGAGATCGCTGCACTGGGTCTGCTCGGCTCCAGCCTGCCCGAACAGTACGGCGGCGGCGGACTGAACGCGGTGAGCTACGGCTTGATCTGCCAGGAACTGGAGCGCGGCGATTCGGGGCTGCGCAGTTTCGTCTCGGTACAGAGCTCGCTGTGCATGTACCCGATCTACGCCTACGGCAGCGAAGAACAGCGCGTGCGCTGGTTGCCGGACATGGCCACCGGCAAGGTCATCGGCTGCTTCGGCCTGACCGAGGCGCATGGCGGCTCCGATCCGGCGGCGATGAAGACCCGCGCGGTGCGCGACGGCGGCGACTGGCTGATCAACGGCAGCAAGATGTGGATCACCAGTGGGCCGGTGGCGGACATCGCGATCATCTGGGCGCATACCGAAGACGGCATCCAGGGCTTCGTGCTCGAGAAAGGCATGCCCGGCTTCAGCACGCAGGAGATCAAGCACAAGATGAGCCTGCGCGCCTCGCTCACCGGTGCGCTGTTCTTCGACAATGTGCGCGTGCCCGACCGTAACCGGCTGCCTAACGTGCAGGGCCTGAAAGGCCCACTGGGCTGCTTGAACCAGGCACGCTACGGCATCAGCTGGGGCCCGATCGGTGCCGCGGTGGCGTGCCTGGATGAAGCGCTGGCCTACACCAAGCAGCGGGTGCTGTTCGGCCGGCCGGTGGCGGCCACGCAGAGTGCGCAGATCAAGCTGGCCGACATGGCGCGCCGGATCACCACCGCGCAGTTGCTGGCATTGCAGCTGGGGCGCCTGAAGGATGCCGGCCAGCTGCAGCCGCAGCAGGTAAGCCTGGCCAAATGGAACAATTGCCGCATGGCCATCGACATCGCGCGCGAGTGCCGTGATCTGCTCGGTGGCGCGGGCATCACCACCGAACATGTGGCGATCCGGCATGCACTCAATCTGGAATCGGTGATCACCTACGAGGGCACCGAGACCGTGCACCAGCTGGTGATCGGGCGGGAGCTGACGGGCATCAACGCTTTTTGAGTCATTGCCCGCCGGCAAACCCGTTCTGGCGCCACGCCTCGTACATCACCACCGCAACGGTGTTGGACAGATTGAGGCTGCGGTTGCCCGGTTGCATCGGCAGGCGCAGGCGGCGGCCGTGGGGCAGGCTGTCGAGCAGGTCCTGGGGCAGGCCGCGGGTTTCCGGGCCGAACAGGAAGGCATCGCCATCTTCAAATTGCTGGGTGTCGTAACGCACGCTGCCGCGGGTACTCAGCGCGAACAGGCGTTTGGGCGCAATCACCTGCAGGGCGGTCTCAAGATCAGGATGGACCTGCAGTCGGGCGTATTCGTGATAGTCCAGGCCGGCGCGCTTGAGCTGCTTGTCGCTCAGGTCGAAACCGAGCGGCTCGATCAGGTGCAGCCGCGCGCCGGTGTTGGCGCAGAGGCGGATCACATTGCCGGTGTTCGGCGGGATTTCGGGTTGGAACAGAACGACATGGAACGTGGGCGTGGCAGTCATCGGCGAAGTGTACGCCGTGGCTGCGGGGGACCGCAGCTACGGCTTACTGGCGGATCAGGGTCGAGGCGGCGGCAGCGGCGGTGTCCAGCGCCAGGGCCTGCAGATCGGCAGCCGACGGACGCACCTGCAGGGTCGGCAGGTTGATGATCACTTCATTGGCGACGGCAGTGGCCGCAGCGGTGAAGGTGGCGACGTAGCCGCGGTCACGGGTCTGCTCGGCAGCCAGGGCCTGGCGCTGTTCGGCGGTCGGGCGCACTTCAACGGCGGCCAGCGTGGTGACGCGGCGGTTGGCGGCCAGTTCGGCGCGGTAGTCAGCGATCAGGCCGGCGGTCGGGCGGACTTCCACGACGGCCAGGGTCGGGATGCTGCTGGTGCGCTCAACCTCGGCCTGGGCGATCTGGTCGGCCGAAGGGCGGACCTGCACGGTGTCGAACGTGACGATGGCGGGGGCGGCCTGCACCGACGAAGCAAATGCGGAGCCGGCGGCGAGGGCGATGGCGATGGCGAGCGTCTTGGTGTTCATGGCGAGGTCCTGTTTAGTGTTGGTGAGCAGTGGTGTGGTAGTAAGGTAGTACACCGATTCGGGGCGTGCAAGAACAATTTGATCTTTCTTGTTTTTGTTCAGCATCCAGTCAGTTTTGATTTGATCCTTGCTTCCCTTGCCCAGTACCACGCAGGACGCGTGCCAAGTTTTATCTGTTGATTTCAAAGGGTTTTTATCGATGTCGCGGTGTCCGCTGTCCGGACAGTTGTCCGCCGCAGGGCCTGCAGGCTGTCCGTTTTGCCCCCAATGACTGTTGGCCGATGCCTTTTGCCTGGGCGGCGCGCTAGCATCCGGCTTCACTTTCATGACCAAGGAACCGGAATGACCGTCCAACTCCGACCGCGTGCCGCGCTGCTCGCTGTAGCGCTCTCCGCCGCATTGGGCTCACTGGCGCCCGCACCGGTCCTGGCCAAGCCGGCCACGGTGGCCAAGGTCGACATTCCGTTCGAGCAGTTCACCCTGCCCAATGGCCTGCGCGTGGTGGTGCACACCGACCGCAAGGCGCCGATCGTGGCCGTCAACATCTGGTACCACGTCGGCAGCAAGGACGAACCCGCCGGCCGCACCGGCTTTGCGCACCTGTTCGAACACCTGATGTTCCAGGGCAGCGAGAACCACGACGGCGAGTATTTCGAGCCCTTCAAGCAGGTGGGTGTCACCGGCCAGAACGGCACCACCAACACCGACCGCACCAATTACTTCGAGAACGTGCCGACCACGGCGCTGGACATGGCGCTGTGGATGGAGTCCGACCGCATGGGCCATCTGCTCGGCGCGATCGACCAGGCCGCGCTCGACGAACAGCGCGGCGTGGTCCAGAACGAAAAGCGCCAGGGCGAGAACCAGCCGTATGGCCAGGTCTGGGAAAAGCTGACCCGCGCGATGTATCCGGAAGGCCATCCGTATCACCACAGCGTGATCGGCTCGATGAACGATCTCAACGCGGCCTCGCTGGACGACGTGAAAACGTGGTTCCGCACCTGGTACGGCCCCAACAATGCAGTGCTGGTGCTGGCCGGTGACATCGATGTGGCCACGGCGAAAGAAAAGGTCGCCAGGTACTTCGGCGACATCCCGGCCGGCCCGAGCATGGCCCAGCCCAAGGTGGACGTGGCCAAGCGTGAGAAGAGCACGCGCGAAGTGATGACCGACAAGGTGCCGCAGGCGCGCATCTACCGCGCGTGGAACGTCGCCCAGGTCGGCACCACCGACATAGACCAGCTGCAGCTGTTCGCGCAGGTTCTCGGCGGTGCGAAGTCCTCGCGTCTGGACCAGCGCCTGCTGCACCAGGACAAGCTGGTGGACAACATCAGTGCCGGCGCCTACAGCTCGCAGCTGGGCTCGAACTTCGTGATCATGGCCAGCGTCAAGCAGGGCGTGGACCCGGCCAAGGTCGAGGCGATCATCGATGAAGAGGTGAAGCGCCTGACCAAGGACGGCCCGACCGCCGATGAGCTCAGCCGCGGCAAGACCGCCTTCCGCGCCGGCTTCATCCGCGGCATCGAGCGCATCGGTGGCTTCGGCGGCAAGGCCGACGCGCTGGCCGAGTGCACCGTGTACGAAGGTGACCCGGGCTGCTTCCGCACGTCGCTGGCCACCATCGATGCGGCCACTGCCGCGCAGGTGCGCGATGTCGGTGCCAAGTGGCTGGGCGCCGGCGACCACACCATCGTGGTCGAGCCGGGCGCGCGCGTTGCCTTGGCCGAACTGCCGTCGGAAACGCCCAAGCCGTTCACCGTGCCCGCCGTGGACCCCAGCTTCACGACGCTGGCCCAGCAGGTCGACCGCAGCACCGGCGTGCCGCAGACCAAGACCTTCCCGGACCTGAAATTCCCGGAACTGCATCGCGCCACGCTGAAGAATGGCACCCAGGTGATCCTGGCCGAGCGTCACGACATCCCGGTCGTGCAGTTCAGCTATGAGTTCCCGGGTGGCTTCACCGCCGACCAGGGCCGCAAGTCCGGCACCGCCAACTTCACCATGGGGCTGCTCACCGAGGGCGCCGGCAAGCTGGGCGCGCTGCCCTTCGCCGATGCCGCCGATGCACTGGGCGCCAAGCTCGATGCCTCCGCCTCGCTGGACAGCACCAGCGTGTATCTGTCCGCGCTGAAGGAAAACCTGGCCCCGTCGCTGGCCCTGTATGCGGACATGCTGCGCCAGCCGCGCTTCGACCAGACCGAGATCGATCGCGTCAAGGCGACCTGGATCGCCGGCATCCAGCAGGAGAAGGTCAACCCCAGCGCGGTCGCGATGCGCGTGATGCCGACCCTGCTGTACGGCGCCGGTCATCCGTATGCGATCCCGTTCACCGGCAGCGGCAATGAAGTGGACATCCAGTCCATGACCCGCGAGGACCTGGTCGATTTCCACCGTGATTGGCTGCGCCCGGAGCAGGGCACCCTGATCGTGGTCGGCGACACCACGCTGAAGGACCTCGTGCCGCTGCTGGAGCGCCAGTTCGGCAACTGGAAGGCCGAGGGCCCGGCCCCGCAGGTGAAGGCCCCGGTGGACGTGGCACGGCCGACCCAGGCCCGCGTGTACCTGATCGACCAGCCGGGTGCGGTGCAGGCCAACCTGTTCGCCAGCCAGGTGGTGCCCTCGTCCAAGGACCCGGGGTCGACCCGCTTCGACATCGCCAACGGCGTGCTGGGCGGCGACTTCACCTCGCGCCTGAACATGAACCTGCGTGAGCAGAAGCACTGGTCCTACGGTGCCGGCAGCAGCGCCAGCAACACCCTGGGCCAGCGCCCGTGGGGCGCCCGCGCACCGGTGCAGATCGACAAGACCGCCGAGGCGATGCAGGAGATGCGCAAGGAGATCGCCGAGTTCGCCAGCGGTGCCAAGCCGGCCACCCCGGCCGAGGTGGCGCGCATCCGCAACATCCAGAACCTGAGCCTGCCCGGTGCCTACGAGACCGCCAGCGCGGTGATGGGCACCATCAGCGGGATCGTGCGGTACCAGCGCCCGGACGACTATGTGGTCCAGCGCAAGGCCGAGATCGAGGCAATGACCCCGGCCCAGGTGCAGCAGGCCGCGGCCACGCTGGACCCGAACGCGCTGACCTGGGTGGTGGTCGGTGATCTCAAGCAGACCGAGGCACCGGTGCGTGCGCTCAACCTCGGCCAGGTGCAGGTGATCGATGCCGAAGGCAAGGTGGTGGCTCCGGCTGCTCCGGCTGCAGCGGCACCGAAGGCCCGGTGATGCCGACAGCGGGTCAGCCATCGTGCTGACCCGCGCCTCAGGTGCCGGGAACCCTCCCGGCCCCTGATCACCCCCGATTCAGTTGTTTCCCGCACACTCCCTTACGTATTCCAGCTAGGCCTTGTCCATGCGCATTCTGCTTCTGTCCGCCCTGATCCTCAGCGTTTCCGCCTGCACCTGGGTGCCGATCGAGTCGTCCGGCAAGACGGTCCGCGTGCTGCCGGCCGGTGCGGTTCCCAGCGGCTGCCAGAGCAAGGGCGAGGTGGTGGTGACCGTGAAGAGCAAGGTCGGCTTCTACAACCGCAACCCGCTGCGCGTGCAGGAAGAGCTGGAAACCCTGGCCCGCAACGAGGCGCCCAGCGCCGGTGCCAATGCCGTGCAGGCCTCTGGCCTGCCCGTCGATGGCAGCCAGCGCTTCCTGGCCTTCCAGTGCCCGCCACGCTGAACCCTTCACCCTGCGCCCGGACCATACGCCCGGGCGTGAATTCGTAAAGGTGCGGTGAAAGCCGTGCCGGCTTACAATAACGCCCCCTTTGCCTGAGCCTTGGCGCTAACTGATGCTCTTCAAGAATGTCTCGATCGCCGGCTTGGCGCACATCGACGCGCCGCACACGCTGACGTCCAAGGAAATCAACGAACGGCTGAAGCCGACGCTGGATCGCCTTGGCATCCGTACCGATGTGCTCGGCGATATCGCGGGCATCCACGCCCGCCGCCTGTGGGATGCCGACATGCTGGCCTCCGACGCCGCCACGCTGGCTGCCCGCAAAGCACTGGAAGACGCCGGGATCGGCGCCGACAAGATCGGCCTGCTGGTCAACACCTCGGTCAGCCGCGACTACCTGGAGCCGTCCACGGCCAGCATCGTCTCGGGCAACCTGGGGGTCGGCGACGAATGCATGACCTTCGACGTCGCCAATGCCTGCCTGGCCTTCATCAACGGCATGGACATCGCCGCCCGCATGCTCGAACGCGGCGAGATCGACTACGCGCTGATCGTCGACGGTGAAACCGCCAACCTGGTGTACGAGAAGACCCTCGAGCGCATGGCCCTGCCGGGCGTGACCGCCGATGACTTCCGCAACGAGATGGCCGCCCTGACCCTGGGCTGCGGTGCCGCGGCGATGGTCATGGCGCGCACCGAGCTGGTGCCCGATGCCCCGCGTTACCGCGGTGGCGTGACCCGCTCGGCCACCGAGTGGAACCAGCTGTGCCGGGGCAACCTGGACCGCATGGTCACCGACACCCGCATGCTGCTGATCGAAGGCATCAAGCTGGCACAGAAGACCTTCGTGGCCGCCCGTGAAGCACTGGGCTGGGCCGTGGAGGAACTGGACCAGTTCGTGATCCACCAGGTCAGCCAGCCGCACACCGCCGCCTTCATCAAGAACTTCGGCATCGACCCGAAGAAGGTGATGACGATCTTCGGCGAGCACGGCAACATCGGCCCGGCCTCGGTGCCGATCGTGCTGAGCAAGCTCAAGCAGCTGGGCAAGCTGAAGAAGGGCGATCGCATCGCGCTGCTCGGCATCGGCTCGGGCCTGAACTGCTCGATGGCCGAAGTGGTCTGGTAAACCAGTCGCCGCAGGCTGCTGCGGCGTTGGAATTGAACATCAAGGGCCGGTTCTGCCGGCCCTTTTCACAGGTGCGTTTGCATGCCCCAGCTGCCCGGTTACCCCGCCCATCCGCACCGCTTCGAGGTGCGCCCCGGCCTGTCGATGAACTATCTCGACGAAGGCCCGCGCGATGGCGAGGTGGTGGTGATGGTCCACGGCAATCCGTCGTGGAGCTATTACTGGCGCACCCTGGTGACCGGCCTCTCGGACAAGTACCGCTGCATCGTGCCGGACCATATCGGCATGGGCCTGTCGGACAAGCCCGATGACGCGCACTACGACTACACCCTGCAGTCGCGCGTGGATGACCTGGAGGCGCTGCTCGCGCACCTGGGCATCACCGGCCCGGTGACCCTGGCCGTGCACGACTGGGGCGGCATGATCGGCTTCGGTTGGGCGTTGTCGCACCACGCGCAGGTCAAGCGCTTGGTGGTGCTCAACACCGCCGCCTTCCCGATGCCGGCCGCGAAGAAGATGCCGTGGCAGATCGCGCTGGGTCGCCACTGGAAGATCGGCGAGTGGCTCATCCGCACCTTCAACGCGTTCTCGTCCGGTGCCTCGTGGCTGGGCGTGGAACGGAAGATGCCGGCCGAGGTGCGCCGCGCTTACGTGTCGCCGTACAACAGCTACGCCAACCGCATCAGCACTATCCGCTTCATGCAGGACATTCCGCTGTCACCGGCCGACAAGGCCTGGTCGCTGCTGGAGCGGTCCGGCCAGACCCTGCCCAGCTACGCCGACCGTCCCGCCTTCATCGGCTGGGGGCTGCGTGATTTCGTGTTCGACCACCACTTCCTGGAGGGCTTCCAGGCCGCACTGCCCCAGGCGCAGGTGCATGCCTTCGAGGATGCCGGGCATTACGTGCTGGAAGACAAGCACGAGGTGCTGGTGCCGAAGATCCGCGCGTTTCTGGACGCGCACCCGATCTGATCGGTTTGGTATTGACGTTGGGTCGCATCCGACCCCGTCACCGGTAGAGCCGACCGTTGGTCGGCAGCTTTTACCCCGGCGCCAGAACCCCCGGCGCCCCCCCAACTACGCCGCGATCGGAGCCTGCGGCGGCGCCGGCGAGTTCCCGTTGTCGTCGGGATGATCATCGTCATTGCCCGCCTCGTCCCGCCAGCGCCAGTCGGCCAGGGTCAGCGCCGGCATGCCGTGCGCCACGCGCGCCTTGTCGCACTGGGGGCTGGCCTTGCCGTACTCCCACGAAGCATCCACCTCACGGCACACGCTGGGGCGGTTGGGGTGGATGCTGCAGCGCGAATACACGCCGATCTCCGCATCCAGCGCCACGCAGTACACCGGCTTGGACAGGGTGCCGAGCATGCACAGCCGGTGCGGGTCCAGCACCTGGGTGAGCTCGTGCGGGACGCCACCGGGGGTGACCTCGTCCGATTCCATCCAATGGAAGGCCACACGGTATTGGGTGCAGCAGGCGCCGCAGGTGAGGCAGGGATGGGGCATGGGGCACCGGCCTTGGGCGGCAGCGAAGCAGGAGGGAAGGGCGCGAATTTTCCACGCCACCGGCCGGCGCGCAAGATTTTTCTGCAGCGGCGACAATGAACGGATGAACAGCGCCATCAATATCGCCGCGCGCCTGCCCGAGCTGGCCCGTGAACGCCCCGACCAGATCGCCATCCGCTGCCCCGGCAAGCCCGGGCCCGGCGGCATGGCGCGTTATGACGTCACCCTGGATTACCGCACCCTCAACGCCCGCAGCGACGCGATGGCGGCCGGCCTGGCCGCGTACGGCATCGGCCGCGGCGTGCGCGCGGTGGTGATGGTGCGGCCCTCGCCGGAGTTCTTCCTGCTGATGTTCGCGCTGTTCAAGAACGGCGCGGTCCCGGTGCTGGTCGACCCGGGCATCGACAAGCGCGCGCTGAAGCAATGCCTGGACGAGGCCCAGCCGCAGGCCTTCATCGGCATCGGCCTGGCCCACGTGGCGCGCCTGGTGCTGCGCTGGTGCCGTTCTGCGCGCCTGCTGGTGACCGTCGGCCGCCGCTGGGGCTGGGGTGGCACCACCCTGGCCCGGCTGGAAGCCCAGGGCGCCACGGCGGCGCCTGCGCTGGCCCCGACCGATGGCGAGGATGTCGCGGCGATCCTGTTCACCAGCGGCTCCACCGGCGTGCCCAAAGGCGTGGTCTACCGCCACCGTCATTTCGTCGGCCAGGTCGAGCTGCTGCGCGCCGCCTTCGGGATGGAGCCGGGTGGGGTGGATCTGCCGACCTTCCCGCCGTTCGCGCTGTTCGATCCGGCGCTGGGGCTGACCTCGGTGATCCCGGACATGGACCCGACCCGCCCGGCCCAGGCCGATCCGCGCAAGCTGCATGACGCCATCAACCGCTTCGGCGTCACCCAGCTGTTCGGCTCGCCGGCGCTGATGCGGGTCCTGGCCGATCACGGCCAGCCGCTGCCGAGCGTGCGCCGGGTGACCTCGGCCGGGGCGCCGGTGCCGCCGGATGTGGTCGCGCGGATCCGCCGCCTGCTGCCCGATGACGCCCAGTTCTGGACCCCCTACGGCGCCACCGAGTGCCTGCCGGTGGCGGTGATCGAAGGCCGCGAGCTGGAGAACACCCGCCAGGCCACCGAGGCCGGCGCCGGTACCTGTGTCGGCCGCGTGGTCGCGCCAAACGAGGTGCGCATCATCGCCATCGATGACGCGCCGCTGCCGGATTGGTCGCAGGCCCGTGTGCTGGCCACCGGCGAGGTGGGCGAGATCACCGTGGCCGGCCCGACCGCCACCGACAGCTACTTCAACCGCCCGCAGGCCACCGCCGCGGCGAAGATCACCGAAACCCTGGCCGATGGCAGCACCCGGGTCGTGCACCGGATGGGCGATGTCGGCTACTTCGATGCGCAGGGCCGGCTGTGGTTCTGTGGGCGCAAGACCCAGCGCGTGGAAACCGCGCAGGGGCCGCTGTACACCGAGCAGGTCGAGCCGGTGTTCAATGCGCTGGACGGCATCGCCCGCACCGCGCTGGTCGGCGTGGGTGCGCCGGGTCGGCAGCGGCCGGTGCTGTGCTACGAACTGCAGCCCGGCACCATCGATTCGCCCGCCCTGGTCGAGCGCCTGCGTCGTGAAGCGGCCGCACATGCGCACACCGCGCGCATCGAGCAGTTCCTGCCGCACCCGGGCTTCCCGGTCGACATCCGCCACAACGCCAAGATCGGCCGCGAGAAGCTCACGGTATGGGCCACCGCGCAACTGGAGCAGCACGCATGAAGATCCTCGTGACCGGCGGCGGCGGCTTCCTCGGCCAGGCCCTGTGCAAGGGACTGATCGAGCGGGGTCACCAGGTGCTGGCGTTCAACCGCGGCCACTACCCTGCGCTGCAGGCGATGGGCGTGGGCCAGATCCGCGGCGACCTGGCCGATGCGCAGGCGGTGATGCATGCGGTGGCCGGGGTCGATGCGGTCCTCCACAACGGGGCCAAGGCCGGTGCGTGGGGCAGCTATGACAGCTACCACCAGGCCAACGTGGTCGGCACCGACAATGTCATCGCGGCCTGTCGCGCGCACGGCGTGGGCAAGCTGGTCTACACCTCCACGCCCAGCGTGACCCATCGCGCCACGCATCCAGTGGAGGGCCTGGGCGCGGACGAGGTGCCGTATGGCGAGAACTTCCAGGCGCCGTACGCGGCCACCAAGGCCATCGCCGAGCAGCGCGTGCTGGCGGCCAACGATGCGCAGCTGGCCACGGTCGCGTTGCGGCCGCGGCTGATCTGGGGCCCGGGCGACCAGCAACTGGTACCGCGTCTGGCTGAGCGCGCCCGCGCCGGCCGCCTGCGCTTCGTCGGCGATGGGCAGAACAAGGTGGACACCACCTACATCGACAACGCCGCACTGGCCCACTTCCTGGCCCTGGAGCACCTGGCCCCGGGCGCGGCCTGCGCCGGCAAGGCGTACTTCATTTCCAACGGCGAGCCGCTGCCGATGCGCGAGCTGCTCAACAAGCTGCTGGCCGCGGTGGATGCGCCGCCAGTGACAAAGTCGATCAGCTTCAAGGCGGCTTACCGGATCGGCGCGGTCTGCGAGCGGCTGTGGCCGCTGCTGCGCCTGCGCGGCGAGCCGCCCATGACCCGCTTCCTGGCCGAGCAGCTGTGCACCCCGCACTGGTACAGCATGGAACCGGCGCGCCGCGACTTCGGTTATGTCCCCTTGGTCAGCATCGAAGAAGGGCTGGCCCGGCTGGCATCTTCATCGAACGCACAGGATTCCATCACTCCCTGAACACCGCAGGTTGGTGAACATGGCCCCACGCCAACTCCGGCACGCATCAACGCGAGGGTCGACATGCTGCATTACGCCGTCATCTTTTTTGTCATCGCCATCATCGCGGCGGTGCTTGGTTTCTCGGGCATTGCCGGCGCCGCCAGCAACGTCGCCTGGATCCTGTTCGTCGTTTTCCTGATCCTGGCGGTGGTTTCGATGTTCCGCAAGCGGACCTAGTGTCCGGCGCGTCCCGCGCTACCTCTCTCCGGCGTGGGACGCGCTGCGGAAATAATGACGGCCTGACATCGGCAACGATGTTCAGGCCGTCGTTGCGATGGCGCTGCGCAGATCGCGCTCACGCGCATGCCGGTCCATCGCCAGTTCCAGCAGCCGCGTGATCAGGGCGGTGTAATCCAGCCCACTGGCTGCCCACAGCTTCGGGTACATGCTGATGCGGGTGAAGCCGGGCAACGTGTTGATCTCGTTGATCACCACCTCGCCGGCCGGCGTCAGGAATACATCCACGCGTGCCAGGCCGGCACACTCCAGTGCCTGGTAGGCCTGCACGGCGATCTGCCGGATACGGGACTGCTCCGCATCGGTGATGGCCGCCGGCACCACGATGTCGGCACCGGTCTCGCTGATGTATTTGGTGTCGTACGAATAGAAATCATCGTGCACGACCACCTCGCCACAGACGCTGGCTTCGGGGTGTTCGTTGCCGAGCACCGCGCACTCGATTTCGCGGCCGTCGATCGCCGCTTCCACCAGCGCCTTGTGATCGAACGACAGCGCCAGCGCGAGGGCGGTATGGAAGTCCGCCTCGTTGCGCACCTTGCTCACACCCACCGAGGAGCCCTGGTTGGCCGGCTTCACGAACAGTGGCGTGCCCAGCGCGGCGACCAGCGCGGCGTAATCGGCCCGCGCCGCCGTGACCCGGTTGAAGCAGGCGAACGGCGCCACCGCCAGCCCGGCATCGCGCAGCAGGCGCTTGGCCACGTCCTTGTCCATCGCCACTGCCGAGCCCAGCACGCCTGAGCCCACGAAGGGCAGGTTGGCCATGCGCAGCAGGCCCTGCAGCGAGCCGTCCTCGCCCAGGGTGCCGTGCACGATCGGGAACACCACGTCGATCTGCTCCAGCGCGGTGGCCGGATCGGTGGGCACCAGCTGCTGGCGTTCCAGGCCCGGCCGCACCGCCACCGCATTGCCCGAGCGGTGCAGCGCGATCCGTGCCGGGTCGCCGGCATTGAGCAGGAAGTCGCGCGGGTCGCTCACGTGCCACTGGCCCTGCTTGTCGATGCCGATCAGGCTGACCTCGAAGCGGTCCTTGTCCAGCGCATCGAGGATGTTCTTCGCCGATTGCAGCGAGACCTCGTGCTCGGCCGAACGGCCGCCGAAGAGGATGCCTACCCGGGTCTTGCCCATGCCTGTTGCCGCTCCTGTCACTGTGTTGGGGTGCCATAGCATGAACCGAGTCGGCGCCCGGGAACACGCCCGCCGTTCAAGGGCACACGGTAGAATGCGGTGATGGCCCGTTCCCTGCTCTCTTCCCTCAAGCCGCTGGCTGGCAATGCGCTGCAGCTCACGCTCAACCGCGCGCTGGCGCTGGACCCGGACACCCGCAGCGCGCTGGCCGCGCTGGATGGCCGCCACATCGCCCTGACCCTGGAATCGCCTGCGTTGGCGATGCGGATCGGGTTGGACGGGGAGCGCCTCACGGTCGGCCCGGTCGATCCGCAGCAGGAGCCGGACCTGGCGGTGCGCAGCACGCTGGGCGGGGTGCTGGCCCAGCTGCCGTTCCTGGCCAATGCACGCCGTGGCGGTGATGCGCCGGCCGGGCGGGTCAAGGTCTCCGGCGATGCCGAGCTGGCCCGCCGCCTGCAGCAGCTGGCGACCCGTTTCGATCCGGACTGGCAGCAGCCGTTCGTGCGCGTGTTCGGCGAGGTGATGGGCGTGCAGATCGCCAACACCCTGCGCTCGGCACTGCAGCATGCGCGCCGCGGCGCGTCCGACCTGGCGCACAGCGCCGCTGAATTTGTCACCGAGGAGTCGCGCGACGTGGTACCCCGAGCAGAACTGGATGCCTTCCACGACGATGTGGACGTGATGCGCGACGACGTTGAACGCATGGCCGTGCGCGTCCAGCGCCTGCGGCAGGTGGGCCCATGAAGGCGATCTTCCGGGCCAGCCGCATCGGCCGCATCATCCTGCGTTACCGCCTCGACGATCTGCTCCAGGGCACCCCGGCCGAACGCTGGCTGCGCCTGGCCAAGCCGTTCGTGCCACGTGCCTCGGCCGACATCGCCGCACAGTCGCGCGGTGCGCGCCTGCGCTTGGCGCTGCAGGACCTGGGCCCGATCTTCGTCAAGTTCGGCCAGATCCTCTCCACCCGCCGTGACCTGATCCCGGCCGACGTCGCCAACGAACTCACCCTGCTGCAGGACCGCGTCAAGCCGTTCGACGGCGCCGCCGCGCAGGCCATCGTCGAGCGCGCGCTCGGCCGCCCGGTCAGCGAAGCGTTCGCCAGCTTCGATCTGCAGCCGCTGGCCTCCGCCTCGATCGCACAGGTGCACGCGGCCACGCTCGCCGATGGCCGCCAGGTGGTGGTCAAGGTGCTGCGCCCGGACATCGAAAAGCAGATCGACGCCGACATCGCGCTGCTCAAGTCGGCCGCCGCGCTGATCGAACGCGCGCACCCGCGCGCCGACAAGATCCGCCCGCGCGAAGTGGTCGCCGAAGTCGAAAACACCTTGGCCGCCGAGCTGGATCTGCAGCGCGAAGGCGCCAATGCCAGCGTGCTGCGTCGCAACTGGATCGACTCGGACGATCTGTACGTACCGGAAGTGATCTGGAGCCATACCGCCGAGCGCGCGCTGACCCTGGAGCGCGTGTGGGGCATTCCGTCGGACGACATCGTCGCGCTGGACAAGGCCGGCATCGACCGCAAGGCGCTGGCCGCCAAGGGTGTGCGGGTGTTCTACACCCAGGTGTTCCGCGACAACTTTTTCCACGCCGATGCACACGCCGGCAACATCTGGGTCGACACCGATCCGGCGCGCCGCGACAACCCGCGCTTCATCGCGCTGGATTTCGGCATCATGGGCCAGCTGTCCGAAGAAGATCAGTACTACCTGGCCGAGAACTTCATGGCCATCTTCAACAAGGACTACCGGCGCATGGCCGCGCTGCATGTGGAAGCCGGCTGGATGCCCAACAACGTGCGCATCGATGAACTCGAAGCGGCCGCGCGTTCGGTGTGCGAACCGTATTTCACCCGCCCGCTGTCGCAGATCTCGCTGGCCGAGGTGCTGATCAAGCTGTTCCGCGTGGCCCAGCGCTACGAGCTCACGCTGCAGCCGCAGCTGATCCTGCTGCAGAAGACACTGCTCAACATCGAAGGTGTCGGCCGTCAGCTCGATCCGGAACTGGATATCTGGGCGGTCGCGCGGCCGGTGCTGGAACGCATCCTGCGCGAACGCTACAGCCCGCGCCGGGTGCTGAAGGAAGTGCGCAAGCGCCTGCCCGAAATCATGACGCATACGCCGGACATGCCGCGCCTGGTCCACGCCTGGCTGCGCCAGCAGGTGGAAGGTGATCATGAACTGTCGATGCGCTCGCGTGATCTGGCGGCGCTGAACGTCAGCGTGCAGAAACTGCAGAAGCGCGCGGTGGCCGCGATTGCCGGCGTCGGCCTGATGATCGTCGCCGCGGTGCTGTATGGCCTGCAGCCGGGTGGCTGGTACTTCGGCGATGCCCCGGTGTGGAGCTGGGTGACCGGCGCGGCGGGGGTGTTCTCGCTGGCCAGTGCCTGGTGGCGCCGATGAGCGTGATCGAGCTGCCGGCAGCGGCCCTGGCCGAGCCGCCGGTGGCGCTTCCGCCCCTGCAGCTGCTGCACCTGGACGACCAGCTCGCCGTGGTCAACAAGCCCGCCGGGCTGATGGTCCACGACAGCAAGCTTGCCCGGGGCGAAGACGACTTCCTCGCCGACCGCCTGCGCGAACAGCTCGGCAAGCCGATCTTCCTCGTCCATCGTCTGGACCGCGCCACCAGCGGCTGCCTGCTGCTCGCCTTTGATCGCGAAAGCGCCAGCGTGCTCGGCAAATCGCTGATGGGCGGCGACGTCACCAAGGATTACCTCGCGATCTGCCGGGGCTGGCCGGCCGACGAGGCCTTCACCGTCGACCACGACCTCGATGGCGGCCCCGGCAAGCCGGTCAAGAAGCAGGCGATCACCCACTTCCAGCGTGTCGCCGTGGGCGAGATCGCGATTCCGATGGGCGAGTTCGAGACCTCACGCTACGCCCTGCTGCGCTGCCAGCCGCAGACCGGCCGCTTCCGCCAGATCCGCCGCCACCTCAAGCACCTCTCGCATCACCTGATCGGTGACACCAGCCACGGCGACGGCCGCCACAACCGCAGCTTCCGCATGCAGGGCATCCACCGCATGCTCCTGCACGCCGAGCGCCTGCGCTTCCCGCATCCGGATGGCACGCCGATGGACATCAGCGCGCCGGTGGACGGCGAATTCCGCAAGGCGATGGATCTGTTCGACTGGGAAGTGCGCTGACCTGGGCTGCCCGGCTTACTCATCCATGGAAAACGAACAGCTGCCGTACGCGGACTGACACGTAACCCTCTGTGATCCCGAGCCCGATTACTTCTTCGCCGGTGCGGCCGCAGGCGCCGGCTCGTTCACGATCGCCTCCAGGTCCTTCTGCAGATCCACGAACAGCGGCTGCATCTTGGCCTGGATCGCCACCATCACGTTCTGCATCAGCGCCGGCGTCTTGTCCAACAGGCTCTGCCCCGCCGAGCTCTCATAGAACTCCGCCATCGCCAGCACGTCTTCCTTGCTGAAGGTCTGCTTGTACAGATCCACATACATCGGCCGCAGCTCCTTCCAGGACAGCGCCTGGCGCACCGTCTGGCTGGTCCGTTGCTCGATCCGCTGCAACTGCGCCTGCTGCGTCGCATCCAGCTGACGCTGCTGCGCCACCTGCTGGAACTGCTGGCGCTGCATCGCCTCGATCTGCGGCAGCATCGTATCGAGCATGCTCTGCGCGCGCGAGGCGGCCAGCAGGCGGTTGATGTCGGCATCCGACGGCGGCGCGGCGATGGCCGGCGCGATCGCGCCCAGGCCCAGCGCCAGGGCGAATGTCATGCGGATCAGGCCACGGCGGGCCATCGGGCGGATCGGGAACATTGCGGAGCATCCTGCGTTGCGGGAAACCGGAGAATACCTGCGATGGCGTCATCAGACCGTAATTGAGGACGTTATCGGCGACATCCACGCACGTTGCAGTCACCCGGCCGGCGGTCCTCCCCTTACAATGCCGCCCATGGGCAACGGGCCAGTCACCATCAGCGCGCACCTGACGATTCCGGATACGGAACTCGTCGAGCGGTTCGTGCGCGCCAGCGGCGCCGGTGGCCAGAACGTCAACAAGGTCTCCACCGCCGTCGAGCTGCGCTTCGACGTGGCCGGCTCGCCTTCGTTGCCCGAGCCGTTGCGCGCGCGCCTGCTGGCCCGCCGCGACCGGCGCATGACCGGCGAAGGCGTGCTGGTCATCGATGCACAGCGTTTCCGTACCCAGGACCGTAACCGCGAGGACGCGCGCGATCGACTGGCCGCCTTCATCCAGGCGGGGCTGAGCGTGCCCAAGGCACGCGTGGCCACCAAGCCGACCTACGGGTCGAAACTGCGTCGTCTGGACGCCAAAAAGGGGCGCGCGCAGATCAAGCGCGGGCGCACCACACGCAATTGGGAGTGATTGCTTGAACAACCGAAGTCCGTTGTTGCCGGTGGTTCCGCCGAACATGCCGCAGGTCAAACCGAACCGCTTCCTCCGCTGGCTGGCCCGCTGCACGCTGCGCCTGGGCGGCTGGAAAGTGACCGGCACCCTGCCCGATGTGCCCAAAGTGGTGTTCATCATCGCGCCGCATTCGTCCAACTGGGACGGCTTCTGGGGCATGGCGGCGAAGATCGCGCTGGGCATGCAGGTCAAGGTGCTGGGCAAGGCCTCGCTGTTCTGGTGGCCACTGGGGCCGCTGCTGCGCAAGCTCGGCGTCATCCCGCTGGACCGCAGCTCACCGCAGGGCACCGTGGAGCAGGCAGTCAGCCTGATCCGTGGCTCGGACCGCCTGTGGTACGCGATCACCCCGGAGGGCACGCGCAAGGCAGTGCAGCACTGGAAGGCCGGCTTCCTCAAGATCGCGCGCATGGCCGATGTGCCGGTGCTGGCCGCGTACTTCCACTACCCGGAAAAGACCATCGGCATCGGCCCGTTGTTCCATCCCACCGGCAACGACGCGGCCGACATGGCCGCGATCCGCGCGTACTACCGCCCCTGGCAGGGCAAGACCCGCGGCACCGTCTGAGCGCCGCCGGGCGGGCCGGACCGGGTAGCCCCCACGGCCCGCACAGCCACGCGCCACGACCGGCACATGCCGCCTGCGGGCTTTGGGAGTAGGGTGATCGGCTGCGGGATTTCACGTCCCGCGCCCTCATCCAAGGAGCCCGTTTCATGTCGCGTACCGTAGTTTTGGCCGCTGCCATCAGCCTGGCGCTGGCGGCCTGTTCCGGCAAGGAGTCCACCCCCGTGACCGATACCCAGCCCGCCCCGACCCAGCAGCCGGCCGATGCGTCCGCCAACCCGCTGTTGAGCGCCAGCACGCTGCCGTTCCAGGCGCCGCCGTTCGACAAGATCAAGGACAGTGACTACCTGCCGGCCTTCAACGAAGGCATGAAGCAGCACCTGGCCGAAGTCCGCAAGATCGCCGACAACCCCGAGCCGGCCACCTTCGACAACACCATCGAAGCGCTGGAGCGCAGCGGCGAGACCCTGACCCGCGTGTCGCGCATCTTCTTCGGCCTGGTCCAGGCCGACACCAACGATGCACGCCAGAAGGTGCAGGAAGAAGTCGCCCCGAAGCTGGCCGAGCACCAGGACGAGATCAACCTCGACCCGAAGCTGTTCGCCCGCATCAAGACCATCTACGACCAGCGCGATGCGCTGGGCCTGGACCCGGTGCAGAAGCGCCTGGTTGAGCGTGATTACCAGGAGTTCGTGCGTGCCGGCGCGCAGTTGAACGATGCCGACAAGGCCTCGCTGCGCAAGCTCAACGTGGAAGAAACCACGCTGGCCACGCAGTTCCACACCCGCCTGGTCGCCGCGACCGCCGCCGGTGCCGTGGTCGTCGATGACAAGGCCAAGCTGGCCGGCCTGGATGAGGATGCGATCAACACCGCCGCCGCCGATGCCAAGGCCCGCAACCTCGATGGCAAGTACCTGCTGCCGCTGCAGAACACCACGCAGCAACCGGTGCTCGGCTCGCTGAGCGACCGCGAGCAACGCGCCGCCGTGCTCAAGGCGTCGGAGACCCGTGCTGAAAAGGGCGACGCCAACGACACCCGCGAGACCATTCAGCGCCTGGCCCAGCTGCGCGCGCAGAAGGCCAAGCTGCTCGGCTTCGAGAACTACGCCGCCTACAGCCTGGCCGACCAGATGGCCAAGACCCCGGCCGCCGCGCTCAAGCTGCTGACCGACACCGTGCCGGCCGCGACCGCCAAGGCGCGTGGCGAGATCAGCGAAATGCAGAAGGTGATCGACGCGCAGAAGGGCGGTTTCAAGCTCGCTGCCTCCGATTGGGACTTCTACGCCGAACAGGTGCGCAAGGCGCAGTACGACCTGGACGAATCGCAGATCAAGCCGTACTTCGAGATGGACAACGTGCTGCAGAACGGCGTCTTCTACGCCGCCACGCAGCTGTACGGCATCACCTTCAAGCCGCGTACCGACATCCCCACCTACCACCCGGACATGAAGGTCTACGAAGTGTTCGACAAGGACGGCACCTCGCTGGCCCTGTTCTACACCGACTACTTCAAGCGTGACAGCAAGTCCGGCGGCGCCTGGATGGATGTGTTCGTCGAACAGGACGGCCTGACCGGTGCCAAGCCGGTGGTCTACAACGTGTGCAACTTCACCAAGCCCGCCGCCGGCCAGCCCGCGCTGCTGAGCTTCGATGACGTGACCACGATGTTCCATGAGTTCGGCCATGCGCTGCACGGCATGTTCTCGAAGGTGAAGTACCCGTCCATCGCCGGTACCAGCACCTCGCGCGATTTCGTCGAGTTCCCCTCGCAGTTCAACGAGCACTGGGCGCTGGACCCGAAGGTCTTCGCCAACTACGCCAAGAACTACAAGACCGGCGAGCCGATGCCGCAGGCGCTGGTCGACAAGATCCTCAAGGCCCGCACCTTCAACCAGGGCTATGCGACCACCGAGTACCTCTCGGCCGCCCTGCTCGACCTGGCCTGGCACACCCAGCCGGCCGACGCCAAGCTGCAGGACGTCGCGCCGTTTGAAGCGGCCGCGCTGAAGAAGTTCAAGGTCGACCTGCCGCAGGTGCCGCCGCGCTACCGCACCAGCTACTTCGACCACATCTGGGGGGGCGGTTATTCGTCCGGTTACTACGCCTACTTCTGGGCCGAAGTGCTCGACCATGACGCCTTCGAGTGGTTCAAGGAGAACGGCGGCCTGACCCCGGAGAACGGCCAGGTCTTCCGCGACAAGATCCTCTCGCGCGGCAACAGCGTGGAGCTGGCCGATCTGTACCGCGAGTTCCGCGGCAAGGATCCGTCGGTGGAACCGCTGCTGGTCAATCGTGGCCTGAAATAATCGCGGCATCCCGGCAGGTACCGACCGTTGGTCGGTACGCTTGCCACCAGTGCGCGATGATATTGAAACGGCAGGGGAAACCCTGCCGTTTTTTTTCTTCTGCCGCGAGCGTTACGCCCGACCGGCAGGCCCCTCGGCAAATGTCCCCCGGCCGCCGCCTGAGGGCGGCGGCCTCTTCCTTGATTTTGCCCAGGCGCCTACCAGCCGCTACGGGGCTGGCTCGCAGTACGCTGACGGAAAACCCGGCTTTTCTGTGGGTGCCAATCCTCTGGATACGTGGGTCGCGATGTCCTTGTGGGCGAAATAAAGGGGGAGGGGGCGGCCGCCGGCCGACGCCGGAGGACATTCGCCGGCAAGGGCATCGTGGCCCAGCGCCCGACCCGGCCTCCGCCAGAGGCGTGCTGCCCTCACCCCTCAGGTCCCCACGTGCACGCCCTCGGCGATCTCACTGCGTCCCAGGTGATCCAGCGCGATCTCCAGCGCGTGCATGTAACTCTGTGCGCAGTACCCACGCGCCACGCCGATGCGCTGGCCCACCTCCGCCGGCAGGCACGCCTCCGGTGCACGCGCATCGTCGTCATGCACTTCCACATAGGCGTTGTGCAGATGCGGCAGCAGGCGCTGCAGGCGCGCGCTGGCCACGCACGCACCCGGATCGAGCAGGGTGACTTCGCCGCGGCTGTGATCGGCCACGCGCAGCGCATCCAGCAGCTCCTGCTCCGAGCCACACGCCCGGATCGCCACCGTGGTGCCCGCATCGATCGCGCGGTGCACCAACGATTTCAGGACCAGCGCCGGCAACGGCTGCGCGGTACGGATCAGCTGCCCGGCCGCTTCCGGCCCCCGGATGATGAAGATCGACATGGCTCAGCCCTCCACGGCCTGCAGGCGGTGGGCGGCGATCGCCAACGACAGGCGACACGCATCCTGGCGCCCGCTGCTGCAGACGACCCGCGCGGCCGGGGCATGCTGCGGATGCAGGTGCTCGTCCAGCGCGTCATCGTCGTTGCTGGCCATCTCGATGTAGGGCGCCGGCAGGTCCTCCAGCGCGGTGCGCAGCGCCTGGCCATAACGGGCCCACTGCGGCGCATCGACCGCCGCAGTGGCGATCAGGACCAGCGCCGGGCGGCTGCGCTGGGCACGCTGCAGGCAGCGCACCAGGGCCGGCAGGGAGTCGCAGTCGCGGCAGGCTAGGCGGTGCCCGGCGACCCGCGCCGGCAGCGGCAGCGGCGACGCGTCCGGCACGGAGTTCGACGGTGTATGCCGGATCAGCAGGATGGTCATGGAACGTCTCTTCGAAGCGCCCTTCGGCGCGGTGTCGCCACGATGCAGCCGCGCCCCGTAAAACCGCGATGCCGACCACGCCGGCCCGGCGTAAACACTGCGTAGCTTTTTCGGACCCGGCCAGGGAACTTGCCCGCCGCCCGTCCGGTCACAGCCACACACTCCCTGGAGCGCCCGTATGGACACCCCCGCCGCCGCCTCTGCCCCCGCCGACCACCGCCTGCTGCGCTGGCTCAAGAAAGAAGCCCTGCCGCTGCTGGTCATGCTCGGCCTGCTCGCTGCGGCGCGCGACACCCTGGCCAATCACTACCAGGTGCCCAGCGGCTCGATGCAGCACACGCTGATGCCGGGCGACCGGGTGGTGGTGGACATGCGCGCCTACGGGGTGCGCCTGCCGTTCACCTCGGTGGCGCTGCTGCACACCGGCCAGCCGCAGCGCGGTGACGTGGCGGTGTTCGATTCACCGCAGGACGGCACCCGGCTGATCAAGCGCATCGCCGCGGTCGGGGGTGATCGGGTCGAGCTGCACGACGGCCACCTGAGCATCAACGGCCATCCGCTGGCCCAGGCCGGGGTCGGTGAGATCGAAGACTTCGGGCAGCATCTGGCGCAGCTGGATCTTGGCCAGGGGGGTGGACCGGACATCACTGGGCTGACCGTCCCGGCGGGCGAGGTGCTGATGCTCGGCGACCACCGCGGCAACAGCGCCGACGGTCGCTTCTTCGGCCTGGTCCAGGCCAGCGCGCTGTACGGCAAGGCCTCGCACGTCTACTACCGGCGCGGCGAAGGCCTGACCTGGCAGGCGCTGTAATCCCGGCCGCGTTCTTAATCGATATCTGGATCGTCTCAATCAAGACCTATCAGGTTATGGATCGACCTGACGGCGCTGCCTATCCTGAGCGCTGACTCCTCGCTCCGGCCCGTCCAAGCGGGCCTTACCGGCATGAATGGCGATACCGCCGCGGTCCCTGACCGCGTCCCCCTGACCAGCACCGCAGCGGCGGCCGGCGATCAGATCCAGCAGGGCACCCCGGCCTTCCGGCGCACGGCGGCCGCGCTGTTCCTGGCCGGCTTCTCCACCTTCGGGCTGCTCTACACGGTGCAGCCGCTGCTGCCGGAATTCAGTCGCCACTTCGGCGTCTCCGCAGCCAACAGTGCGCTGACCCTGTCGCTGACCACCGGTCTGCTGGCGGTCTCGATGCTGATCGCGGGATTGATCTCCGACCGCGTCGGGCGCCGCAGCGTGATGGTCGCAGCGCTGCTGGCCTCCAGCGTGTTGTCCGTCGCCACCGCGATGGTGGATGACTGGACCACGCTGCTGGTGCTGCGCACGCTGCTCGGCATCGCGCTCAGTGGCGTACCGGCGGTGGGCATGACCTACCTCGCCGAGGAGATGGACAGCCGCGCGCTGGGCTTGGCGATGGGCCTGTACATCGGCGGCAACGCGATCGGCGGCATGAGCGGTCGTCTCATCGCGGGCATCGTCGCCGACCATTGGGGCTGGCGCTGGGGCATTGGCGTGGTCTCGTTGATTGCGCTGCTCAGTACCGTGCTGCTATGGATCCAGCTGCCGCCGTCACGCCACTTCCAGAGCCGCCGTGGCGGCCTGCGCGAACTGCCTTCGCGCTGGCGCAGCCTGTTCGGCGATCCCGGGTTGCCGTGGTTGTTCGCCACCGCGTTCGTGCTGATGGGCGTGTTCGTCACCCTCTACAACTATCTCGGCTTCCATTTGCTCGCGCCGCCGTATGGCCTCAGCCAGACCGTGGTCGGCCTGATCTTCAGCGTGTATCTGGTCGGCACCTTCAGCTCGGCCTGGATGGGGCAGCAGGCCAACCGCCATGGCCGCAGCCGCGTGCTGGCGATCTGCTATGGACTGATCGCGCTGGGCATCGTGCTGCTGGCGATGCCGTGGCTGGGCTGCATGGCCGCTGGCATCGCCTTGGTGACGTTCGGCTTCTTCGGCGGCCACTCGGTGGCCAGCAGTTGGGTCGGCAGCCGCGCCGGTGCGATGCGCGCCGAAGCGTCCGCCCTGTATCTGTTCGCCTACTACCTGGGCTCCAGCGTGGCCGGGGTGCTTGGCGGCGTGTTCTACACCCACTGGGACTGGCTGGGCGTGTGCGGTTTCGTCGGGGTACTGACCGTGGCCGGTGGCGTGATCGCCTGGCGTCTGGGCCAGCGCGTGCAACCGGCCACCGCCGCGCTCGCGCTCAGCCGCTGACCCCCTGCAGCAGCCGCGTGAAGTGCCCGATCAACGGCGACGCCGCACCACGCCGGCAGGCCACGTGCACTTCCGAACTGGCGGCACGATCGCTGAGTGCGACGAAGCGCGCCCCGTCCACCTGGATATGGCTGCACGAGGCGGGTAGCACCGTTACCCCCAACCCTGAGGCCGCCAGGCTGATCAACGTCGAGGCTTCCCCGGCCTCCTGCACGATGCGCGGCGTGAAGCCGGCGCCCCGGCACAACGCGATGAAGTGATCGTGGATGCCCGCACCGACCTCGCGCAGGAACCCGACGAACGGCTCATGCGCGAACAGCCGCAGCGCCACCGCCGCATCGGCCGGCAGCTCACGCACCAGCGGATGCTGGCCGTGCACCACCAGCGCCAGCGGATCACTGAACAGTTTGCGTGACATCAGCGGCGCGGGCAGGGCACGTTTGCGGATCAACCCGACATCCAGTTCGCCGGCCATCAGCGCATCGATCTGCTGCAGGGTGTTCATCTCGCGCAGCTTCAACTGCACCTGCGGGAACTGCTGGCGGTAAGCGAAGATCGCGCGCGGAATCTGCGTGGACAGCGGCGTGGCCCGGGTCAGCCCGATGCGCAGCTCGCCGGTTTCCCCGCGCTGCGCGCGCTGGGTCAGATCGATCGCGGTCTCCACCCGGGCCAGCACCTCGCGCGCTTGTTCCTGCAGCACGCGCCCGGCATCGGTGAGTTCCACGCGACGGTTCGCGCGCAGGAACAACCGCGCGCCGAGCAGCGTTTCCAGCTGACGGATCTGCTGGCTGAGCGGCGGCTGCGACATCCCCAGCCGCTCGGCCGCGCGGCCGAAGTGCAGCGTCTCGGCGACGGCCAGGAAGTAGCGCAGGTGGCGGAGTTCGATGGACATGGGCGTGTGTCAGCGCTCGGAATGACCACTTTCATCATAGCTGCGCGGACTGAACAGATCCGGCTGGATCAGCTCGATGAACGCCCGCGCCTGCGGTGACAGAAACCGCCCGCGCCGCACGATCACCCCATAACTGCGCTCCGGGAACCACGCACTCATCGAGCGCGTCACCAGCTTCTCGCGGTCGGCATCGTGGAGGCAGAGCGCCGGCACAATGGAGATGCCCATGCCCATCGCCACGTACTGCTTGATCACTTCCCAGCCGCCTACTTCCAGCGCCACGGTGTAGGGCAGTCGATGCCGTTGGAAGACCTGGTCCACCAGCCGGTAGGTGATCTGGCGTTTGGGCGGCAGCACCAGCGGGTACTGCGAGATCGCCTCCAGGCTCAGTTCGCCATGCGCCAGCGGATGATCGGGCGGGGCGATCAGCACCTGCTCGAAGCGGTAGGCCGGGGCGTAGCTGAGGTCGGCCGGCACGTCGGTCATCGAGCCCACCGCCAGGTCCGCCGCATCGCTGCGCAGCAGGTCGGTACCGTCGGCGCTGATCGCGTTGTGCAGGGTCAGGCGGACATCCGGGTGGCGCTGGCGGAAGCGCTCCACGATGCGCGGCAGCAGGTACAGGATGGTCGAGCTGTTGGCCGCGATGTTGAGCTCGCCGGCATCCAGCCCCTTCACCTTGTCACGGAAGCTGGCCTCCAGCCCGTCCAGGTTCTCCACCAGCGGCAGCGCCATCTCATACAGCAGCTGGCCTTCACGGCTGGGCACCAGGCGGCGCCCGCTGCGCTCGAACAGGTTGACCCCGAGTTCGCGCTCCAGCGCCTGCAACTGCTGGCTGATGGCCGGCTGGCTGACGAACAAAGCCTCAGCAGCCCGTGAGACTGAGCCGAGGCGGACGGTCTGGCAGAACGCCCGGAGCGGCTTGAGCCGATCGGATTTGTAGGAAAACCGGGGACTTGGCGTGCGGGGCGTGGTCATGACGTCATGAGTATAAGCACACCTTATGTAAGCCATTGCAATAACTGCTTTGTCAAATATCGGCGCGGCGGCGCACGGTGGAGATCAACCGCACCGCAGGAGTCCGCCATGTCCGCCGTCGCTTACGCCACCGCCCAGCCCACCCCCGCCGATGCACCGGCCACCCCCGGCATTGCCCTCACCACCCAGCTGGCCGGCCAGTCCGCGCTGCTGCCGGCGGGGGTACTGGCGCTGTTGGTGTCGCTGCACCGGGCGGTGGAGCCGGAGCGTCAGCGCCGGCTGCAGGCACGGGTCGCGCGCCAGGCCTTCTTCGATGGCGGCGGCCTGCCGGACTTCCGTGCCGATACCGCGGAGATCCGCGCCGGCGACTGGCACGTCGCCCCGCTGCCGGAGGCGCTGCAGGACCGCCGGGTGGAGATCACCGGCCCGACCGACCCGAAGATGGTCATCAACGCGCTGAACTCCGGCGCCAAGGTGTTCATGGCCGACTTCGAGGATTCCACCGCCCCGGCCTGGCGCAACCTGCTGGCCGGCCAGCAGGCACTCATCGGCGCGGTGCGTGGCGATCTGACCCACACCGGGCCGTCCGTCGATGGGAAGCCGGGCAAGCAGTACACGCTGCGACCGTTCAACGAGCAGGCCGTGCTGATCGTGCGCCCACGGGGCTGGCACCTGGATGAAAAGCACGTGCGCATCGATGGCCAGCCGATCGCCGGTGGCCTGTTCGATGCGGCGGTCTTCGCCTTCCACAATGCCCGCACGCTGATGTGCAGGCAGCGTGGCCCGTACTTCTACCTGCCCAAGCTGCAGAGCATGGAAGAGGCGGCGCTGTGGGAGACCGCGCTGTCGCACATCGAGGGCATGCTCGGCCTGCCGCATGGGCAGATCAAGGTCACCGTGCTGATCGAAACGCTGCCGGCGGTGTTCGAGATGGACGAGATCCTGCATGCGCTGCGCGATCGCATCGTCGGCCTGAACTGTGGCCGCTGGGATTACATTTTTTCCTACATCAAGACCTTCCGCCGCCACCCCGACAAGGTGCTGCCCGAGCGCGGCCAGGTGACGATGACCCAGCCGTTCCTGAAGGCCTATTCGGAGCTGCTGATCCGCACCTGCCACCGCCGCGGCGCACATGCGATGGGCGGCATGGCCGCGCAGATTCCGATCAACCACGACGCGGCCGCCAACGAGCAGGCGATGGCGCGGGTGCGGGCGGACAAGCTGCGCGAAGTCACCGCCGGCCATGACGGCACCTGGGTCGCCCACCCCGCGCTGATCCCGGTCGCGCAGGCGATCTTCGACGAACACATGCCCGGGCCGAACCAGCACCGCGTGCTGCGCAACGATGTGCAGGTGGCCCGCGATGACCTGATCGCCGCGCCCACCGGCACCATCACCCGCGCCGGTTTCGAGGGCAACGTGGAGGTCTGCGTGCGCTACCTGGCCGCCTGGCTGGACGGCAACGGCTGCGTGCCGATCCACCACCTGATGGAGGACGCGGCCACCGCCGAGATCAGCCGCAGCCAGCTGTGGCAGTGGCTGCATACCCCCGGCCAGCACCTGGACGACGGCACCGCCATCGACCTGGCCCTGCTCGACGCCACCCTGGCCCAGCTGCCTGCGCGGCTGGGTGACACCACCGCGCTGCCGGGCAGCGCCCGCATCCCCGAGTCCATCGCGCTGCTGGCCGCGCTCAGCCGCCGCGAGGAGCTCACCGACTTCCTGACCCTGCCCGCCTACGACCGTCTCGACTGACCGCCATCCACCTGCTGTTACCGCATCCGTTCCCTTTGGAGATTCGACATGAGCACCCTGCAGACCGCCGAACAGATCCAGCACGCTTGGAACACCGACCCGCGCTGGGCCGGGATCACCCGCAACTACACCGCCGCCGATGTGGTGCGCCTGCGTGGCACCGTGCACGTGGAGCACTCGCTGGCGCGGCTGGGCGCGGAGAAGCTGTGGACATACCTGCAGGAAAAGGACTTCGTCAACGCGCTCGGCGCGCTGACCGGCAACCAGGCCATGCAGCAGGTCAAGGCCGGCTTGAACGCGATCTACCTGTCCGGTTGGCAGGTCGCCGCCGATGCCAACCTGGCCGGCCAGATGTACCCGGACCAGTCGCTGTACCCGGCCGACTCGGTGCCGGCGGTGGTCAAGCGCATCAACAACACCCTGCTGCGCGCCGATCAGCTGCACCATGCCGAAGGCAAGGATGACATCGACTTCCTGCAGCCGATCGTGGCCGATGCCGAAGCCGGTTTCGGCGGCGTGCTCAACGCCTTCGAACTGATGAAGGCGATGATCGAGGCCGGCGCGGCGGGCGTGCACTTCGAGGATCAGCTGGCCTCGGTGAAGAAGTGCGGGCACATGGGCGGCAAGGTGCTGGTGCCGACCCGCGAGGCGATCGAAAAGCTCAACGCCGCCCGCCTGGCCGCCGACGTGATGGGCGTGCCGACCCTGCTGGTGGCGCGTACCGATGCCGAGGCCGCCGACCTGCTGACCAGCGATGTGGATGGCAACGACCAGCCGTTCACCACCGGCGAGCGCACCGTGGAAGGCTTCTACAAGACCCGCAACGGCCTGGAGCAGGCGATCAGCCGCGGCCTGGCCTATGCGCCCTATGCGGACCTGATCTGGTGCGAGACCGGCAAGCCGGACCTGGAGTTCGCGCGCAAGTTCGCCGAAGCGATCCACGCCAAATTCCCGGGCAAGCTGCTGGCCTACAACTGCTCGCCCAGCTTCAACTGGAAGAAGAACCTGGACGACGCCACCATCGCGACCTTCCAGAAGGAGATCGCCAAATACGGCTACAAGTTCCAGTTCATCACCCTGGCCGGCTTCCACGCCCTGAACTACTCGATGTTCAACCTGGCCCACGGCTATGCCCGCCGCCAGATGAGTGCCTTCGTGGAGTTGCAGGAGGCCGAGTTCGCCGCGGCCGACCGGGGCTTCACCGCGGTCAAGCATCAGCGTGAGGTCGGCACCGGCTACTTCGACGCGGTGACCCAGGCGATCCAGCAGGGCCAGTCCTCGACCACCGCCCTGACCGGGTCCACCGAGGAAGAGCAGTTCAACGCCGAACGCGCGGCCTGACCCGGCAAGGGCGGCCAGGGAAGGCCATCAGGGCGGCCGGTCGGGGGACCTGCCGCCCTGTGTCGTCTCCGGACCCGGCTCTTCACATCGTCACACGCGGTAGAACGCGCGTGTTTTCACGATCTTGGGGGGTAAAAGTCGGAAATGGGATAGGGCGCACAGTTTTGAGGAGTGCTATCCTCCTTCGCTCACCAGGGGGACGCTGGAAAGCGGGTGTTCGGAAATGACCGGCAAGGGTGCGGCGGCGATCATGTGCGAACAGGAACCAGACATCGACCGCAAGGCGATGGCTGAGATCGTGCACGCCATCCTGAGCAACGGCGAGTCCGCATTGTTCTCCGAATTCGGCCGGCAACGCAAGCTGCCCTCAGGCACCCATCTGTTCCATCGCGGCCACGCCGGCAGCACCATGTACGTGATCGTCAGCGGCTGCATCGAACTGGACTTCGGCGAAGACCTCGTCGTGAAGTCGCTCGGTCCCAATGAATTCTTCGGCGAGCTGGGCCTGCTGATCGGCGACCACCAGCGCACGGCCGGCGCGCGTGCGGTCGAGGACAGTATCGTGCTGGAACTGGACCACGACGATTTCCAGCGTCTGGTCGACCGCGACCCTGGTCTGCTGGCCTACTTCCTGCGCCGCACGATCATGCGGGTGGTGAGCAACGAGCAGGTGTTGATCCGCCAGCTGCGCCGCCGCAACCACGATCTCGAAACCGCGCTGGACAACCTCTACGTCACCACTCACCAGCTCACCCACACCCGCGAGCTGGTGCGCACCGACGAGCTGACCGGCCTGCACAACCGGCGTGGCCTCGCGCTCTACCTGCAGGACTGCCGTGCGCAGGAAAACAGCGCGCCTCAGGGCCTGCTGCTGATCGACTGCGACCAGTTCAAGCAGGTCAACGATGTGCACGGCCACCAGGCCGGCGACCGCGTGCTGCAGAGCGTGGCCAACATCCTGCGCTCGGTGGCCACCGAGCCGGACGTGGCCTGCCGGCTGGGCGGCGACGAATTCTGCCTGCTGCTGCGCAGCGCCGACCAGGACAGCCTGCAGCACGCCGCCGAGTTCATTCTCAGCGCGGTGCATGGCCTGATCGGCCGTGCGCATGGCGTGCCGCATGTGTGCCCGGTCAGCATCGGGGTCTGTCTGATCGACCCGCAGACCGACTGGAGCGAGTGGTACGCCCGCGCCGACAATGCGCTGTACCAGGCCAAACGGCTGGGCGGCAACCGATTGCACTGGTCGCGATCAGCGACCGCCACACCCTGATCGGGAGATCGGCATGAACGGCGACAACGGAACGTCGACCCAGGCCCCGCAGATGCGGGCGCTGCTGTTCACCGATCTGTGCGACTCGTTGATCCTGGTCGAGCGCATCGGCGATGCGGCGGCGGCCGAGCTGTTCCAGGCGCATGACCGGCTGGTGCTGGTGTTGCAGCAACAGTGGAATGGTCGCCTGATCGATCGTTCCGATGGCCTGCTGCTGTTGTTCGAGCGCGCCATCGATGGTCTCGGCTTTGCGCTGGATTACCAGCGCGGCCTGATGGAGATCGGCAAGCAGCGTGACATCGTGCTGCGCGCCCGCGCGGGCCTGCACGTCGGCGAAGTGCTGACCTGGGAAAACAGCCCCGAGGCGATCAAGGTTGGGGCCAAATCGCTGGAGGTCGAGGGCCTGGCCAAGCCGATGGCCGCGCGCCTGATGGCCCTTGCCCGGCCCGGGCAGATCCTGCTCTCGGCCGTGGCCGAATCGCTGACCCATCGCGCGGTGGGCGAGCTGGGGGAGCGTGGCGAGCGACTGGTGTGGAAATCGCACGGCGGTTGGCGGTTCAAGGGCATGCCCGGTCGCCAGGACATCCATGAAGTGGGTGAACGGGAGTTTGCGCCGCTGCGTGCCCCACGCGGCAGCCCCAAGGCCCGCCGTGCCGTGCCGCTGTGGCGCCGGCCGATGACACTGCTGGCCGAGGTGGCGCTGGTGGCAGGCATGGTCTTCGGCACCTGGGCCTTTCTACGCCCGACGCCGGCCATTGCCTTCGGCGAACGGGATTGGGTGGTACTGGGCAACCTCCATAACCTGACCGGCAATGCACTGCTGGACGACAGTCTTCAACAGGCGTTCCGCATTTCTCTGGAGCAGTCGCGTTACGTCAATGTGCTCAGCGACATGAAGGTGCAGGAAACGCTGGAGCGGATGCGTCGCGAAGGTGGAGCGCTGGACCGCGACGCGGCGATCGAGGTCGCGCTGCGTGAGGGTGCCAGAGCCGTGATCGTACCCACCGTGGCCGAAGTGCATGGGCGGCTGCGTGTTTCACTGGAACTGATCGATCCCAACACCGGCAATACGGCGTGGTCCGACCATGCCGATGGCCGCGGCATGGAATCCCTGCTGGGTTCCACCGATGACGTCGTGGCTCAGATGCGCGCGGAGCTCGGCGAGGCCATGCATGACATCTCGCGGGACTCGATGCCCCTGCCCAAGGTGGCGACGGCCAGCCTGGATGCGCTGCATGCCTACGCGATGGGCGTCAAAGCATACGGCGATGGACGCTATGACGACGCGCAGCGGTTTTTCGGGCAGGCGGTGCGTTTCGATCCGGACTTCGCGTTCGCCTACCTGGCACAGCTGCGCATCCAGTGGGGCCGGGGCAATCCCGAAGGGGCCCGGCAATCGCTGGCCGCGGCAAAACGCGCTGCCGGTCGCTTGTCAGGACGGGATCGGCTGTACATGGACGCCTGGGATGCCGATCTCAACGGCGCCGGAACACTCGCCACGGCCGAAAAGTGGAAGCTCTTGGGCGATCTCTATCCCGATTACCACGGCGCCCATGCCAACTACGCCTGGTCCATGCTGAGCGTGGGGCGGTATAGCGAGTCCGAGCAGGCTGCACGCAAGGCCGCTGTCGCACAGAACCCGTTGCAGGCCATGGCGTTGCAGGCGCTCGGTCGCGCCGAGCTGGCGCAGAATCACGCCGATGCGGCACTGCGCAGCTATCGTCAATCCGCACGGATCGGTCAATGGTCAGTGAACCGCCACATGGTCGCCGCGCTCGCCGCTCATGGCGACCTGGTGGGCGCCCAGCGCATGCTTGCCGCCGCTCGGGAGGATGATCTTGCCATGCACCTGGAGGGCACCGCCGTCGCGCTGGACGCAGGCGAGCCGGCGGCGGCACTGCGGGCCAATGCAGGTGCCCTGCGCCACTGTGGTGACAATGCGCGGATCTGCGGAATGTTCCAGGCGCAGTCGCTTTCGCTGGCCAGCATTGCCGTGCGAAAGGCCGGCGCACACGAATATGAGCAGCTTATCGCCACCATGATCGCGCAGGCGGCCGATCCTGCGGCAGGTGAGCGGGGAGAGTGGCTGTACATGGCCGCTGCCTCGGCCTATCTCGCGCAACGCGCCGAGCTCTATGACGTGGCACGTCGCCAGTTGCCGCATCTGCAGCGACTTGCCAAGGCACTGGATGACCCGCGTGGAACGCAGATGGTGGCGGTGCTGGTGGCCAACCAGGATCGCGTGGATGGCCGGGCTGCGCAATCGGTGCAGCGCTTGCGCGCGCTCATCGACGGCAGCGAGTTGTTCCAGGTCCACGTCGCCCTGCAGGACAGCCTGGTGGCCGCCGGGGACCAGGTGGCTGCCGCCGCCGAGCAACGCTGGCTGGCGACACAACGCGGCAGGGCCTACGCGGAAAACGCCGGTTCCTATCTCCTGCAGGCGCTGAATGTCCATGACAGCCGGGCCGCGCAACGACGTCTGGACGCGACGTCGTTGCAGTAACCGCCAGACCTCAGGGCTGCGGCTTGCGCTGCAGTTGTGAGTCGATGTCACCGCTGACGAAACAGTGCGGGAAGCTGAAGGAGCTGGTGGCGGTCAGGTGGGCAAGCAGGCGCGTGCGAGCGGCCTGGAATTCTTCCTTGCTGGCCAGCGGACCGCCTGATTCGCAGTCGCACGATGCCGCGCCCGCCTCGGCGCTGATGGTCGCCAGCGCGGCAGCGGGATCGGCCTGGAACAGGGTACGGAACGCATCGTCGCTGCTGAGCAGATCCAGCAGCTGTACGGCATCGTTGGAGGAAAGCGGCGGAGAAGTGCTGGTCATGTGGGATGTCTCGGAGATAGCGGAGGGAAGGAGGGGGCGTACGCGCAGGCCGGGGTGTGACGTTACAGCCGCGATCGATAGCGGCCGGCGCGTGAAGCGCTTGAGTCGCCCGATGATCATCGGCCTTCATCTTTGGCGATCCCGGCCGACACACTGGAACACGCGATGCTTCCCTTTCTGGCTGCCCATGCACGATACCCTCCACCTGCGCCGATGCCGCACCCTCTACCTCGAGCCCCGACAGCAGACCTCCTTCGATCTGCGCGCGCTGGTATCCGGTGGTACGGGCATGACCCTGCGCAGTGTCTGGACGGCGCTGGCACCGCACCTGCCGGCGCCGGTCGAGCTCAATGAGTCACAGGTGCTGCTGCTGGGACGTCTCGACCCGGAGCGATGGGAGCCACGGCCCGCCGGGGAAGATGACAGCGATCTGCGCTACCTGCTGGCGCATGGGCTGGTCCAGGCACAGGGAGCAGATCGCGACGCGTTGGCTGAACGTGAAGCGCAGCTGCGGCAGGTGCCGTGGTGGGGACCTGCCGCGATGCTCCATTGGCAGGGCCGCTGGCAGGGCCAGGACAGCGTGAAAGCCCTGGAATCGGCGGGACTGCACACAGCGGCGGGGCTGCGTGCACACCTTGGGCCGCCACCGCCCGCGTTGGCTTCCCACGCAGGAGAACCTCGCCGCCTGCCACGCCAGCCCGAGGAAGCGTTCGACCGCAGCCTGCGCGAGCGCAGCACCTGCCGCAACTTCGATACGGCGCAGCCACTGCCGCTGGCCGAGCTATCACGACTGCTGCAGCGCACCCTGGCTGAAACAGGACGGCAGGTGGTCGAAGAAGACGCGGTGTTTCTCAAAAAGAACGTACCGTCCGCCGGGGGCCTGCATCCCACCGAAGCGTATCTGCTGGTGCAGCATGTCGAGGGCCTCCAGGCGGGTCTGTATCACTACGATCCTGCCTCGCACGGCGTGTCCGCCCTGCCTTCCGATGCGCGGTCCATGGCAGAGCTGGCGGCGTTGTTCACCGCCGGCCAACACTGGTTTGCCGATGCGCCAGTGCTGATCGTGCTGGCCCCCCGGTTCGCGCGCACCTACTGGAAGTACCGCCACCATCCCAAGGCCTACCGCGCGGTGATCCTGGATGTTGGCCACATCTCGCAGCTGCTGCTGACCTGCGCGACCGAACAGGGCCTGGGGGCCTTTGTTACGGCCGCGATCAACGAACAGGATATCGAGCAGGTGCTCGGCATGGATCCCATGCAGCTCAGCCCGCTCGCCGTGTGTGGCGTCGGCTGGCGGGCACAGCAGATGTCGACCTCAGAGTTCGACCCCGGCGGCCAGGTGTGGACGCCGGTACTCACTGCCGAGCCGCCAACCGGGTGACTCACCCCGCCTCGAAATCCACCAGCACGGCCCCATCACCCACCTGATCCCCGGCTTTGACCCGGTAACCCTGCACGGTGCCATCGGCCGGTGCCTGCAGCGTGTGCTCCATCTTCATCGCTTCCAGCACCAGCAGCGGCGCGCCGCGTTTGACCGCCGTGCCCGGTGACACGAGTGTGGCCACGATACGGCCCGGCATCGGCGCGACCAGGCTGCCGGCATCGGCGACGGACTGGTCCGCTTCGCTGACCGGATCATGCAGGGTGAAGCGCTGCACGCCCTCGCTGCCGAACAGGTACAGCGCATTGCCGTCGCGGATGACGGTGGCGCGATGCAGCTGCTCGCCGATCTGCACGCGCAGCGCATCACCGGCCAGGCGGCCGCTGCCCTGCAGCGCGTTGCCATCCATGTGGACGGTCCACTGTCCGCCCGCGCCCTGCACGGCCACGCTGCGCTGTGCACCCCGGTGCTCCAGCGTCAGCGCGCGTGCGGCGGCCGCACCAAGGCGCCAGCCATCCTGGGCCTGCCACGGCGAGTGCGGGTCACGCGCATCACGGCTGGCGGCTTCGCTGGTGGCCACGCCGGCAATCGCGGCCAGCGCCCAGAGTGCCGGATCGCTGTCGCCGTCGTTGGGGGCCAGTGCGGCCTGCTCGCGCTCGATCAGCGCGGTGTCCAGCTTGGCCTGGGTAAACGAATCGGTCATCACCAGCCGGCGCAGGAAGGCGGCATTGGTGGTCACGCCGACCACTTCGCACTCGGCCAGCGCCTGCTGCATGCGGCGCAGCGCGGCGTCGCGGTCGACATCCCAGACGATCAGCTTGGCGATCATCGGGTCGTAGAACGGGGTGATCGCATCGCCCTGGTCGACACCGGCGTCCACGCGTACGTGCGCGGTGTTGGCCGGCAGGCGCAGGTGGCGCAGGGTGCCGGTGGAGGGCAGGAAACCGCGGTCGGCGTCTTCGGCGTACAGGCGGGCTTCCAGTGCATGGCCGCGGATCTGCAGCTGATCCTGCTGCAGCGGCAGCGGTTCACCGCTGGCCACGCGCAGCTGCCACTCGACCAGGTCGGTGCCGGTGATGCACTCGGTGACCGGGTGCTCCACCTGCAGGCGGGTGTTCATTTCCATGAAGTAGAAATCGCCATCCGGGCCGGCGATGAACTCCACCGTGCCCGCGCCGACGTAGTTGACCGCGCGCGCGGCATCGACGGCCGCCTTGCCCATCGCGGCGCGGCGCTCGGGCGTCATGCCGGGCGCAGGCGCTTCTTCGAGCACCTTCTGATGGCGGCGCTGCACCGAGCAGTCGCGCTCGAACAGGTACACCACGTTGCCGTGGCTGTCGCCGAACACCTGGATCTCGATGTGGCGCGGACGCTCCACATACTTCTCGACCAGCACGTGTGCGTTGCCGAACGCGGACTGCGCTTCACGCTGGCAGCTGGCCAGCGCCTCGGTGAAGGTCGCGCTGTCATCCACGCGGCGCATGCCCTTGCCACCGCCGCCGGCGCTGGCCTTGATCAACACCGGGTAGCCGATGCTGTCGGCCTGCTTGCGCAGGAACTCGGGGATCTGCTCGTCGCCGTGGTAGCCCGGGGTCAGCGGCACGCCGGCCTGCTGCATCAGCGCCTTGGCCGCGCTCTTGTCGCCCATCGCGCGGATTGCCGCCGCAGAGGGGCCGATGAACACGATGCCGGCCTCGGCGCAGGCCTGCGCGAAACCGGCATTCTCCGAGAGGAAGCCGTAGCCGGGATGGATCGCCTGCGCGCCGGTGCGGCGGGCGGCCTCCAGGATGGCATCGCCGCGCAGGTAGCTCTCGCGCGCCGGCGCCGGGCCGATCGCGATGGCCTCGTCGGCCAGGCGCACGTGGCGCGCGTTGCGGTCGGCGTCGGAGTACACCGCCACGGTGGCGATGCCCAGGCGCTGGCAGGTAGCGATGACGCGGCAGGCGATTTCGCCACGGTTGGCGATCAGGATCTTGGTGAACATGGTGGTCTCGTTGCGCGGGCCAGGGGCGGCGGTGCCAGGCGGCACCGCCCGTGCATTACATGCGGAACACGCCGAAGTCGGTCTTCTTCGCCGGGGCGTTGAGGCTGGCCGACAGCGCCAGGCCCAGCACACGACGGGTGTCGGCCGGGTCGATCACGCCGTCATCCCAGAGGCGGGCGCTGGCGTAGTACGGGTGGCCCTGCGATTCGAACTGCGCGCGGATCGGCGACTTGAAGCCGTCTTCTTCCTCGGCCGACCACTGCCCGCCCTTGGCTTCGATGCCATCGCGTTTGACCGTGGCCAGCACGCTGGCGGCCTGCTCGCCGCCCATCACGCCGATGCGCGCGTTCGGCCACATCCACAGGAAGTTGGGCGAGTAGGCACGGCCGCACATGCCGTAGTTGCCGGCACCGAACGAGCCGCCGATCACCACGGTGAACTTGGGCACCTTGGCGCAGGCCACGGCCATGACCAGCTTGGCCCCGTCCTTGGCGATGCCGCCGTGCTCGTACTTGCGGCCAACCATGAAGCCGGTGATGTTCTGCAGGAACACCAGCGGAATGCCGCGCTGCGTGCACAGTTCGATGAAGTGCGCGCCCTTCAGCGCGGACTCGGAGAACAGGATGCCGTTGTTGGCGATGATGCCCACCGGGTAGCCGTGCAGATGCGCGAAGCCGGTGACCAGGGTGTTGCCGTAGCGCGGCTTGAACTCATCGAAGCGCGAATCGTCCACCAGGCGCAGGATCACTTCGCGCACGTCATAGGGCTTGCGCGTGTCGGCCGGGATCACGCCATACAGCTCGTGGGCCGGATGCCGCGGTTCCACCGGGGCCTGCACCGCCAGCGCCGGCTCGGGCTTGCGCCAGTTGAGCTGGGCGATGATCGCGCGGACCCGGGCCAGCGCCTGCAGGTCGTTGTCGGCCATGTGGTCGGCCACGCCGGAGATGCGCGTGTGCACATCGGCACCGCCCAGTTCTTCGGCGGTGACCACTTCACCGGTGGCCGCTTTCACCAGCGGCGGGCCGCCGAGGAAGATGGTGCCCTGCTCGCGCACGATCACCGTTTCATCGCTCATCGCCGGCACGTAGGCGCCACCGGCGGTGCAGCTGCCCATCACGCAGGCGATCTGCGGGATGCCCTGCGCGGACAGGTTGGCCTGGTTGTAGAAAATCCGGCCGAAATGGTCGCGGTCCGGGAACACCTCATCCTGCAGCGGCAGGAACGCACCGCCCGAATCCACCAGGTAGATGCAGGGCAGGCGGTTCTGCTCGGCCACTTCCTGCGCGCGCAGGTGCTTCTTGACCGTCATCGGGTAGTAGGTGCCACCCTTGACCGTGGCATCGTTGGCCACGATCACGCATTCCACGCCCGAGACCCGGCCGATGCCGGCAACCACGCCGGCGCTGGGGATCGGGTCGCCATACATGCCGTGCGCGGCCAGCGGGGCGATTTCCAGGAAGGCGCTGCCCGGGTCGAGCAGGGCAGCGATGCGGTCACGCACCAGCAGCTTGCCGCGTGCGGTGTGCTTGGCGCGCGCCGCTTCGCTGCCGCCCAGCGCGGTCTGCGCCAGGGTAGCGCGCAGGTCGTCGACCACCGCCTGCAGCGCGGCGCGGTTGGCCTCGAAGGTGTCGCTGCCCGGTTGCAGCTGGGTGCTCAATACGGTCATGGCAGGGCCCTTACTTGGTGCGCTGGAACAGTTCGCGGCCGATCAGCATGCGGCGGATCTCCGAGGTGCCGGCGCCGATTTCATACAGCTTGGCATCGCGCCACAACCGTCCGGTCGGGTACTCGTTGATATAGCCGTTGCCGCCCAGGATCTGGATCGCCTGGCCGGTCAGCCAGGTGGCCTTCTCGGCCGAATACAGGATCGCGCCGGCTGCGTCCTGGCGCGTGGTGCGGCCCTGGTCGCAGGCGCGTGCCACCGCGTAGACATAGGCACGGCAGGCGTTGAGGCCCACATACATGTCGGCCAGCTTGGCCTGGATCAGCTGGAAGGTGCCGATCGCCTCGCCGAACTGCTTGCGCTCGTGCACGTACGGCATCACCACATCCATCGCGGCCGCCATCAGCCCGAGCGGGCCGCCGGAAAGCACCACGCGCTCATAGTCCAGACCGGACATCAGCACCTTGACGCCACCGCCGACCACGCCAAGCACGTTGGCTTCGGGCACTTCGCAATCCTGGAAGACCAGCTCGCAGGTGTTGGAGCCGCGCATGCCGAGCTTGTCCAGCTTCTGCGCCGTGGAGAAGCCCTTCATGCCCTTTTCGATCAGGAACGCGGTGATGCCCTTGGCGCCGCCATCCGGATCGGTCTTGGCATAGACCACCAGCACATCGGCATCCGGGCCGTTGGTGATCCACATCTTGTTGCCGTTGAGCACGTAGTGATCACCGCGCTTGTCCGCGCGCAGCTTCATCGACACCACGTCCGAGCCGGCGCCCGGTTCGCTCATCGCCAGCGCGCCGACCAGCTCGCCGCTGCACAGGCCGGGCAGGTAGCGCTTTTTCTGCTCTTCGTTGCCGTTCTTGCGCAGCTGGTTCACGCACAGGTTCGAGTGCGCACCGTAGGACAACGCGATGGCACCGGAGGCGCGCGAGATCTCTTCCATCGCCACCACATGCGCGAGGTAGCCCATGCCGCTGCCGCCGTATTCCTCTTCCACGGTCAGGCCGAGCAGACCCTGCTCGCCGAGCTTGCGCCACAGCGCATTGGGGAACAGATTCTCTTCGTCGGCCTGGGCCGCCAGCGGCGCGATTTCAGCGGAGGCAAAATGGGCCACGCTCTGGCGCAGCAGGTCGATCTCTTCGCCGAGATCGAAGTTCATGGTCGGGACGTGCATGGGCGACTCCGCAACAACAAGGGATGGGACGCGCCGGGAGGGATGGACGGGCTGACAGGGCCGTCCCGCGGGCGATGTACCCCCAGCGTAGCCGGGTTCGACAAAGAAGTGAACACAAATTCAAAAATTGAACATAGAATCAACAAATGGCCTATAAACGCTCCGCCCTGATGGAAGAACGCCTTGCCGGCGCCCGTGAACGCATCCTGCTGGCGACCCGTGTGCTGGTGGCGGCCGGCGGCTACCGCAACGCCCCGGTGACCGCTGTGGCGGCCGAAGCCGGGGTCTCCACCGGCCTGATCTACCGGCACTTCCCCTCCAAGGCCGAACTGTTCGTGGAGGTGCTCACCGCCGCCGTCGAGCACGAGCTGCGCATCTTCGAGGCGATCGCGGCCGAGCCGCTGCCCGCGCCGGAGCGCCTGCGCCGGGCGATCACCGCCTTCGTGCGGCGCGCGCTGGCCGGGCCCGGGCTGGCCTATGCCTTCATCGCCGAGCCGGTGGATCCGGAAGTGGAGGCCGAGCGCATCCGTTGCCGCCGTCTGTTCGGCGATGTGTTCCGGCGCATCGTCGCCGATGGCGTGGAGGCAGGCACCTTCCCGCCGCAGGACACCCATGTCGCAGCGGCCTGCATCGTGGGGGCGTTCACCGAGGCGCTGGTCGGCCCGACCGCACTGAGCCGCGACGCGCACGGCGACGAAGATGCGCTGGTCGAGTCGATCTGTGTTTTCTGCCTGCGGGCCGCGGGCGCCTGAGCCGCGCCGATGCTGCATTGCGACACCCGGCGGTCGCTTGCGCAGCGCCGCCGACGCTGGTCATACTCGGCCGACAAGCCGTGGTCCAACGACTACCAGCCAGGGGTATAGAGAGTGCGGAATTACGACCTCGAGTTCCTGAAACGCTTTTCCATGGTCATCGCGCTGCTGATGGCCATCACACTCGGCCTCATCATCTTTGCGGCCTACCTGCATACCAGCATTCCCCCTGAAGTCTCGCCGATGGCGGCCAAACGTACCGAGCAGCGCATCGCGCCCGCCGGTGCGGTGTACGCCGGCAGCACCGGTGCCGCCGCGCAGGCCGCCGCCCATGCCGCCGCGCTGGTCAAAGCCGCCTCGCAGGTCGCCTACGGCGGTACCACCGACGGCAAGGTGATCTACGACAACCTCTGCACCGCCTGCCATACCAATGGCGTCGGCAAGGCGCCGACGCTGGATCACGGGCATTGGGATGCGCGCATTGCCCAGGGCAAGGACACGCTCTACAAGCACGCGGTGGAGGGCTATACCGGCCCGGACGGTGGCATCATGCCGCCCAAGGGCGGGAATCCGGCGCTGACCGAGGAGCAGATCCATGCCACGGTCGATTGGATGCTCGCCAACCTGAAATGACGGCTTTGCCGGATCAGGCCACCGACGCCGCCGAAGGGCGGCGTTTCACGTTATGTGGTTAGCCTTGTCGCACTTCCCTGGAGTTCCGCTTCCGATGCGCCGTACCCCCCTCGTGTTCGCTCTCGCGCTGGCGTTGTCCGGCGCGGTCCATGCCGCCCAGCCGCAGCCCGCCACCTCGCCGCAGGTGCGCCCGGCGCCGGCCACGTCGGCCACGGTCACCCTGACCGCGCCGCCGACCGACTGGCGCACGCTGGATGGCCAGCAGGTCCGTATCGCCGCGCCACTGACCCTGGCCGGTACCGATGGCCTGTCGCGTTTCGGTGAGTTGACCGTAGCCTTCGGCGGCCGCCTCTGGCAGCCGAGTGAGGTGGCCGCACCCGGCACCCCGGAGCACGCCCATGAGGTGGCCGACAACCTGCGTCGCCGGCTGGTGCTGGACGATGGCAGCGATGCCCGGGATCCCGGCCCGGTGGCCTACCTGCCGGCGGCGGCGAACCTGCGCACCGGCATGGTCCTGCGCAACGTGGAAGGCATCGTCCGCATCGATCCCAAAGGCAACGCCCGCCTGCAGGTGACCCGTCCCCTGAACCTGCCCGGGCTGGAGCGCCCGGCGGTACCGGTGGTGGCCGGTGCCCTGCACGTGGCGGCGTTCAACCTGGAGAACTTCTTCAACGGCGATGGCCAGGGCGGCGGTTACCCGACCCTGCGTGGTGCCCGTACGCTGGCCGAACACCAGGCGCAGAAGGCCAAGCTGGTCGCCACCATCAACGCCCTCGGTGCCGATGTCGCCGCGCTGATGGAACTGGAGAACGACGGCTACGGCCCGCAGTCGGCGATCGCTCAGCTGGTCGATGCGCTCAATGCGGACCGGGGCCAGGGTGCCGACTGGCGTTTCATCGACGCGAAGCAGGGCCCGGGTGACAACCCGATCCGGGTCGGCATCATCTACCGCGCCACGCGCGTGACCCCGGTCGGCGCCCCCGCCGTGCTGGAGAAGGAGCCCTTCGGCGAGCGCAGCCGCGTGCCGCTGGCGCAGGCCTTCCGTGCGGGCAAGGGCGCGCCGTTCGTGGTCGTGGCCAATCACTTCAAATCCAAGGGCTGCTCCGAAGCGACCGGCGCCGATGCCGATCAGAAGGACGGCCAGGCCTGCTGGAATGCCACCCGCGTCGCCTCGGCCACGCTGCTGGACCAGTGGCTGGCGACCGATCCCACCGGTGCGGGCACCCGCGATGCAGTGCTGCTGGGCGACTTCAACGCCTACGCGATGGAAGACCCGATCCGCACCCTGCACGCGGCCGGCTGGCGGGATGCGTTCGCGGTGGCCAAGGTCGAACGGCCTTACAGCTATGTCTACAACGGCATGACCGGCCGGTTGGACCATGCGCTGTTGAGCCCGGGCATGGCCAAACGCCTGCGCGCGGCGGCGGAGTGGCACATCAATGCCGATGAAGCCGACGATGTCGGCTACCGCGACCGCAACGAAGCGGGCCCGTGGCGCAGTTCGGACCACGATCCGCTGCTGCTGGGGTTTGATCGCTGATACCGGTCACCGGCGCGTTGCCTTGGTAGTGCCGGCCGCGGGCCGGCACCGCATCAATCGGTTACCACGTGCCCCATGCGATCAACCCGATCGCCACGACGGCCAACCCCAGGCCTACCCGGTTCCACACACTGGTGCGCTCGCCGAAACCGAGGATGCCCACCAGCGCGCCCAGCACCACCACGCCGATGTTCATGCCGGCGAACACCACCGCCGGGCTGTCCGGCAGATGCTGGTGGGCGCGCACGTAGAACAGGATGTTGCCGAAGTTGAGCAGGCCGAGCAGGGCGCCGCCGACCCCGTTGCGCCACTGCAGGCGGGCGATGCCGCGCAGGTGGCGCCATAGCTGCAGGATGAGCATCAGCACGAAGGCCAGGCTGAAACTGACCAGAAGTGCCGCCATCGAAGGCGTACCCGACAACGCCACCTTCTTGAGCAGGATGTCGACCAGGGCGTAGCCCACCCACACCGCCAGCAGCCACGGCCAGGCCCGCCCGCCAGTGGGTTCGGCCGCCCCGACGCGCGGGCGCACGCTGATCCCCAGGATCGCCAGCAGGCCCAGCCCCAGGCCGGCCAGCTTCCAGCCGTTGGCGGTCTCGCCGAACACCAGGAACGCAGCCAGCAGCGAAAGCAGCAGCGACAACCGCTGGGCCACATCGCTGCGCACGATCCCGGCGCGGGTCACTGCGCGGGCCATCATCAGGAAGATCGCCGGCAACGCCACGGCCAGGCAGAGCAGGGCGGCCCACGGCGCGTGCGGGGTCTGCAGCGAGGCCAGCGAGGGCTGCAGCAGCACCGCGCTGAGCACGCTGGCGACCAGGTAATTCCAGGTCACCACCTGCGGCATGTCCAGCCGCTGGCGCGGCGCCAGCTTCAGCAGGACCGACACCAGCACGCTGCAGAGAACGCTGAAAACCAGATAGTGCATGTACGGATCCGGCGGGGGCGGCGGTGAAGCACGCGGAGGGACGGTATTATGACGCCATGCACAATCCCCCATTTCCCCAAGAAAGCGGTGCGCTGACGCTGGACGGACCGGTCGGTCCGCTGGATGTCGTGGTTGATCTGCCCGAGGCCGATGTCGCGGTGCAGCCGGTGGTGGCGATCGTCTGCCACCCCCTGTCCACCGAGGGCGGCAGCATGCACAACAAGGTGGTGACCATGGCCGCGCGCTCGTTGCGCGACCTGGGCATCGCCACCGTGCGCTTCAACTTCCGCAGCGTCGGCGATTCGGCCGGCAGCTTCGACAACGGCGTGGGCGAGCAGGACGACCTCAAGGCCGTTGCCGCCTGGGTCCGTGCACAGCGGCCGGGCCAGGACCTGTGGCTGGCCGGTTTCAGCTTTGGTGCGTACGTCTCGTTGCGCGCCGCGGGCGACCTGCAGCCGACCACGCTGATCTCGATCGCGCCGCCCGCCGGGCGCTGGGACTTCGAGGGCATGCAGCCCCCGGCCCAGTGGCTGGTGATCCAGGGCGAGGAAGACGAGATCGTCGATCCGCAGGCGGTCTATGACTGGCTGGACGGCCTGGACGCACCGCACGAACTGGTGCGCATGCCCGATACCAGCCATTTCTTCCACCGCAAGATCGTCGACCTGCGCGGCGCGCTCATCCATGGCGTCAAGCAGTGGCTGCCCAACGGCGCCTCCGACGCGGCCCCCGACGCAGCATGAGCGAGACCGTGATGACCCCGTCGCAGCGCTACGCCGATGGCGTGGCCCGGGGCGAATGGCAGAACGACCCGGCCCAGCACGCCGCCCTGGCCGAGCTGGACCGCATCCATCTGGCGCTGGTCGACAGCGCGCAGGACGGCTGGCTGGATCGCCTCTCCGCATTCTGGAAGAAGCCCGAGCCGGTCAAGGGCCTGTACTTCTGGGGCGGGGTGGGGCGCGGCAAGACCTTCCTGGTCGATCTGTTCTATGACGGCCTGCCGATCGAGCAGAAGTACCGCACCCATTTCCACCGTTTCATGCGTGGCATCCACGAGCGCCTGCGCGAGCACCAGGGGCAAAGCGATCCGCTGGCGAAGATCGCCCAGGAGTGGCGCAGCAAACTGCGCGTGCTGGTGCTGGACGAGTTCTTCGTCACCGACATCGGCGATGCGATGCTGCTGGCGCGCCTGCTCGAGCGCATGTTCGCCGAGGGGGTGACCCTGGTGACCACCTCCAATACCGCCGTGGAAAACCTGTACCTCAACGGCCTGCAGCGCGACAGCTTCATGCCCGCGATCGGGCTGCTGCAGACCTACTGCGTGGAGCTGTACGCCGAAGGCACCGAGGACTACCGCATGCGCGCGCTGACCCGCTCGCCGGTGTACCAGTCCCCGATCGATGCCGGCAGCGATGCCTGGCTGGCCGGCCGCTGGGCCGAGCTCAGCGGTGGGCAGCCGGCCAAGGCGGGCAACATCGAGATCGAGGCGCGCAAGATTCCGGTGCGCGGCCGCGGCAAGAGCATCGTCTGGTTCGATTTCAAGGCGCTGTGCGAAGGCCCGCGTGGCCCCTCGGATTACATCGAGATCGCGCACGAGTTCAACACCGTGCTGCTCGGGGACATCCCGCACTTCGACACACTCAACGAAGATGCCGCGCGCCGCTTCGTCAACCTGATCGACGAGCTGTACGACCGCCACGTCAACCTGGTCTGCACCGCGACCGATTCACCGGTCGGGCTGTATTCGGGCATCCGCCTGCAGGGCGCGTTCGAACGTACCGCCTCGCGCCTGATCGAAATGCAGAGCGCCGAGTACCTGGGCACCCCGCACCGCGCGTAGCTCCGCGCCATGCGTGGATGCTCTCTACAACGGCGGCAACACCAACGCATCTCCGCGCGGCAGTTCGTGCGCGATCGGCACCGCTGCGTCATCGTCGCGGTCCATCACCATCATCGCCAGCGGCTTGCCCTGGTAGCGCACCTCCAGCGACTGCTGGATCGCATCCAGCGCCAGCACCTGCGTGCACAGCGACTGGGCCTGCGCCTCCAGCGCCTGCCCGCGCGCCTCCATGCGGCGCTCCAGGTCGGCCTCCATCTGCTCGGCGCGGGCCTCGATCCGGTCCGAGCCGCCGGTCAGCATCGTCCACATCACGCCGCGGGCCAGCGAGGCCGACATCGACTCGGCGGCCTGCTCGATGCGCGCCTCGAACTGCTCGCCGAACAGATCCTGCTCCCAGATCCCGCGGCCAAGGGTACGGCCGACGTACGCGTGGGCATCCTTGCGCAGCCCGTCCACCTCGCGCGCCCTGCGGCGGCTGCCGGTCATGATTTCCACCGTGGCGCCCAGCGCATCGAAGGCGATGTCCGTGGCCTCGCCGGCCACTCCGGCCACGGCAGGCACCAGCTGGCGGGTGCCCCATTCGAGCTGGCGCAGGCGCTGGGCGTCGGCGTCGCTGACCGGGATCGGCTGGCGATCGATGTTCAGCTCGCCATCGTGGAAGAAGATCTCCGCCGGCACCTGCTCGCGGTTGCGCAGCCAGATCCCGCCGCTGTCCACCAGCACGTTGTAGGGCGTGCTCACCCCGCACTGGCGTGAGGAAAGCGCTGGCGCCTTGGTCCCGCCGGCAGCGGCAGCACCGGCCAGGGTCAGGCCCAACATCAGACAGCCGGTCAGGGGCAGGCGCATGGTCGCGTTCATATATAAGGAGGCGTATCAGAGCGTGGCACCCCGCAGCCACCCCGGCGCGGGTCGGAAGTCACCCTGACCGGCGGTCATTCGTTAGGCCGGTGTGAGGCCCGCTGTTCCGTTTTTCGCGACCCTGCGTCGCATCCGGCATCGACGTTTTGGCCTTGACTGCGCACTCGCTTTCGACGGGTCCAGACCGTTCGTCGGACGCCCTTCAGGCCCGGTCCTTGCGCCGCAAGGGATTGGAGAAATTCACTACATTTGGCGTTGACGACACCTGGTACCCCCACTATCTTGTGGCCGTCGGTACCGCCGACCACAAGTCGACGGGAGTATTGCCTTCACGCCGATGGCCTGAAGACCTACTGACAACCGCACGAAGTACAGCGTGTGGTGCCGGTCGCAGGATTCTCCGGGGGGAGAGGACCGGTGACGCAGGGGAACCGCCCGCAGGCTTGCCTGCCCGGGTCGCGGCTCCTGCGACGCCGATAGTCCACCCTGAGCATCTCTGCATCGGTTCCGGCGCCTGCCAGGCAGACCCCGCTGTACCACCCCAAATCACGCCAAGAGGAAAACGCCGTGAGCACCGAAACCAGCGCAGCTATCGATAAGGAAAGCGAATTCCTGCTGACCTCGCCGCCCACGGCGACCGCCATGAGCGTGACCAAGCGCAATGGCACGACCGAACTGGTGGACCTGAACAAGATCGTGCGCGCTGTACAGCGCTGCTGCGAAGGTCTGCATGCGGTGGATCCGATGCGCGTTGCGACCCGCACCATCTCCGGCCTGTACAACGGCGCGACCACCCAGGAGCTGGACGAACTGTCCATCCGCACCTCGGCGCTGCTGATCGGTGAAGAGCCCGAATACGGCCGCCTCGCTGCGCGCCTGCTGGCCAACTTCATCGCCAAGGAAGTGTCCGGCCAGGAAATCCATGCGTTCTCGCAGTCGGTCGGCCGCGGCCACGAAGTGGGCCTGATCAACGCGCGCCTGCTGGAATTCGTGCAGGTCAACGCCCGCAAGCTCAACGACGCGATCGATCCGTCGCTGGACCTGCATTTCGATTACTTCGGCCTGCGTACCCTGTACGACCGTTACCTGCTGCGTCATCCGCACACCCGCAAGGTGATCGAGACCCCGCAGCAGTTCTTCCTGCGCATCGCCAGCGCGCTGAGCGAAGACGTGCCGGAAACCCTCGCGCTGTACAAGCGCATGGGCAACCTGGATTACCTGCCGTCCAGCCCGACCCTGTTCAACTCCGGCACCACGCACGAGCAGCTGTCCTCGTGCTTCCTGCTGGATTCGCCGCAGGATTCGCTGGAGTCGATCTACGCCAAGTACGGCGATATCGCCCAGCTCTCCAAGTTCAGCGGCGGCATCGGCGTCAGCTACAGCCGCGTGCGTTCGCGTGGTTCGCTGATCAAGTCGACCAACGGCCATTCCAACGGCATCGTGCCGTGGCTGAAGACCATGGATTCGTCCGTGGCGGCGGTGAACCAGGGTGGCAAGCGCAAGGGCGCGGCCTGTGTGTACCTGGAAACCTGGCACGCCGATATCGAGGACTTCCTCGAACTGCGTGACAACACCGGCGACGAATCGCGCCGTGCGCACAACCTGAATCTGGCCAACTGGATCCCCGACCTGTTCATGCAGCGCGTCGAGGCCGACCAGGAATGGTCGCTGTTCGATCCGAGCGTGGTGCCCGAGTTCACCGATCTGTTCGGCGAAGCCTTCGAACAGGCTTACCTGCAGGCCGAAGCCCAGGGCAAGGCCCAGCGCACCATCTCCGCACGCAAGCTGTACTCGCGGATGATGCGTACCCTGGCCGAGACCGGCAACGGCTGGATGACCTTCAAGGACAAGTGCAACCGCGCCAGCAACCAGACGCTGCGCCCGGGCAACGTGATCCACCTGTCCAACCTGTGCACCGAAATCCTGGAAATCACCTCGGCCGAAGAGACCGCGGTGTGCAACCTGGGCTCGATCAACCTGGGCAATCATTTCGATGGCCACGGGGAGTTCGATTTCGACAAGCTGGCCGACACCGTGCGCCTGGCCGTGCGTCAGCTCGACCGCGTGATCGACCTGAACTTCTACCCGATCGAAACCGCCCGCCGCGGCAACCTGCGCTGGCGCCCGGTCGGCCTGGGCTGCATGGGCCTGCAGGACGTGTTCTTCCGCAAGCGTCTGGCCTTTGACAGTGCCGAAGCCCGCGCGCTGTCCAAGCAGATCGCCGAAACGATCTACTTCCACGCGCTGGAAACCTCGTGCGAGCTGGCCCAGGAACGCGGCAAGCACCCGTCCTTCGCCGACACCCGTGCGGCCAGCGGCGAGCTGCAGTTCGATGCCTGGAACGTGGTGCCCGAAGACACCGCACGTTGGGATGCCCTGCGTGAGCGCATCAAGGAACACGGCCTGCGCAACTCGCTGCTGATCGCGATCGCCCCGACCGCGACCATCGCCTCGATCGCCGGTTGCTACGAGTGCGTCGAGCCGCAGGTGTCCAACCTGTTCAAGCGCGAAACGCTGTCCGGCGACTTCCTGCAGGTCAACCGTTACCTGGTGAACGAGCTGAAGAAGCTCGGCCACTGGACCCCGGAAATGCGCGACGCGATCAAGCTGGCCGAAGGCTCGATCCAGGGCATCACCCAGATCCCGGAAACGCTGCGCCACATCTACCGCACCGCTTGGGAACTGCCGATGCGTTCGCTGATCGACATGGCCGCCGACCGCGGCGCGTTCATCGACCAGTCCGCCTCGCTCAACCTGTTCATGGAAAGCCCGAACATCGGCGCGATGTCCTCCATGTACATGTACGCCTGGAAGCAGGGCATCAAGACCACGTACTACCTGCGTTCGCGCCCGGCGACCAAGATCGCCAAGACGACCGTCAGCAGCTACACCCCGGTCGAAGCCGTCGCCTGCTCGCTGGAAAACCCGGAAAGCTGCGAGGCGTGCCAGTAAACAAGGCGTGCCGGCCCACCCGGCCGGCACCGCCGGGTGCACGGACGGAAAATCACACATTCGGTAGCTACCGACCGTTGGTCGGTAGTCGCCAAGAAGGACGAAACACCATGGCCGACAAGCCTGCTCAAATGCTGCTCGATCCAGGTTTTGAACTGACGTTGCGCCCGATGCGCTACCCGCAGTTCTATGACATGTATCGCAATGCGATCAAGAACACCTGGACGGTCGAGGAAATCAATTTCCAGATCGACATCAGTGACCTGCACGGCAAGATGTCGCCGGGCGAGCGCCACCTGATCCACCGTCTGGTCGCGTTTTTCGCCACCGGCGATTCGATCGTGTCCAACAATCTGGTGCTGAACCTGTATCAGCATCTGAATGCGCCGGAAGCGCGCATGTACCTGTCGCGCCAGCTGTACGAAGAAGCGCTGCACGTGCAGTTCTACCTGACCCTGCTGGACAACTACCTGCCGGATCCGGACGAGCGCGCCAAGGCGTTCGACGCGGTGGAGAACATCGATTCGATCAAGAAGAAGGCGGACTTCTGCTTCAAGTGGATCGATTCGATCCAGAACCTGAAGCGCATCGAGACCCGTGATGAGCGTCGCCAGTTCCTGCTCAACCAGATCTGCTTCGCGGCATGCATCGAGGGCCTGTTCTTCTTCGCGGCCTTCGCCTACGTGTACTACTTCCGTTCGCGCGGCCTGCTCAACGGTCTGGCCTCGGGCACCAACTGGGTGTTCCGCGACGAGAGCGCGCACATGGAGTTCGCCTTCGAGTGCGTGGATGTGATCCGCGAGGAAGAGCCGGACCTGTTCGACGATGCGATGAAGCAGGAGGTCTACGACATGCTGGCCGATGCGATCGAGTGCGAAGTGCAGTTCGCCGAGGACGTGCTGTCGGGCGGTGTGGCGGGCATTTCGACGCGTGACATGCGCCAGTATCTGCAGCATTGCGCGGACAATCATTTCCATCGCCTGGGCATGGAGAAGAAGTACAACGTGCGCAATCCGCTGAGCTTCATGGAGCTGCAGGATGTGCAGGAGTTGACCAACTTCTTCGAGCGTCGTTCGTCGGCCTACCAGGTGGGCGTGAAGGGCGAAGTGTCGTTCGACATGTCGTTCTGATCTGACGCTCACGTCGTGATTTCGAAAAGCCCCGGACATGTTCCGGGGCTTTTTTGTTTGCGCTCTACTTGCTTGAGCGTTGAAGCGTTGAAGCGTTGAAGCGTTGAAGCGTTGAAGCGTTGAAGCGTTGAAGCAAGAGCGTTGGCGTCCGGATGCTGCGAGTAGAAGTGACCCGGGCAGGCGAATGCTGGACCCGCCGTAAATACGTCCTTGTAGGCTCGTGGGCCGCATCCATGCGGCCCAACGGTCCTGCATTCGCCTACCCGGGTCACTTCCCATGGATCTTCCATTGCGGTTGGAAAGGCGGTTATTACCAACGTGCGCTGACCATCAATGCAGCCCTTGGTATCGCCAAGAACGCTGTACGCGACCCCCAACCATCCCCTGTCGTATCATCCGCGCCACCCCACACACATTCCCGGCCCCCGCCATGACCCCCATCCCTGAAACCATCCCGCCCATCGAAGTCCGCATGGCCGAGATCGTGTTCCCCAACCACACCAATCACCTGGGCACCCTGTTCGGTGGCCAGGCACTGGCCTGGATGGACAAGGCGGCGTTCCTGGCCGCCGCCCGCTACTCCCGCCGCACCGTGGTCACCGCGCGCTCGGACCAGGTCGATTTCAAGCTGCCGATCCGCATCGGCCAGATGGTGGAGACCGTCGGCCGCATCGTTGAAGTGGGCCGCAGCTCGATGAAGGTGGAGGTCGAACTGATCGCCGAAGACCTCCACACCGGTGAGCGCAAGCTGTGCACGCGCGGACACTTCGTGATGATCGCGCTGGATGCCGACGGCCATCCGACCAGCGTCCCGTCGCTGCCGGGTGACATCCCGGGCCCGTAAGCGGGCAGCGATTGCCTCTCTGTCCCTGCGCCCCCATCTGCTGATCATGAGCACACCTCTCGCCGAGTTCATCGACCGCGCCCAGCGCCTGTTCGTGCTGACCGGCGCAGGCTGCAGCACCGATTCGGGCATCCCGGATTACCGCGATGCCGATGGGCAGTGGAAGCGGACGCCGCCGGTCACCTACCAGGCCTTCATGGGCGAGCTGGCCACCCGCCAGCGTTATTGGGCGCGCAGCCTGCTGGGCTGGCCCCGGTTCGGGTGGGCCCAGCCGAACGGCACGCATGCCGCGCTCGCCGCGCTGGAAGCCCGGGGCCAGGTCGAGCTGCTGCTCACTCAGAATGTGGACCGGCTGCATCAGCGGGCGGGCAGCGAGGCGGTGATCGATCTGCATGGGCGGCTGGACCAGGTGCGCTGCATGGGCTGTGAAGCACGCACCCCGCGCGAGGCGTTCCAGCACCGGCTTCTGGCGCTCAACCCCGGCTGGGAGCATCTGGAGGCCGGGCAGGCGCCCGATGGCGATGCCGATCTGGAGATGGATTTCTCCGCCTTCCAGGTGCCGGCTTGCCCGGCCTGCGGCGGCGTGCTCAAGCCGGATGTGGTGTTCTTCGGTGAAAGCGTGCCGCGCGAGCGGGTCGCCACCGTCCACGACCATCTGCAGCGGGCCGATGCGGTGCTGGTGGTCGGCTCCTCGCTGATGGTCTATTCCGGGTTCCGCTTCGTGCAGGCGGCCGCCCAGGCCGGGGTGCCGATCGCTGCGCTCAACCGCGGCCTCACCCGTGCCGACGCGCTGCTGAGCCTGAAAGTCGACCAATCCTGCGCCGAGGCGCTGGCCTTCCTGCTGCCGGGAACCGCCGCCGCCTGAGCCGCTACGAAACACTGATCCACTGGCACGGTTGCCTCCGCCGCCGCACAGGAGTGCAATGGCGCCCGGTTACATTTCCTCTTCCCGAGTTCCCCCCTTGAGCCAGCTCTTCTCCTCCATCCCCTTCGGCCCGCTGACCCTGCCCAACCGCATCGTGATCGCGCCGATGTGCCAGTACTCCTGCGTCGACGGCCTTGCCAACGACTGGCACCGCATCCATCTCGGGCAGCTCTCGCAGTCCGGCGCCGGCCTGCTGATCCTGGAAGCCACCGCCGTGCTGCCGGAAGGCCGCATCAGCTGGGCCGATCTGGGCCTGTGGGATGACGCCACCGAAGCCGCGCTGGCCGCGGTCGTGGCCTCGGTCAAGCAGTGGTCGCCGATGCCGCTGGGCGTGCAGCTGGGTCACGCTGGCCGCAAGGCCTCGGTCAACAAGCCGTGGGAAGGTGGCGGTGCGATGGACCCATCCGATCCGCGTGCCTGGCCCACGGTCGCGCCGTCTGCGCTGCCGTTCGCCAAGACCGACCCGACGCCGACCGAACTGGACCTGGCCGGTATCGATGCGGTGGTCGAAGCCTTCGCGGCTGCGGCCCGTCGCGCCGAACGCGTCGGCATGGACCTGATCGAACTGCACGCCGCGCACGGGTACCTGCTGCACCAGTTCCTGTCGCCGCTGAGCAACCGCCGCGAGGATGAGTACGGTGGCTCGCTGGAGAACCGCATGCGCCTGCTGGTGCGCGTGTTCGATGCCGTGCGCGAGGCCGTCTCCGATCGCATCGCGGTGGGTGTGCGCATCTCCGCCAGCGACTGGGTGGCCGGCGGCTGGGATATCGAGCAGACCACGACCCTGGCGCATGTGCTGGACGCGCGCGGCTGCCAGTTCCTGCATGTCTCCAGCGGTGGCAACGACCCGCGCCAGCAGATACCGCTGTCGCCGGGCTACCAGGTGCCGTTCGCGCAGGCGATCAAGGCGCACAAGCTGCGCATGCCGGTCATCGCGGTGGGCCTGATCACCGAGCCCTCGCAGGCCGAATCGATCCTGCGCCATGGTCATGCCGATGCGATCGCGCTGGCCCGCGGCATCCTCTACGACCCGCGCTGGCCGTGGCATGCCGCCGCGGCACTGGGCGATTCGGTGGCTCCGGCACCGCAGTACCTGCGCTGCGAACCGCGCGAAGCCCGCGGTGTGTTCATCGCGCCGGAACGCTGAGGCGCTGAGATCGGCAGGGGCGGCGGCGTATCGCGGCGGCCCCTGCGCTCAGCCGGCGTCCACTCGCCACGCCGGCGGCAGCCCCTCGATGATGTGCTGCATCAGCGCCCGCACCTTCGGGGTCAGATCGCGGCGATCGCTGACGCACAGGAACAACCGCATCGGCTCCGGTGAGGCCTGGGTGCTCTGCGCATCGCCGGGTTCGAACAGCGCCTGCAGCTCGCCGCGCGCGAGATAGGGCGCGGCCACGAATGCCGCCAGCCGGGTGATGCCGCCGCCGGCCACCGCCATCGCGGCCAGCGCATCGATGTCGTCGCTGACCAGCGCCGGGGCCACCTCGGCATCGAAGCGCATGCCGTCGCGTACGAAGCCCCACGGCAGATAGCGCCCATCCAGCGGGTAGCGCAGCAGCAGGCAACGATGCTCGCGCAGCGCCTCCGGTGTGAGCGGAACGCCGGCCCGCGCGAGATACGACGGTGCCGCGCAGAACACGAACGGCACCTGCGCGATCGGCCGGGCCACCAGGCCTTCCTCCAGCTGCGGTTCGATCCGGATGCTCACGTCCACGTCTTCGTGCGCGTGGTCGACGCTGCGGTCGGTGAGCAGCAGCTCGATCGCCAGGCGGCGGAAGCGGGCCTGCAGCGCGGGCAGCAACGGGGCCAGCGCGTGCCGGCCGAACGCGGTGCTGCTGGCGATCCGCAGCCGCCCTTCAGGCGTGGCATCGAGGTCGGTCACGGCGGCCTGGGCGCGCTGCAGGTCGCGCTCGATGTGGCGCACCTGGGCGAGGTACAGCGCACCGCGCTCGGTCAGGGCCAGGGTACGGGTGGTGCGGTTGAGCAGGCGCACGCCCAGATGGGCCTCCAGCCGGGCGATGTTCTGCCCGACCGCTGCCGGGCTGACCCCCAGCGTGCGCGCGGCTGCGGCCAGGCTGCCGGCGTCGGCGGTCCGGATGAAGCTGCGGATTGACTGGAGAATGTTCATGCTGGCCGCCATTCTCGCGCTCCATTGGAAAGAATTTCTTTATAAAGCGCCAAGCCCATCCGGTCTACCCGCCCTGCGGCCCCCTGCTTATCGTGCCTGTCCCGCAACCGCCAGGTTGCCCGCTCGCCCGGCTCTGTTGCCCGGGCGACGCCGCGTCCGCGCTGTGCCGCCCCCGCTGCCGTCGCGTCCTGCGCACGGCCTGGCCGCCTTCCCCGGAGATGACATGAACCCAGCGCTCGCCCCCCTCGATACCGACCCGCAGGAAACCCAGGAATGGCGTGAGTCGCTGGAGGCGGTCATCCACGCCGCCGGCCGCCCGCGCGCGCATTACCTGATGGACCAGTTGACCGAGCTGGACACGGCCCGCCATGGGGATCTGCATGGCCGCGTCTGGACGGCGTATACCAACACCATTCCGGTCGAGCGCCAGCCGGCCTATCCGGGCGATCTCGGCATCGAGCGCCGCCTCAACGCGATGATCCGCTGGAACGCGATGGTCATGGTGCTGCGCGCCGGCAAACACTCCAACGTGGGCGGCCACATCGCCACGTACCAGTCCGCGGCGGTGCTGTACGACGTCGGCTTCGATCACTTCTTCCGTGGCCGTACCGACACCTTCGATGGCGACATGATCTACATCCAGGGCCATTCGGCGCCCGGCATCTACGGCCGCGCGTTCGTCGAAGGCCGCATCGCACCGGAACGCATGGACAACTTCCGCCGCGAATCCGATCGCGAGGGTCTGTCTTCGTATCCGCACCCGCGGCTGATGCCGGACTTCTGGCAGTTCCCCACCGTCTCGATGGGGCTGGGTCCGCTCACCGCTGCCTACCAGGCGCGCTACATGCGGTATCTGGAATACCGCGGGCTGAAGGAGCACCAGGGCCGCAAGGTCTGGGCGTTCCTCGGCGATGGCGAAATGGACCAGCCCGAATCGCTGGCCGCGATCTCGGTGGCCGGCCGCGAGCGCCTGGACAACCTGGTGTTCGTGGTGAACTGCAATCTGCAGCGGCTGGATGGCCCGGTGCGCGGCAACGCCAAGGTGATCCAGGAACTGGAAGGCACCTTCCGCGCCGCCGGCTGGAATGTCATCAAGGTGATCTGGGGCGGCGGCTGGGACGCGCTGCTGGCCAAGGACCGCACCGGCCTGCTGCGCCAGCGCATGATGGAATGCGTGGATGGCGACTACCAGACCTTCAAGTCGCAGAACGGTGCCTACGTGCGCGAGCATTTCTTCGGCAGGTATCCCGAACTGCTGGCGCTGGTCGCGGACCTGAGCGATGACGAGATCTGGGCGCTCGCCCGCGGCGGTCACGATCCGCAGAAGGTGTACGCCGCCTACGCGCAGGCCGTCGCCGGCAATGGTCGCCCGAGCGTGATCCTGGCCAAGACGGTCAAGGGGTTCGGCATGGGCGAGGCCGGTGAAGGGCAGAACATCAATCACCAGCTCAAGAAGATGAGCGTCGATGCCGTGCGTGCGTTCCGTGACCGGTTCGATCTGCCGGTCAGCGACGACCAGCTGGAAGACATGCCGTACCTGCGCCCCGCGCCGGGCAGTGCCGAGGAGCGCTATTTCGCGCAGCGTCGCCAGGCCCAGGGCGGCCAGCTGCCCGCGCGGGTGACCCACGTCGATCCGTTGCCAGTGCCGGCGTTGTCGGCGTTCGCCACCCAGTTGCAGGGCAGTGGCGAACGTGGCCAGTCCACCACGATGGGCTTCGTGCGCATCCTCACCACGCTGCTCAAGGACCCCGAACTGGGCAAGCTGATCATTCCCATCGTTCCCGATGAATCACGCACGTTCGGCATGGAAGGCCTGTTCCGCCAGATCGGCATCCACTCCTACCTCGGCCAGTTGTACACCCCGCAGGACGCCGGCCAGCTGAGCTATTACAAGGAAGCCAAGGACGGCCAGATCCTGCAGGAGGGCATCAACGAATCCGGCGCGATCTGCTCGTGGATCGCCGCCGGTACCGCGTACAGCAACCACGGCCTGGCCACGATTCCGTTCTACATCTTCTACTCGATGTTCGGCCTGCAGCGCGTTGGCGACCTGGCCTGGGCGGCTGCCGATGCACGTACCCGCGGCTTCCTGCTCGGCGCCACGTCCGGCCGCACCACGCTGATGGGCGAGGGCCTGCAGCACGACGACGGCCACAGCCACGTGCTGTCCTCGGTGATCCCCAGCTGTGTGTCCTTCGATCCCACCTACAACTTCGAACTGGCGGTGATCATCCAGGACGGCCTGCGCCGGATGTACGTGGACCAGGAAGACATCTACTACTACATCACCGTGCTCAACGAGGCCTATCCGCACCCGGCACTGCCCGAAGGCAGCGAAGCAGGCATCCTCAAGGGCCTGTACCTGCTGCATCCCGCTGCCGCCGACAGCGACCCCGCGCTGCGCGTGCAGCTGATGGGTAGCGGCGCGATCCTGCGCGAAGTCGAAGCCGCGGCGACGCTGCTGCAGCAGGACTTCGGCATCGCCAGCGATGTGTGGAGCGCCACCAGCCTCACCGAACTGCGCCGTGATGGCCTGGCGGCCGAGCGCTGGAACCTGCTGCACCCCGTGGAGGAGCCGCGGGTGCCATATGTGCAGCAATGCCTGGCCGCGCACCCGGGCCCGGTGATCGTGGCCACCGACTACATGAAGATCGTCGGTGACCAGATCCGGCCCTTCATCGACGGCCGCCGCTTCACTGCGTTGGGCACCGATGGCTTCGGCCGCTCGGATACGCGCGAGTCACTGCGTACGTTCTTTGAAGTGGACCGCCACTTCATCGTGCTCGCCGCGCTCAAGTCGCTGGCCGACGAGGGCCGGATCGAACGGGCCCAGCTGCAGGTGGCGATCGACCGCTATGGCATCGATGTGGAGAAGGTGGATCCGGTGTCGGTGTAGTCGCGGGGCCCGCTGCCCTTGGTTGCATCTGAGAGCATCGTCCGCAGCCCGGCGGTGCTCGCTTACACTGGTCGGATGCGCCCCGATTCCATCCTCACCCTGTCATGCCCGGACCGTACCGGGATCGTCTACCGTGTGTCCGGCCTGCTGTTCGAGCTGGGCTGCAACATCCTCGATGCCCAGCAGTTCGGCGACGACGAGAGCGGCCGGTTCTTCCTGCGCGTGCATTTCGACCGTGCCGCCGAGCAGTCACTGGGCGACGTGGAAGCCCGCATGGCCACCCTGGCCGCCGAGTTCGGGATGGACTGGCAGCTGCATGACGCCCGCCGTCGTGCGCGCCTGCTGGTGCTGGTGAGCAAGCAGGGGCATTGCCTCAACGACCTGCTGTTCCGCGCGCACAGCCGGCAGCTGCAGGTGGATATCGCGGCGGTGGCCTCCAATCACGAGGACTTCGCTGCCCTGGCCGGCTCCTACGGCGTGCCGTTCCATCACCTGCCGGTCAACGCGGACAACCGCGCCGTGCAGGAGCAGCAGATCATCGATCTGGTCGAGCGCGAGCAGATCGACCTGGTGGTGCTGGCGCGTTACATGCAGATTCTGTCGCCGCGCCTGTGCGAGGCGCTGGCCGGGCGCGCGATCAACATCCACCACAGCTTCCTGCCCAGCTTCAAAGGCGCACAGCCGTACCACCAGGCACACGCGCGCGGGGTCAAGATCATCGGCGCCACCGCGCACTATGTGACCCCGGATCTGGACGAAGGCCCGATCATCGAGCAGGACGTGGCGCGCGTGGATCACGCGATGACGCCACGCGATCTGGTGCGGCTGGGTAGCGATACCGAATCGCAGGTACTGGCGCGCGCGGTACGGCGGCATGTGGAGCACCGGATCCTGCGCAACGGGCATCGCACGGTCGTGTTCCGCTGACCGGTAGGTACCGACCGTTGGTGGGTACGACACTCCGGTAGTGCCGGCCGGCACCAGACGGTCGTTCTTTGATCCGGTAGGTACCGACCGTTGGTCGGTACGCCGTTCCGGCCGGCGCCTTGACTCGCCCGTCAGATCAGCGCGATTTTCGCCTTGGCCAACGCCTCGCGCACCATCCCATCATTGGCCTCGGTCACCGGCCGGGTCAGGTCCCAATGGAACTTCACCCGGAACCCGGACTTCACCGCATCCTGCGCGCTCCACAACACGCAGTAATCGCGCGCCAGACCGCACACGTGCACCTCGCGGATGCCGCGTTCGTGCAGCCACCCGGCCAGGCCGGTCGCCGGGCGGGTGCCGTCAGGACCATGGTTCTCGCGGAAGGCGCTGTACGAGTCCACCTCACGCCGGGTGCCCTTGCGCAGGATCAGGTCGGCCACCGTCCAGTCCACGCCCGGATGCAGCACGGCGCCGTCGCTGCCTTGTACGCAGTGATCCGGCCACAGGGTCTGCGGCTGCGCGTGCAGCAGGATCGCCTCGAACGGGAGATGCCCCGGGTGCTGGCTGGCGAAGGAGGCGTGGTCGGCCGGGTGCCAGTCCTGGGTCGCCACCACGGTGGCGTACCGGCGTTCGGCGAGCACCGCGGCGATGCCCGGTACGATCGCATCGCCGTCCACGCAGGCCAGTGCGCCACCAGGCATGAAGTCCGGCTGCAGGTCGATCACGACCAACGCGACATCGGCGGGGTAACGGCTCATGGCGGCTTCACGGCTGTGGGGGCGTCCAGTCTAGCCGACGCCCCCGCAACGGTCAGTCGGCGTCGCCCTGCTTCGAGGTCCCGTCGCCGTAGTACAGCACGCCCAGCTTGATCCGCTCGCGGCCGGTCTCGCGACGGTGGCGGTTGGCGTCGCGCAGTGAGTACACGCAGCCGCAGTATTCCTGTTGATAGAACTGCTCGCGCTTGCTGATCTCCACCATCCGCGCGGCGCCGCCGCCCTTGCGCCAGTTGTAATCCCAGTACTGGATGCCCGGGTAGTGTGCGGCGGCGCGGTGGCCACAATCGTTGATCTGGTTCATGTCCTTCCAGCGTGAGATGCCCAGCGAGCTGCTGATCACCGCAAAGCCGTTCTCGTGCGCATACAGCGCGGTGCGCACGAAGCGCATGTCGAAGCACATCGTGCAGCGGATGCCGCGCTCGGGTTCGTTCTCCATGCCGCGGGCGCGGGCGAACCAGTTGTCGGTGTCGTAGTCGGCGTCGACGAACGGCACGCCATGCTTCTCGGCGAAGCGGATGTTCTCCTGCTTGCGCAGTTCGTATTCCTTCACCGGGTGGATGTTGGGGTTGTAGAAGAAGATCGTGTAGTCGATGCCGGAGGCGGTGATCGCCTCCATGACTTCGCCCGAGCACGGCGCGCAGCAGGAATGCAGCAGTAGCCTGGTGTGGCCGTCGGGAAGGGACAGGGTCGGGCGGTCGATCGGTGTCAGGTCATGCGGGTTCATGCGTTTCTCGTCGACCCCACCGCCGGCAACGGCGGCGCTGGGGTCCTTGGGGCTGTCTACAAGGGTCGGATCAGGCGGCGTTGGCGTCGGCGGTTTCCTCGCGCAGTTCGCGCGCGGCGGCCACCAGCGCTTCCAGCGCGGCACGGGTTTCCGGCCAGCCACGGGTCTTCAGGCCGCAATCCGGGTTGACCCAGATCTGCTCGGGACGCAGCACCTCGGCGGCCTTGCGCAGCAGTGCCAGCATCTCGGCCTTGTCGGGTACGCGGGGGGAGTGGATGTCGTACACGCCCGGGCCGATCTCGTTGGGATACTGGAAGCGCACGAAGGCATCCAGCAGCTCCATGCGCGAGCGCGAGGTTTCGATCGAGATCACGTCCGCGTCCATCGCAGCCACCGAGTGGATGATGTCGTTGAACTCGGAATAGCACATGTGCGTGTGGATCTGGGTCGCATCGCGCACGCCGCTGGCACTGATCCGGAAGGCTTCGACTGCCCAGTCCAGGTACTCGCGCCACTGCGCGCGGCGCAGCGGCAGTCCTTCGCGGATCGCCGGCTCGTCGATCTGGATCACGCCGATCCCGGCCGCTTCCAGGTCGGTCACTTCATCGCGCAGGGCCAGCGCGATCTGGCGGCAGGTATCCGCGCGCGACTGGTCATCGCGCACGAACGACCACTGCAGCACCGTCACCGGGCCGGTCAGCATGCCCTTCATCGGCCGCTGGGTGAGCGACTGCGCGTACTGCGACCAGCGCACCGTCATCGGCTGAGGGCGGGTCACATCGCCGAAGATCACCGGCGGCTTCACGCAGCGCGAGCCGTAGCTCTGCACCCAGCCATTCCTGGTGAAGGCGAAGCCATCGAGCTGCTCGCCGAAGTACTCGACCATGTCGTTGCGCTCGAACTCGCCGTGCACCAGCACGTCCAGCCCGATCTGCTCCTGCACGCGCACGCAGTGCTCGGTCTGGGTGGCCAGGAACGCATCGTAGTCCGCATCGGAGAGCTTGCCGGCCTTGTTGCGGGCACGCGCCTCACGGACCTCCAGCGTCTGCGGGAACGAACCGATCGTGGTGGTCGGGAAGCGCGGCAGCTTCAGCGCGGCGGCCTGGGCCAGGTGGCGTTGCGGGTAGCGGCTGTGGCGCTGTGCATCGGCCGGGGTCAGCGAGGAAAGGCGCGCGGCGACGGCCGTGTTGTGCACGCGCGGCGAACGACGGCGCGATTCGATGCACGCACGCGAATGAGCCAGCGGTGCTTCGGCACGCGCCGGTGCATCGATCGCGTCGGCCAGTACGCGCAGCTCGCCGAGCTTCTGCCGGGAGAACGCCAGCCAGCTGCGCAGTTCGTCATCGAGCTTCTTTTCGTGGTCCAGATCGACCGGGGTATGCAGCAGCGAACACGACGGCGCCAGCCACAGCGCATCGCTGCCGACATGGCCGTGCGCGTAGCGCGCCAGCACCAGCGCGTTGTCCAGGTGGGTGCGCCAGATGTTGCGGCCGTTGACCAGCCCGGCCGACAGCACGCGACCGGCCGGCAGCGCCTTGATCACCGCATCGAGCTGTTCCGGCGCACGGACCAGATCCACATGCAGGCCATCGATCGGCAGCGAGGCGGCCAGCGCGAGGTTGTCCTCCAGCGCACCAAAGTACGTCGCCACCAGCACCTTGGGGCGGGCAGCCTGGGCCAGTACCGCGTAGGCATGCTCGTAGGCAGCACGTGTGGCCTCGTCCAGGTCCTGCACCAGCAGCGGCTCATCCAGCTGCACCCACGCCGCGCCGGCCGCCTTGAGCTCGCCCAGCAGCTGCACATACACCGGCAGCAGTGCATCCAGCAGGTCCAGTGCGTTGCTGCCGTCGGTGGTCTTGGACAAACGCAGGAAGGTCACCGGGCCGATCAGCACCGGACGGGTCTCGATCCCCAGCGCCTTGGCCTGGCGGTATTCGGCCAGCGGCTTGTCGCCGCGCACCGTGAAGGTCTGGCCGGCGTGCAGTTCGGGCACCAGGTAGTGGTAGTTGGTATCGAACCACTTGGTCATTTCCAGCGCATGCAGGTCGATGCCATCGCGCTGCAGGCCACGCGCCATCGCGAAATAGCCGCTCAGCGGCTCGGCATCGGCGAGCGCGCGGTAGCGGGTCGGGATCGCATCGAACAGGAAGGCCGCATCCAGCACCTGGTCATACAGGCTGAAATCGTTGCTCGGCGGCACATCCACGCCGGCCTCGCGCTGCAGCTGCCAGTGGCGTTCACGCAGCTCGGCCGCGGTGTCCTGCAGCGACGCGGCGGTGCTCTCGCCGGACCAGAAGGCTTCGAGCGCGCGCTTGAGTTCGCGCTTGGCGCCGATGCGCGGAAAACCCAAATTGGTAACAGTGGTCATTGGAACGTGTCCTCATTGCGTAGGGGCATTGAGGAACGAAGGAACCGCGCGCCGTCCGGGGCCTTGCAGCCCGTTCCGCCCCGCCAGCGACCTTCGCCCCCGCGGGCGAACCGGATGCCGTGAAGCGGACGCACGGGGGCAGCGCCATGCAGGCGGCATGGCGGCAGGCCCCGGCAACCTCCCCGCGGACGTTCCAGGTCGAATCGGAGGACGGTCATGTCCTCCGGCCGGGGCCGGTATTCGGGCTGATGGACACGGGCGCGGGCGCCCACCTAGTACCTGCCGCTTCCCAGGCGCGAAGGCCCAGTGCTGTTGGCAGGAGTCGTTTCCATTCACCGCTGCGGGGCAGCTCCGGAATGGGCGCGCGAGGCGCCTTCACCGGATTCCCGTTTAAATCCATCCCTTCATCTGAATGAAGCGATGGATACCTTCGGCGAGCACAAGGTAGGCCGAAGGCGAGCGATGGTCAAGTCGTCTGCCCGATTCACCCCACTGCATCCAAACCACCGTCAACTGCGTATCTCCCTGCAAGCCCGCCCGTTTGGACCCCCATGCGCCAGCCCTTGCCCTGCCTGATCCTGCTGCTGTCGGTGATCGCCGCCCCCGTGAGTGCCGCCGCGCAGACCGTGCAGCGCCAGGAAGGCCGCGCGTACGCCACCGCCGATGGGCGCCTGCTCTACCGCGAGACCCATTGGCTGCAGGGGCCGGCAAGCGCACAGTCGCGGCTGGTGCTGTACCGCTGCAGCGACGGGCGCCCGTTTGCGCGCAAGTGGATGACCCCGCAGGGCAGCCCGCAGACGCCTGATTTCACCTTGGACGATGGCCGCGATGGGTATCAGGAAGGCGTGCGCGGCGGTGCCGCTACCCGCCAGGTATCGGTCCGTGCCAGCGCGCAGGCACCGACATTCAGCCGCGCCATCGCGGTTCCGCCGGGCGCGGTGGTGGATGCCGGTTTCGACGCGGCGGTGCGCAGCCATTGGGCGGCGTTGCAGGCGGGGCAGAGCGTGGCGTTCCAGTTCCTGCTGCCCAGCCGTCAGCGCCTGGTGCCGCTGAAAGTGCAACGCACGGGTGCGGTGACCTGGCAGGGTCAACCTGCCGAGCAGCTGCAGATGAAGCTCGATGCGTGGTTCGGTTTCGCGGTGCCCCCGGTCACCCTGATCTATGCCACCGCGGACCAGCGGCTGCTGCAGTTCACCGGCACCGGCAACGTCCGCGATGAGAAGGGCAAGTACCCGCAGGTGCGGGTCGAGTTTCCGGCGGCTCCCGTTGCCACGCCTGCGGCCGAGTTGTCCGCCGCGCGTACGCAGCCGCTGGTGAAGACATGCGGTGCCTGAGCGCCCCCTTGCAGCCAGCCTCGCAAGCAAGGACGATGCCGATACGCCCGTTATCGACATTGAGCCTGCGATGCCCGAGCTGGACGCTGCCGCCACCGCCGCATCCCACCGTCTGGACGAGTTGCTCGCCCGGGTCGCCGGCGGCGATCGCCAGGCCTTCGAATCGGTCTATCAGCTGGCCTCTGGCCGCCTGTTCGCGATCTGCCTGCACGTGCTGCGCGACCGCGGCGATGCCGAAGAGGTACTGCAGGACGTCTTCACCACGGTCTGGAACAAGGCGGCGCAGTTCGACCGCGCCAAGGCGGCGGCCATGACCTGGCTGTCGATGATGGCGCGCAACCGCTCGATCGACCGCCTGCGGGCCGCGCCGCCGCGCGCGCTGGATGATCTGTCGGTGGCGGAGGAGATTCCCGATCTCGCGCCACAGCCTGCCGTTGCCGCCGAGCAGGCCTCCGACCACGAGCGCCTGCAGGCGTGCCTGGAAACCTTGGAACCGCGCCGGCGATCCTTGATCCGGCTGGCCTTCCTCGATGGCGCGAGCTATGAAGAATTGGCGCGCCGCATCGGTTCGCCGCTGGGCTCGGTGAAGAGCTGGGTCCGCCGCGGGCTGGGTCAACTGCGGGTGTGCCTGGAACGATGAACGTTCGCGACCTCCACGATCTGCAAGACGACGGCGAGCCGCCGAACGCCGACATCCTGGCCGGCGAATACGTGCTGGGCGTACTCGATGCCGCCCAGCGTGCCGAGGTTGAACGCCGCATCGCCAGCGATCCCGGCTTCGCGCGATTGGTGGCCCAGTGGGAGAACCGCCTTGCGCCCCTGCTCGAGTCGCTCGGTACCGAAGCGGTGCCCGCGCATCTGTGGCCGCGCATCCGCACCTCGCTCGGCTGGCCAGCCGCAACGGCCGCCTCGCCGCGGGTGTGGCAGCGCACCGGTTTCTGGCAGGGCATGACCGCGCTTGCCGCCGCGTTGGCACTGGTCGCGGTGTTCAGCCGCCGCGATCTGGAGCCGACCGCACCTTCGCCCTCGCCGGTGGCGGTAACGCCGACCCCGCCGACGACACCGGCCGAGCCGGAGCAGGCCACCAAGCCGGTCACGCCGCTGTTGCACGACGATGGCACGCCGGGCTGGCTGGCGTCCGTCGACAAGGCCCAGGGCAAGGTGCTGATGGTGCCGGTCCCGGCCGCGGCCGATGCGGCCGGCCGTGCCCCCGAGCTGTGGCTGATCCCGGCCGGCGGCGCCCCGCGTTCGCTGGGCCTGGTCTCCATCGACCGCGCGCATACTGTCGCCGTGCCGGACACGCTGCGTGATGCACTTGTGAACGGCTCGGTGTTGGCGATCACACTGGAACCGTCGACCGGTGCGCCGCAAGGCATTCCGACCGGCCCGATCATCGCCAAGGGCGACATCGCCAACCTGTAATCGCACGGAGTCGCGGTTTTTTTCCGGATCCGTGCATCCAAACGCCGTGCCCTGTCGTATCTCCTGATAACGCCTCAGGAGAAGCGAGTCATGTCGGTCAGCCCCACCCCCGACGCAGGACGCACCGCACAGCGACGCCGCTGGGCCACGCTGTGGCGTTGGTTCGATACCAGCACGGATGCGGCTGCCGCAACCGGCCAGCCACAGCGCGTGGACTGGGTGCGGGCCATCCCGTTCGCGGCGATGCACTTGGCCTGCCTGGCGGTGATCTGGGTGGGCGTGTCGTGGGTCGCGGTCGGCGTGGCGGTCGCGCTGTACGCGGTGCGCATGTTTGCGATCACGGCCTTCTACCACCGCTACTTCTCCCATCGCACCTTCCAGACGTCGCGGGCCGTGCAGTTCATCTTCGCGCTGATCGGCGCTTCCAGCGTGCAGCGCGGCCCGTTGTGGTGGGCGGCGCATCATCGCAATCACCATCGTCATACCGATACTGCCGCCGATCCACATTCGCCCTCGGTGCATGGCTTCTGGTGGAGCCACATGGGTTGGTTCCTGACGGTCGAAGGCTTCCGCACCGACTGGTCGCGCATCCCAGATCTGGCCAAGTACCCGGAGCTGCGCTGGCTGGACCGCTTCGACACGCTGGTGCCGATCGCGCTGGCCGCGGCACTGTTTGGCCTGGGTGCGCTGCTGGAGCGTATCGCGCCGTCGTGGGGCACCAGCGGTGGGCAGATGCTGGTGTGGGGCTTCTTCATTTCCACCGTGGTGCTGTTCCACGCCACGGTGACGATCAACTCGCTGGCGCACCGCTTCGGCCGCCAGCGTTTCAACACCGGTGACGACAGCCGCAACAACCTGTGGCTCGCGCTGCTGACCTTCGGCGAAGGGTGGCACAACAACCACCACTTCTTCCCGGGGACCGCGCGTCAGGGCTTCTACTGGTGGGAAGTGGATGTCACCTGGTATGGCCTGCGTGCGATGGCCGCGCTCGGGCTGGTGCGTGATCTCAAACCCGTGCCGGCCTGGGTGCTGGCCAAGGCGGAGCACTGACATGCGTATCGCCGTGATCGGATCGGGTATCGCCGGCCTCTCCAGTGCGTGGTGGCTGAGCCAGCAGCATGAAGTGACGCTGTTCGAAGCCAATGACTACCTCGGGGGTCACACGCATACGCATGAGGTGGAGGTCGATGGGCGCACGCAGGCGGTGGACACCGGCTTCATCGTGTTCAACCCTGCCCACTACCCGCTGCTGACCGGCCTGTTCGACGAGCTGGGGGTGGCTTCGCAGCCGACCACGATGAGCTTTTCGGTACACAGCGAGCGCAGCGGGCTGGAGTACAACGCGACTTCGCTGGACACCCTGTTCTGCCAGCGCCGAAATCTGGTGTCGCCGCGCTTCTGGGGCATGCTGCGGGACCTGCGCCGGTTCTACCGCCAGGCGCCGGCGCTGCTCGAGCGCGACGATGAAGGCCCCTCGCTGGGCGAATTCCTGGACAAGGGCCGTTACGGCCGCACCTTCATCGACGAGCATCTGCTGCCGATGGCCTCGGCGCTGTGGTCGTCGCCGACGGCCAGCCTGGCCGCCTTCCCGGCGCGCTACCTCGTGCAGTTCATGGCCAATCACCAGATGCTGCAGATGACCGGGCGCGCACCGTGGCGCGTGGTGCAGGGTGGCTCGGCGCGGTATGTCGATGCGCTGCGCCGCCGCTGGCAGGTGCGTGAGCGCCTGGAGTGCCCGGTGTTCGGCGTGGAGCGGCATGAGCATGGCGTGCGCGTACACAGCGCTGCCGGCCTGGAGGGCTTCGACCAGCTGGTGCTGGCCTGCCACAGCGACCAGGCGCTGGCCTTGCTGTCCGATGCCGACCTCACCGAGCGCGCGGTGCTGGGCGCGATCCGCTACCAGCCCAACGAGGTGGTGCTGCATACCGATGCCAGCCTGCTGCCGCGTGACCGCAAGGCCTGGGCCGCCTGGAATGCGCATGTGCCGCGCGACCCGCTCGCACCGTGCACGGTCAGCTACTGCATGAACCTGCTGCAGGGCATCGACACGCCTACGCCGTTGGTGGTTACGCTCAACCGCAGCGAGGCGGTCGATCCGGCCACCGTGCTGCGCCGCCTGCAGTACGCCCACCCCGTGCATGACCACGCGATGGTGCGGGCCCAGCAGCGTTGGGCCGAGATCCAGGGCCACCGCCGCACCTGGTTCGCCGGTGCGTACTGGGGCTGGGGCTTCCACGAAGATGGCATCCGCAGCGCCCGGCGCGTGGTCGATGCGCTGCAGGCGCTGGATGCCGAGTCCTACTGGCCGCTGGCCGAGGCACTGCCGGCATGACTGCCAGTGCGATCTACCGTGGCTGGATGCGCCATCGGCGGCACGCGCCGCATGCGCACGCGTTCGGCTATCCGATCGCGCAGCTGTTGCTGGACCTGGATGAACTTCCGCGCCTGTTCGAGCGGCGCTGGCTGTGGTCGGTGGGCCGTCGCAACGTGGTCGAGTTCCGCCGCAGCGACTATCTCGGCGCGCCGGATCAACCGCTCGCCGATGCCGTGCGCGCACGCATCACCGAGGCCTTGGGCCGCGCGCCCGCTGGGCCGATCCGCCTGCTCACGCATCCGCGTTATGCCGGCCATGTCTTCAACCCCGTGAGCTTCTATTACTGCTACGCCGCCGATGGCACCACGCTGGACAGCATCGTGGCGGAGATCACCAACACGCCCTGGAAGGAGCGCCACGCCTACGTGCTGCCGGTGGCCCAGGCCGATGCCCAGGGCCGCGCGCTGTGCTGGTCCTTCGACAAGCAGTTCCACGTTTCTCCCTTCATGCAGATGGACTGCGAGTACCGCTGGCGCTTCACCGCGCCGGGCGATGACCTGCACGTGCACATGCAGGTGTGGCGCGAGGGCGTGTGCCAGTTCGATGCCGACCTGGTGATGCAGCGCCATCCGCTCACCGGTCGTGGCCTGGCCGGCGTGCTGCTGCGTTACCCGCTGATGACCCTCAAGGTCGTTGCCGCGATCCACTGGCAGGCGCTGCGCCTGTGGCTCAAGCGCAACCCCGTTCACGACCATCCTTCTCTTGCTGGAAAATCCCCATGAACGACATGACACGCGCGGTGGCCGTGCCGCAACCGTCCGCCCTTGAAGGGTTCCTGCGCGGGCGCCTGCTGGCGCAGCTGGCACCGCTGCGCGGCGGGCAGCTGCGGCTGCGCGATGCCGTGGGCGATGTGGTGATCGGCGATCCGGACGCCACGCCCCAGGTGACGGTCTGGGTGGACGATCCCGGTTTCTACCGCGCGGTGGCCGCGCAGGGCAGCGTGGGTGCAGGCGAGGCCTACATCCGCGGCGACTGGCGCTGCGATGACCTGGTCGCGCTGGTCCAGCTGCTGGTGCGCAACCGGGATCTGCTCGATGGCATGGAGGGTGGCCCGGCGCGCATCGGCGGCTGGCTGCTGAAAGGCTGGAACCGGCTGCGCCGCAACACGCGCGAAGGCAGCCGCCGCAACATCGCCGCGCACTATGACCTTGGCAATCCGTTCTTCTCGCTGTTCCTGTCGCCGGACCTGATGTATTCCTCGGCGCTGTATGCCCGCCCGGACGACACGCTGGAGGCTGCGTCCGAGCGCAAGCTGGCCCGCATCTGCGAGCAGCTGCAGCTCACTGCGGCCGATCGCGTGGTCGAGATCGGCACCGGCTGGGGCGGCTTCGCGCTGTACGCGGCCCGCCATATCGGCTGCCACGTCACCACCACCACCATCTCGGTGGAGCAGTACACGCTGGCCAAGCAGCGGGTGGAGGCGGCCGGGCTGCAGGACAAGGTCACCCTGCTGCTCAAGGATTACCGCGATCTGGACGGCCAGTACGACAAGCTGGTGTCCATCGAGATGATCGAGGCGATCGGCGCGCAGTACCTGGACACCTACTTCGCCACGCTGACCCGCCTGCTCAAGGATGACGGCCTGGCGCTGCTGCAGGCCATCACTATCGAAGACCAGCGTTACGAGCAGGCGCGGCGAAGCGTCGATTACATCAAGCGCTTCGTGTTCCCCGGCAGCTTCATCCCCTCGATCAACGCCATCGTCGCCGCCAAGACCCGCAGCAGCGATCTGCAGCTGATCGGCCAGCATGATTTCGGCCCGTCCTACGCGATGACGCTGCGCGCGTGGCGCCAGCGCTTCCTGGCCCAGCTCCCGGCGGTGCGTGCACAGGGCTTCGATGCGGGCTTCATCCGCATGTGGGAGTTCTACCTGGCGTACTGCGAAGGTGGCTTCCGGGAGCGCTCCATCGGTGTCTCGCACCTGCTGATGGCGCGTCCGGGCTACCGGCCCGCATTGATAGCGGGGGAGGCCTGAGGTGCCACGTTTCTGGGCCAACGTGATCGGCAACCAGCTGGTCTGGCTGTGCGCGGTGATCGGGGCCGGCCATGGGCTGCGCTGGCCCGCGCTGTTGGCGGCGGCGGTTTACGTGGGCACTCAGTTGGTCTGGTCCGCGCAGCCGTCAGTGGAGATCAGATTGATGCTGGTGGCGATCGCCTGCGGGTTGGTCGTAGACGGGCTGGCCGGCGCCTCCGGGTGGGTGCTGTACGCAGCCGGCAATGAGCCCGCGTGGATCGCCCCGGTCTGGATCCTCGCGCTGTGGGCCGCGTTCGCGATGACGCTCACGGTGTCATTCGCGGTGCTGCAGCGGCATCTGGTTGCGGCAGCACTGGTTGGCCTGCTGCTGGCCCCGCTGGCGTATCTGTCCGCCGCGCGCGGCTGGTCGTCGGTGGTGTTCGCCGCACCGCAGTGGCACGGCGTGCTGCTGCTCGGCCTGGGCTGGGCAATCGCATTGCCGGTACTTGCGGCGTGCGCCCGTCATTGGCACACCCGTGCGGTACCCCTCGCCACACTTGCTCCAGGAGACACACGATGAAGATGCTGTGGGTGGTGTGGCTGTACGCCGCCGTGATCATGACCTGGGGGTGGTGGTGGCAGCGCCGGCACCAGAACATCGGCGTGGTCGATGTGCTCTGGGCCAAGGGTGTGGGCGCGTCTGCGCTGTTGCTCGCACTGCTCGGCGATGGCGCGGCGATGCCGAGGATCGCGCTGGCGGTGCTGGGCGGGCTGTGGGGTTCACGCCTGGCGCTGCACCTGTGGCACCGCGTGCGCAGCGAGCCCGAGGATGGTCGCTACCAGCATCTACGTAAGCATTGGAACGGCCACCAGGGAAAGATCTTCGGCTTCTTCCAGTTCCAGGCACTGCTGGTCGTGCTGTTCGCGTTGCCCTTCGTGGCGGTGTCGGTGAATCCGGAACCACATGGCTGGGGTTGGGTGATCGCGGCCGTGGCGATGTGGCTGCTGAGCGTGGGTGGCGAATCGCTGGCGGATCGTCAGCTGGCGCGCTTCCGCGCCGATCCGGCCAACAAGGGCAAGACCTGCCGCGATGGGTTGTGGCGCTACTCGCGGCATCCCAACTATTTCTTCGAATGGCTGCACTGGTTCACCTACGTGCTGCTGGCCGTGCAGTCGCCGTTGTGGTGGCTGGCCTGGTCCGGCCCGCTGGTGATGTACGTGTTCCTGCGCTGGGTCAGCGGCATTCCCTTCACCGAGGCGCAGGCGCTGCGCTCGCGCGGTGAGGATTACCGCGAGTACCAACGCACCACGCCGATGCTGTTTCCGTGGTTCCCCTCCCGTTCGTCGTCTGCCCGCAAGGAATCTTCCCCATGAATGTCGCCAGTGACCGTCTTCCGCTGCCGGACTACGCACCGGGCCTGACCGGCCTGGCCGAGCGCGGGCTGCTGCCCGATACGCTGTTGCGGCTGGGCATCCGCCGCCAGTGCGAGCAGCGCCTGCGCGAAGAGCTTGCCGGTGGCCAGCAGGTCCAGTCGCAGCGCTTTGCCGCGCGCATCGCCGGGCTGGCCAGCAGCGCGGTCGCGCTGCATGTGGATGCGGCCAATCGGCAGCATTACGAAGTGCCGGCCGAATTCTTCCATCGCTGCCTGGGCAAGCGCCTGAAGTACAGCAGCTGCTACTACGCCACCGGCACTGAAACGCTGGACGAAGCCGAAGAGGCGATGCTCGCGCTGTACGGCGAGCGCGCACAGCTGGCCGATGGGCAACACATCCTGGAGCTGGGCTGCGGCTGGGGGTCGCTGACGCTGTGGATGGCCGAGCGCTACCCGAACGCGCAGATCACCGCCGTCTCCAACTCCAACAGCCAGCGCGAGTACATCCTGGGCCAGTGCCGTGCACGTGGCCTGATCAACGTCACCGTACTGACCCGTGACGTGAATCATCTGATGCTGGATGCGGAGACCTTCGATCGCTGCGTCTCGATCGAGATGTTCGAGCACATGCGCAACTACCCGCAGCTGCTGCAGCGCATCCACCGCTGGCTGCGGCCGGAGGGCAAGCTGTTCGTGCATATTTTCGTGCACCGCACGCTGATGTACCCGTTCGAGACCGAGGGCGAGGACAACTGGATGGGCCGCCACTTCTTCACCGGTGGCCTGATGCCCGCGGCCGATACGCTGCTGTTCTTCCAGCAGCACCTGCAGCTGCAGCAGCGCTGGCTGCTGGATGGCACCCACTACGAGCGCACCGCCAACCACTGGCTGGCCAACCAGGACCGCGAGAAAGAAGCCGTGATGGCTGTGCTGCGCCAGACCTACGGCGATGCCTCGGCTGCGTTGTGGCACCAGCGCTGGCGCATGTTCTGGATGGCCTGTGCAGAGTTGTTCGGCTACCAGCAGGGCCAGCAGTGGCAGGTCGCCCACTACCTGTTCAACCGCCCGTGATCACCCCACGTTACTGGAGGAAGCCGTCATGTCGATCCGTGCTCTCGTTCCTCTGCTGGTTGTCGGCATGATGCTCGGCGGCTGCAGCGGCAACACCCGCCCGATCCCGCCCGTGGCGCATGTCGATGTGCCGCGTTTCATGGGCGACTGGTATGTGATCGCGCATATCCCCAGCCGGCCCGAGCGGGAGGCGTTCGACGCGGTGGAATCCTACGCACTGCGTCCGGATGGCCGCATCCAGACCACCTTCCGTTATCGCAAGGGCAGCTTCCAGGCTCCGATCAAGACCATGCACCCGGTCGGAACGGTCAAGGACGGCACCGGCGGAGCGATCTGGGGCATGCAGTTCATCTGGCCGATCCAGGCCGAGTACGTGATCGTGGATCTGGATCCGGACTACAAGCAGACCATCGTGGGCCGCAGCAAGCGCGACTACATGTGGCTGATGGCGCGCACCCCGACCATCTCCGATGCCGACTACCAAGCGGCCATGACCCGCATCGCCGCGCTCGGTTACGACCTGTCCCAGGTGCGGCGCGTGCCGCAGTCCGGCAAGGCCGAATAAGCCGTTCCGTGCCGCGCTTCTCAGGCCCTGAGAAGCGCGCAGGCGATACTGTCGTCATCGACCTCCCCGGCCCGGGCATCGTTGCAGGGACAGCGGGGGAGAGTGTGCGGATCGGCCGCGCACGGGCGGACAGAGGACGGCAACGTGGCGGACAAGTACTGCGATCTGGTCATGAAGGGCGGCATCACCAGCGGCATCGTGTATCCCAACGCGGTGCTGTCGCTGGCGCGCGAGTACCGCTTCAAGAGCATCGGCGGCACCTCGGCCGGCGCCATTGCCGCCGCCGTGGCAGCGGCGGCCGCGCTGGGCGACCGGCGCCGCCAGGCCGGTGAGCCGGTCGCGGCGGCGGTGGGCTTTCCGGGGTTGGCCGAGGTCTCGGCGCAGCTGTCCCGGCAGGGCTTCATCCACAGTCTGTTCCAGCCGGCATATGGCGCGCGTACCGCGTATCGCCTGCTGGTGATGCTCACCGGCAAGGCCGGCCTGCTGCGCAAGATCGCCTGTCTGCTCGCGGCGGTATTCGCGATCGCGCCGCTGGAGGTGCTGGTGTCGCTGGCCGGCCTGCTGGGCATCGGTTACCTGGCCGGTGGCATTGATGGCATCTGGGCGACGTTGCTGCCCTCGCTGCTGTGCGCCTACGGGGCCGGCGTGCTGGCCTCGGCGCTGCGCGTGGCCCGCGTCGCCCGCCGCAACCTGCTGGGCCTGTGCACTGGCAGCACCCAGCTGAACGCCTCCGCGCCGGCGCTGACGGATTGGCTGCATACCCAGCTGCAGGCCTTGGTCGGCAAGCCGCATGACCAGCCATTGACCTTCGGCGATCTGCATACGGCCCCACGCTATCCCGGCGAGCCCAGCGGTGCGCACGCGATCACGCTGCAGATGATCACCACCTGCGTGTCGCACAGCGAGCCGCGCACGCTGCCGTTCAACGCGGCGCACTTCTGGTTCCTCCGCGAGGAGTTCGCGCAGCTGTTCCCGGCCAGCGTGGTCGCGTGGCTGGTTGCACGGGCCGGCGCACCAGAGCGGGTCGATGGGCGCGATTACTACCGTCTGGTCGATGGCGAGGAACTGCCAGTACTGGTCGCCACGCGCATGAGCCTGAGCTTCCCGCTGCTGATCAGTGCGGTGCCGCTGCACGAGCCGGCCCGTCGCGAACGCCGCTGTGAGCCGGTGGCCGATGCCGAGCCCCCGCGCGACAACACCAACGTGGCCGACAGCATGGAAGGGCTCACCAGTGGTGGCCAGAGCTGTGGTCCGGTGATCACCGCCTTCCGCGTGTGCTGGTTCTCCGATGGCGGGATCAGCAGCAACTTCCCGATCCATCTGTTCGACGCCGCGCTGCCGCGCTGGCCGACCTTCGGCATCAATCTGGTGTATCCGCGCCACGCCGATGCGGTCAGCGTGCTGGCCCACGGCGATGCGCATGCGCGGGCGGAGCAGGCGGTCTTCCTGCCGACCGAGAACCGCCATGGCTGGCAGCGTACCTACCATTCCATCGCGCAGCCGCTGGCCGCCGCGGAGATGTCCGGCTTTCTGTTCTCGATCGTCTCGACCATGCAGAACTGGCGCGATGTGCTGCAGGCCCGCGCGCCGGGCTACCGTGACCGCATCGTGCATGTGGCGCTGGAGGGCGACGAAGGCGGCATGAACCTGGACATGCCACAGGCCGTGCTCAGCCGCATCGCCGACAAGGGCAGCATTGCCGGCGAGCGCTTCTGCGATTTCTCGTTCGCCAATCACTACTGGATCCGGTGGCGCAACCTGGCCTCGGCCTACCAGCGCTACACGCTGGATGTGGCGCGCACCGACGACCCCGCGCAGCGGGTGGCGGCATACCAAGCGGCGTATCAAAGTGTGGCCACCGGCACGCCGGTGCCGCCGTCCTACCGCCTGAGCTCGGAAGACAAACGCCGCGAATCACAGCAGTTGTGGCGGCACATGGTCGAGCAGGGCCAGACGTGGGAAGACCTCGGGCCGGACCTCACCGACGGTGCGCCACGGCCGCTGCCGCAGATGAAGGTGACGCCGATCTACTGAGGGTTTCCGCCACCGGGCCGCATCATCCCCGCCCCGGCAGCTGCGGGAACGCGCGCTGCATGCAATCCTCGCGCGGGCATACCCGGCAGCCCGGGCCGATCGAGACCGAGTTGCCCGGGCTCTGGATATCCAGCCCGCGCGTGTAGATCAACCGCTCGGCGTGCTGCAGATCGCAGCCCAGCGCCACCGCGAAGGTCTTGCGCGGCTGGCCATGCCCGATCGGGCCGCTGCTCACCTGCCGCGCCAGCCAGAAGTGGCGGCGTCCGTCAGGCATCCGCGCGGTCTGGGTCAGTACGCGCCCAGGTTGGTTGAAGGCTTCGTACACGATCCACAATGGGCATGAGCCGCCCACCTGTGAGAAGTGGAAATCGGTGGCCGAATGCCGTTTGGAGACATTGCCGGCGCGGTCCACGCGGATGAAGAAGAACGGCAGGCCGGGCGCGCTGCGTCGCGCCAGCGTGCTCAAGCGGTGGCAGACCGCCTCGAAGCCCACGCCGAAGCGATGGGCCAGGGCATCGATGTCGTACGCGCTGTGCTCGGCGGCGCGCAGGAACTGCGCATACGGCATCACCAGCGCGCCGGCGAAGTAGTTGGACATGCCGATCCGCGCCTGCGCGATCTGCTCCGCTTCGCGGAAGCCGGCGCGTGCGATCACCGCATCGATCTGCGCCGCGTAGCCGAGCAGGGCCAGCTCGGCCGCCATCTGGAACGCCTGCTGGCCCGGCTCCAGGTAGTCGGGCAGCCACAAGGTGCGGCTGCCGCCGTCGTAGACGCGCTTCTCGCGCCCGGCCTGCAGCGGCCCCACTTCCACCAGCACGCCGTGGCGGTCGGCCAGCAGCTGGCGCAGGCGCGGCGCCACATGCCCGGCCACCAGCCCCCATTCGCCGAACAACTGCTCGGCCAGGTCATCCAGCTCGGGGATGTGGTTGTGCATGCGGTTGAAGAAATCGCGGACCTGGTCGCCCGCGGGCAGCGCCTGCCCGGCGTGCACATCGCCCAGCTGGAACTCCAGCGCGGCGGCATGCTCGCGCAGCATCAGGTGGCGGCGGTGCAGGTCGAGCAGGGCACGGCTGATCTGCGGCAGGTTGCCCGCCATCGCGCGCAGCTCGGTGCTGCTGACATCGGCCAGGCCCAGGTCGCGCAGAGTCTCGCCCAGCGATTCCTGCAGCGCGCCGGGGTCATCGACCTCGAACAGCTCGCTGACGTCGCCCAGTACGTCGCGCAGCTTGCCCTGCACCGCCGGGGTCAGCGGCCGCTTGTTGCGCTCGATCTGGTTCAGGTAGCTGGCCGACAGCCCCAGTGCCTTGGCCAGCGCCAGCTGGCTGTAGCCGCGCTGCTCGCGCAGCTTGAGCAGGCGCAGGCCGATCTGGCGTTGGACGGGCTGGCTATTCACAGAATTCACAAAAATCGTAGCGGGCATTGGCCAGATTAAGCGCATACAGCCCGGAAATCGAGGATGGCACTGTGAATAATGCAAACAACTTTCGACCCGCCGGGATTGTCCATGACTGTTGCAGCGCCCCGTATCCGCATGTTGATCGATGGCCAGTTCATCGAATCGGCCAGCTCGCAGTGGCAGAACGTGGTCAATCCGGCCACCCAGGACGTCCTGGCCCAGGTTCCGTTTGCCACCCCCGGTGAAGTCGACGCGGCCGTCGCCTCGGCCAAGGAAGCCTTCAAGACCTGGCGCAAGACCCCGATCGGCACCCGCGCGCGCATCTTCCTGAAGTACCAGCAGCTGATCCGCGAGAACATGAGCGAGCTGGCCCACATCCTCAGCGCCGAGCAGGGCAAGACCGTGCCGGATGCCGAGGGCGATGTGTTCCGTGGCCTGGAAGTGGTCGAGCACGCTGCCGCGATCGGCAACCTGCAGCTCGGCGAGCTGGCCAACAACGTGGCCAACGGCGTGGACACCTACACCCTGCTGCAGCCGCTCGGCGTCTGCGCGGGCATCACCCCGTTCAACTTCCCGGCGATGATTCCGCTGTGGATGTTCCCGATGGCCATCGCCACCGGCAATACCTTCATCCTCAAGCCGTCCGAACAGGACCCGATGGTCACCATGCGCCTGGTCGAACTGGCGCTGGAAGCCGGCATTCCCAAGGGCGTGCTGAACGTCGTGCACGGTGGCGAAGACGTGGTCAACGCGATCTGCGACCACCCGGACATCAAGGCCGTTTCGTTCGTGGGTTCCACCCGCGTCGGCACCCACGTGTACAACCGCGCCTCGCTGGCCGGCAAGCGCGTGCAGTGCATGATGGGCGCCAAGAACCACGCCGTGGTGCTGCCGGACGCCAACAAGGAACAGAGCCTCAACGCGATGGTCGGTGCCGCCTTCGGTGCGGCCGGCCAGCGCTGCATGGCCGCCTCCACCCTGGTGCTGGTCGGCGAAGCGCGCGAGTGGGTGCCGGACCTGGTGGCCAAGGCCAAGACGTTGAAGGTCAGCGGCGGCAGTGTCGCCGGGACCGATGTCGGCCCGGTGATCTCCTGCGCCGCGCGTGAGCGTGTCGAAGGCCTGATCGCCTCGGGCGTGGAGCAGGGCGCCAAGCTGGTGCTCGATGGCCGCAACCCGCAGGTCGATGGCTTCGAGAAGGGCAACTTCGTTGGCCCGACCATCTTCGCCGGCGTCAAGCCGGGCATGCGCGTGTACGACGAGGAAATCTTCGGGCCGGTGCTGGTGATCCTGGAAGCGGACACGCTCGAAGACGCCATCGCACTGATCAACGCCAACCCGAACGGCAACGGCACTGCACTGTTCACCCAGTCCGGTGCGGCCGCCCGCAAGTTCCAGGAAGACATCGACGTCGGCCAGGTCGGCATCAACGTGCCGATCCCGGTGCCGGTGCCGCTGTTCTCGTTCACCGGCTCGCGTGCCTCCAAGCTCGGCGACCTGGGCCCGTACGGCAAGCAGGTGGTGATGTTCTACACCCAGACCAAGACGATCACCTCGCGCTGGTTCGATGACGAGACGCTGGGTCATGGCGTCAACACCACCATCAGCCTGAAGTAAGCAACAACGGAGTTCGACCATGAGCCACTCGATGACGACGGAACTCGACGAAGCGCAGCAGGCCTATAGAGAGGCAGCGCGTGACTTCGCCCAGGCCGAACTGGCGCCGCACGCCGCGCGATGGGATGCGGAGGGCATCTTTCCGCGCGAGGCGATCGCCAAGGCAGGGGAACTCGGGTTCTGTGGGTTGTACATGGATCCCGAGGTCGGTGGCAGCGGCTTGAGCCGTCTGGACGCCGCCGTCGTCATCGAGGAGCTCGCCAATGTGGATCCGTCCACGGCGGCCTATGTCAGCATCCACAACATGGCGTCGTGGATGGTGGCCAAGTGGGGCCAGCAGAGCCTGCGTGCCGCGTGGGGCGCAGACCTCTCCTCCGGCACCAGGCTGGCCTCGTACTGCCTGACCGAGCCGGGTGCCGGCTCGGACGCGGCCTCGCTGAAAACCAGCGCGGTGCGTGACGGCGACGATTACGTACTCAATGGCTCCAAGGCCTTCATCTCCGGCGCAGGTGCCACCGAACTGCTGGTGGTGATGGCGCGTACGGGTGGCCCGGGCGCGGGCGGCATCAGCGCGATCGCGGTGCCGGCCGATCTGCCGGGCATCAGCTACGGCCGCAAGGAAGAGAAGATGGGCTGGAACAGCCAGCCGACCCGTGGCATCACGTTCGAGAACGTGCGCGTGCCGGTCAGCCATCTGCTCGGCGAGGAAGGCAGCGGTTTCAAGCTGGCCATGAAGGGCCTGGACGGCGGCCGCATCAACATCGCCGCCTGTTCGCTGGGCGCTGCCCAGGGTGCACTGGATGCCGCCCGCCGTTACATGGGCGAGCGCCGCCAGTTCGGCAAGGCGTTGTCCGAGTTCCAGGCGCTGCAGTTCAAGCTGGCCGACATGGCCACCCAGCTGGTCGCCGCCCGGCAGATGGTGCACACCGCCGCGCGCAAGCTCGACGCGGGTGCCAGCGATGCCAACGTGTGGTGCGCGATGGCCAAGCGCTTCGCCACCGATGCCGGTTTCAACATCTGCAACGATGCGCTGCAGATCCACGGCGGCTACGGCTACATCCGTGAATACCCGATTGAACGGCTGCTGCGCGATTCGCGCGTGCACCAGATTCTGGAGGGCACCAACGAGATCATGCGTGTGATCGTGGCCCGCCACCTGCTCAACACTGAAGAGGAACTGCGATGATGGAGTGGCGCCAGCATGATCATGTCGGCCTGAAGGTCGAGGCCGATGGCCACGTCGCGGTCATCACCCTCAACAATCCGCCGGCGCATACCTGGACCGTGCACAGCCTGTCCGCGCTGCGCGATCTGGTCGGCGCACTCAATGCAGACCGCGATATCTACGCGCTGGTGATCACCGGCGATGGCGAGAAATTCTTCTCTGCCGGTGCCGACCTGAAGCAGTTCGCCTCCGGCGACAAGGCCGCCGCACGCGAAGCTGCACGTCGCTTCGGCGAGGCGTTCGAAGCCCTGTCCGGGTTCCGTGGTGTCTCCATCGCGGCAATCAACGGCTACGCGATGGGCGGCGGCCTGGAATGCGCGCTGGCCTGCGATCTGCGCATCATCGAAGAACACGCCCAGGTGGCGCTGCCGGAGGCCACCGTCGGCCTGCTGCCGTGCGCCGGCGGCACCCAGAACCTGCCGCGTCTGGTCGGCGAAGGCTGGGCCAAGCGCATGATCCTGCTGGGCGAGCGCATCGATGCGGATACCGCACTGCGTATCGGCCTGGTCGAAGAAAAGGTCGCCAAGGGCGAAGCCAAGGCGCTGGCGCTGGCCTGGGCGCACAAGGCCGGCAAGCAGAGCCCGACCAGCATCGCCGCGTGCAAGACGCTGGTGCAGGCCACCCGCAGCGGCACCCATGCTTCGGCACTGGTCGCCGAGCGCGAGGCCTTCGTCGATCTGTTCGACAGCGCCGACCAGGCCGAGGGCGTGAACGCCTTCCTGGAAAAGCGCACTGCGCAATGGAAAAACGCATGAGCACCGCCGTCGCTCATGACGAGGCGCCGGTGCTGTTCGAAGAACGCGCTGCCGGTAATGGCACGCGCATCGGCATCGCCACGCTCAACGCCGCGCGCACCCTCAACGGGTTCTCGCTGCCGATGGCGCACCTGCTGCGTGAGCGGCTGGAGGCCTGGGCCGTTGATGACGGCATCGCGCTGGTCGTGCTGCAGGGCGCGGGCGAAAAAGCCTTCTGCGCCGGCGGCGACCTGCACAGCCTGTACCGCAGCATGGTCGACTACCGCGAGAGCGGAAAGACCGACATCCGCGACAACGCCTACGCCGCTGAATTCTTCGACGTCGAGTACCGCGTCGACTACGCGATCCACACCTATCCCAAGCCGATCCTGTGCTGGGGCCATGGCATCGTCATGGGCGGTGGCATCGGCCTGATGTCCGGCGCCAGCCACCGCGTGGTCAGCGAGCGCTCCAAGCTGGCGTTCCCGGAGATCACCGTCGGCCTGTTCCCGGACGTGGGCGGCAGCTGGCTGCTGCCGCGCGTGCCCGGCCACGGCGGCCTGTTCCTGGCCCTGACCGGCGCGCCGCTCAACGCAGGCGATGCGATCTACGCCGGCCTGGCGGATATCCACATCGCCGAGGCACAGCGCGAGACCGTGTTCAATGCGCTGGCGGACGTGCACTGGAGCCACGAGGCCAAGCGCAACCACGAACAGTTGACCGCGCTGCTGCAGCAGAACGCCAGCGATGCGGCCACCGGCCCGTTGCTGCGCAATGCCGCCACCGTGGATGCGCTGTGCGCCGGTGACGACGTCGGCGCGATCGTCGAGGCGATCCTTGCCCTGGAGACCGAGGACGCCTGGTTGAAGACCGCGCAGGCCACGCTCGCCGCCGGTGCGCCCGGCTCGGCGCGGCTCGCGTTCGAGCTGCAGCGCCTGGCCGAGGGCGCCTCGTTGGCCGAGGTCTACCGCATCGAGTACGTCGCAGCACTGCATGCGGCCGCCCACGGCGATTTCGCCGAAGGCATCCGCGCGCTGCTGATCGACAAGGACCGCACCCCGAAGTGGCAGCCGCGCACGCTGGCGGACGCCACGGCCGAGTGGGCCCGCACCTTCTTCGTTTCGCCGTGGTCCGATGCCGCGCATCCGCTGGCCGACCTCGGTGCCACCGTCCCTGAAAGGAGCCACGCATGAGCCGTATTGCATTCATCGGGTTGGGCAACATGGGTGGCCCGATGGCCGCCAACCTGGCCAAAGCCGGTCACGCCGTGCGCGTGTTCGATCTGGTGCCGGCTGCCGTGCAGGCCGCCGTCGATGCCGGCGCCACCGCCGCCAGCTCCGCGCTGGATACCCTGACCGACGCCGAGATCGTCATCTCGATGCTGCCCGCCAGCCGCCACGTGGAAGGCGTTTACCTCGGTGATGATGGCCTGCTGGGTGATATCCCGGGTGGCGCGCTGATCATCGATTGCAGCACCATCGCCCCGGCCACCGCCCGCAAGGTCGCTGAAGCGGCAGCGGCGCGTGGCCTGCAGATGCTGGATGCCCCGGTGTCCGGCGGTACCGCAGGTGCACAGGCCGGCACGCTGACCTTCATCGTCGGTGGCGAAGCCGAGGCACTGGAGCGGGCGCGCCCGCTGCTGCAGGCGATGGGCAAGAACATTTTCCACGTCGGTGCCAGCGGTGCCGGCCAGGTCGCCAAGCTGTGCAACAACATGGCGCTGGGCGTGATCATGGCGGTGACCGGTGAGTCCATCGCCCTGGGCGTGGCACACGGGCTGGACCCGAAGGTGCTCTCGCAGATGATGGCGGTCAGCACCGGCCGCAGCTGGGCCACCGAAGTGTGCAACCCGTGGCCCGGCGTGCTGGAAAACGCCCCGGCCTCGCGCGGCTACAGCGGCGGCTTCGGCAGCGACCTGATGCTCAAGGACATGGGCCTGGCGGTGGAAGCGGCGATGAGTGTCGGCGCCTCGATCCCGCTGGGCGAGCTGGCGCGCAACCTGTATTCGATGAACCACCAGGCCGGCCGCGGCAAGCTGGATTTCTCCAGCGTGGTGCAGCTGATCACGCACGACAAATAAAGGCCGGATCCGGTAGTGSCGGCCGCTGGCCGGCAACGCGGCAAGTCCCGGCAGCGTGCCTGCATGCGCTCGCCACCGGGTGTGCCAGCGCGGATCTCCCCGTCCTGCAACCACCCGTAGATTTCGCGCCGCACGCGATACGCCGCATCCGCTGACTCGACCACGTCTGCATTATCGCTGGCGAGCGGGGCACCCGGCAGCGCCGCCTCCGGGATCGTGCCCAGGACCGCCAGCTGCGTGCACAGACCGGCGTAGTAGGCCGTGCGCTCGTCAACTGCACCGCGATCACCGGCGGCGAAGCCCAGGGCATGGAAGGTCTCATGAGCGACCAGGTCCACGAGATTGGCCTCGGTCCGCGCGCGCGCTTCGTACACCCGCATGGCCAAGGTCAGATGCGGCACGCGGAAGCGCAGCGATCGGGTGCGCAGGTCCAGGCGCGTTCCGTGGGGCACGAGCAGCGCCGTATAGGCCGCGCGCCGGTCGGGATACCACTGCTGCGCGTGGCGTGCAGCGGCATCGATCAGGGCGCAGGCATCGGTAGCCGGGAGGGTCGCCGGCGGATAGGCCGCGATCCGGATGCGGGTTGCCGCGTCAGGACAGGCGTAGGTCTCTGGCAGCCCGGGCGCAGCCGTGCCGGGGAGATACAGATCGGTCACCACATGCACGAACCCGGCGCCGCGGACGAGAGACAGCGCGTTCATCCCGTTCGAGGCGATCGCCTCGGGTGGCGCGATGGGAGCCGTAACGCAGCCCCCCAGAAAACCGCTGAGCAACAGCGCGGCCAGAATCCTGTGCATGTCCGTTTGCCAGTGAGGATCGTCTGGCCAGTCTACCGGTGGCGACGGGGCTGTGTGCCCGTCGCCACGGCAGGTCATGCGGAGGGGATCAGACCACCGTCAGCGTCACGTCGATGTTGCCGCGGGTCGCATTCGAGTACGGGCACACGATGTGCGCCTTCTGCACGAGCTCTTCGACCTGCTCGCGCGGCAGGCCCGGGACCGAGATTTCCAGCGCCACTTCGATGCCGAAGCCGGTCGGGATCTGGCCGATGCCGACCTTGCCGGTGATCTGCGTTTCCGCCGGCAGGGCGACCTTGGCCTGGCCGGCCACATACTTCAGCGCACCCAGGAAGCAGGCCGAGTAGCCGGCGGCGAACAGCTGCTCCGGGTTGGTGCCCGGGCCGCCCGCACCGCCGAGCTCGCGCGGGGTGGAGAGCTGGATGTCCAGCACGTTGTCGGAGGAGACGGCGCGGCCGTCGCGGCCGCCGTTGGCAGTGGCCTGGGCGGTATACAGAACGTTGGCAATGGACATGGAAATCTCCTGCGGAGTGAAAGGGGGTGGGCCAGATGGCAGGTGTACTGTGCGCGCCCGCCTCGTACTTGTGGCAACATTTCGTCCAGAAAACTTGATCTGGAGTCCGCCATGGTCGACCGACTGCAATCCCTGCTGGACCGTTTCGCGGTGTCCGCCGAGGTCTTCCACGCCGGCGCGCTGTGCGGCATCAACGATCTCCCGGCGGACGGCGAGCGTGGTCAACTGCATCTGATCCGCGACGGCGATGTGCGCGTCGAGCACCGGGATGGCAGCACGCTGCAGATCACCACGCCCAGCGTGCTGCTGTACCCGCGCCCGCTCGCGCACCGCTTCGTCACCGATGCCACGCGGGGCGCGGATTTCGCCTGTGCCAACCTGCAGTTCGAAGGGGGCGCCAACAACCCGGTCGCCGCTGCCCTGCCGCCGATCGTGTGCCTGCCGCTGGAGGGCTTGTACGGCGGCCAGCCGGTGCTGTCACTGCTGTTCGAAGAAGCCTTCGCGCAGCGCTGCGGCCGCCAGGCGCTGCTGGATCGTCTGTTTGAAGTCGTGCTCATCCAGATCCTGCGCGCGCTGATGGAAAGCGGTCAGATCCGCGTCGGCCTGCTCGCCGGCATGGCCCATCCGCGCCTGCGTCACGCGCTGGTGGCGATGCATGAAGCGCCCGCCGACGAGTGGACGCTGGAGTCGCTCGCGCAGCGCGCCGGCATGTCACGCAGCGCCTTCGCCGACAGCTTCCGCGACACCATCGGCAGCACGCCCGGCCACTACCTGCAGGGCTGGCGCACCCGCCTGGTGCAGCAGGCGCTGCGCCGCGGCCAGCCGCTCAAGCGCATCGCCATCGACGTGGGCTACGGCAGCGAAGCAGCGTTGTCGCGCGCGTTCAAAGCGCAGACCGGGCAGTCGCCGCGGCAGTGGAAGCAGGGCAGTGTGGCCGCCGAACGATAACGCGATGCACACCGGCGTCGCTCAGATCGCCCACTCCCGATCCGTCGTGAACATGATCGTCAGCCACCGGTCCGGCGACTCCTCGCCCAGCGCCTCACCGATCTCATCGCGCAGCCGGTCCCACTCGATCAGCGCCCGCGGCGGATCATCGGCGCGCACCACGAAGAACAGCTCGATCTGCTCACCGCGCCCGACCTTGGCCACGTAGCTGCGGTATTCCAGGAAACCGTGCCTGGCCACGATATCGCGCGCCACCTCGTCCACGTGGGTCTGCAGATCCAGCGGCGTGATCAGCAGGATGTCCGACAGCGCCTGGCGCACCGTGCCCATCGGCGCGACGACCACGAACAGGCAGACCACCAGCAGGATCGCCGGATCGATGTACGGCACCAGCCACGCCCACTGCGTGCCACCCAACACATAGCCGCCGACGAAGGCGACCAGATACGCCGCCGACATGCTCGCCGCGACCACCCAGTTCTTCGCATCGAGCGCGATGAAGTCCGAGCCGATCGACCGGTTCGCCCGGCGTACGAACAGCGCCAGCCCGGTTTCGGCCACGATCGAGATCACCGCGAACAGGATCGCCGGCCCCAGCGCGATCTCGCGCCCGCCGGACATCAGCGCATCCACTGCATTGACCGCCGCATACAGCGCCGCGCCGATCATCAACGTGCCGCTGACCCCGAGCACGATCGGCTCCAGGTGCCAGAAGCCCATGGTGAAGCGCTGGTTCAAGCGCGACTGCAGGGTATCCACATGGGTCGACAGGCTGATCAGGCGCACCACCAGCAGCGACAGCCAGGTCATCACCACGTCGATCAGCCCATAGATGCCGTCGAAGATGATCAGCGAGGAGTTGGCCAGCAGGCCGAACGCCACGGCCGCGGCAGCCATCGCCAAGGAGGCGGCGATCGACAGGCGCAGGACGCCTTGTTCGGTGGTGGGGTCGAAGCTGGGAAGGCGAAGTGCGGGCATGGATGCCAGGGAAGGGCGTGCAGAGATGCATTGTCTACTGCCCTCATTGCAGCCGGGTACTCCGCGAGCCCTCCGACGGCCGCAATAGCCCTCGGGCAGCATTCATCGGAAGCAGGTAAACTATTGATTGCGCTGGCAATGCCAGTGAATCCAGATGCACCTGCAGCCGATGACCATCCAGCCCGCCACTGACGCCGCCGCGCGTTATACCGCCTCCCTGCGCCTGTCCGTCGCCCCGATGATGGACTGGACGGACCGCCATTGCCGGTACTTCCACCGGTTGCTGGCCCCGGGCGCGCGGCTGTACACCGAGATGGTGCACGCCAACGCGGTGATCCACGGCGACCGTGAGCGCCTGCTCGGCTTCGACGGCAGCGAGCATCCCCTGGCGCTTCAGCTCGGTGGCAGCGATCCGGCCCTGCTGGCCCATGCCGCGCGCATCGCGCAGGAGTGGGGCTACGACGAGGTCAACCTCAACTGTGGCTGCCCGTCCGACCGGGTGCAGGCTGGGCGCTTCGGCGCCTGCCTGATGCGCGAGCCGGCCCTGGTGGCCGAGTGCGTGGGCGCGATGGTCGCTGCGGTGGACATCCCGGTCACGGTGAAGTGCCGCTTGGGCGTGGATGACGACAACGACTACGAAAACTTCGTCAACTTCGTCGATCAATCGACCAACGCCGGTAGCGCGATGTTCGTGGTGCATGCCCGCAACGCGTGGCTGAAGGGCCTTTCGCCGAAGGAAAACCGCGAAGTGCCGCCGCTGCGCTACGACTGGGCACACCGTCTCAAGGCAGACCGCCCGCAGCTGCAGATCGTCCTCAACGGTGGCCTGGCCACGGTCGAGGCTGCGCAGGCCCAGTTGCCGGCGCTGGATGGGGTGATGCTGGGCCGTGCGGCCTACCACGACCCCTACGTGCTGCATCAGCTGGAGGCCGCCCAGACCGGTGCCCCGCTGCAGTCGCGCGAGGCGCTGCTGCGCGCCATGCGGCCCTATATCGAAGCCCAACTGGCCCGTGGGCTGGCGCTCAAGCACATCACCCGCCACCTGCTGGGCCTGTTCCATGGCCAGCCGGGCGGCCGTGCCTTCCGCCAGATCCTGAGCGAAGGCTCGCACCGCGTCGGTGCCGACTGGAGCCTGATCGAGCAGGCGTTGGCGGTCACCCGCGCCCAGGCCGAGCGCGTCGCGGCGTGAGCCGCGTCACCTTGTCAGCTTGACAAGGACCCCGGTTTAGCCGCCAATGTTCACTTAGATGAACAAAGCGGGGAGGCAGGCGGAAAAGTTCAGACCGGATTCACTGGCTAAAACCAAGAATTCGCTAAAGATTCGTAAAGCGCCGGCCCAGGCTGGCGGTTGCCGATTCACAACTTTTGAACGTTTAGCCGCGCTCCGCTAGGATCAGACCGATGTTCTCCGTGACCCGCCACCGCCGCATTGCCGCCTTCGCCCTTCTGGCGACGGGCGCCGCTGCCTCCACCGGCAGTGCGTGGGCACAGATGCCGCCGCCGGAAGCGGCCCGTGCCGAGATGATGCGCACGGCCGAACGCGGTGGCCCTCAGGAGCGCTCGCTGTCCGATGCGGTGCGCCGTGTGCAGCGGACTACCGGTGGACACATCCTCGGCGCCGAGCGCGTGCCCTTCGATGGGCGCGATATCAACCGGGTGAAGTACATGGATGACCGCGGTCGCGTCCGCTATATGGACGATCCCGCGACATCCCGTTCACAGCCCCGCACGCCGCGCTCGGATATGTCATCACTACGCGGCGATAACCCCTGAACAGGGATAGTTGTCCGCAGTCATCTGCATTACCCACTGGCCCCATGGGGCCATACCCAGGACACTAGGGAGAGTTCATGCGTATCCTTCTGGTCGAAGACGAAGCCCCGCTGCGGGAAACACTGGCAGCCCGGCTCAAGCGCGAAGGCTTTGCCGTCGATGCTGCGCAGGACGGTGAGGAAGGTCTGTACATGGGCCGCGAAGTTCCGTTCGACGTCGGCATCATCGATCTGGGCCTGCCCAAGATGTCGGGCATGGAACTGATCAAGGCGCTGCGCGACGAGGGCAAGAAGTTCCCGGTGCTCATCCTGACCGCGCGTTCGAGCTGGCAGGACAAGGTCGAGGGCCTCAAGCAGGGCGCCGACGATTACCTCGTCAAGCCGTTCCACGTGGAAGAGCTGCTGGCCCGCGTCAATGCGCTGCTGCGCCGTGCCGCCGGCTGGAGCAAGCCGACGCTGGAGTGCGGCCCGGTCGCGCTGGATCTTGCCGCGCAGACGGTCAGCGTCAACGGCAGCAACGTGGATCTCACCAGCTACGAGTACAAAGTGCTCGAGTACCTGATGATGCATGCCGGTGAACTGGTCTCCAAGGCCGACCTCACCGAGCACATCTATCAGCAGGACTTCGACCGAGACTCGAACGTGCTGGAGGTCTTCATCGGCCGCCTGCGCAAGAAGCTCGATGCCGACGGCGAACTCAAGCCGATCGAAACCGTGCGCGGCCGCGGTTACCGCTTCGCCATTCCGCGCAACGAAGGCTGAGCTGCGGCTGGCGATAGATGATGTCCGGCCGTCTGTGGTTCTTTAAACGCTGGCGGCCGCGCTCACTGCAGGCGCGCCAGCTGTTGGCCGCCTCGGTGGGCCTGGTGGCCTTCTTGGCCCTGGCCGGCTACGCGCTGGACGCGGCCTTCGCCGATACCGCGAAGGCCAACCTGCGCGAGCGGCTGAAGAACTACGCCACGGCCTACGCGGCCGGCATCGACTTCACCCGCGACCGCTCGCTGTACATCCGCGAGCAGCCACCGGATCCGCGCTTTGACGTCCCGGGCAGCGGCCTTTATCTGCAGGTCGTGATGCCGGACGGCAAGGGCAACTCCATGTCTGCCGAAGGCCCGATGCTGCCCACCGTGGGCGGCGGCATGCTCGCCCCGCGCCAGGAAGTCTTCGAAGGCCCGTTGCCGATGATCCAGATCGACGGCAGCGAGGGCTCGGCCTACCGCTATGGCATGGGCCTGGTCTGGGACGCCGACGCCGACCCGGCCACCGAATTCCCGTACACCATCTACGTGCTCGAAGACTCGCGCGCGCTCGGCGCACAGCTGCGCGTGTTCCGCGGGCGCGTGTGGTTCTACCTTGGCGGCATCGGCCTGATCCTGCTGCTGCTGCAGACGGTCATTCTGCAGTGGAGCCTGCGCCCGATGCGGCGCGTGATCAACGAACTGACCAAGGTGCAGCGCGGTGAAACCGAGCGCATGAGCGAACGCCATCCGCGCGAGCTGGAGCCACTGACCGACAGCATCAACGCCTTCATCGAGAGCGAGCGCGAAAACCTCGAACGCCAGCGCAACACCCTGGCCGATCTCGCGCACAGCCTGAAGACGCCGCTGGCGGTGCTGCGCACGCAGCTCGACAGCGGCGCGCGCGATGAGGATCTGCGCGAAGAATTCGACGTGCAGCTGCGGCGCATGAACAACCTGGTGTCCTACCAGCTGGCGCGCGCGGCTTCGTCCGGTCACAAGCTGTTCTCCGCCCCGTTGCCGATCGAGTCCAACGCCGAGGAAATCGTGCGGGGCCTGGAGAAGGTCTACGCCTCCAAGGGTGTGCTGTGCGAATTCGACATCGACCCGGCCGCGCGTTTCCACGGCGAGCCTGGCGATCTGCAGGAACTGCTCGGCAACCTGCTGGAGAACGCCTTCAAGTGGGCCAAGCGCCGTGTGCTGCTGACCGCGCATCCGTTGCCGGCCCCCGGTGCGCGACGCGCGGGGCTGGTGCTGTCGGTGGATGACGATGGCCCGGGCATCGCACCGGAAGACGTCGCCAAGGTGCTGCAGCGTGGTGTGCGTGGCGATGAGCGCGTGCAGGGCCACGGCATCGGCCTGTCGATCGTGCAGGACCTGATCAAGGATTACCGCGGCGAACTGCAGGTGAAGCGTTCGCCGGAATTGGGTGGCGCACGCTTTGAAGTGAAGTTGCCGCCGGGGCCGTAATGCGTCACCGCATCAGCGGTGACGGACCATAGAACCGCTGCAGATGCCCGGCGACCGCCGGCATCTCGCGCGCCAGCAGCGCCGGTGCGGAGAAGTGGTACTCGCTGACCACCGCGAAGAATTCTTCCGGCGCCTCGGACGCATACGGATCGATCAGCGTCTCGCGGCCCTGGTCCACCTCGGCGCAGAACGCATCATAGGCCTGCTGGAAATCCGCCGCCCACTGTTTCTGCCACGCCCGCGGCAACGGCGGCGTGCCGTCGATCGCCCCGTCCAGCGCATCGATCTTGTGCGCCATCTCATGCACCGCCACGCAGAACCCGGCTTCGGGGTCGGCGATGTCGGCCTGGATGTCGGCCCACGACAGAATCAGTGGACCGCTGTCCCACGATTCGCCGATCAACGCATCGTCCCATTCGTGCAGCACGCCGGCCGCATCCACCTGGCTGCGGTGCACGCGGAACGCGTTGGGATAGACGATCAGCTGCGACCAGCCACGCAGGCCGATCTCGCCCAGTTCCAGCAGCGGCAGGCAGCAGAGCGCGGCCAGCAACACGCCATCGGCGTTCTCCAGCTGCAGTTCGGCGGCGGGGCTGATGGTTTTCTCGTGCAGGAAGCGGGCAGCGAGGGCGCGCAGGCGTTCGCGGCGGGCAGCATCCAGATGCTGCAGCCAGGCGGCGCGGCGGCAGGTGGTGTCCCAAAGGGTAGGGTCGATCTCGCGTGGCGTGCGGCGCAGCCAGCCCAACAGTCGTTCGATCAGCGGAACATACCCGGCAGGAAGCTGTGCCACTTCGGTGCGCGCAGGCGCGGCAGCACGTCGTCATCGCCGCCGCCACCCGTGCTGGTACCGCTGCTGGCGCTGGGTTTGACCGTGGCCGGTGCCGCGGCGGCCGAGGCCGAGGCCGGCGCGCTGCGCTCGTTCTCGCCTGCCGAATAGACACACGCGCCGCGACCCGCCGTGGTGAGCGCATCGGAAGCATGCGCGGCCAGCGGGGCCATCAGGAGGAGCAGGCAATGGGCGAACGGGCGCATCGTCAACATCCAGCGGCGGGTCAAGTTCTCGATTCTAGCCCGATTCGGCCGGGGGATTGGAAGGCCCCCGGGCGGGCGCTGGCGGCGGCTTTCCCGCATACTTTTCCCGTTTACCCGATGGAAGCTGCCGTGGACGACCGCCAACTGCTGGCCAAACTGGGCGCCGGGCGCCTGTCCGGCGACGCGCTGGCGCGCGAACTGGGCCAGACCCGCGCCGCGATTTGGAAGCGGATTCAAGGACTTAGAGCCGCCGGGGTCGATATCGACGGCCGCGCCGGTGACGGTTACCAGTTGCAGCAGCCGCTGGATCTGCTGGACGCCGAGGCCATCCAGGCCGCGCTGCCGGCCGCCACCGGCGACCTGCTGACCTCCCTGCAGGTGGCGTGGTCGGTCGCGTCAACGAACAGTGAATTGCTGCGCTGCAGCGCGCCGGAGCGCGGGGCGATGGCCCTGCTTGCCGAGCGCCAGACCCGCGGCCGTGGCCGCCGTGGGCGGGCCTGGGCCTCGCCGCTGGCGGCGCATATCTACCTCTCGGTGCTGCGCGGGTTTGCCGGTGGCCTGTCGCGGCTGGGCGGGCTGAGCCTGGTCGCCGGGGTCGCCGTGGCCGAAGCACTGCGTGAGGCCGGCTATGCGGGCGTCGCCCTGAAATGGCCCAATGACCTTGTCGTCGACGGGCATAAGCTCGGCGGCCTGCTGATCGAAGGCGGCGGTGAATTCGCCGGCCCCGCACGCGCGGTGATCGGCCTGGGCGTCAACGTGCGCATGCCCGCTGCGTTCGCGGCGGAGATCACCCAGCCCTGGACCGATCTGGACACGTTGTCCGGCGCACAGACGTCGCGCAATGCGGTGGTCGCGCGCATCCTGGCCAGCCTGCTGCCGGCGCTGGATGCCTTCGAGCAGGACGGCCTGGGACCGTTCCTCGCGCGCTATGCCGCGCTGGACAGCCTGGCCGGGCGCGAGGTGCAGGTGGAAGAAGGCGGCGTGCTGTTTGCCGGCACGGCGCTGGGTCTGGCCGACGATGGGGCGCTGCGTGTGCGCATCGACGGCAGTGAACGGGTTTTCCATGCGGGCGAAGTCAGCGTGAGGGCGCAATGAGCGACTGGTTGTTTGATCTGGGCAATTCGCGCTTCAAGTTCGCGCCGCTGCAGGGCGTGCGCGCGGGCGACGTGCAGGCGTGGCCGCATGGTGCTGAAGCGATGCCGGCCGCGGCACTGGATGCGCTGCCGTCAGGCGACACCGCCTACGTTGCCAGCGTCGCCGCACCCTCGTTGACCGCCGCCATGCTGGATGTATTGCAGGCGCGCTTCCGCCAGGTCCGCGTGGCGCGTACTGAAGGCGAGTACGCCGGTGTGCGGATCGCCTATGCCGACCCCGCCCGCTTCGGCGTGGACCGTTATCTGGCGCTGTTGGCGGTGGCTGCACGTGGCCAGGCGGTGCTGATCGCCGGCGTCGGCACCGCGCTCACCATCGATCTGCTCGACGCCGAGGGCCAGCACCACGGCGGGCGCATCTCGGCCTCGCCGACCACCATGCGCGAAGCGCTGCACGCGCGTGCCGTGCAGTTGCCGGCGGCGGGCGGTGAGTACAGTGAGTTCGCCAACGACACCGCCGATGCGCTGGCCTCCGGCTGCGACGGGGCCGCGGTGGCGCTGATCGAACGCAGCCGCGTGCAGGGCGGCGAACGGCTCGGCGCGTTGCCACATCTGCTGGTGCACGGCGGCGGTGCGCCCGCGTTGCTGCCGCTGCTCGGCGATGCCGAATTCCAGCCCTCGCTGGTGCTGGATGGGCTGGCACGCTGGGCCGTGCATCAACCGCCATCGGCAGGCTAGGATCAGCCGATGCTTACCCGTGCCCTGATCGTCGTCCTGGTCATTCTCAATCTCGGTGTCGCGCTGTGGTGGCTGTTGCGTGGCGAACCGGCCAGCGCACCGCCGGCCTCGCCGGCCGGTGTGGCGCAGCTGGAAGTGCTGCCGAGCACGCAGGCGCCGACGACGTCTGTGGCTCCCCCGGATGCCACGCCAGCCCTGCAGGACGTGACGCCCGCCTCCGCGCCAGTGGCCCAGCCGCCGGTGCCCGTCTCCGTGCCGGCGACCGCCGTGGCTGACACGCCCGCGCCAAGGCCCGCCGCCAGCGTGCCGGCGCCCGCTCCGGTGGCCGATGCACCCGCACCGGCCGTCGCACCCGCACCCGTACCCGTCACCGCGACGCCCGCACCCGCACAGTGCGTGAGCCTGGGGCCGTTCGCCGACCGCGCTGCCGCCCAGGCCGCCCAGTCGCGCGCCGCCGGTGCCCTGCGTGGGGCCAAGCTGCGTGAGGTGGCCGATGCCGGCGCCACCCGTTACCGCGTGCTGCTGCCACCCGCTGCCAGCCGGGAGGCGGCGCAGGCCACGGTCAAGCGGATCGTGGCCGCGGGCGTGAGCGACTACTACATCATTGCCCAGGGCGAGGACACCAACGCCATCGCCCTGGGCCAGTACCGCAATCGCGAAGGCGCGGATCGCCGCCTGGCGGCCCTGAGTGCGGCCGGTTTCAAGGCGACCATGGTCGCCAGCGGAGGCGATGGCAGCGCGCAGTGGTGGCTGGATGCGACCCTGGCCGACGGTACCGACGACGCCGTGGCCCGCCAGCGCAGCGGCGCGGCCCAGCAACGCTCGCTGGAATGCGCGCGCTTGCGCTAGAATCCCGGCTCCGCGACGGGTCATCCCGCTGCGATGCCCATGCCGGCATAGCTCAGTTGGTAGAGCAACCGCCTTGTAAGCGGTAGGTCCCCAGTTCGAATCCGGGTGCCGGCACCATTGATGCACGGTCGATGACGACTGCTGCAGCGCCGCGAGTCGTATCACGCCGCGCTGGCTATGCTGGGCCTCTTTGCAACGGAGGCAACAGCGATGGCGATGTATTCCCCGGTTTCCCTGATTGGCGTGCCCACCGATATCGGGGCGGGCCACCGTGGCGCGGGTCTGGGACCGGACGCCCTGCGCATCGCTGGGCTGGGGGACGCACTGGCCGCGCGCGGCGTGGACGTACGCGACCTGGGCAACCTGGCCGGCCCGCGCAACCCGTGGACGGCACCGGTGCACGGCTACCGCCATCTTGACGAAGTCGTGGCCTGGAACCGCGCGCTGATGGACGCGACCTACGGCGAACTCCAGGCCGGGCGCATGCCGATCATGCTCGGCGGCGACCACTGCCTGGGCATCGGCTCGATCACCGCGGTCGCGCGCTGGTGCCGCGAGCAGGGCAAGGACCTGCGCGTGCTCTGGCTGGATGCGCATTCGGATTTCAACACCAGCGAGGTCACCCCGTCGGGCAACGTGCACGGCATGCCGGTGGCCTGCCTGTGCGGGCTCGGCCCGGACGCGCTGACCCGACTCGGCGGTGACGCACCGGCGATCCGCCCGCAGCAGGTGCACCAGATCGGCATCCGCTCGGTGGACCAGGAAGAGAAGCGCCTGATCAAGCAGCACCAGGTGGATGTCTATGACATGCGCTACATCGACGAAGCCGGCATGAAGCGCACGATGGAGGCTGCGCTGGCCGGCATCGATGACAACACGCACCTGCACGTCAGCTTCGACGTGGATTTCCTGGACCCCAGCATTGCACCCGGTGTCGGCACCACGGTGCCTGGCGGGGTGAACTACCGCGAAGCGCAGCTGGTGATGGAGATGATCGCCGACACCGGGCGCATGGGCTCGCTGGACATCGTCGAGCTGAATCCGCTGCTGGACAACCGCAATGCCACCGCGGAACTGGCGGTGGATCTGGTCGAAAGCCTGTTCGGAAAATCGACGCTGATGCGCGATTGAGAACTTCTGGCTGAACAGCGTTTTCCTGCATTCACATCCGCTGCACGCCTCTCCCGCCAGATTGCACGTCACGCGGCGCCGTGTGTTTCGACCCACGGCGCGGCAGGTCAGGAAGAGGAGTTGCGCTGGCGTGCTCATCTGACAGGCGGGACCGGATTCCGGTATTGAATTTGATCAACCAGGAGAACCCTATGAAGCGTGTTATCGCACTGATGCTGTTGTCGATGTTCTCGGTCGCCATGCTGTCCGGCTGCAACACCGTTGCTGGTGCTGGCAAGGACGTGCAGAAGGCCGGTGAAACGGTCGAAGGCGCTGCCAAGGGCAACTGATCCACGGATCAGGCGTCAACGGAAAAGGCCGGGGATTCCCGGCCTTTTTCATGTCCAACAATGACTGTGCAACGTGCTCGGTGGTGAATCCATTCAAGCTCGTGAGTGTGCGCTTCATCGCCGCTTGACCGCACGCCAACGCGGGCGGGGGCATTCTGATCCCACGGCGAGATGGCCGTTGCAATCGAGGAAGCGAACCCATGAACAAAGACATCATTTCCGGCAAGTGGACGCAGCTCAAGGGCAAGGCGCAGGCCAAGTGGGGCGACCTGACCGACGACGATTTCAAGGTGGCCGAAGGCAACGCTGAGTACCTCGCAGGCCGCCTGCAGGAACGCTATGGCTGGGCACGCGACCGTGCTGAAACCGAAGTCCGCGACTTCGAAGCTGCCATGCGCAAGGATTATCCGGATTACCACTGAGGGTGATCCGTGACGACGGCGCCGCCGTCGGGGTTGAAACCGGAACGGGCCGCGAGAGCGGCCCGTTTTTGTTGGGGTGCGTTGGCGATCAGCGGCGGCGATACAGCGGCGGATCGGGCACGTATTGGCCGGGGAAGGCCTGTGGCTCGTCACGCACTGGCGCGTTCACCCGCGCAATGATGCCGCGTGCCACCAGATTGCGTTCGCTGTCGTAGCGCACCTGCACCTGTTGCGCCGGATAAGCGGTATCGCGCTCGAACGCGGTGTTGCGCACCCGCGACTGCTCGCGCTGTCCATGCCCGGTGCCCAGTTGCGGTGCCGGCGCGGTGGTGGAACCGGTCACGCGGGCGCTCTCAATGGTAGACGACCGCGCCTGGGGGCGCGCCTTGGCATCGGCCGGGCCCGCCACGGCGGGGGCGGCTTCCCAGGACACGCTTCCGGCTTCGTGGAAGACCGCCACGCCGATCACGCCGATGTTGGCCGGGCGCCCGGTGCGGCCGGCGTAGCTGCGGTCCGGATCGGTGAACACGAACTGCGCGACTTCGTCGGCGGATTTGCGCCAGCCGTGGATATCGGTGGTCTGCCACGGGTTGAGCACGTAACCGGTCTGGTGGGGCGCGGCCACCTCGCCGCTGATGGCATTCAGACCATCCACCGAGAGCACCACCAGCACGCGCTCGGCGCTGCCGTTGCGCAGGCGCACGCTGTAACGGTGCCCCTGCTGCCCCGCGATCCAGCGCTGGCCGTCCTGGCGGTACTGGGTCAGGGCCTGGCCGCTGTCGCGGTCTATCACCGTCAGGTGGACCGGACCGGTGTCATGACGCAGCGGGACGGCCGGTTTGAAGCCGCACAGGGCCAACACGGCAAGCATGGGCAGGATCAGGTCTTTCATGGGAAGGCTCCGCAGGGCAGGTGCAGGATCAAACGGACGGCGTCGGCCAACGGGGTCGAGCGCAGGCAGGTAAACTGGGGCGGTTCACTTGTCAGCACTGATTCCCCCATGACGACCCGCGTTCTTACCGGCATCACCCCCTCCGGCACGCCCCACCTGGGCAACTATGTCGGCGCCATCCGCCCGGCGATCACCGCCAGCCAGGCCTCGGATATCGAGAGCTTCTTCTTCCTGGCCGACCTGCACAGCCTGATCAAGGCGCAGGAGCCCGAGCGCACCCAGCGCTCCACGCTGGAGATCGCGGCAAGCTGGCTGGCGTGCGGGCTGGATCCGGACAAGGTGTGGTTCTACCGGCAGAGCGACATCCCGGAAACCACCGAGCTGATGTGGTTCCTGACCGTCATCGCCAGCAAGGGCATCCTCAACCGCGCGCACGCCTACAAGGCCGCCGTGGACAAGAACCGCGAGGAGCAGCTGGATGACGACGCCGGGGTCAGCGCGGGGTTGTTCATGTACCCGGTGCTGATGGCCGCCGACATCCTGATCTTCAAGGCCAACCGGGTGCCGGTCGGCCGCGACCAGATCCAGCACATCGAGATGGCGCGCGATTTCGCGCAGCGCTTCAACCATGTCTACGGCCAGGCGTTCTTCCCGCTGCCGGAGGTGGTGATCGATGAGCAGGTCGCCACGCTGGCGGGCCTGGACGGCCGCAAGATGAGCAAGAGCTACCACAACACCATTCCGCTGTTCGCCCCGCGCGCGGAGCTGAAGAAGCTGGTGTCCTCGATCCTCACCGATTCGCGCGCACCCGGCGAGCCCAAGAGCACCGAAGGCTCGGCGCTGTTCCAGATGTACCAGGCGTTCGCCACCCCGGAGCAGACCGCGGCGTTCGCGCAGGCCTTCGCCGAGGGCATCAGCTGGGGCGATGCCAAACAGCAGCTGTTCGAGCGCATCGACAGCGAGATCGCCCCGCTGCGCGAGCGCTATGACGCGCTGATGGCCGAGCCGGAAAAAATCGAGGCGCTGCTGCGTCGTCGTGGCCAGCAGCTGCGCGAGCAGTTCGCCGTGCCGTTGCTCAAGGAGCTGCGTCATGCGGTCGGCCTGCGCGATCTCTCCACCGCCGGTGACGTGCCCAGTGAAGAAAGCGGAGCCGCACGCGCTGCACCGCCGCTGTTCAAGCAGTACCGCGAACAGGATGGCCGTTTTTACTTCAAGCTGCAGGCCAGTGATGGCACGCTGCTGATCCAGAGCGAGGGCTTCGATTCGCCGCGTGACGCCGGCCAGCTGATCGGCGTGCTCAAGCAGACCGAACATGGCGACGGCCTGCAGAGTGAGCTGTTCAAGCTCGAGGCCGAAGTGGACGTGGTGCTGGCCGCCTTGCAGGCGCTGCGCGAGTAACGCCAGCGGCGGGCCGGCAACCGGGCTATGGCATGATGCCCCTGCACGCCGCAGGGGCGTGTTCCTGCACGGGAGACTGCGATGGCCTGGTTGTCGTTGTTGTTGTTCCTGCCCTGGTTCGTGTTGTTGGGCACGCTGTACTGGCTGTTTCCGCGCCAGCCGCGTGGCACCGCGCGCCGCCTGTTCGATGGTGCCGCGCTGGTGCTGGCCTTCGTGCTGAGCATCCTGGCGATGCTGTGGGGCCATCACATCGGCGTGGTCCAGAACGATGCCGGACCGATCTGGCGACAGGTGCTGGCGGTGCTCTATGCCTACGGTGCGTTCCTGGCGGTGATGGTGGCCGCGGTGCTGCTGCGTGGGCCACTGCTGAGCGCGACTGCGACCAAAGCCGCATCGAAGCCGCTGCACTGATGGACGTAAGATGGAGGCGTTTCGTGCCAGGGATGTGTTGATGCACTCCGAGCCCAGCATTCATACGATCGACACCGCGTTCCAGCGCGATGATTTCGACGCCGCCTACCTGATCGTCGAGAATGGCCGGGCGGCCTTCATCGATTGCGGTACCGGCCTGGCCGTGCCGGCGATGCTCGCCGCGTTGGCGCGCGCCGGCTGCACGCCCGAGCAGGTCGAGTGGCTGATCCTCACCCACGTGCACCTGGATCATGCCGGCGGCGCAGGCCTGCTGATGCAGCAGCTGCCCAACGCCACACTGGTGGTGCATCCGCGCGGTGCGCCGCACATGATCGACCCGGCCCGCCTGATCGCCGGTGCCACCGAGGTCTATGGCGAAGCGGAGATCGCGCGCAGCTATGGGCCGATCCTGGCGGTGGCTGCCGACCGGGTGGTGATTGCCGAGGATGGCCACACCGTGGATCTGGCCGGCCGCCCGCTGCTGTGCGTGGATACGCCCGGGCACGCGCGTCATCACCTGTGCGTGTGGGATGTGCGCAGCCGCAGCTGGTTCACCGGCGATACCTTCGGGCTGTCCTACCGCGAGCTGGACAGCGTGCAGGGAGCCTTCATCGTGCCGACATCATCGCCGGTGCAGTTCGATCCCGAGCCGCTGAAGCAGTCGATCGCGAAGATGCTGGCCTACGACCCACAGGCCATGTACCTGACCCACTACGGGCGCGTGGCGCCGCCCCGGAAACTGGCGGCGGATCTTGTCGAGCAGATCGATGCGATGGTCGAGATCGGTCGCCAATGCGATGGTCGGCCGGATCGGCATCGCTGCCTGGTCGCGGCGCTGACCGCGCTGTACCTGGAACGCGCGCAGGCGCATGGCTGCCCGCTCGATGATGAGGCGGTGACCCGGGTGCTGGCGATGGACATCGAACTCAACGCGCAGGGCCTGGCCTGCTGGCTGGATCGCGATCGGCGCTAGTGCACGGTCACGGAGGTGTCACGTTACACTCCGGTGTCCTGTTTTCCGTCCTGGTGTCTGCCGTGAATCCGATGCGCATGCTGCTGCTGTCGTCCTGCCTGTTCGTGGGCGGCCTGGCCCACGCCGCCAATGACCTGCCTGGTGGCGGTATCGATCCACAGGCCCTGTCGCGGCATGTCCGCATCCTGGCCTCGGACGCGTTCGAAGGCCGCGCGCCGGCCACGCCGGGGGAAGAGCGCACGGTCCAGTACCTGATCGAGGAATTCAAGACGTACGGCCTGCAGCCCGGCGGCGTCGATGGCAGCTGGGTGCAGCCGGTGCCGATGGTGCGTGCGCAGGTCGATGGCCCGGTGCGCGCGCAGCTGCGCCAGAAGGGCAAGCAGCGCGCCCTGGCCAATGGCGAGGACGTGACCCTGCAGAGCCTGCGTCCGCAGGATGCGGTGGCGATCAAGAACGCCCCGCTGGTGTTCGTGGGCTACGGCATCGATGCACCCGAACGCCACTGGAACGATTACAAGGACGTCGATCTGCACGGCAAGATCGCCGTGGTGCTGATCAATGACGCCGATTTCGAGGCCGACCAGCCGGGCGCGTTCGATGGCAAGGCCGTGACCTACTACGGCCGCTGGACGTACAAATTCGAAGAAGCCGCCCGCCGCGGTGCGCAGGGCGTGCTGATCGTGCACGAGACCGCGCCGGCCGCGTATGGCTGGGCCACGGTGAAGAGCTCGGGCACCTCGCCGCTGTTCGATATCGAACGCACCCGCGAGCAGGCGCTGGCCCAGCACGTGCCGGTGCGCGGCTGGATGCAGCGCAGCCTGGCCGAGCAGTTGTTCCGCGACGCGGGCCTGGATTTCGAGGCCGAGAAGCGCCGCGCGATGACCCCGGCCTTCAAGCCGGTTGCGCTGGGCGATGCGCAGCTCTCGGTGGACTTCAAGCTCAAGCGCGAGCAGGTGATCACCCGCAACGTGGTGGCCAAGCTGCCGGGCGGCGCACATGCCGATGAAGCGGTGATCTTCTCCGCGCATTGGGATGCCTTCGGTATCGGCCAGCCCGATGCCAAGGGTGACCGCATCCGTCGCGGTGCGATCGACAACGCCACCGGCGTGGCCACCGTGCTGGAGCTGGGCCGTGTCTTCGCCGCCGGCCCGCAGCCGCAGCGCACGCTGTACTTCGTGGCGCTGACCGCCGAAGAGAAAGGCCTGCTTGGCGCCAGCTACTACGCCGCGCACCCGCTGGCCCCGCTGGACAAGACCGCCGCCGTGTTGAACATCGAGATGTTCAGCCCGGATGGCCCGACCCGCGACATCGCCTCATGGGGCAAGGGCCGGGTCTCGCTGGAAGGGGACCTGGAGCGTGTGGCCAAGGCCCGTGGCCGGACCTATTCGCCGGATCCGAACCTGGAAGCGGGCTTCTTCTACCGCGCCGACCACTTCGCCTTCGCCCGCCTCGGCGTGCCGGCGATCACCATCGGCCCGGGGCTGGACATGCGTGAGGGCGGGATCGAGAAGGGCCGTGAACTGCGTGATGCCTACTTCGCTGCCTGCTATCACCAGGCCTGCGATGCATGGACCCCGAGCTGGGATCCGAGCGGCCACGCCGCCGATACCCTGCTGGTCTACGACCTGGGCGCAGAGCTGGCCAACAGCCGTCGCTGGCCGCAGTGGGAAGAAGGGTCCGAGTTCCGCGCCGAGCGCGAGAAGAGTGAATCGGCGCGCCGTTGAGGCGACCGTCGGCGGCGCTCAGCGCCGCCGCAACAGGCGCCAGGCGCCCCAGCCGCTGGCCGCGAGCGCGGCCAGGTAACAGGCGATCATCCAGCCGAACTGCGTCGGCTGGGTGTCGGCACTGGCGGCATGCCGGCCGAAACGCAGCTGCAGCGCGCTGTGACCGCTGCCGAGGTCGGCCGCCAGCTGCAGTGCCAGGGCGCCCATCACCGCCAGCAGCGCCAGGCCGAAACCGATCCGCGGCCAGCGGGCCTGCGCCGATGGCCGCCCCAGCACCCACGCCACGGTCGTGCCGGCGGCGAGCAGGGCAGCCCCCCATAACAATGCAGCGCCCGCAGGGGCGCTGATTGCATGAGCCGCGGTGCTGGCCTGGGCGAACCCCGGGACCAGCATCGCGAGCATCCCCCCACCCCGCGCGATCGCGGGGTGGGGGGTGCGGCGGTTACTTGCGCGTGCCATCAAGCCAGTTCGGGCCCTTGTTGGTCAGGAAGAACATATAGACCACCAGCGATACGGCGATGATCGCCGTGACGTACACCGCGAACATGCCGACCTGGCCGGTTTTCAGCGCGCCCTGGTACAGCAGCGGCGCGGTACCACCGAACAGCGAGTTGGCCATCGCATACCCAAAGCCCACGCCCAGTGCGCGCACATGGGTCGGGAACAGTTCGGCTTTGACCACTGCGTTGATGGAGGTGTAACCGGTCAGGATCACGAAGCCGATGCCCAGCACCAGGAAAGCCATGAACGGATCGTGCTGGTTGGGCAGTTCAGTGATCAGGTACCAGCTGTACAGCACACCGCCGATGCCGAAGAACACCAGCAGGCTCTTGCGCCCGACCATGTCCGACAGCCAGCCGCCGATCGGCTGCAGCACCATCAGGAAGGTCAGCACGCCCAGGTTGATCATCGTCCCGGTCATGACGTCATCGCCCGCGAATGCGCTCTGGATCATCTTCGGCCCATTGACCGAATAGGTATAGAACGCGACGGTGCCGCCGGCGGTGATCAGGAAGCACAGCAGCAGCGGACGCCACTGGTTGACGAACAGCTCACGCATCGAGCCGGAGGCCTTGGCGCGGCCATCGCGTGCGGCCTCGATGGAATCGGATTGCAGCGATTCGTCCATGCTGCGGCGCAGCCAGAACACCACGATCGCCGCGACACCGCCGATGCCGAACGCCACGCGCCAGCCCCAGGCGGAGATCTCCGGCTTGTCCCAGAAGGTCAGCATGCCCAGCAGGGTCAGCTGCGCCAGCACGTGGCCACCGACCAGCGTGACGTAGTGGAACGAGGACAGGAAGCCGCGGCGGCCGGGAAGGGCGGCCTCGGACATGTACGTCGCACTGGTGCCGTATTCACCCCCGGTCGCGAAGCCCTGCAGCAGGCGCGCGAACAGCAGGATGACTGCCGCCCAGATCCCGATCTGCGAGGCGGTCGGGGTGATCGCGATCAGGAACGAACAGGCGGCCATCATCGTGACCGACACCGTCAGCGCCAGCCTGCGGCCGTAGCGGTCGGCGAAGCGGCCGAAGTACCACGCGCCGATCGGGCGCATCAGGAAGGTGGCGGCGAAGATCGCCCACACGTACATCGTGGAGTTCTTGTCGGCGGCCGAGAAGAACTGGGATTCGAAGTAGACCGCGAAGACCGAGTAGACGTAGACGTCATACCACTCGACCAGATTGCCGGCCGAGCCTTTGAGGGTATTGGAGATGGAACGCCGCAGGGCGGCCCGGTCAGAAGGTGCCGCGGTGGCGGGGACGGATGTACTCATACAGGGTAGGGGGTCCTGGCGGGGAAGCGTTGATTGCTCTTGTTACCTTACCGCACGTCAAAAACGGGTGCGTGTCAGGCATCACGATGCGGCCCGGTGAAATCAGCGTGCCAGCACAATGGGTGCCGCGCCATCGGCAACGGCCTAGAATTCGTGTTCCCCCGCACCGTGGTGGCCCATGGCCGTCCTACCCGAATCCCCGTCGGCCGCTCCCCGCAGCGGCCTGGTCGTCCTGGCGCTGCTGCTGGTGTACGTGGTCTGGGGGTCCACCTATCTCGGGATCCGGCTGGCGCTGGAGGGCGGCGCGCTGCCGCTGACGATGGTTTCCGGGGGCCGGTTCATCATCGCCGGTTCGCTGATGTACGTCGTGCTGCGGTGGCGTGGCTCGCCTGCCCCGACCAAGCGCCAGTGGCGCAACCTGGCGATCATGGGCCTGACCATGCTGGTGCTGGGCAATGGCATGGTGGTACTGGCCGAGCGCACGGTGTCCTCGGGCCTGGCCGCGACCGCGGTGGCCTCGGTGCCGCTGTGGATGGCCCTGTTCGGCGCGATGCGCGGGCAGAACGCCAGCCGTGGCGAGTGGCTGGGCATCGCGATCGGCTTCCTCGGCGTCGTCTGGCTCAACGCCGGCAGCAGCCTGACCGCTACGCCGCAGGGCCTGATCCTGCTGCTGATCGCCCCGATCGGCTGGGCCTTCGGCTCGATCTGGGCGCGCGGCCTGGATCTGCCCAGCCCGTTCATGACCGCCGCCGGGCAGATGCTCTGCGGTGGCGCGATGCTGATCGTGCTCGGCCTGCTCAGTGGCGAACGTCCGACTACCTTGCCCAGCATGAATGGGCTGCTGGCGGTGGCCTACCTGTGCATGTTCGGTTCGATCGTCGCCTTCACCGCCTACGTGTGGCTGCTGCACAACGTGCGCCCGGCGCTGGTGGCCAGCTACGCCTACGTCAATCCGGTGATCGCGGTGATCCTGGGCGTGATCATCGGCAACGAGCATTTTGGCGGCCGCGACTTCCTCGCGATGGCGGTGATCCTGGCCGGCGTGGTGGTGCTGACCCTGGCCCGGACGCGCGCGAAGTGAGCCTGCCCGCCCACCACAGCCTGCAGGAACAACGCCGCGGGCTCGCGATCACTGCCTTCACCTTCACCCTGTGGGGCCTGGTGCCGGTCTACTGGCACCTGCTCAAGGCCGTGCCGTCGCAGCAGATCATCGCGCACCGCATCATCTGGAGCACGGTGCTGGTGGTGGCCTGGCTGCTGCTGAGCAACGGATTGGGCTGGTGGAAGGCCATTGCCGCGCAGCCGCGCGCGCTGCCGACACTGGCACTGAGCAGCGTGGCGATCGCGTTCAACTGGGGCCTGTACATCTGGGCGATCAACGCCGGGCACGTGATCGAGACCAGCCTGGGGTACTTCATCAACCCGCTGGTCAGCGTGGTGCTCGGCGTGGTGGTGCTGAAAGAGCGCCTGCGCCGCCTGCAGTGGCTCGCCGTGGGCTGCGCGGCCCTCGGGGTGGCATGGCTGACCCTCGATGCGGGAACGCCGCCCTGGATCGCGCTGGGGCTGGCCTGTTCGTTCGGCCTGTACGGACTGCTGCGCAAGATGATTTCGGTGGACCCGGTGGCCGGGCTCGGCGTGGAGAGTCTGTATCTGTTCCTGCCGGCGATCGGGTTCGCGCTATGGAGCGAGAATGGGCACGGGGGCGCTTTCTTCAGCGGCTGGGGCTGGCGCAACGATGCGCTGTTGATCTTCGGTGGTGCGGTGACGGCGTTGCCGTTGATCGGGTTTGCGTATGGGGTGAAGCGGATTCCGTTGTCGCTGGTTGGGATTCTGCAGTACATCGCGCCGAGTATCGGGTTGTTGTTGGGCGTGTTCTTTTTCCGCGAGCCGTTCGATACGGCCAAGGCGGTGGGTTTCGCGGCGATCTGGACCGGGCTGCTGCTGTTCATCGGCGACGGTGTGTGGCGGTCGCGGGTGGGTGGTGCGTTGAGGCGCTGAAGGCTAAGAAGCTTGAGAGCTTGAGAGCTTGAGAGCTTGAGAGCGGGAGCCTTGGTTTGCCGGGCTGCTTGGCCAGGCGGGGTGTGGGTGGGTGCGCGGGACCCGCCGTGAACCCATCCATGGGGGCTCATATGCCGCCATCCATGGCGGCATATGGTCCCGCACACCCACCCACACCCCGCCTCCGACAGTGGGCTGGTGGCCAAGGTCAAAGCGACGGGCGGCTCGGCACTTCGGCGCCATTGCTGCTGCGCCAAGCGTATTGATCCGGTGGAAGCAACGACGGTCGAAGCGTGGACATGACAGAGCGCAGCCACGACAGAGCGTAGCCACGCACGTCGAGCGAACTGGCGCGGAGTCTGTGAGGCAGAGCAAAGCAACGCTGAGCCGATCAAGCTGGGCGGATCAACGCCGAGCAGATCAAAGCCGAGCAGATCAAAGCTGAGCAGATCAAGAGCCGACGCCGCGGTGCCGCTTTTCCGTTGCGCACCAGCCCATTGTCAAAGGGTGGGCACGGGTGGGTTGGCGGGACCATATGCCGCCATGGATGGCGGCATATGAGCTTACATGGACGTACTTGCAGCGGGTCCCGACAACCCACCCGTGCCCGCCCAAGCCAGAGCGAGTCCAGCACTGAAGGCTCTTGCTCTGAAGGCCGTCGCTCTAAGGGCCGTCACTCTAAGAGCCATTGCTCCAATAACGAAGATCAAAAAAAAGACGGCGCCCGAAGGCGCCGTCTTACTTCCACTCAGCGGCTTGGAGAGAGTAAGCCGCAGATCAGAAAAGGTTGATCAGGCGAACCCGATCAGAAACGCTGCTGATACTTCATGTACATGTAGCGGCCGATATCGAACCCACCGTAGTACGTGAAGCTGCTGTTCGGCTGGCTGTACATGATCGGGCCCTGATGGTCGAACACATTGTTCACGCCCATCGAGACCGTGCCATTCCACGGCAGCACATAACGCACCTGGATATCGTGGAACGTGTTCGAACCCACCTTGTTGACGCCCTGGCGGCCCGTGTACGCCGAACTGAAGCCCGGATTGCTGCACTCCGTCGTGTACGCACAGTTCTCCTTCATGCTGGAGTAGTAACGCGCCGTCCAGCCCAGACCGAAGTTGCCGAACTGATAGTCCAGGTTGAGGTTCGAACGCACGCGGAAGTTGCCTTCCCAGCCCGTGTACTGACGCACCGGCGTGGTGTCGACGTTGTCGTTCTTGCGCTCCAGGTAATCCACGTACGTGGTGTTCCAGGAGACCGCGAACTTGCCGATCGCCAGCTCCGGCAGACGGTAACGGACCGACAGGTCATAGCCGGCCGTTTCCTGATAGCCCGCGTTCAACAGCGTGCGGTCCAGACCGTTGACCTGGCCGATGGTGCGGCCCGACTTGGCACGGGTGAAGCGGTCGCATGCGGCATCCACACCCAGCACGTAGCACTGGTTGAGCATGTCCGTGGCCGACTCACCGACGATCACGTCATTGATGCGGATCTTCCACCAGTCCAGGCTCAGGTCCAGGCCCGAGACGAACTCCGGGCTGTAGACCACGCCCACGGTCCAGGTCTTGGCGGTTTCCGGCTTCAGTGCGGCGTTGGAGCCCGAGCTGAAGTCCGTGCCACCCTGCTGGCCCGGTACCGTCGCGGCGGTGCCGTCAGCGGCGAGCTGGCGGAAGTTGGCCGGGACACCGTTGGCCAGGCAGCGCGCCAGGACCTGCGGGTTGTTGGCGGCCGCGCCGAAGCTGGTGTCGCACGGATCGGTGTACGAATCGCGCGTGCTGGTGGTGCCGCCGTACAGATCTTCCACGGTCGGCGCACGGAAGCCGGTGCCGTAGGTGGCGCGCACCAGCAGGCTGTCGATCGGCTTCCACTTCAGGCCGAACTTGGTGTTCGTGGTCGAGCCGAAGTTGTTGTAGTCCGAATAGCGACCGGCCATGTCCAGCGACAGTTCACGCGCGAAGGCCATGTCGGCCAGCAGCGGGACCTGCAGTTCCAGGTAGACCTCGTTGAGCGAGTAGTCGCCCTGGGTCGGCTGGCCGGTGGTGCCGGCGATCAGGCCCTTCTGGACCATCAGGTCCGGCGAGTAGCTGGCTTCTTCACTGCGGTGCTCCACACCCAGTGCACCCAGGATGTCACCGGCCGGCAGGCTGAACAGCGAGCCGGAGATGTTCGCGCTGGCCACCTTGGTGGTGCTCTGCATCGTGTCGGTGAAGCGGGTGAACAGGAAGTCCTGCACGTCCTGGTTGCTCAGCGAGCCCGGGCCGTTATAGCCCATCGGGGCCAGCGGGTTCCACGGGGTGCAGCCGGCGATCACGTTGCCGACGCTGCCGCAATGGGCGACGTTGTTGGCATCCAGGAACGACGGGCCGACCGACTGGTTCACGTTCGGCTGGTACATGCTGCCCGTGCCGATGCGCTCGCCTTCGTTGCGGTTGTACATGTAGCTGACGTTCCAGTCCCAGTACCGCGAACCGGTCTCGAAGCTGCCTTCCAGGCCCAGGCTGGCGCGCTTGGTGGTCAGGTTGTTCTCGGTACCGCGCGGCAGCTCTTCGGTGCGGTGCGCAAAGGCAACGTCGCGGCCGAACGGGTTGAACGCGCTGTCCTTGGAGAGCAGCGCACGCGAACCGGTGCTCTGGTACGGGTAGCCGGCCAGCTGCTTGCTGGACTCGCGCTCGCTGTACAGCGCATCGGCGACCAGGCGCAGGTCATCGGTGATCGAGAAGCCACCGTTGGCGAACACCGACTTGCGCTGCAGCCCGGTGACCAGGCTCATGTTGGTCTTGGTGTTGGCGTCGTTGGCCTTGTCCGCCGGCTTGAAATTGCCCAGCTGGGTCGGATCGCCGCCCGGGCCCACGCTGAGGTTCTTGCCATCCACGGTCGCGTAGCCCCACGGCGTGACGCCGCTCAGGCCGTCGCCGGTGTGGCGCGGGCCGTTCGGGTACGCGGTGAACTCACGTGCGCCGCCCAGGACCGGATCTTCGTCGGTGTACTCGCCGCCCACCGTGACCCAGCCACGCTCGAAGGTCTTGCCGAAGGTCGCGCTGTAGGCGGTCTTCTGGCCGTCGCCTTCGCTGTACTGGCCGACGTAGGCGCTGACTTCGGCACCGTCGAAGTTCTTGCGGGTGATGATGTTGACCACGCCGGCGATGGCGTCCGAGCCGTACAGGGCCGAGGCACCGTCGGTCAGCACTTCCACGCGCTCCACGATCGAGGACGGGATCGAGGCCAGATCGGAGTAACCGCCGGCGCTGACGCCCATGCGGCGGCCGTCGATCAGCACCAGGCTGCGTTCCGGGCCCAGGTTGCGCAGGCTCACGTACATGCCGCCGAAGTCGCGACCCGATTCCAGCGAGGAAGCACGGCTCATGCTCGGCGAGCCGGCGGCGGTGACGTCCTGCAGGATGTCGGCGACGTTGACGTAGCCCTTCTTCTCGATCTCGGCGCGGTTCAGCGCGACGACCGGCTGGGCCGATTCGACACTGGCCTGGCGGATGCGCGAGCCGGTGATCTCGATGCGATCCAGGTTGGTGGTGCCGTCATCGGCACTCTGTGCGAAGGCGGGGGCAGTGCAGCTGGCGACAAGCGCGATGGCGATCGCGTTGCGCAGCGGATTGGTCTTCAAATACATCCGTGCGTTTCTCTTTCTCTGTAAAAACATTCGCCCGTTGGGGCGGCGTGGGGAACAACACACCACGACGTGGGGGGCGGGAGTCTAATGACTTTTCAAATTTTTTACTTTCATTTGAAAGCGTAAAAAGCGCTGTAAATGAACGATGGCTGACAAAACCACGCATTCAGACGAAACCTTTTTCACATCGTCGTGAGGTGCACACCAAACAGCACCCTCGCGTGGGGCCGAGGCAGCAATAGCGGCGAGGTGCGAAGCAACTTGAGTGGATACGACCTGCCGTCGCAGCCTGCGTACAGCTGCGCGCTCCACAGCTAAACGTGCAGTGAACACGCACGCATAAAAAAAGAACCGCACTCTTGCAAGTGCGGTTCCGAAGTTGCTATTTCGCGTGCGCGATCACGCGCAGGCGCGTTGTTCAAACGTATCGCTCAGGTCTCACGCAACGCCGTGGTGATCGGCAGCCGCGCTGCGCGCAGGGCCGGGAACAGGCCGCCGACCAGGCCGATGCCGAGCGCCCACTTCAAGCCTGTCCACAGCAGCTGCGGCGAGACCTGGAACTGGAACACCACCTGGCTGAAGTTGTTGCCCAGCGTGGAGACGGTGTAGTTGTTGAACACCAGCCACGCCACCAGCCCACCGAGCAGGCCGCCGAGCAGGGCCAGCAGCATCGTCTCCAGCATCACTGCGGTCACCACCGGCACGCCGCGGAAACCGATCGCCCGCATCGTTGCGATCTCACGCGCCCGTGTCGCCACGGCCGCATACATGGTGTTGAGTGCACCGAACACCGCGCCGATCGCCATGATCGCGCCGATCACCGTGCCCAGGATGCTGATCAGCTTGCTCAGGCCGCCGGACTGCTTGCGGTAGTAGTCGCGGGTGGTCTCCACATCCAGCTTCAGGCGCGGGTCGGCCTCCATGGCGTCCTTGAACTGCTTGAAGCCCGCCGCCCCTTCGGTGCGCACGTTGACCGACTGATACGCACTGCGGTTGTACGTGGTGGACAACGTCTGCGTGTCCGACCACAGCTCCGACTCATGCACGTCATTGGAGGCGAACACACCCACCACCGTCCATTCCTGCTTGCCCAGCTGCAGGGTCTTGCCAATCTCCAGGCCCTCGAACTGCGCCTGCGCGCCCTTGCCGACCACGATCTCGCGCAGGCCCGGCTTGAACCTGCGTCCCGCGATGATGCGCACGTTGTCGCGCACGGCCCATGCCTGCTCGCCGACGCCGCGGAACTGCACGTTGGTATCGCTGTGGTCGCTGCGCGAGAGCAGGCTGATCACCTGCGACAGCTCGGCGGAGATCAGCGGTTTGCCGTCGCTGCCGCGGGCCACGCCGGGCAGGTTCTCGATCAGCGGGACCTGGTCGCGCATGATCACCGAGTTGGTTTCCGCCTGCGAGCCGCCGCGCAGCACGATCGCCACGTCATCGCTGCCGCTGCGCTCCAGGGTGGCCTTGAAGCCATCGCCCATGGCCAGCATCGCCACCAGCACCCCGACCACGCCGGCGATGCCGACCACGATCACCGAGGAGGCACCCCAGCGCTGCGGCAGGCTGGCAATGCCGATCCGTGCAGCCGCCAGCGACAAGCGGCCACTGCGGGTCAGCACCAGCCACGCGGCCAGCAGCACCGCGATCGCCAACACCATCCACCACGGCAGCACGATCCACACCACCAGGGCGACCAGCAGCGCCACTACGGTCAATACGTTCCACATCCAGTGCGTTTTCATGGTGGTCTCCTCAGCGCCCCGCAAGTGCATCGACGATCTTCAACCGCTGCGCGCGCAATGCCGGCAGCAGGCCCACCACGATCCCGATCACCGCCATCAGGCACAGCGCCACCACCCACGTCTGCGCCGGCACGCCGGGCAGACTGATCATGCCCTGGCTGCTGGCGCTGATCACCGGCATCACGATCGAGGCCAGGCCCATGCCGATCAGCCCGCCGAGCACGATCAGCAGCACCGACTCGACCATCACCAGCACCAGTACGGTGCCATCCTTGAAGCCCAGCGTCTTGAGGATCGCCAGCTCCGGGACGCGCTCGCGCACGGCCTGGGCCATGGTGTTGCCGGTCAGCAGTACCAGGGTGAAGAACACCGCGGCCATGATCCCGGTGACGATCAGGCCGATATCGGCGAACTGCTTGGCGAAGGCCTGTGAGAACGAAGCCTCGGTCTGCGACTTGGTTTCGTGATCCGAATTCAGCGACAGCGCATCGATCGCCTGCGCCACGCGTGAGGCGTGGGCAGGGTTCTCCAGTTGCACGGTGTAGAAACTGACCTGGTTCTTGATGTAGTCGTTGGATTCATCGAAGTAGCTCCAGTGAAGCATCATCTGGTTCTCCGCACCGGCGTTGTTGCGGTCCTTGGCCCGGTAGATGCCGCTCAATTCCAGCGGCCAGTCGTTGCTGCCCTTGCGCGGGAAGATCGTGGCCTGCATCGGAATGGTGTCACCCACCTTCCAGCCGAAGCGCTTGGCCAGGGCTTCACCGACCAGTGCACCGGTGCGGGTGTTCTTGAATGCCTCGGCCTGCTCGGGCGGCAGCTCGAACTCCGGGTACAGGTCCATGTAGTTGTCCGAGACCGAGAAGCTCGGGAAGAAGTTCTTCTGGTCCTGGTAGATGCCGCCGAACCACATGGCATAGTTGACCTTGCGCACGCCCGGGGTGGCTTCGATATCGCGCAGCAGCCGCAGGGGCAGGCTCTGGGTGATCGAGAGCTTGGAGGAGACCACCAGCCGCTTGGCGCCTTCGATGGTGTCACCGCCGGAGTTGAACGCTACCCGGACCGAATCGAGCATGCCGAACAGCAGGAAAGCCGCCACCACCGACAACAACGTCAGCAGGGTGCGGGTCTTGCTGCGGAACAGCTGTGCCCAGACCAGCGAGAAATATTTCATCGCCGCATCCTCCGTCAGTGGGCCGCTGGCGCGTCGGCCAGTTCGCCCTTGTCCAGGTGCACCGTGTGGGTGGCGTACTCGGCGGCCTTGGGATCATGGGTGACCATGATGATGGTCTTGCCGTGTTCGCGGTTGAGCTGCTGCAGCAGCCCCAGGATCTCCTCGGCGGACTGGCGGTCCAGGTCACCGGTGGGCTCATCGCAGATCAGGAAGGTCGGGTCGGAAACGATCGCACGGGCAATCGCCACGCGCTGCTGCTGGCCACCGGAGAGTTCATTCGGGCGGTGGCTGCGGCGGTCGGCCAGGCCGACCAAGGTCAGCGCGATCTCGGCGTTGCGCTTGCGCTGCGCGGCGCCCAGGTGCGTGAGCAGCAGTGGCAGCTCCACGTTCTTCTGGGCGGTCAGCATCGGCATCAGGTTGTAGAACTGGAACACGAAGCCGACGTGGTGGCTGCGCCAGGTTGAGAGCTGGCCGCCGCTCATGCGGTCGATGCGCTCGTCTTCGATCTCGATCTCGCCGGCGGTGGGCGTATCCAACCCACCGATCAGATTCAGCAGGGTCGTCTTGCCCGAGCCGGACGGGCCCATCAACGCGACGAAATCGCCGGCCTGGATGTCCAGGTCGATGCCGTGCAGCACCTGCACTTTCTCGGGGCCGCGCTGGTAGGTCTTGGTGATGTTGCGGAGCGAAACCAGGGTGGACATGGGTGGTTCTCCGTGGATCGGGAAGAAAGGGCATCCGGCGCGTCCGGGCGAGGACCGCCGGGTTCCACAGTGACGGGCAGCCGCCACCGTGCGCGCCGTGACGGCACGAGGGAATCGCACTTGCCGCGAGCGTGAGAGTGGCTCGCGTGATGCAGCTGCTGATCCGTCAGGGGGTTTCGGTGACCTTGCTGCCGTCGTGCAGCTCGGCCGGTGGTGTGGTCACCACGACCTCGCCGGCGCTCAGGCCCCGGGTGACCTGGCGGTCGTTGTTGAGCGTGGTGCCCACGGTGATCGCGCGCTGTTCCACCCGCGCGTCATCCTTGACCACGAAGGCGACCGTCTTCTGCTCGCGCTCCACGATCGCCGAGGCCGGGACGCGCACGCCCTGCGGTTTGGCGGCTTCGGCAGGCTGGGCGCTCTCCAGGAAGCTGACCCGCACGCCCATCTCGGGAACGATGCGTGGGTCCTTTGTCTTCAGCGCCACGCGCACTTTCACGGTGGCCTTGCCGCGGTCGGCGGTGGGGATGATCGCGATCACCTCGGCCGGAATTTTCCAGTCCGGGTAGGCATTGAGCGTGGCTTCGACCGGCATCTTCGGCTGCACGCGGCCGATGAAGGATTCGCCGACCTCGACTTCGATCTCCAGCGAATCCATGTCCACGATGGTGCCGATGCCGGTGCGGGTGAAGCCGCCGCCCGCCGACAGCGGCGAGACGATCTCGCCCGGCTGGGCAGCCTTGGCGGTGACCACGCCGGAGAACGGCGCGCGCACGATGTTGTTGTCCACGCCGAGGTCGGCGATCGCCAGCGAATCGCTGGCCACGGTGGTGTTGCGCTGGGCGGTTCTGAGCTGGGCGCGGAGGTTGTCGCGCTGGGCGATGGCCAGGTCGTACTGCGAGCGCGAGACCAGCTGCTGGCCAACCAGTGCCTGCAGGCGGCCCGCTTCGGCGTCGGCCTGGGCCACCTGGGCCTGCAGCCCGGCCAACTGGCTGCGTGCGGCTTCAAGCTGCGAGGCGGAGAGGCTGCGCTGGGCGTTGGCATCGATCGGGTCGAGTGTGGCCATCACCTGGCCCTCTTCCACGCGCATGCCTTCCTCGATCATCACCTCCCGGACCTTGCCGGTGATCTTGGCCGAGACGGTGGCCATGCGCCGGGCGACCACGTAGCCGCTGGCGTCGAGCACCGAGCTGCTGGCGCCGCCCTGCTGGATCGCCACCACGGGCGCGGTGGTCACAGCGATCGGGCGCTCGCGGCCGAGCACGAACCAGGCCAGGCCGGCCAGCACAATGAGAAGGACGATCGCCAGCACGATCCAGCGGCCACGTCGCGAGGGCGACGGGGGCGGCGAACCGGCCTTGCGGTCGATGCGGAGTTCCTTGAGCAGTTCAGCGGATGCGTTCATCGTGAGTCTGGACGGGGAATCGGGCCGAGTGTGACCGCATCGGCGGCCGAGGGGCAAACCGGCACGGTGGCCGGGGTGGTGCACAGCATGCCCGGCAGCCTGCGGCGCCGGCAGTGACAGCTGTCACCCGCATGGGCTGACGACGGCCACTGCGGTGGGCCGCGCCGATGACGGACGCTGTGGCTGTCCTCTTCGGGAGTCCGCCATGACTGAATCCACTGCCTCGTCACTGGCCTGCCTTCGCTGGCACCGCTGTGGCCGACCTGGCACCTGGCCCAGCTGGCATTGCCGGCGGTCGGCCAGCCGGCGCAGGGCAGTGCTTGGGTGCATGTGGCCGTGCTGCTCTGCATTACCGTCATGGCGCTTGGGCTGGCACGGCGCCGCCTGCGGCGGATCGGCTGAAGTGGCATGATCGCGCCTGTTCGTTCTGCCCTGGAATCGTCCGTGTCCTTCAGTCGGCTCGCCTCCCTGTTGCGCCCTGCGCCGGATTCGGCCGTGGCCGAGAACCTGCGGCGCGGCAGATCGCCGTGGGTCGATGCGATCCACCTGCTGTGGACGCTGTGGGTGTTCCTGACGCCATTGTTCGGCGGTGGCTACACGTGGCGCTGGGCGGCGCTGACCCTGCTGACCTACCCTGTGTTCCTGGTCCTCTACGCCGGGGTGCTGCTCGCACCGCGTTGCCACGCACCGCGCTATGCGCTGTCGATGGTGGTGCTGGGGCTGGTGCCGCTGGCGTGGTACCCCTCGGCGGTGAGCTACTTCATTTTCGGCTGTGTCACCCTGCGCGTCTCGCGCCGCAGTGGCTACGGGCGCTATCTGCTGCAGCTGGTGGGCTTGAACGCGTTGTTCGTGGTGGTGGGTCTGTTGGCCCACTATCCGTGGCAGGCGCTGATCTGGATCCCGAGCATGGCAATGATCATCAGCCTGGTGGTCAATTTCGAAACCGCGAGCCATGAACAGGATGCAGCGCTGCAGCTGTCCCAGGATGAAGTGCGCCGGCTGGCGGCGACTGCCGAACGCGAGCGCATCGGCCGCGATCTGCACGATCTGCTGGGGCATACGCTGTCCTTGATCACCTTGAAGCTGGAGCTCTCGCGCAAGCTGGCCGACCGCGATCCGGTGGGCTCGCGCCGCGAAGTGGACGAGGCTGAAACGATCGCGCGGCAGGCGCTGGCCGAAGTGCGCAGCGCGGTGACCGGTATCCGCGCCAGCGATCTGGCCGCCGAACTGGCTTCGGCCCGATTGCTGCTGGAGTACCAGCATGTGCATCTGCACTACGCGCCGCCGCCGCCGATGCCGGTCGATACCGAGCGTGCGCTGTCGCTGGTGCTGCGCGAGGCGGTGACGAATGTCGCCCGCCATGCGCAGGCGCGGCAGGCGTGGATCACCTTCGAACAGGACGGGCGCAGTCTGTTGATGCAGATCCGTGATGACGGGCGCGGCGGCGTCCACGTTGATGGGAACGGGCTGACCGGGATGCGCGAACGCGTCGCTGCACTGCGTGGCACCCTGGCGGTGCAGTCGGCAAAAGGGGAGGGCACCTGCGTGACGGTGCGGGTCACCTTGCCGGCCGCGACCACCGCCGTGGTGGCGCCGGTGGAGATGCCGACCGCGCCGTCGCTGCCTGCCGGGGGCGCATCATGATCCGCATCGTGCTCGCCGAAGACCAGGCGATGGTGCGTGGCGCCTTGTCCGCGCTGCTCGGGCTGGAGCCGGACATCGAGGTGCTCGGCAGTGCGGCCGACGGCGAGGCCGCGTGGCGGATGCTGCAGCAGCTCAAACCGGACATCCTGGTCACCGACATCGAAATGCCTGGGCTGTCCGGGCTGGAGCTGGCGCAGCGGATCGCCCGCCAGGGGCTGCCGATCAAGGTGGTGATCGTCACCACCTTCGCGCGTTCGGGTTTCCTGCGCCGCGCGCTGGATGCCGGCGTCTGCGGCTACCTGCTCAAGGACGCCCCGGCCGAGCGCCTGGCCGATGCGCTGCGCCAGGTGCAGCACGGCGGCCGCGCGATCGACCCGCAGCTGGCATTGGATGCATGGTCGCAGGCCGATCCACTCAACGACCGCGAGCGTCAGGTGCTGCGCCTGTCCGGCGACGGCCGCTCGGCCAGCGAGATCGCCACCCAGCTCGGCCTCTCGCACGGCACGGTGCGCAACTACCTGTCCGAGTGCATCGGCAAGCTCGGCGTCGCCAACCGCATCGAAGCGTATCGGCTGGCGCGGCAGAAAGGCTGGCTGTAACGCGGTCGGTGGCTACCAGGATGCCAGGCAGCCTGATTTATCCGGCATCATCGTTGCGCTCTTTCTCCGGCCCCTTCGCCATCGCCTGGAACACGCCATCGCGGCGCACCCACAGGTGGAACAGCGCCGCTGACAGGTGCATCACCACCGTGGCGAACAGCACATAGGCGAGCAGGCTGTGTGCGTTGCGCAGGGCGGCGTACAGCGCCGGGTTGTGTGGCAGGATCGCCGGCAGGTGGACGCCTCCTCCCATCACGATCGGGTAGCCGCCGGCAGAGAGCATGCCCCAGCCGACCAGCGGCATCGCCAGCATCAGTCCGTACAGCACCCAGTGCGAGGCATGCGCGGCCGCGGCCTGCCAGGCGGGCAGATCGGCTGGCAGCGGCGGTGGGCGATGCCGCAGGCGGTTGTACAGGCGCACCAGCACCAGCAGCAGGATCGCGATGCCGAGTGGTCGATGCAGATCGATCAGCATCGGCCGCCAGTGCAGCGAAGCGACCATGGTCACACCGACGAACAGCATGGTCAGGATCATCGCCGCCATCAGCCAGTGCAGGACGCGTGCGAGGAGATTGAAATGGCCGGCATCACGGTTCATCGCGCACCTTCCTTGCCCGTCGCAACGGGTGCTTTGCCGCTGGCGATTTCGCGCTCGCGGCGATTGAACGATTGCGAATACACCGCCGAGCGTGCGGCCAGGATGGGATCATCCGTGCCCGCTACACCACTGGGCAGGATCAGCGGATCGTAATTGAGATCGCGGCACGCGCCGGTGGCCTGCGGCTGCATGCTGCTCAGGGTGAGTGTGCCGGCCTTCACCTGGCGGCGGTCCTCCGGCCAGACCTGCGAGGGATCATTGACCGGGTCGCCATCATTGGCGAGGGTCACCCACATATCCCAGCGCACCGGGCCCTGCGCCAGCCGCTGCGCGAACTCCTCACTGAGGAGATCATCGTCGGACTGCGCGCGCTGCTCCGGCGTCATGTCCTCGAAGGGCGCCTGCGGGCGCATGCTCCAGCGCACGAAGCGGTGGCTGCCATCGGTGGCGGTGAAGCGGAAACTGTTGACGCCGTTGTAGGTGGTGTTGGCCCAGCTGTTCGACCACGGGGCGGTCTTGGCCCACTGCTGGAAGGCACGCGCGGAGGGGTACTTCTCCAGCACGGCGGCCATCTTTGCCGGGTCCGGTTTACCGGTGGCCGGGTCCGGGATGCCGGCGCGGGTCTGTTCCAGGAAGGCCTCGGCAGTGGGCACCGCGAAGAACGGGAAGCTGTTCATCGCCATGCGCCATTCCTGGCCGTCGTCGCTGACCAGCTGCAGCGCCATGCTGCGCACGCGGGCCTTGTTGTCGGCGCCATGCGGGTCACCGCCGCCGATCGAGAGGCGGCCCAGTACCGGTACCTGGCGCTGGCGGAACACGCGTGCCGAACTCAGCGCCGCGCCCTCCGGTGTGCCCTGGAACACGCCGCTGACGCAGACACCTTTGGTATGCGCGCGGCGGAAGCCGGGCTGCGGGGGGCCGGTCGCCTCGATGGCATCGGTGAAGGTCTGCGCGGTGACGCGGTCGCGGCCGATCCAGCCGGCCAGCCAGGCAAAGGCCAGCACCAGGCCGCCGGCGATCAGGGCGATCAGGGCGATCCACAGCAACGGTGAGGGAGGGCGTGGGGCGCCCGGTTCGCGACCAGCGCGGGTATAGCCGAAGAGCGACATGTCCGGATTCCTGCCTTCACGATGCGTGTGGGTGGGCGACAGGAGCATGGTGTCAGAACCCGGCGCAGGCCGATATTCACATTTTCGACAACGTTTCAAAAACGACGATCCCCGCCGGGGCGGGGATCGTGTGGTTCAGCGCGTGCCGGGCATCACCCGGCCGTGCTTCAGGCGTAGCGCGTCTTGAGCATCGCCCACGCCGAACGCAGCGCCAGCGCCTCGCCACCGGCCGGGCGGCCCGGGCGTTCGCCGTCGTTCCAAGCGTATACATCCAGGTGCGCCCAGGTCTGGCCTTCCGCGATGAAGCGCTCCAGGTACAGCGCGGCGGTGACCGAGCCGGCCATGCGCGAACCGGCATTGGCCAGATCCGCGATGTTGCTGTGCAGGTAGCGCAGGTACGGGCGCCACAGCGGCATGCGCCAGACCGGATCGCGCACCGATTCACCGGCCTGCAGCCACTGCTGGGCCAGGGTGTCGTCGTTGCTGAAGAGCGCCGGCAGATCCGGGCCGAGCGCGATGCGGGCCGCGCCGGTCAGGGTGGCGAAATCGAGCACGATCTCCGGCTGCTGCTCGCTGGCATAGGTCAGTGCATCGGCGAGGATCACGCGCCCTTCGGCGTCGGTGTTGTCGATCTCGATGCTCAGGCCCTTGCGGGTGGCGATCACTTCGCCCGGGCGGAACGCATCCGGACCGATCGCGTTTTCCACCGCCGGGATCAGCAGGGTCAGCTGCACCGGCAACTGCTGGGCCATGATCAGGCCGGCCAGGCCCAGTGCGTGCGCGGCGCCGCCCATGTCCTTTTTCATGTTGCGCATGCCGTCGCCCGGCTTGATGTCCAGCCCGCCGGTATCGAAGCACACGCCCTTGCCGACCAGCGCCACATGCGGCTGGCCCGGGTTGCCCCAGCGCAGCACGATCAGGCGCGGCGCGCGATGCGAGGCGCGGCCCACCGCGTGGATGGACGGGAAGTTCTGCTCCAGCAACGCATCGCCGGTGATCACCTCGATCTGCGCACCATGCGCGGTGGCCAGCTCGCGCGCGGCGTCTTCGAGCTGCTGCGGCCCCATGTCTTCGGTCGGGGTGTTGACCCAGTCGCGCACGCGCAGGCTGGCGGCGATCACGTCGCGCACTTCAGCCGAGGGCGTGGCGGCCAGCTGGGCCGGCGCGCGGTTCGGTTTGCGATACCGCGCGAAGCGGTAGCTGCCCAGGCCCCAGCCGAGCTGCAGCAGGGTCTCGATCTCCGGTGCCAGTGCATCCGCCAGCGTCCAGACGGTGCCTTCGGGCAGCGCGAACGGCGCATGCGCGTAGCTGTAGACATCCCCCGGGTCGCCCACACCGACGATGGCGCCGGCCAGGCCGTGTTCGCCCGGCAGCAGCACCACGCTGCCACCGCTGCCGTTGAACCGCTGCGCATCCAGCCACGCGCCGAGCGCGTCGGATTGCTGCGCACGCCAGCCGGCGTACTGCTCGCGGGTCATCACGTGCAGCGGCAGGGCGTTGCGCGTCTCGGAAGTGAAACCGTTGATCTGGGACATGGGACTCGAGTGCTCCTTGGGCGGCGGCTTACGCGTGCTGGGCGGATGCGTTCGCATCCAGCCAGTCGGCCAACCCGGTCAGGGTGTCGAACTGCAGATCGGGCTGCAGTGAAGGGTGGGTCCAGGTGTGTTCTTCGCGGTTGATCCAGCAGCCGCGCAGGCCGGCCTGCATCGCACCGACCACGTCCATCTCGGCGTGGTCGCCGACGTGCAGTACCTGGGCAGGTGCGATGCCGAGGCGATCGCAGGCGGCGTGGAAAATGCTGGCGGCCGGCTTGGCCGCACCGTGCTCGCGCGAGCCGAGCTGGAAGGTGAAGTGGTGGGACACGCCAATCCGCTGCAGATCGGCATTGCCGTTGCTGAGCGCGGCGACCGGCACGCGCGCGGCGATCCGGGCCAGTGCGTCCATCGCATCCGGGTAGAACTCCACCTGGTTGCGCGCGGCGTAGAACGCCTCGTAGGCCGGTTCCAGCAGCGCCGGATCGGCGCCGCTTTTGTCCAGCGCCTCGCTCAGCGTCAACCGGCGCAGCGCGCTCAGGTCGTAGTGCAGGTGCGGGTTGTCATGGAAGGAGCGCTCGCGCAGTTCGCGCATCGCCGCCACCGGATACATCGCGGCGGTGGCGGGGCTGTGCTGGAGCATCCACTCGTACAACACCTGGTCGATGCGGGCGCCGATGGGGGCGAACGGCCACAAGGTGTCGTCGAGGTCGAGGGTGATGGCTTGGACTGGGAAATTCACCCCGCCATTCTACGCCTGCGCGCGCGGGCTTTCATGGCGCGCGCAGGCGCCGAGGTGAGGTGCTTCAGCGCAGGTCGTAGGAGCAGGCGATGGATGCCTGGCCCTCGTCCTGCCGCACGCTCAGGTCGTGGCGGCCCACTTCCAGCGTGTAGTCGCCGGCTTCATTGCGCGGAATCTTCGCCAGCGCTGCGATCTGGTCGATACCGGCCGTGCTGAAGTAGGCGGTATAGCTGTCGATGCTGTCCTCGCCGCTGGCGCCGTCGTACAGGTGCAGGCGGTTCACCGGCTGGCCCAGCACGAGCAATGGTTTGGTCAGCGCATACTCGCCATCGGACAGTTCGCCGTACGCCTGCAGCTCGGTCGGCTTGAGCACCTTTGCCAGCGCGGCGAACTGCGCAGGCGTCAGGTGACGCTTGCAGGTGACCGCCTCGATCAGCTGGCGGCTGGCCACCTCGGCGCTGGGTGGGGGAGCGGCCAACGTCGGGGCAGCAAGGGTGACAAGGCCGGCGAGGGCGAGGCAACGGACAGCGAGGGAAGACATCAGGGCCGGGATCCATCCGAAAAGGTGCCGGTATTCTGGCAGCACCGGGGATCGCGCGCCCAGCCGTATCCTTGCCCTGAACCGCTTATTCCAGCAGCTTGGCCCAGCCCTGGGTGCCATCCAGCCGCGCCAGCACCAGCTTGATGCAGACCAGCAGCGGCACCGCCAGAAGCAGGCCGATCATGCCCCACAGCCAGCCGAACACCATCAGCGCCAGGATCAGGATCAGCGGTGAGATCGCCATCCGGCGGCCGAGCACGATCGGCGTCACCACCTGGCCTTCGACGGTATGCAGGGCGAGATAGCACGCGGCCGGCAGCAGCGCCTGGAACGGATCACTGAACTCCACGAAGCCCATCAGCAGCATCAGCGCCACGCCGATCAGCGGTCCCACATACGGCGCGAAGTTCAGCAGCGCCGCCACGGTGCCCCACAGCAGCGCCTCCTGCAGCGAGATGCCGAGCAGCAGCAGGATGCCGGCGAACACCAGGCCGACCAGCGTGTTGATCACGGTGATGGTCAGCACATAGCGGGACACCTCGCGTTCGATCGAACGCAGGATGTCGGTCGTGAACCGTTGCTGCTGGCGGCTGGGGAACAGGGCGATGGCGTGCTTCTGCAGGCTCTGCCCGTAAATCATGAAGAACAGGGTCAACAGCACCACCGCCAGCACCGAAGCAGCCAACCGTGGTGCACGGGTCAGGACCTTGTACGGATCATCCATCTGGGTGCGCACGATCTGCACCCGGCGGCTGCCTTCGCCACCGGCCACCCGCGCGAAGTTCTCGGCGGCCTGGTTGGCCTGCTGCACCGGCTTGGTCAGGTTCTGTACCTGGCGGGCGACCTTGCGCAGCTGCTGCGGTGCCTCCTGGGCCCACTCCATCGCCGGGCCCACCAACTGCACGCCCAGTGCGGCAGCGCCGCTCAGGCCCACGCCAAGCACCAGCACCGCACCGAGGAAACGGGGGATCCAGATCTTCTGCAGCACCCGCAGGATCGGGTTGCCGACCAGCGCGAAGAACATCGCCAGCAGGATCGGCAGCACCACGTCCTGCGCCGCCCACAGGGTAAAGGCCACCGCCAGGGTGGCCAGGATCACCAGCGACATCGGCGCGCGTGGCCGGGGCGGGGAAGGTGCGACAGCGGCTTCAGCGGAAGGGGATACCGGAACGCTCATGCAGGTCGCACACTGGAAAGGAGCGTCATTATTGGGCAAGCCGGGTGCGCATGGCGTGTGGGGGGCGTGCAGACGAAGAAAGGCCCCGCGACGGGTATCGCAGGGCCTTTGGATAGTGCGTCCGAGCGCGGTGCGATCAGCGTTCGGACAGGTCCGTGGCGGCTTCCGCCGGTTGCGGCTGATGCGGCGAGGCCGGATCGGCACGCCGTTCCGGAGTGAGCCGTGGCGCGGCTGCTGCCGGAGCCCGAGCCGCCTGACGCGGCGCCTGATCGGTGGCGTCATCCACCTTGTCGGCCGCCTGCTCGGCGGTGTCAGCCGCTTCGCTGGCCTGCATCGAGGCGAACGCGGCCTGGGTACTGGCCACCAGATTGGAGACCGAGCCGATCATCTGCAGCCAACGCGCGCCCTGCACTTTCGCGCCGAGCCCGGTCGGCTCCAGCTTGCCGGCCAGGAAGCCGCCGGCGAGACCGACGGTGATGATGCGCAGCGGTGTCCATCCGGTACGCCAGACGGTGCTGAGGGTGGACCAGCTGCTGCGGGTTTTTTCGACCCGCACCGCCACCACCAGCTCGGCACGCTGGACGCGTTGCCGCAAGGCTTCGAAGTTCATCGCTTCACCCCCGTGGTATCCACGTCGGCATCGGGATCTTCATCGCTCGGTTCGTCATACAGGCCCAGCCGCGACAACTGGCGGCGGGTGGCATGCATGCCGGTATGGCGGAAGAAGAACGAGACCCGCCACATCGCGTAACCGGTGACGAGCAGGCTGACGATCGACGTGATCAGCAGCGAATGGAACCAGGACAGGCCCCATCGCTGCATCAGGGCGATCAGCGTACCGGCCAGCAACAACCAGGCCGACGCGCCGAATACGATCGCCACGCCGGCCCAGGCCAGTGCCCGGCCAAACGCGCTGCGCGCCAATGCGAAGTCGGCCGAGGCCAACCGTCGCAGGGAGCGCAGCGTGTGCTTGGCCGAATCCACCGTCTCGCGACCGGCCTCACCCACCTGGCGGATGCTCTCGTCCAGGCGGGGTGCTTTTTCACCGCTGTCCGGTGGCGGGGTATCCGCGCCACCGGGGGCGGGCGACTGGGCTTGATCGCTCACGCCGCTGCTTACTTGTCGCCGCCGCTGCGGGCCAGCTTGGCGATGATCCAGCCGGCGGCGAAGGCGACGCCGAAGGAGGCCAGCGGACGCTCACGGATCAGTTCGGCGGCGCTGTCGACCAGGTCCTTGCCCTTGTCCATCAGTGCATCGACCTGTTCCTTGGCAGCGGCACCACCGAACTCGGCCGCGGCCAGACCGGACAGCGCGGTATCGGACAGCTCGGCCTTGACGTTGGCCTTGCCGAGGCGCAGCTCATCACCGGCAGCGCCGGTGGCGCCCTTGATCGCACCGCCGGCAGCGGTGGCCGCCGACTTCAGGTGCGAGCCGGCTTCGCCCAGGTGTTCCTTCAGGTTCTCGGTATTGGTGGGGCTCATCGTGTATCTCCTGCTATGCGATGGGGAAGGTGACCGCGGACGATCCGACGGCAACGAACACAAGGTAATAGCATCGGCCGGGTGTAAGCGACGTTACGGCTGACGCCGCGTTCAGCGCATCACCAGCTGGCCGCCGCCATTTCCCCGGATGATCCTGAGCACCAGCTGCGCCGGGCGCTGCTGGAAGTTGGCGCGCCAGCTGGCGAGGTCGGCAAACTCACCTGCCGTTGCCGCGGTGATCACGTCGCCCTGCGCAAGCCCGGAGGCTGCCGCGCGGCTGCCGCGTTTGACGTCACTGACCAACACCCCGCTGACACCGGCCTGGCGCAGCGACTCGGGCAGATCGACGAAGGTGGCCCCGCCCAAGCGCGGATCGAGCGACTCGCCGGTGACCGCGCGTGCCTGTTCTTTCAGCGTGGCCTTGATCTGCAGCGGCTTGCCCTCACGGCGCACGTCCAGGGTCAGCGTGCTGCCGACCGGTTGCAGGCCTTCCACGTTGTGCAGCGCCTGGGCACTGTCCACGCGCTGGCCGTTGGCCGACACCACCACATCGCCCGGCTTGAGTCCGGCGGCCGCGGCACTGGACCCGGCCAGCACGCGGGTCACCAGCGCGCCCCGCGTCTCGGTCAGGCCCAGGCCCTGCGCGATCTGCTGGGTCAGGTTCTGCGCCTCGATGCCGAGCGTGCCACGCACCACCACGCCGTGTTTGACCAGCTGGTCGACCACATCGCGCGCCAGGTTGGAGGGGATCGCCAGGCCCAGGCCGATGTTGCCGGCCATGCTGCCCTGCGGATTGAAACTGGCGGTATTGATGCCGACCAGTTGCCCCTGCAGGTTGACCAGCGCACCGCCGGAATTGCCCGGGTTGATCGAGGCATCGGTCTGGATGAAGTTCTGGTAGCCCAGCCCGCGGATGCCGCTGCGGCCCACCGCAGAGACGATGCCGGAGGTGACCGTCTGGCTGAAACCGAAGGGGTTGCCGATCGCCACCACGAAGTCGCCCACGCGCAGCTGGGCGCTGTCGCCGAGCTTGATCTCGGTCAGGTTGCCGGTCGGAATGCGGATCAACGCGACATCGGTATCGGCATCGGAGCCGATGAATTCAGCCTTCACCGTGCGCCCGTCGGCCAGGGTCACCTGCACGTCGTCGGCGTTGTCGATGACGTGATGGTTGGTCAGCACCAGGCCCTCGGCGGCATCGATGATGACGCCCGAGCCCAGTGATTCGTTGATGCGTTCCTGCGGCACTTCCGGGAACAGCCGGCGGAAGAACGGGTCGTTGAAATAGGGGTTGCGCACGCGCACCACCTGCTTGGTGTTGACGCTGACGACTGCCGGCATCACCCGCTCCAGCATCGGCGCCAGCGAGGGCACCGCCTGGCCGGCGATCGCTGCGGGCAGCGCGGCCGTGGTTGGAATCGTGTACGCGGCCGGCGCCGCTTCGGCACGGTTGTCCAGGTGCGCGTTGATGGCCGTGGCGGTGAACCCGCCGAAGGCAGCGGCGAGGGCGAGCGTGAGCAGGGTCGGGAGCGGTCGCATGGTCCGGCGGTTCCGTGTCGGAGGGGACGGGGCAGGGGAAACACGTATACGGTAATTCAACCTGAATGAGTGTGTCCGCAATCGGCTAAACCTTGGATGAAATTCGCCGCGTCGTCGGCCTTGCGGTGACGTTGCCTGGGCACGGATGGCGGGGCCGATATGGGCCGGTGGCGAGGTGCGAAGGAGGGCGGTGTGGTGTGCCTGGCAACGTCCAGGCGCACCCGGGTCATGCACCTGCAAGGCGCATCCGCGTCATCGAAACCAGCGCAAATGCCGGGTGCGAGGGCAGGGAATGGATCAAGTGCGACGATCAATCATGGGCTCATTGAATGCAGCCGACATGCGCATCGAGACACATCGCGTGCGCCACGCGCTGGAGCGCCGATGCTGTTTTCAAGGGGTTTCGTGCAAGTGGTTGGTGCGTTGCTTGCTGCCGACGATGGGGGTGCTACTGTCGGCGTGGCACGAGCATCGCATCAAGACCGTTCCACGATGGACCGCGCCGGTATAGCATCGCCAGCGATTTGACTAACCAGGCCCCTTAGGAGGCACTCAATGAGCAACGGTAATGGTGTGACCACGGTTCTCTCGCAGACCGTCGAAGATGCAAAAGAAACCGCCACCAACGTCGGCGAGACCATCGCACACGTTGCGGAAGATGCCGTCGCTTCGGTCAAGAAGACCGCCAAGCGCGCCCGCAAGGCGGCCACCACCCAGGTCGCCAAGGTCAAGAAGGCCGTGACCAAGGTCGAGAAGACCGTCGCCAAGAAGGCTGACAAGGCGGCCAAGTCGGTCGGCAAGACCCTGGCCACCGCCAAGCAGAAGCTGGAAGCGGCCAAGAAGAACGCCAAGGCCGAAGCCACTGCCATCAAGAAGCAGGTCGCCAAGAAGAAGGCCGCCGCTGAAAAGGCCGTGACCAAGACCACCAAGGCTGCCGGCAAGAAGGCCACGACCGCCAAGAAGGCCGTGACCAAGAAGGCGGCTGCTGCCAAGAAGACCGTGACCAAGAAGGTTGCCACTGCCAAGAAGGCTGTCGCCAAGAAGACCGCGACCGCCAAGAAGGCCGTGACCAAGAAGACCGCTGCCGCCAAGAAGACCGTCGGCAAGAAGGTCGCCGCTGCCAAGACCGCTGTTGCCAGGAAGTCGGCGACCGCCAAGAAGGCCGTGACCAAGAAGACCGCAGCGGCCAAGAAGGTGGCCGGCAAGAAGACCGCCGTCGCCAAGAAGACCGTCGGCAAGAAGGTCGCCACCGCCAAGAAGGCTGTGGCCAAGAAGTCGGCGACCGCCAAGAAGGCGGTGACCAAGAAGACCGCGACCGCCAAGAAGGTGGCCGGCAAGAAGACCGCCGTCGCCCGCAAGTCGGTTGGCAAGAAGGTCGCCACCGCCAAGAAGGCCGTGACCAAGAAGACCGCGGCCGCCAAGAAGACCGTCGGCAAGAAGGTCGCTACCGCCAAGAAGGCTGTGGCCAAGAAGGCCCCGGCGAAGAAGGCTCCGGCCCGCAAGGCCGCCCCGGCCAAGCGTGCTGCTGCCAAGCCGGTTGCCCGCAAGGCGCCGGCCAAGCGCGCGCGCAAGTAAGTAAGTTGTAACGTGCTGCTCCTGCCTGAGGGCGGGAGCGGCATGGTGGGAACGGCCTGTCCCCGTCCCCGGTCATTTGCCCGTCCCGGGTCATTTCGGCATCCCCGGTCGAGCGCATCGCGTCACTGTGCGATCAGGCTCCCGGATCATGCCCCCACTGTTCCGCTTCCCTCGGCTCCTGCGCCCAGCCGGAGCATGCTTGACGGTGCCTCCCTGCGTCTGTTGCTAACCTGACCGGCACACGTTCACGGGAAGATGCAATGCGCGGTCTCGACTTCAGCTCCTGGCAGGCCATGCTCTCCACCCTGGTCGGGTTGGCGATCATTACGTTGATCGGCGTCGGCATCCGGCTCCTGGTCATGCAGACCATGCAGCAGCGTCGCGAGCGCGAGAATCGTCAGATCAACGAGCGTCTGCGTACGCTGATCGCCGCTTACAAGGTCCTTGGCGGCTCATTCACCGGCACGCTCGATGTCGATCCACGCCATCGCCGGGATTTCCGCGCGCTGCCCGACGGCAGCGAAGACGGCGATGCGCTGCACCTGCCGGCGGAGGCCGAGAACGGTGGCGAGCGTGCGCGGCGGATCCGTGATGCGGTGGAAGCGGCCCTGTCGGACATCGTCCTGCTGGGCACCGACGAGCAGGTGCGCCTGGCCGCCCACGCCGCCAACGAGATGGCCCAGGGTCGCCTCGTTCCCACGGCCGAGCTGGTGGTGTCGCTGCGTGACTTCATCCGTCAGGCGCTGGACCTGGATCCGATTCCAACCACGGTCACCATCCCGCGCCAGGGTCCCGCACGGCCCTCGGCCGGTGCGAAGGGCAAGGGCGATGCGGGTGACAAGGGCGGCGGCAAAGGCGGCGGAGGGATGGGCGGTGGAGGCGGTGGTGGTATGGGAGGAATGGGCGGTGCTGGCATGGGAGGTGGAGCGGACGATACTGCCGACGCTCATCGCTGAGCGGCCCGCATCCGCTCACGGCGAGGCGGCCGCCCCGATCCGGTAGGGCGGCGGCGTCGCACCCATCAGATGGGTGACGAAGTAATCCCACATCCGGCGCATGTAGTAATCGTCGTTGCGGAACAGTTCGTGGTCCTGGTTGGGCAGGTAGAGCAGGTCGTAGTCCTTGTTGGCCAGCGTGAGGGCGCGCGCCAACTGCAGGGTCAACGCCGGCATCGCGTTCTCATCCAGGTCGCCGTAGACCAGCATCAGCCGACCCTGCAGGCGATCGGCCAGTGCATCGTTGGCCAGTGGCTGGAACAGCGCTGGTACTGCATCCGGTGCTGGGCGCACGGCGGTGCCGTCTGCATAGACCGGCTGGCCGCCGACCAGGCGGTCCATGCCGTGGATCGCGCCGCCGTACATGCCCTGGAAGCTGTGGCTGCCGGCCGAAGCCACCCCGACCTTGTAGAACGCCGGATGGCGCAGCAGGGCACGCGCCGCACTGTAGCCGCCGAAGGAATGCCCATAGATGCCGACCCGCGTCAGGTCCATGCCCGGATAACGTCTGGCCAGCTGGCGGATCGCCGCGACGTGATCGTCCAGCTGCAGATCCGCCGCGCTCAGGAAGCTGGCATCGTGGAAAGCCTTGGAACGTCCGGGTGTGCCACGCGCATCGATGCTCACCACCACGAAGCCGAGCTGGGCCAGGCTGGAGCGCGCGACGGGGTTCATCGTCGCGGTGGCGTCGACGAAGCCCACCGGGGTATTGGTGATGTGCGGTCCGCCGTACATGGCATCGATGACCGGATGCCGTCCATCCTCGCGGTAGCCAGGCGGCAGATAGACCGTGGCCTGCAGTTGGGTGCGTCCATCGGCGGCCAGGACACTCACCCGCTGCGGTGGCGTCCAGCCGGCGGCGCGCACGGCGCGGTCGTCGCCGCGCTCCAGTTCCAGCACGACCCGGCCATCGCCCGTTGAGCGCAGCACGCTGACCGGCGCCTGGTCCACCCGCGAGTAGCCATCGACCACGTACGCCGCCGAGGGCGACAGCAGGTGGGAGGGCCGCCCGCCCATGAGCACGCCGGTTCCGCCATCGATCGCGTGATCAGCTGCTTCCGGTGTCAGCAGGACCGGCGCGCCACCGTCCAGCGACACGCGGTACAGGCGTCGTTGGTACGGATCCCCCGGCTCGCGCCCGCCGGCGGTGAACAGCACCTGGCGACGCACCTCATCGACGCCGACCACATCGCGCACCAGCCATGCGCCCGTGGTCAGCTGACGGACGACACGTCCATCGCGGCGATCGACCAGGTACAGATGGCCCCAGCCATCGCGCTGCGAGAACCAGACGATGCCATCGTCGCGCTGCAGAACGTGCACCGCCGGCCGGTTGTAGGGATAGCTGTTGAGCTGCGCACGGGTATCGCTGCGCTCTTCCCGTACGGTACGCACGCCGCCGGTGCGGACATCCACCTCGACCAGACGCAGCCGCGCGGGGTGGTCATAGCGCACGATCGCCGTATAGACCTTGGCGGCATCGGCCGACCAGCCCAGCACGCCGGCCTCGGTCAACGTGTGCCAGCCCTCGGGAACGGCGATGCTGCGTGTGCCGCCGACCACTTCGGTGACGAACCATGCATCGCGGACCTGCTCGGCGTCGCCCAGCAGGCCCAGGCGTACTTCATGCACGACCGGGCGGAACCCGGTGGTCGGCGCAGTCGCCAGGTAGGGATAGGGCAGGACCTTGCGTTCGTCGTAGCGCGCGCCGAATAGGCGCTGGCTGTCCGGTGACCAGGTGACCGCGAACGGCGGCATCTGCATCCGGCCTTCCCGTCGCGGAATGCCGCGCAATGCAAAATCGGGCAGTACCCCATAGCCGTACGAGGGCTCGCCATCCACGGTGAGCGCCCGTCGTTCACCGTCGGCACCACGCCGCAGCCACAGGTTGTCCTGCTCGACCCGCACGCTGTGCCGACCGTCCGGCGCAGGCAGGTCGCGGGGATCGGCGACCGCTGAGGTTTGCAGCGCACACGGCAGCGGCAGCGTGCAGGCCACGACCTGCCTTGCGTCCACGCGCAGCGTGATCCGCAATCCATCGCCGCTGCGGGCGACGCGGTCCACCTGCTGCATCACCGCGCCTGGATCGGCGACCCCGGCAGCCTGCAGTGCCGCCTGCATGACGTTTTGGTCAAACAGCGCCGTGCGCGTGGAGGCCGCCGGATCGACCAGCAGGTAGCGGGTGCGGCCATCGTCCTCCTGGCGGGCATACCAGAAGCGACCGTCCTCCAGCCAGTGTGGCGCGACGGTAGCATTGCGGACCTTGCCGCGCAGCCGCTGGTCGAGCACACGTTCGGCGCGCTGGTACTGCATCAGGCCCGGTGCCTCGGCCTTGGCCGGCGGGCTGGCGGTCGCGGTGACCGCCAGCCCCAGAACGAGCAGACAGTGAAACATTCCCGAACGTGCTGCGGCCATGCGTCTCGCTCCCTGATGACGGTCGCCCGGCAGGCAGCATCGTCCTCATGGCGCGTGCTCCTGTCAGCCTGGAGCCCCGAGCATGCCGGTGCTCCAGCGCGCACTCAAGCGGCGCTGCCGCAGCGGGTATGCCCTTCCTGGCCCCGCTCAGCTCTTGAGTTCCACCACCGGCACGAAGCCGCCGTAGATCATCCGCTTACCGTCGAACGGCATCGGATTGTTCTCCGGGTTCATCCGCGGGTCCTCCATCATCTTCTGCATGCCGGCATCGCGCGTGGCCTTGTCCGGCCATTCGATCCAGGAGAACAACACGGCCTCATCATCCTTGGCCGCTACCGCGCGATGGAAGTCGGTCTGCTTGCCGTGCGGGACATCGTCGCCCCAGCACTCCACCACGCGCAGCGCACCATGCTCGATGCAGATCGCATCGCCCATGTGCGCGTGTTCCAGGAATTTCGCTTTGTTCGCGGTCGGCACGGCAAGTACAAAACCATCGATATAGGCCATGGCAAAAGCTCCAGATGACGCGCCGGGATGGGCGCCTTCATGACATACGACGAACCGGGGGATGGAACATCGACAGTGCGCGCGGTGGCCGTTGCGGGCGGTGAATCTGTCCAGGACGGTCACGAAGTGAACAAATTCAGCATCCAATCCGCCAATTTCGGCGGCCTTCGGGACAAACGTCAGAAAACTCTGAGTCATGGTGCGGAACATCCTGATAGGCCAGCTGACGCATTCAGCACATGATGGCCTTGCCGGGCAGGACGCCCCACGGCGCCCTGCGGTCCAACGCCCCACGGCACGGACCTCGGTGCATCCAGGAGGATGGACGCGTTAGCCGATAACTCCCCAAGAGCGGCTTCCCCAGCGCGTGACGCCCCGAAAGGGCACCGTCGTGACCAGAATCCTTTCCCCGCGCGGTTCCCGCGCGTGGCCTTCGCCCCGCCCCTTTTCAGTTACCCGCGTGATCGCCGCGCAGGACGGGCATTCACGTCCTCATCGCCTGAAAAAGGCCACGCGCGTATGCCAGAGCGCGTCTGAACGGCGCCCTAAAATTCACTTTTGTCGACGCGGTCAACTTCAGGGCGGGTTGTGTCGAATAACGGAGAATTTACATTCCCGATGCAGTCCGGCCTCCATGCCGGGTGCAAGTAGTCCAAGACATAAAGGTGTACCCCCATGAAGACTTCGTTGATTGCTCTGGCCCTGGCCGCCGCCCTCCCGTTCACCGCTTCGGCGGCTGAAGGCCTGTCCTACAACTACGCTGAAGCCGACTACGTCAAGACCGACGCAGATGGCGGCAAGGCCGACGGTTGGGGCGTGAAGGGTTCCTATGCCTTCCTGCCGAACTTCCACGCCTTCGGTGAGTACAACCAGCAGAAGACCGACATCGGCAACTTCAAGGTTGACCAGTGGCGCGTCGGCGTCGGCTACAACCAGGAAATCGGCAACAGCACCGACTTCGTGGGCCGCGTTGCCTACAACAAGTTCGACCCGAAGGAAGGCCTGGATTTCAACGGCTACAGCGCTGAAGCCGGTATCCGTACCGCGTTCGGCCAGCACGCCGAAGTCTATGCCATGGCCGGCTACGAGGATTACAGCAAGAAGCACGGCGTCAATCCGGATGGCCAGTTCTACGGCCGCCTGGGTGGCCAGGTGAAGTTGAACCAGAACTGGGGCATCAACGGCGACATCAAGATGGATCGCCATGGTGACAAGGAATGGTCGGTCGGCCCGCGCTTCAGCTGGTAATCCCAGCGTGACCGCATCGCCACGTGCCTGACCGGCGTGGCAGAAAAGGCCCGGCATTGCCGGGCCTTTTTCGTGAGCGCGATGTCCGCAGCGGGCGCGGGGGATAATGCGGCACCCTCATGGAGATGCCCAATGCCCCCGTCCTCCGATCTGCAGCAGCCTCGCCTCGGCTGTGGTGCCGTGATCCAGCGCGCCGACGGCGCGATCCTGCTGGTCCAGCGTGGGCGCCCGCCCGAGCAGGGGCATTGGGGGCTGCCCGGTGGCAAGGTCGATTGGATGGAAACCGTCGAACACGCGGTGATCCGTGAGGTGGAGGAGGAGACCGCACTCCAGGTGACGGTGGAGCGTCTGTTATGTGTGGTCGATCATTTCGAGCCGGCGCTTGCCCAGCACTGGGTCGCCCCGGTGTATCTGGTGCGCGCCCAGGACACCACGATCGCGTCCGTGCAGGAGCCCGAGGCACTGCTCGGGCTGGGCTGGTTCACCGCGGATGCACTGCCCGCGCCGCTGACGCTCTCTACGCGCAAGGCCCTGGAACACCTCTCGATCGCGCACTGAGTCCTCGCGCGCAGGGCGCTCAGCGTCGTGCGGCGGCGCCATCTCCCCGCGCCACGGCCTCTACTTCGGCCAGGCTGGTGATGGCGTAGTCGCCCGGCGTGGACATCGCCAGCGCGCCATGTGCCGCACCCAGATCCACGGCCGCCTGCTCGCCCTTGCCGCTGAGCAGGGCATGCACCACGCCGGCCACGAAGGCATCGCCGCCGCCGACACGGTCGAGCAGATCCACTTCGCGAGCGTCGGAGACAAACAGCTGCGACCGCGTGCGCAGCGCACCGGCCCAGCCGTGGCGGGCGGCGTTGGCGGCGTCGCGCAGCGTGAACGCCACCGCCTGCAGCGCCGGGAACTGCGCCATCGCGCGCACGGCGGCTGCCTCCGCCGGACCGACATCCATCGGCGTGTGGCGGCGACCAAGATCGCTCAGGTCCATCCCCAGGCACGCGGCGAACGAATACTCATCGCCGATCAACAGATCGCACTCGGCCGCGATGGCGCAGTTGGCGTGACGCGCGGCATCCGGGTCGGGATGGCTGTTCCAGAGGCTGGCGCGGTAGTTGAGATCGTAGGAGACCGCCACGCCGTTCCGGCGTGCGGCCCGCACCGCGGTGATCGCGGTCTGCGCGCTGTGCTCGGACAGCGCGGCGAAGATCCCACCGGTGTGCAGCCAGCGCACGCCGTGTTGCCCGAACAGCGCATCCCAGTCGAACGCCTCCGGCTGCAGCTGCGAGGCCGCCGAGTACGCGCGATCGGAAATACCCAGCGGCGCACGCACCCCGAAACCGCGCTCGGTGAAGTTCAGGCCCATGCGGGTGTTGCGGCCGATGCCATCATAGTCGCGCCACACGATCTGGCTGGCATCCACCCCGCCGGCCTGGATCAGCTGCTGCGCAAGCAGGCCCAACTCGTTGCGCGGCAGGGCGGTGAGCACCCCGGTGCGATGGGCGAAGGTGCTGCACAGGCCGCGGGCGACGTTGTACTCGCCACCGCCCTCCCACACGTTGAACTGGCGGGCGCTGCGGATCCGGCCTTCGCCGGGATCGAAGCGCAGCATCACCTCGCCTAGCGCCAGCGCGTCCCAACGCTGGCCATTCTCGGCCGCAACCTGGAAGGTCAGGGCACTCATCGCGCCGGGCACCCGAGCAGCGCCAGATCGATCCCCTCGGCCATCCGCCGGTAGCCCTCGTCGTTGGGATGCAGGTGGTCGCGGGTGATCTCCTCGGGCAGGTTCTCCGGATTGGACGGATCGCGCAGGATCTGGTCGAAGTCGATCAGGCCATCGAAACCGCTGCGCCCGCCGCGCATCCAGGTGTTGAGCGTGGTGCGGGTGGCGGCGGCGATCGGCTCGTACCGGTCCGAACCACCGAAGGGCGTGATCGTGGCGGCGATCGGGCGAATGCCGTTGCTGTGCAGGCGCTCGGCGATCTGCCGGTAGCCCAGCACCATGTCCTCTGCGTTGCGGCCGGCCACGGGTGGGGTGCCGCCATCATGGCGGATGTCGTTGATGCCTTCGAACAGGATCACGCGGTCCACGTTCGGCAGCGCGATCACATCGCGGTCCAGCCGCGCCAGCGCGCTGTGGCTGCGGCCGTGGTCCATGACCTTGTTGCCGCTGATGCCGGCGTTGACGACCACCACCTGATCCGGGCACGCCTGCTGCAGACGGGCGGACAGCAGTGCAGGCCAGTCGCCATTGCTGCCGCGGGTGGCGGTGGCGCCTTCGGTGATGGAGTCGCCGAGGGCAACCACCACGATCGGCGTGCGCGTGCGTTCGGCGAGCACGGCGGAGACCACGTTCTGCCGGTAGGCGAGTTTGACCGCGTCGCCCACGGTGGCTGCGCGGCCATCGGCGATGCGCAGCGCGGTGCGGCGCACGGCCGGCCGTGTGGCATCCGGGAAATACACGGTGAGCGAGACGTCGGCCAGCGCCGGCGCCGTGATCGCGACCGGGTCGCTGAGCAGCGCAGCGCCGACCGGCACCACGATCTCGCCGCGACCATTGAAGGTGACCGGCTTGGCCGCGGTGGCGGTGCCGGTGAGGTGGGCCGAGGCCCCGCCGATATGCAGCGGGGCCTGGCCGAGTTCATTGCTGATGCGGAAGCGCAGGGCGCGGGCCGAACTGGCCAGGCGCATGTCCTGGCGCACGGTCTGGTTGGCGAACTGCACCGGGGCCTCGGGGGTGCCATCAAGACGATCCGGCGCCGGCGAGGCGGTCCAGGCCGGCACCCAGACCTGGGCCTGGGCGGGCAGCGCCGCAGCGCTGGTGGCAAGTGCAAGAGAGAATGCAGTGATCCAGCGCAGCATGGCGGCCCTCCCAGGCGGTCAGCGGGTCAATCAGGAGAAGTAGGTGCCGCCGTTGACGTCGACGTTGGCACCGGTGATGAAACCGGCCGCATCCGAGGCCAGATACACCGCGGTATCGGCGGCTTCCTGCGGTCGGCCCTGGCGGCGCAGCGGGGTATTGCCGGCCACGGCGGTGCGCACTTCCGGCTTGGTGAATTCGTCATGGAAGCGGGTGGCGATCATGCCGCAGCACAGTGCGTTGACACGGATGCCGCGCGGGCCCAGTTCCTTGGCCATGGCGCGGGTGAAAGTCATCACAGCAGCCTTGGCTGTGGCGTAGATCGCCGCGCCCGGGCCACCGCCATCGCGCCCAGCCTGCGAGGCGAAGTTCACGATCGCGCCGCCTTCGGGCATGTGCGGCACCACCGCATGCGTGGTCAGGTAGACCGAGCTCATGTTGAGGTCCATCACCTTATGGAAGAACGCCTCATCGATCTCGGCCAGCGGACGGCGCTGGACCATGCCACCGGCGACGTTCACCAGCACGTCGATCTGCGGGCCGAACGCGGCTTGCGTCGCAGCGACCATGGCCGCCACGGCCTTGGCATCGGTGACATCGGCGCGATGCACGATCGCGGTGCCGCCGGCGGCTTCGACCTGCTTGAGGGTCTCCTGCGCGCTGGCTTCGTCGTTGGCGTAGTTGATGCAGACCTTGGCACCGGCCGCGGCCAGCTTGAGCGAGATCTCGCGGCCGATGTCACGGCCGCCACCGGTGACGATCGCCACCTTGTCCTTGAATTGGGTCATGAAACACTCCTTTGATGCGTTGGGGGAAAGGGAAGAAGCGGGCTCAGCGGCGCTCGACCGGGCCGTGGAGTTTTTCCACGCGACCGGTGACCAGCCACAGCGCCAGCAGGGAGGCCGGCACCAGGGCGGCCACCAGGATGAAAATGGGTGCGTAGGATTCGTGGGTCATCGCCGGCACCAGCCAGGTGGTGATCAGCGTGCCGGCCACCGCGGCCATGCCGCCCAGGCCGGCGACCGAGCCGACCGATTTGCCGCTGAAGATGTCGCCGGGCAGGGTCTGGATGTTGCCGATGGCGATCTGGAAGCCGAACAGTACGAAGGCGATGGTCACCACGGCCCAGACCGGATCGGTGGCCAGCACCGCGCCCAGCAGCGCCGGGGCCATGATCGCGCCGCCCAGGGTGATCACCACCTTGCGGGCCTTGTCCACGCTCCAGCCGGCGCCGATCAGGCGCCCGGACAACCAGCCGCCGCCGAGGCTGCCGATCATCGCGCCGACATACGGCACCCAGGCGAAGATGCCGATCTGCTTGATGTCGAAACCGAAGGTATCGGCCAGGTAGAGCGGCAGCCAGGACACGAACAGCCACCAGATCGGGTCCAGGAAGAACCGCGAGATCAGGATGCCCCAGGTCTGCCGATGGCCCAGCAGCTGGCGCATGCTGGGCACGTACTCGGGGACCGGCACGGCTGGTTGTTCGGTGGGTGCATCCAGGATCAACGCGCGCTCGGCCGCGCTCACCCACGGGTGCTTGTCCGGGCCTGCGCGGTAGATGATCAGCCACGGCAGCAGCCAGATGAAGCCGATCGCACCGATCAGGATGAAGGTGCCGCGCCAGCCCAGCCACAGGAACAGCACGGCGATCAGCGGTGCCGACACGATCGCGCCGATCGACGCGCCGGCATTGAACACGCCCTGTGCCAGCGCACGCTCACGCGCCGGGAACCACTCGGCATTGGCCTTGACCGCACCCGGCCACGCGCCAGCTTCGCTGATGCCGAGCATGGCGCGCACGATGCTGAAGGACAGGATGGAATGGGTGACCGAGTGCAGCGCGATCGAGATCGACCACACCGCGATCGACAGCGCGAAGCCCAGGCGCGTACCGATGATGTCGAACAGGCGGCCGAACACGAACTGGCCGGCGGCGTAGAACAGCATGAACACCGTGACCAGCAGCGCGTAGTCTTCCTTGGTCGCACCGACGTCCTTGGAAATCTGCGGCCACATCACGGCCAACGCGTTGCGGTCGATGTAGTTGATCACCGTGGCAATGGCGATCAGCGCCACGATCAGCCAACGGACATAGGTGCGGGCCTGCGTGGTGACCTTCATTTGCCGTCCTTGCCGGTACGGGTGCCGGTATCGAAGCGCTTCCAGCCACCGTCCCAGCGCCAGCTGTGTCCGCCGCCGCTCACTTCATGCGATCCGCCCTTGGCCGGATCATCGGCGATGCCCACGGCGAGCTGCTTGCCGCCGGCCAGGTCGAGCACCAGCACGTCTGCATCCTTGCCGCGGTAGTGGGTGAGGCGGTCGATGCGGCTGTTGGCGCCCCGCACGGTTTCGGCGGTGCCGTCGTACTGGCCGTGCGGTTCGAGCACGCCGTAGAACGTGGTGGCGGCCTGGCCATCCACCCGCTGCAGCAGCATCGGCTCACGGCGCAGGTTGAACGAGGGATCATTCGCGCCGCTCTCGCCGATCAACGCACGCGAGGGCGCGGTGCTGGCGAACCGGTAGGTATAGAAGCGACCGTCCAGCAGCCAGGTCAGGCTGCGTGCGTCGCGGGTCGGCTCGCTGGCCGCATCGATCCACACATGCTGGTAGCCGTTGGCCTTGCCCAGCACCGGACGTGCGGCGACCGCGGACTGCGTCTTGAAGCCCACGTCCATGATGTGACCGTTGAAGTGCAGCGGCAGGTCATAGCGCGCCGCCTTGGTGCCGGTGACGCGCAGCAGGTCCAGCACCACCGGCTCGCCCAGCGCAGGGTGCGAGAGCAGGGCCTGGGTGCGGGTGAAGCTGACCCCGTCATAGGCGCCCTCCATCCGTGCCGAGGCGATCTGGGTGTCGTCGCTGACCGCGAACAGCAGCGGTGTCGGCGCCAGTGGCTGGCCCTGCTTCCAGTCGCCGCCGAAGTGGCTCTGTTCGTTCACCACCAGCGTGTTGTGCGCGATGGTCTGCCGGGCCCAGCTGCTGTTCTCCGGCAGGTAGATGCCACCGGCCTTGGCTTCGATATTGAGGAAACGCGCGGCGCCGTAATCGGTGACCACACGCTGGCCGTTGTCGTAGAACAACCAGTTGAGCTTGTCGAAGTGACCGTGCCCCATGCCCTGCTTGGTGTTCTTCATCACAAGCGCCTGGCCGTTCTCGCCGCCCATGCGCAGGATCGCCAGTGCGCCTTCGGTGCCGTCCGGGCCATCGCGCAGCAGGGTCGGTACGAAGGCGAACGGCTTGGCCTTGTTGTCTGCCAGTGCCTGGGCCACCTGCAGGCCTTCGGGCGAGAGCAGCACGCGCTTCTGTGTTTTGGCGACGGACAGCAGGCGTGCATCACCGGTCTGCGCGTAGGCGATATCGATGCCGGCCACCAGTTCCTCGGTGTCCAGGCCCTTGTCGAGAATGGCGTCGTTGATCGGGAAGAAGTAGCCGCCGTAGCTGCTCTGCACCAGCGCATCCACGGCCTTGAGCAGCACGCCATCGCGGCGCTTGAAGATGCCGCGTTGCGGTTCGTTGCGCTCGATGGCGTTGGCGAACAGGATGAACGGGGCCAGCGCATAGCGCTGGTAGTACGGGCCTTCTTCGTAATACCCGTCCGGCGAGAACAGCTGATCCACCTGTTTCAGGAAGCCGGCGCTGCCATCGCGTTTGCTGCCCTGCAGGGCCTTGTCGACGTAGCTGGCATCGCGCAGCACGTAGCCGGTCATGCCCACGGCAGCGACCGCCCAGGTGGCGTGGTTGTGGATCTTGTCGAAATTTTCCGGCGTGCCGGACAGGAAATCGGCCATCGCGCGGAACACGTTGTCGTCGATCGTCTTGCGATCCGCGTCACTGAGCGTGTCGCGGATCGCGTCGTAGCCCTGCGCCGCGCTGACCAGCCAGACCGAATCGTTGAGGGTCTGCCAGAACAGCCGGCCGGGAATCTGGCCGCGGCCCTGCGGGTGCGCGCCCAGCCCCGGGTAGAGCTTGGCGTAGCCCAGCAGCAGGTCGCGGGCGAAGGTGGCATAGGCCTTGTCACCGGTCAGCCGATACAGCGCGCCGGCGGCCTGGATGGCCTGGTAATTCCGCTTGTGCTGTTCGTGCGTGTAACCGCCGCCTTTGTCCTTGGGCACCGGCACGTCGATGCCGGCCTTCATCATCGCGCGCACGCGCTGTTCGGCACGCTGTTGTTCCTTGGCGAACAGCGGCGAGCGCGCACCCTCGGCACGCATCTGCGTCCACTGCGCGGCGGTGACCAGCACCGGCGCGGCGGTGACCAGCACCGGCGCGGTGGCGGCCTCGGCGGGCGCCTGCCGGGCGGCGGGTGCGGCCTGCGCAGCGGGCAACGCGGCCCCGCCAAGGGTGGCGGCGAGCAGCAGCATCAGGGGCGGGGCGTGATTCATGGCAGGGCCTCAACAGGGGTATCAGACAGCAACGGCGCGGTGGCCGTCAGCGGGTTGTCGCCCATGCGCAGGGTCGGTTCCCCGACGCGATGGCTGAAACGGATGCGGCCGCTGCGGTCGAAGCGGTTGCCGCGGATGCTGGCGAACTGCACGCCATGCAGGCGCAGGCTGGTGTCATCGGCCACCCCGGCCTGCTCGAACTGGTTGCCGTGCACCTGCAGCGCCGGACCGAAGGTGCTTTCGTCGGTGCCGCCGCGATACAGGTTCACCACCGGCCCGCCGATGCGGCGGAACGTGGAGTCCAGCAGATCCACCTGCTCAGCGTTGTAGGTGCCCAGATCATCGGTCTCGGCGGCCGCGGCGATCACGCTGCCGGTGATGTCCTCCACCGTGACGTTGGCCAGTGCGATCTGCGCGGCCAGGCTGCCCTTGCCGGTGGCGATCACATCGAAGGCCTTGTTGGCGGTCAGCCCGTGTACGCGGCTGTCCTCGATGCGCAGCGTGTAGTTGAAGGCCTGGCTGCCCGGCGGCACGCGGATCACCGCGTTGCCGGCGGCATCCGGGGCGAGCGCACCATCGATATCCAGCCGCGCCAGGCGCAGCGAACCACGCGCGCCGATCTCGAACAGGCTCGGCCGCGAGAACTGCACGCTGGCCTGGCCATGTGCGGGGCCGACCACGCTGAGCGGATGATTCACCGCCAGCACCTGGCTCACGGTGTAGCGGCCGCGCTGCAGTTGCAGGCGGTCGCCGGGGGCGCTGGCCGCCACGGCGGCGGTCAGGGTGTCCTCGCCCGGTGCGACCCTGCGCACCGCGCCACTATCCAGTGCGGTGCTGGGCAGTGTCTTGGGGTACCAGTCCACGCCGACCTGGTCGCGGGGAATCGGGGTCAGATCGCGCGGGGCACCGGCATCGATGGCGGCGGTGGGGTAGAGCAGGCCGTTGGCCGCGCGCTGCAGGGACACGGACTGGCCGCTGACACCGCCGGGGAAGCCGGGTGACACGGCAGGGCTCTGCACGTTGCCGGCGAAGGTGATGCCGGAGAGATCGCCCTGCGTACGCAGCAGATCGCGTTTCCCATCGCCGATGAACAGGTTGCCGGCGATGCGGCTGTTCATCGGCATCGCATTGCGCTCTTCATCCAGCCCCGCGCCCAGCAACAGCGTGCCGACCTGGATGAAGCTGTTGCGTTCGATCACCGCGTGATCGATCTGCTCGTAGCGGTTCAACGGCGCGTTGTGGGTACCGGCCATCACGCTCAACGCCGCAGCGAAGTTGTCGCCGGCGATGCCTTCGAAGTAATTGTCGCGCACGGTCTGGTTGCGGTTGATCACGCGCACGCCGCCGGTATGCGCCTTGCCATGGCCGAGGAACACATTGCGTTCGACCTGATTGCCGTGGCCGTGGCGCAGCACCAGCGAGCCGCGCGAGTCCTGGAAGACGTTGCCGCGGTACGTGTTGCCGCCGGACTTGTTGGAGACGATCTCCACCTCGCCATCGCACTGCTCGAACCAGTTGTTCTCCACCACGGTGCGCGAATCGGACTGCGAGTCGTGGCTGGTGCCGATGCGCATCGTCTCGCCGCCGTTGGAGCCGAGGTTGGGGCGCGGGCCGAACCAGTTGTGGTCGATGCGGTGCTGGTTGTCCAGGCCGCTGGTGGCGTTGCGCACCACCACCAGGGTGGTGCCCGCATTGGTCTTGCCGACCAGCTGGCTGTGGTCGAAGCGGTTGTGCTGGCCGTACAGCGCCACCCAGTGATCGGACTGCTGGCGATCCGGCTTGTTGTAGCGGTCGATCACGATCCCGGTCACCCGGCTGTGGTTGGCCCATTCGCTGGCTGACCGCCGGAACGAGATCACTTCACCGCCAGGCGCCCAACCATCCCGGAAGACGAGATGGGACACCTCCAGGTGCTCACCGGCCAGACGCAGCTGGGACTGCCCGCTGAGAATCACCTTGCCGGGCGTCTGCGCCGTCAACTTAATTGGTTGACCAATTTTGCCGGTGCCCCGGAAAAGCAGGTCCACGTCGCGCCAGACGCCGTTCGCCAGGATCACCGTATCGCCGGGGGCGAGGGCGCGTACGGCGGTGGCATAGGCAGCAGCGTCGCGCACCAGATAATCGGCCGCCACGGCAGGGAATGCCGCCAGGGACAGGCTCAACAGCAGGGCCTTGGCCATGGGACGCCGCGCCAACGGCGCATACGAGTGTTGCAAAGTCACGGGCTTACCCTCCCAGATGAACCGTGGCGACTGACGCGAGCCACGATCCTAACAGGTTGCCGGGCGCGCACGTCAACCACAATCGCATACCACTTTAGATGAATGTGGTATGTGGTTTGCGCATTTTTCTGCTGCGTCCGCACATTAATTCCATGCAAAGTGGTCTGGACAGTGGTGCGGGGTAGACTTTAGTACCAATTCATTGACATTGGTTCATCAGTCGTGAATCGTCCGGATCGAATCCGTGTAATCGGACGATCCATCCTGGGAGGGAGATCACGATGTTGCATGACCGCCGTACGGCCTCACCACGAGGCCTCCGCCGCACCGCGCTGCACAGCGCGCTGTTCTATGCCCTGTGCGCCACCGCGGCACTGCCGCTGGCCCACGCACAGGATGCCGACGCACCGGCCTCGCCGCCGGGGCAAGCCACCACCCTGGATCAGGTCCAGGTGACCGGCATCCGCAGTACCATCCAGACCTCGATCGACAAGAAGCGCGAGGAGACCGTGGTCTCCGATGTGCTGGCCGCCGACGACATCGGTGATCTGCCGGCGCTGTCGATCGGTGAAGCGATCGAGACGATCACCGGTGCCTCCACCCATCGCGAGAAGGGCGGTGCGTCGGAAATCTCGATCCGTGGCCTGGGCCCGTTCCTCGGTTCGTCCACCTTCAATGGCCGCGAGGCCACCAATGGCAGTGGCGACCGCTCGGTGAACTTCAACCAGTTCCCGTCCGAGTTGATCAACACCGTGGCGATCTACAAGACCCAGCGCGCCGACTTCGTCGAAGGTGGCGTGGCCGGCACGATCAACATGGAGACGGTCAAACCACTGGAGTACGGCAAACGCACGTTCCAGCTCGATGGCCGGGGCACCTGGCAGGACTACGATGACCGTCTGAAGGACAAGGACGGCGTCGGCTGGCGCGGTACCGCCAGCTACATCGACCAGTTCGACATGGGCAACGCCGGCAAGCTCGGTGTCTCCATCGGTGTGCAGGCGCTGGAAGGCAGCAACCCGGAAGAGATGTTCTCCAGCAGCTCCACCTGGGTGGCCTGCGATGGCCGTGAAGTGGTCGGCGCGACGCGCAACTGCACCCAGGTCAACGGCAACCAGGTCGCCAACGGCGTGCCGTATTACCTGGTGCCCAGCAGCCGCATCTACCGCCAGTTCATCGAGCACGACAAGCGCGATTCGCAGTTCGCCGCGCTGCAGTGGCGGCCCAGCGATACGGTGGAAGTGAACCTGGATTACCAGCACTCCAAGCGTGATTACACCGAAGACCGCTCGGATCTGTCGCTGTCCTCGATGATGCGCAACCTCAACAACCGCGTGGTCACCGACGACGGCGCGCTGCTGCACCACACCGGCAGCACCACGGTCGATTCCACCGGCAATTTCCTGGAGCGCCAGGAGGAATACACCGGCGGCGGGCTCAACGTGATCTTCCGGCCGAGCCCGGCGTGGACGTTGTCCACCGATCTGTCCTACTCCAACACCGAGCGCGATCAGATCGAACGCAGCACCCGCCTGCGCGCCGGTCGCACCGACGTCAACGGTCGGCCGGTCGGCGGCATCAAGAACACCCGTTACGTCGATTACACCTATGACTACAGCGGTGACGTGCCGAGCATCTATCTTGATCCCGCGTTCGATGTGAACAACCCGGACAACTTCACCGATTCGGCGCTGGTGCGTCGTCGCCAGCAGCATCGCGAGCACACCATCCGTGCCGGCCGCTTCGATGCCACGTTCACCCCGGAAAGCGGCTTCTTCACCGCGATCAAGGGCGGCCTGCGCCGCTCCGAGGCGACCTACACCGATTACACCGACACCGTGGATGTGACCACCACCAATGTCGCTGCGATCCGCGCTGCCAACCTGGCCTGCCGCCAAGCCTTCCCGCAGGACGATTTCCTGGCCAATGCCAGCGGCAACACCATCGACCAGTGGGCCAGCTTCGACAGCCGTTGCCTGTTCAAGGCCTTCACCGGCGTGGACGACACCGGCCTGAGCGCGGACCTGCGCAACCCGGCCAATAACGATGTCACCGAGAAAACCAGCGCGCTGTACCTGATGGGCGATTACAGCGCCGAATGGTTTGGCCTGCCGGTGACCGGCAACATCGGCGTGCGCGGCGTGCGGACCGAAGTGCGCTCGGTCGGCCTGCGCAGCGGCCTGGATGTGATCAACAATCCCGACGGCACCGTGACCCTGGAGCCGACCGGCGATTTCACCTCGCAGGTACTCAAATCCAGCAATACCGAATGGCTGCCCAGCTTCAACGCCGCCTTCGAACTGCGCCCGGACCTGCTGCTGCGCGTCGGTGCGTATCGGGCGATGTCGCGCCCGGACCTGGCCGCTGAAGGCTACGGCCGCACCTTCAACCTGGGCGAGGTGGATACCGAGTTCAACAGTGTGGGCGATGCGCTGCGCAGCATCACCGCCACCGGCAACCCGCGCGCCAAGCCGTTGATGTCGTGGAATGGCGATCTCTCGCTGGAGTGGTACGCCAACGAAGACACCATGCTGTCCGGTGCGCTGTACTACAAGCAATTCAACGGCGGCTCGATGCCGGTGATCGTCAACGAGACCTTCGATATCGACGGTCAGAGCGTGACCGTGCCGGTGGAGCAGCTGGCCACCAGCGACCAGAAGAGCGATCTGTTCGGCGTGGAGTTCACCGCCTCGCACAGCTTCTCGTACCTGCCGGGCATCTTCTCCGGGCTGGGCGTGAAGGCCAGCTACAACTACGCCGATTCCAACTTCAAGACCGAAGACCTGCGCCTGGGCGAGTCCACCGACCCCTCGACCGGCGTGGTGACACCGGGCATCGTCGAACCGGCCAACATCTTCGGCCTCTCCAAGCATGTGGCCTCGGCGCAGGTGTACTGGGGCCTGGGCAAGCTCGATCTGCAGGCGATCTACAAGTACCGCTCCGACTATTACCAGCAGTTTGTCGGCGACCCGTCGCAGAACCGCTATGTGCGGGACAATGGCTCGCTGGACTTCCGCGCCACCTACAAAGTGAACAAGCACTTGTCGTTGTCGCTGTCGGCCAGCAACCTCACCGATGAGCCGCGGGTGTCGGATATGCCCATCCTCGGCAGCTTCCGCGAGTACACCACGTACGGGCGGCGGTATTATCTGGGGGTGCGCTACCGCTTCTGAGGTCAGTGGCGCGGTTTTTCCGACCGCGCCGCTCTCTGAAGGCGCGGTCGCCTGTCGGTCCCCAGCCACCTGTCAGCAGGCCTTTGATGATGTCCGAACCCCGTCTTTACCAGTCCATTGCTGCCGAAATCGTCGCGCTGATCGAGAAGGGCGAGTTCCCGCCGGGCTCGCGCCTGCCGGGCGAGCGCGACCTGGCCGAACGCCTGGGCGTGAGCCGGGTGACGGTGCGCGAGGCAGAAATCGCGCTGGAAGCACAGGGCCTGATCACCATCAAGACCGGCTCCGGCGTGTACGTGAAGGCCAAGCCGTCGCAGGCGCCGGGCGCACTGCCCGACGTCTCGGCGTTCGACCTGACCGCGGCACGTGCGGTGATCGAGGCCGAGGCGGCCGCGATGGCGGCCAGCCGCATCACCGATGACGAACTGGAGGACCTGGCCGGCCTGATCGCGGCCATGGTCGACCCGAATTCGGGCGAGGCAGCGGCCAGCGAGGCGGATCGGCAGTTCCACCTGTCGATCGCGCGGATCGCCGGCAACCCGGTGGTGGAGCACTGCGTGCAGCTGATCTGGCGGATGCGCAACGAGCTGCCGCGGGTCAAGCAGGTCTACGCCAACGTCTGCCACAACGACGATGACACCCGCGACGAGGAACACACCCGGATTCTGGATGCACTGCGCCAGCGCGACCCGGCAGCGGCGCGGTCGGCCATGCGCAACCACTTCCAGCGGCTGTTCGAATCGATGCTGGAAGCCACCGAGAATGAAGCGCTGGCTGAAATCCGCCGGCGCACCCAGCAGGACCGCGAACGCTTCATGGCCGCGACCGGGCACTGAGCCCGGCGCGCACCGGCGGGCTTACTCGCCCTGGTACTGCTTTTCTTCGACCAGCTGCGAGCCGGCGATGCGGTTGATCTCGTTCTTCACTTTGACCCGCTCGCCATTGGTGCCATAGACACCGCGCGCCAGCTGGATGAAGGCATCGTCGAACACCTGCGCCGCTTCCTTGTCGCGCAGCTGATCCTGGATCTCCCACATGCGCTCGTTGATTGCCTTGAGCTGCGTCTTCAATGCCTCCAGCCCCGGCTGAGCGCTTACCTGCTGCTGCCACAGCGGCCACAGGCCCTCGAGTTCCTTGCGGACGTTGGCGTTCTTGCCCGCATCGGCGATGCGGTCGGCCTTGATTTCCAGGATGGTGATCTTGTCGATCAGCTCGCCAATCGATACCGGGGTCAGGATCGCGTCCACGCCATTACTCGCAACAGGTCAGAGTGGCCATGATACCGCGCACCCGCGGGCGCCATCCTGACGCAGGATTTACAGAAACGTTGCGCCGATCGCGCGGGTAGGCCATGGCGGCGTTACGGCCCACCTGGGGAGACTATCGCTCTCGACGGCGCGGCCGTCATCTGGAGTGGGACACGTGGTGGATCAACAGTGGAAACAGCGCCTGCGCTGCGGCGTGGTGCTGGTGGGGCTGGTCATGAGCGGGGCGGCCGCGGCCGCGGTGGAAGGCAATGCAGCGCTGACCTCGGATTACATCTGGCGCGGCAGCTCGCAGAGCGACGGCGATCCGGCCGCGCAGGCCGGCGTGAAGCTCAGTACGGCCAACGGCTGGTATGCCTCGGCGTGGGGCTCGGGCGTCTCGTTCCGCCCGGACAACGGCGCGCGCAGCGAATTCGACCTCATCGCCGGCTGGAGCGGTGCGCTGACGCCGGACTGGAGCGTGGACGTCAATCTGACCCGCTACCTTTATCCCTCGACCACGGTCGATCTGGACTGGACCGAGCTCAATGGCACGGTGACCTGGCGGCAACGCGCCTGGCTGCAGGTCGGCGTGTCCGACAACGCGCTGGCCGGCGGCCACGGCGGCACCTATGCGCAGCTCGGCGCGCGTTTGCCGCTGGGCGAGCAGTGGCGTGTCGAGGGCGCGGTGGGCCATTACTGGCTGGACAGCGCGCAGGCCGATGATTACCCGCATGGCCAGCTCAGCGTGGTGTGGCGTGTGCACGGCCCGTGGGAGCTGCGGGTGACCGGGCACGACACCGGCGGCGCCGCGAAACGCCTGTTCCCGGGCAATGCGGGATCGCGCGTCGAGGTCGCGGTACAGACCACCTTCTGAGGCGCGTTCGGGTAGATCCACACCATGCGTGGATCTACCGTTCCCTTGCCTACGTCCCGCGGTGGCGTGGTTTCAAAGCTCCCGCTTTGCCTGCGACACCGCCCAGATGCCCATCGCCACCAGCGCAACGCCCGCACCGGTGAGGCACACGCCGGTCCAGCCGAAGCGATCAAACACCTGCGCCGAGGCCAGTGAGCCCAGCGAGCCGCCGATGAAATACCCGGTCATGTAGCCGGCATTGAGCCGGTTGCGTGCTTCCGGTCGCAGGGCGTACACCACGTTCTGGTTGCTCACGTGCAACAGCTGCGCGGCCAGGTCGAGCACGATCACGCCCAGCACTAGTGCGATCAGCGAGTGCGTGGAGAAGCCCAGCGGCAGCCACGATGCGGCCAGCAGCACCAGCGCCACGGTCGTCGCCAACGCGGCCTTGCCACGGTCGGCCATGCGCCCGGCTACACCGGCGGCCAGCGTGCCGGCTGCACCCACCAGCCCGAACAGGCCGATCGTCGCATCGCTGTAGCCATACGGTTCGGCCGCGAGCAGGAACGCCAATGGCGTCCAGAAGATCGCGAACATCGCAAAGCTCAACGCGCCCAGTACGGTGCGCAGGCGGAACACCGGTTCCTGCGCGAACAGCGTGCCGATCGAGCGCAGCAGCTGCAGATAGCCCAGCCCGGCGGTCTGATGGAAGCGCGGCAGATGCCGATACAGCATGCCCGTGGTCAGCACCAGCGCGGCTGCGGCGATCCAGTACACGGTGCGCCAATCGCCCAGCGAGGACAGCGCCCCGGCCACCGTGCGCGCCAGCAGGATGCCGAGCAGCAGGCCGCTCATTACCGTACCGACCACCTGGCCGCGCTCTTCCGGCCGCGCCAGCGTCGCCGCGAACGGCACCAGCACCTGTGCCACCACCGAGAACAGCCCGGTCAGCGCGGTGCCCACCAGCAGCCAGACGAACTGATGGCTGAGCGCGCTCAGCACCAGCCCCGCCGCCGACAGCAGCGACATCACCACGATCAGCCGGCGCCGTTCGAACAGATCGCCCAGCGGCACCAGCAGGATCAGGCCCGCCGCATAGCTCAGCTGGGCCACGGTCACCACCGTCCCGGCACGCGCGAAGGACACCCCGAACTGCCCGGCGATGGTGTGCAGCAGCGGCTGCGCGTAATAGTTGCTGGCCACGGCGACACCGGTGGCGAAGGCCATCAGCAGGACCTGCCAGCGGCTGAGTGGCGAGGGCACGTCGTGGGTCATGACGGGCTCCAGGAAAGAAGGGGCGCCAGTGTCCGCCCGATCGGAAAATGAGGGAAATGAATAGTTATCATCCAATGCATCTGAAAATGAGATGGCACGATGAACCTCAAGCAACTCGAGTTCGCGGTGGCGCTGGCCGAAGAAGGCAACTTCACCCGTGCCGCCCAGCGCTGCCACGTCGTGCAGTCGGCGCTGAGCCACCAGATCGCCCATCTTGAAGACGAACTGCAGGCCACGCTGTTCGAGCGCCTGCCGCGTCAGGTCAGGGTAACGCCCGCCGGTGAAGCACTCTTGACGCACGCACGCCAGGTGCTCGCCTCGCTGCGGCATCTGCGCGATGACGTTGCCGCCGTCGGTGGCCAGGTGCGCGGCATCCTGCACATCGGCCAGATCACCTCGTTGACCGCGGTGGATCTGGTCGCTTGCCTGGCGGCCTTTCACCGGCGCTATCCGCAGGTCGAGTTCCGCCTGCGCATGGACAAGAGCGAAGTGCTGATGGCCGATGTGCGCGAGCGGCGGCTGGATGTGGCGCTGGTCGGGCTGTCGCCGGGCACCCCGATCGAGGGCACCCAGCACCGATTGCTGGCCGAGGAATCGATGGTCGCCGTGCTGCCTCCGGACCACCCTTTGGCGAGGCGTAAACGGCTCTCGCTGGCGACGCTGGCCGAGCTGCCACTGGTGGATTTCGCGCATGGGAGTGGTGCGCGCAGGCAGACCGATGAAGCCTTCGCCGCCGCGGGGCTGCCGCACCGGGTACCGTTCGAGATCAATCACATGGCGCTGGTGGAGCGCTTCGTACAGCAGGGCCTGGCGGTGGGCATCGTGCCGCAGGCCATCGCGGCCGGCTTCAGCGATGTTGCCTGTGTGGCGATCCAGGGCGCACCGACGCGGCGCGTACATGCGGTCTGGTCACACCTGCCCACGCCGGCGGCGCGGGCCTTCATGGAGGCGCTGCTGCAGCACGTGGCCCCGGCACCGGAGCCACGCACCAAGGCCTCACTCAGGCGGCGCGCACGCGCAGGGTCAGGCCCTTGAGGAAATTGCGCAGCATCTGGTCACCGCAGGCGCGGTAGTTCTTGTGGTCCGGCTGGCGGAACAGCGCGGACAGTTCCGGCTTGGAGACCGAGAACCCCGCTGCGTCGAATACGTCGTGCATGTCCACGTCCTTCAGCTGGAAGGCGACGCGCAGCTTCTTCAGCACCAGGTTGTTGGTGATGCGCTTTTCCACCGGGCGCACCGGCTGGCTCTCGTCGCGGCCACGGAAATGCACGATCAGGCCATCCAGGAAATGCGCCAGGGTGCGGTCGTCGCAGGGCACGAAGCCTTCTTCGTCTTCCTTGCGCAGCCAGCCGGCCACATCGGCCTTGTCGACCACGAAGGCCGGATCGGCCAGGGCACAGGTGTCGGCGATCATGCCGTCGCTGAGGTCGAGCATGTAGCGGATGCTGCGCAGTACATCGTTGTTGATCATGGGACGTCCAATACCGCCGGCGCGGCTGCGCGGCTGGCGGCCATTTTACCCCGTGCCGGGCGCGCCGCCGGCTGCGACCGGTGGTCGCTGTCATCTGGCTGCCATGAAAGTGAAGCACAGTGCCGCGATCAGGCATCGACAGGCAGTGGAGCAGGCAATGCGCAGGTGGCAGGTACTCGGGTGTGTGGGCATGTTGCTGGCGGGCCAGGCGGGCGCGCAGGTTCCGTATGTGGCGCTGGAACAGCGGCTGGATCCGCAGGCGCTGGCCGAGGTCGGGCTGACCCCGGCCCAGCTGCAGACGCTGAACCGCCTGCTGCGCCAGGCCGAGGCAGATGCCCCGGCACCGGTGGCCGTCGCGGCAGGACCTGCCGCAGGCCCGGGTGTGCCGACGCCGGCCCCGATGTTCCCCGGGCTGGACGATGGCCCGATCACCGCCAAGGTCACCGGCCAGGTGAGCGGCTGGGCTCCCGGCACCGTGTTCACCCTCGACAACGGCCAGCAGTGGCAGGTGCTCAAGGGCGAGATGACGCTCAAGACCGCCCGCAGCAACCCCGGGATTGTCGTGGTGCCGGGCATTGCCGGCCGCTGGTTCCTGCAGGTGGATGAAGACCTGCCCAAGGCACGGGTGTTCCGCATCCGCTGACGCGACGCCCCGTAGCGGCAGGCAGCGGAGCAGCGCCCGGCTCTGCACCGGGCGGGCATCGGTGCGAAAATGGTCGGGATCTCCACGGAGTACCTCGATGACCCGTACCGCTCTGATTACCGGCGCCACCTCCGGCTTTGGCGCCGCCGCTGTCCACCGTTTCGCCCAGGCCGGCTGGCGCGTGATCGCCACCGGGCGCCGTGCCGAGCGCCTGCAGCCGCTGGTCGATGCCTACGGTCCCGAGCGCGTGCACGCGGCGGTGTTCGACGTGCGCGACAGCGTGGCGATGGAAGCGGCCCTGGCCGCCCTGCCGGCCGGCTTCGCCGACATCGACCTGCTGGTCAACAACGCCGGCCTGGCCCAGGGCACCGCCCCGGCCCAGAGCGCCTCGCTGGAAGACTGGCGCACCATGATCGACACCAACGTCACCGCCCTGGTGACGCTGACCCATCGCCTGTTGCCACAGCTGGTCGCACGCAAGGGCGCGATCATCAACATCAGCTCGGTCGCCGGCGTGTACCCGTACCCGGGCGGCAACGCCTACGGCGGCACCAAGGCCTTCGTCAGCCAGTTCTCGCTGGGGCTGCGCTCGGACCTGCACGGCAGCGGCGTGCGCGTGACCACGATCGAGCCGGGCATGGCCGAAACCGAGTTCACCGTGGTCCGCACCCATGGCGACCAGGCGGCCTCGGACAAGCTCTACACCGGTGCCAACCCGATGACCGCCGATGACATCGCCGAGCAGATCTTCTGGGTCGCCTCGCTGCCGGCGCACCTGAACATCAATCGCCTCGAAGTGATGCCGGTCAGCCAGTCGTTCGCCGGGTTCCAGGTCGCGCGCGACTGATCCAACCGGACCGCCACCCGGTAGAGCCGACCGTTGGTCGGCTGCTCTGGGCGATCAAAAAAAACGCCGGGCGATGCCCGGCGTTCCTGTATACGTCGCAGCGCGGCTACTGCGCTTTGATCGCCATCGCTTGAAGCCCGGTCCCATCCAGCTTCTGCTTGGCTTCGGCCAGCTCGCCCGCGCTGCCATACGGCCCCATGCGCACGCGGTACACCGTCTTGCCGTTGATCTGGGCCGATTCCACGCGTGCAGCCAGGCCGATCATCGCCAGCTTGGCCTTGGTCGCTTCCGCATCACCGGAGGCACCGAAGGCGCCGGCCTGCAGGATGTAACGCACGTTGCCCGCGGCCGGATCGGCGGCGGCAGCGGCGGCAGCCGGGGCGGTCGCCGCAGGTGCATCCGGCTTCGGCGCGGTGGCCACCGTGGCCGGGGCCGATGCCGCCGGTGCCGGCGTGGCAGCCGGACGTTCATTCACCGGCGCCGGCAACGCAGCGGTACTGACTGGCGCAGGCGTGGTGGTCGCGGCGGTGCTGGTCGGCGCCGGTGCGGGCGGCAACGGACGGCCTTCCAGCGCCGCCTGCGCGCGCTGCGCATCGGCCTTGGCACGGCGCTGATCTTCGGCGCGTGCGCTGGCCGCCAGCTCGGCATCGGACATTTCCACTTCCTTGCCGGGCAGCAGGGTGTAGAAGTCGTACTGCGTCGCCGCCGGCTTGGCCGGTTCGGCGGGCTTGGCGGCGCCGGACTTGGGCAGCTCGGTGCCGACGTCGGTATCGGCATCGCTCACCGGGGCCGGCTGGGCGTTCGGGTCCGGCTGCGGGCCGACCCGCAGGAAGCCATCACCGTCGTTCTTGAACAGGTTCGGTGCCGCCAGGAACACCACGGCCGCAATCGCCACACCCGCGACCAGCCACACCCATCCCGGGGTGCCCTGGTTGCTGTTGCGCCGTGCCTGGCTCTTGCCGCGTCGTGCTGCCATTTACTGCTTCTCCACTGCTTACATTTTTTCCGGGGCGGAAACGCCCAGGATGTTCAGACCATTGGCCAGGACCTGGCGCGCGGCGCAGGCCAGCGTCAGCTTGGCGTTGCGTTCGCTTTCGTCGGCTACCAGTACCTGCGTGCCGTGATACCACGTGTGGAAGGCGTGCGCCAATTCACGCAGGTACTGCGCGATCAGGTGCGGTTCCAGCGCCAGGCCGGCCGCTTCGACGACTTCCGGGAAGCGCGACATTTCCACCATCAGCCACAGCGACGCCTCATCGCCCAGTGACGACAGCCCGGTCAGACCTTCGGCCGGCGTGTAGCTCAGCTTCTTCTCCTGCGCCTGGCGCAGCAGGCTGCACACCCGGGCATGCGCGTACTGCACGTAGAACACCGGGTTGTCGTTGCTCTGCTGGCGGGCCAGATCGATATCGAAGGTCAGCTGCGAATCGGGCTTGCGCGCGATCAGGAACCAGCGGGTGGCATCGCGGCCGGCTTCTTCGATCAGGTCGCGCAGGGTCAGGTAGCTGCCGGCCCGCTTGGACAGCTTCACTTCCTCGCCGCCGCGCATCACCGTCACCATCTGGTGCAGCACGTATTCCGGCCAGCCCTTCGGGATGCCGACGTCGAGCGCCTGCAGGCCGGCACGCACGCGCGCCAGCGAACCGTGATGGTCCGCGCCCAGCTCGGTGATCGCGCGCTCGTAGCCGCGCTGCCACTTGGAGAGGTGGTAGGCCACATCCGGCAGGAAGTAGGTATAGGTGCCGTCGGACTTGCGCATCACGCGGTCCTTGTCGTCACCGAAGTCGGTCGAGCGCAGCCACAGCGCGCCGCCTTCCTCATACGTATGGCCGGCCGCGTTGAGCTGGGCGACGGTCTCTTCGACCTTGCCGTCCTTGTACAGCGAGCTTTCCAGGAAGTAGATGTCGAAATCCACGCCGAACGCGGCCAGGTCCTGGTTCTGCTCGTTGCGCAGGTAGGCCACCGCGAAGCGACGGATCGCATCGAGGTTGTCCGGGTCGCGCTCGCCGACCACCGAGTGGCCTTCCAGCTCCACCGTGGCGCCGGCCAGGTAGGCCTTGGCCACATCCTCGATGTAATCGCCGCGATAGCCGGCTTCCGGCCAGCCGGCGTCGTCGGGCTTGAGGCCCTTCGCACGCGCCTGGGTGGACAGCGCCAGGTTTTCGATCTGCACGCCGGCGTCGTTGTAGTAGAACTCGCGCTTGGCGTTCCAGCCGTTCACTTCCAGCAGGCGCGCCAGGCAGTCACCGATCGCCGCCGCGCGGCCGTGGCCGACATGTAGCGGACCGGTCGGGTTGGCCGACACGTATTCCACGCCCACGGTGCGGCCGTTGCCGCTCAGGTTGTGGCCGTAATCGGCGCCTTCCTTGAGCACGCTGGCCGCTTCGCGCTGGTAAGCGCTGGGAGCGAGATGGAAATTGATGAAGCCGGGGCCGGCGATCTCGACGCGCAGCACATCATTGCTCTTGGGCAGCGCATCGAGCAGCGCCTGGGCCAGGGCGCGCGGGTTGCTGCGCGCCGGCTTGGCCAGCAGCATCGCGGCATTGGTGGCGAAATCGCCGTGCTCACGGGTCTTCGGGCGTTCGACCACGAATTCCGGGGTCAGGGTATCGGCCGGCAGAGTGCCGTTGGCGCGCAAGGCTTCGATGCCTTGGCTGATCAGGGCGCGGAGGAGATTTTTCACAAGGCCTGCTTTGGGACTGGAGCGGCGGAATCGGCAATTTTAGCCCAGAAGCCACCCCGATCCATTGAACCGGGGCAGAGCGGCGCCGTTTCCCACCCCGGCTCAGGTGGTTCCGGGGCCCATCCAGCCGCGCGCGGCCATCGATACCGGTGCCCCGTCGCCGATCACGACATGGTCAAGCAGACGGATATCCACCAGGGCCAAGGCCTGCTGCAGCAGCGCGGTGATCCGGCGGTCCTCCAACGAGGGCTCGGCACTGCCGGAGGGGTGGTTGTGGCTGACGATTACCGCGGCCGCGTTGTGCAGCAGGGCGCGGCGGACCACTTCGCGCGGGTAGACCGCCGCGGCATCCACCGTGCCGCTGAACAGCTCCTCGCAGGCCAGTGTGCGGTGCTGGTTGTCGAGAAACAGCGCGGCGAACACCTCGTTGGGCCGGGCGCGCAGCCGCTGCTTGAAGTAGCGCCCGGCGGCGGCCGGGTCGCGCAGGCTCTCCCCGCGGGCCAGCTCGGCCGCCAGATGCCGATGCGCCAGTTCCAGCCCGGCCACCAGCTTGCAGCTGCGCGCCGGCCCAAGGCCGGGCAGGGCCGCCAACGCGGCGGCCGGGAGGTCGAGCAGGTTGCGCAGGGGACCGTGGGCCTGCAGCAGGTCGCGGGCGGTTTCGACCGCGTCGCGGCCGCGCAGGCCGGACCCCAGGAAGATCGCCAGCAGCTCGGCATCGGACAGGGCGCCGGCGCCTTGGGCAAGCAGCTTTTCGCGGGGACGCTCGGCACTGGGCCAGTCTCGGATCGACATGGCCCCAGTCTCCCTCGGTGCGGAGCGGGCCACCATCGGTGAACCGGGCGGCATCGTGTCGGTAAATGCAGGGCATCGTGCCAAGTCAGGCGGTTGCTTATGACGAAAACCTGCCTCCTTATGCCGCTGGCGCATCAGGCGGCTTACGGACCATCGGGTAAGCTAATCGCCTCGGTTCGACAGGAACACCCAAGGTGGCTGACTCCCCCCAGGCTTCTCCGGCGTCCGCGCGCCCGTTGGAAGGCCAGAAGCTGTTGTTGTGCGTTGGTGGCGGGATTGCTGCCTACAAGTCGCTGGAACTGGTGCGCCGCCTGCGCGATGCCGGAGCCCAGGTGCAGGTCGCGATGACCGCCGGGGCCCAGCAGTTCGTCACCCCACTGAGCTTCCAGGCGCTGTCCGGCCAGCCCACCCGCACCACCCTGTGGGACAGCGCGGCCGAGCAGGCCATGGGCCATATCGAGCTGGCACGCTGGGCTGATCGCGTCGTGGTCGCGCCGGCCACGGCCGATCTGCTCGCGCGCCTGGCCAACGGCCACGCCGACGATCTGGTCACCACCCTGTGCCTGGCCACGACCGCGCCGCTGACCGTGTGCCCGGCGATGAACCACCGCATGTGGCTGCACCCGGCCACCCAGGCCAATATCGGCCTGCTGCGCGAGCGCGGTGCCCAGGTGATCGGGCCGGAAGACGGTCCATTGGCCGAAGGCGAGTCCGGCCCCGGTCGGCTCACCGAACCGAACGCGATCGTGGCCGCGCTGGCCGGGCTGCACGCGCCGGCCCCCGCCGAGCCACCGCCGAGCAGTGAACTGAAGGGCCTGCGCGTGCTGATCAGCGCCGGCCCCACCTATGAAGATATCGACCCGGTGCGCTACGTCGGCAACCGCAGCAGCGGCAAGATGGGTTACGCCCTGGCCGCCGCCGCCGCCCGCCTGGGCGCGCAGGTGGTGCTGGTCAGTGGCCCGGTCCAGCTGGCCACGCCCGCCGGTGTGCAGCGCGTTGATGTGCGCTCGGCCGCGCAGATGCGCGAAGCGGTGCTCGGTGCGTTGCCGGCCGACATCTATATCGGTGCGGCCGCGGTGTCCGATTACACCCCGCGCCAGGTTGCCCCGCAGAAACTGAAGAAGACCGCCGACACCCAGAGCCTGACGCTGGAGCTGGTGCGCACCCCGGACATCCTGGCCGAAGTGGCCACGCAGACCAACGCGCTCAAGCTGGTGGTCGGCTTCGCCGCCGAGACCCACGATGTGGAGAAGTACGCGCGCGGCAAGCTGGTCGACAAGCGCCTGGACCTGGTGATCGCCAACCAGGTCGGGATCAGCACCGGCGGTTTCGAGAGCGATGAAAACGCGGCCACGGCCTACTGGCAGGGCGGCGAACAGGTGTTCCCCGGCACCTCCAAGGCCGTGTTGGCCGAACAACTGTTGTCCCTGATTGCCCAGAGGTTGCACGCATGACCATCGATTCCTCCCTGCAGCCGTTGCAGGTCAAGCTGCTCGACCCGCGTTTCGGCGACGAATGGCCGCTGCCGGCCTACGCCACCGAACACAGCGCCGGGCTGGATCTGCGCGCCGCGCTGGAGACCGAACTCACCCTGCAGCCCGGCGACACCGCGCTGATTCCCAGTGGCATCGCCATCCATATCGCCGATCCGAACCTGGCCGCCGTGGTGCTGCCGCGCTCCGGGCTTGGCCATCGCCACGGCATCGTGCTGGGCAACGGCACCGGCCTGATCGACGCCGATTACCAGGGCCCGCTGCTGATCAGCGCCTGGAACCGCGGCCGTGAGCCGTTCACGCTGCAGCCCGGCGATCGCATCGCCCAGCTGGTGGTGCTGCCGATTGCACGCGTGGCGCTTCAGGTAGTGGATACTTTCACCGACAGCGCCAGGGGAACGGGTGGATTCGGCCATACCGGGGTGCGCTGACAGGGGAGCTTCATGAGCAAGGCGAAGGCGGAAGGACGGCCGCGGTTGACCACAGGGCGCTCGGTGCCGCTGTTGGCCGTGCTGCTGGTGTTGTTGGCGGTCTGGTTCGGGTGGAGCGGTGTGCGCCAATGGCGTCAGGCGGCCGTTGGCGCCGAGCTTGAACAGTCGCGCGATCAGGTGGTCGAGGGGCTGCAGACGGCGCTGACCGGTCAGCTCGGCACGTTCGGCAAGGTGCTCAAGACCGAGCGCGTTGCCAGCGCACTGGCCAGCGGCAACGCACACGGTGCCGCCGTCGCCATCCGCGAAGGCTGGCCCGGTGTGGAAGACGTCCAGATCCTCACCGCCGATCTCGATGCGGCCTACGCCGATCCGAAGGCCTTCGGCTACTCGCGCCTGGCCCTGCTCGAGGCGGCCATCGCCGATGACAAACCCGTCGGCCGCGTGGTGCGCGATGCCGGCGGACAGCGCCTCGGCCTGGCCGCGGCGGTGGAGCTTGGCCCGCAGGGGGCGGCCGTGGTCTACGTGCGCCAGCCGCTGCTGCGGCTGACCGGCATATTCGACCAGGTTGCCGTGCCGGGCGCCGGCTATCTCGCCCTGCGCCAAGGCAATCACAACGTGATTGAACAGGGCAGCCGCGGGCTGTCCGGCGGCGCTGAAGCGCTGGCACGTCCGGTCGGCACCAGTGGCCTGCGTCTGTCTGCCGCGGTGCCGGACATCGAACCGGGCCCGTTGGGCCTCGGCGCGATCTCCAGTGCGGTTGTCGCCGTGTTGCTGCTGTTGATCGCCGTGCTGCTGGTGCTGGGCAAAGGCAAGGTGCCGTTGCCGCGCCGCCGCGGTGCCGCCGACAGCGCCGCCGACACCGGCCCGACCTTGAGCGAAAGCCTGGCCCAGGCCCCGCTCGCGGTGGCCGCCGTCGAGAACGTTGACGAAACCGCAGCGGCAACGCCGCCGCCGTCCGTGCCGGGCGAGACCGTCGCGGCCGAGATCTTCCGCGCCTACGACATCCGCGGCATCGTCGGCCGCGAGCTGACCCCCAAGGTCGCCGCCCTGATCGGCCAGGCGGTCGGCTCGGTGCTGCAGGTCCAGGGCCTGCGCGACATCGTGGTGGGCCGCGATGGTCGCCTGTCCGGCCCCGAGCTCACCGCCGGCCTGATCGAAGGCCTGCGCCGCGCCGGCTGCAACGTCACCGATATCGGCCTGGCGCCGACCCCGGTGGTGTACTTCGCCAGCTACCACCTGCGCGCCGGCAGCTGCGTGGCGGTGACCGGCAGCCACAACCCGCCGGATTACAACGGCTTCAAGATCGTGGTCGGCGGCGAAACGCTGTCCGGCGATGCGATCACCGAGCTGTACCACCGCATCCGCGATGGCCAGTTGCACGTGGCACCCGAGCCGGGCAGTTTCCAGACCCGCGACGTGAATGCCGATTACATCCAGCGCATCGCCGACGACGTGCAGCTGGATCGCCCGCTCAAGGTGGTCGCCGACGCGGGCAATGGTGTCGCCGGCGAGCTTGCCCAGCCGCTGCTGGAGGCGATCGGTGCCGAGGTCATTCCGCTGTACTGCGATGTGGACGGCACCTTCCCGAACCACCATCCGGACCCGAGCGACCCGCACAATCTGGAAGACCTGATCCAGACGGTGAAGCGCTTCGATGCGGATATCGGCCTGGCCTTCGATGGCGACGGCGACCGTCTCGGCGTGGTCACCCGCGAAGGCAGGATCATCTACGCCGATCGCCTGCTGATGCTGTTCGCCGCCGATGTGCTGATGCGCAACCCGGGCGCGCTGGTGATCTACGACGTGAAGTGCAGTGGCAAGCTCTCCGATTACGTGCTGCGCAACGGTGGCAGCCCGCTGATGTGGAAGACCGGCCATTCGCTGATGAAGGCGAAGATGCGCGAAACCGACGCCGAGCTGGCGGGCGAGATGAGCGGGCACTTCTTCTTCAAGGAACGCTGGTTCGGCTTCGACGATGGCCTGTACGCCGCCGCGCGCCTGCTGGAGATCCTGGCCCAGCGCGAAGAGAGCCCCTCGGAGGTGTTGGACGAACTGCCCGACAGCGTCTCCACCCCGGAGCTGAAGGTGCCGGTGGACGCGGGTACCCCGCACGCGCTGGTGTCGTTGTTCGTGTCCTCGGTGCAGGTGGAGGAGTCGCCGTTCGCCGGCGCGCGCCTGTCCACCATCGATGGCCTGCGTGCCGACTTCCCCGATGGCTGGGGCCTGGTGCGCGCGTCCAACACGACGCCGGTGCTGGTGCTGCGTTTCGAGGCCGATGACGAAGCGGCGCTGGAGCGCATCAAGGCACTGTTCCGCGCGCAGCTGCAACCGCTGCTGCCGGGTGTGGAACTGGGTTTCTGACCCCGGGAGGGCGCATCCACGCATGGCGTGGATGCCGTTGATCACCCCTTGAACCGAAGCCCCACGCCCGGCTCGGTGAACAGATAGCGCGAATCCAGCGCCGAATCGCCCAGCTTGTGGCGCAGCTTGCCGACCAGGATCCGCAGGTAATGCGTGTCGTGCTGATGCGTCGGCCCCCAGATCTCCTGCAGGATCTGCGGCTGGGTCACCACCCGCCCGGCATTGCGCAGCAGCAGCGACAACAGCGCGTACTCCTTGCGCGTCAGCGCCACCGGCGCACCGTCCAGATGCACTTCGCGCCGCACCAGGTCGATATGCAGGTGCCCATCATCGAACTGTGGCAGCACGCCCTCGCTGGAGACCGTGCGCGAGCGCAGCAGTGCACGCACGCGCGCCATCAGCTCCTGCGTGCCGAATGGCTTGGTCACGTAGTCGTTGGCGCCGGCATCCAGCGCCCGCACTTTCTCGGTCTCGCTGGCGCGCACGGTCAACATGATCACCGGCACCTGGCTCCACTGGCGCAGCTCGCCCAGCACGTCATGGCCTTCCATGTCGGGCAGGCCGATATCCAGGATCACCAGGTCCGCCCCTTCGCCGACCAGCGCTTCCAGCCCGGCCTGGCCGGTCGCGGCCTGGGACACGCGGTAGCCCTGCGCGCGCAGGCTGATCTCCAGGAAGCGCCGGATCTGCGCTTCATCGTCGATCACCAGCACGCGCGCCGGGGGCACGCCGTGGGAAGCCTCAGGAATCGTCGTTGTCATCGGCAGGGTGGGGGTGCAGCAAGGGCAGGGTGATGCGGATCAGGGTACCGCGTCCGTCGCGCCCCGGCAGCGCCTGCACGCTGCCGCCATGCGCGCCGATCATGCCCTGGCAGATGGTCAGGCCCAGCCCGGTACCATGCCGGCCGCGGTCGCCGCGTTCCACGCTGTAGAACATGTCGAAAATGCGAGCCCGCTCGTCGTCGGGAATGCCCGGCCCGGCATCGAGCACATCGATGCGCAGCTCGCCCTCGACCAGCCGTGCCTGTACCTCCACCGCCGCGCCGGGCGGAGAGAACTTGGCCGCGTTCTCCATCACGTTGAACACCGCCTGCTCGACCAGCGCCGGATGCACCCAGATCGGCGCCAGTTCAGCGGGAATATCCAGCTTCAGCAGCACGTCGGGCTGATAGCGCTGCAGGCGCCGCGCAGCCGAACCGACCAGTTCGTCCACACCGATCCAGTCGCGGTTGATCTGCAGGCCGTCATGGCCGAGCCGGGTCATGTCCAGCAGGTTCTGGATGTAGCGGTCCAGGCGCTCGCCTTCGACCAGGATGGTGTCCAGCAGGGCGCGCCGGTCGCTGGCATCCATCGCATCGGCATAGCTGGAGAGGCTGTCGGCCGAGCCGATCATCGCTGCCAGTGGCGAGCGCAGGTCATGCGACACCGAGGACAGCAACGCCGAGCGCAGCCGCTCGGTCTCGTTGCTCACGTGCGCCTTCTCCAGATCCGCCACCAACTGGGTGCGCAGCGCGGCCTGGGCAATGTCGTCCACCATTGCCTCGGCCAGCTGGCGCTGCTCCGGCGTCAGCCGGGGCGCCTCGCGCGGGAAGCGCATGCCGGCCACGCCGATGGCCCGGTCGTCGCCGTCCAGCAGCGGCAGGAACCACCAGCCCGCACCGGCCAGCGTATCGGTGAAGCGCCCGCTGGGCTGCCCGTGCCGGTGCGCCCAGTCGGCCGCGGCCAGATCGGTATCGCCCGGCGCGGCGCTGCCACTGGCGCTGGTGTGGTGCCCGATGCGCAGCCACGCCGGGGCATCCATCGCCTGTTCCAGCGCCTCGCGGCCGGCCTGCGCGACCTGCTCGTTGCTCGGTGCACTGGCCAGCTGCCGGCCAAGCACCTGGCGCGCATGCGCGTGCCGGTTGGCCGCGCGCAAGGCCACCACCTGCATGCGCAGGCGCGAGGCCAGTCGCCCGGCCACCAGGGCGGCGGCCAGGAACAGGAAGACCGTGATCACGCCCTGGCGCGCGCTGATCGCGAAGGTGAATCGCGGCGCGATGAAGAAGAAGTTGTAGGCCAGGAAACACAGCGCCGCGGCGATCACCGCCGCACTGGTGCGGCTGCGCGCAGCGACCATCACCACCGCCACGATGAACACCATCGAGAGGTCGTACAGCCCGATCCAGCGTTCGGCGATCAGCGCCACCAGGCAGGCAACGGCCGTGGCGCCGAGTGCCAGCAGCGCATCCTTGCCGGCACTGCGGCTGGGTATCGACAGCCCGGACCGGCGCGCCCGCGCGCGCGCCTGTGGCGTACCGATGATGGTGATCTCGAAATGCGCACCGCGCCGGATCAGCTGCTGGGTCAGCGTGCGGTTGAGCATGCGCGCCAGCGGGCGCTCGCGCGTGCGGCCGAGCACCAGCGTGGAGACACCGTTGTGTGCGGCATGGTCAAGCAGTGCATCGGCGATGCTGGAGCCATGCAGCAGCTCCGCTTCACCGCCGAGGCGGCGGGCGAGGGCGAACGCCGCATCGATCTCGCGTCGGGTCTGCTCGTCATGCGCGCGCGCCTGCACCGTCACCACCGTCCACGGCGCATCGCGCCGCTCGGCGATGCGCCGGCCGACCCGCACCAGGTACTCACTCTGGCCGCCGCCATCGATCGCCACCAGCACCCGCCGGCGCAGCGGCAGGTTGCCTTCGCCGCGCGCGGCACGGGTCTCGCGCAGGCTGCTGTCCACGCGGTCGGCGGCTTCCTGCATCGCCAATTCGCGCAGCGCGGTCAGGTTGGCCGGCGAGAAGAACGCCTGCAGCGCCTGCGCGGCCTGCTCCGGCACATAGACCTTGCCCTGCTGCAGGCGCTCGATCAGCTCGCGCGGCGGCAGGTCCACCAGCACGATGTCGTGCAGGCGGTCGAGCACCGCATCGGGCACGGTCTCGCTGACCCGCACCCCGGTGATCCGCATGACCACGTCGTTGAGGCTTTCCAGATGCTGGATGTTGACCGTGGTCCACACGTCGATGCCGGCATCCAGCAGCTCCATCACGTCCTGCCAGCGCCGCTCGTGGCGGCTGCCGGGCACGTTGCGATGGGCCAGCTCGTCCACCAGCACCAGCGCCGGGTGACGTGCCAGCACCGCGTCCAGATCCATCTCGTCCAGTGCGTGCTGTTGATACTCGCGCTGCAGCAACGGCACCTGTGGCAGGCCCGCCAGCAGCGCCGAGGTCTCGGCGCGGCCGTGGGTTTCCACCAGCCCGATCACCACGTCCACGCCGCGGCGCAGCTGCTCGTGTGCGCGGGTGAGCATGCTGAAGGTCTTGCCCACGCCGGGGGCCGCACCCAGGAACACGGTGAGTTTGCCGCCCGCTTCGCGCTGCAGGCTGTCGACCAGGGCATCGGCCTGGCGGGTACGGGAGTCGCTCATGGGCTGGGATTGTGCGCCCAGGACGATACGCAGCGCATCAAGGCATCCCGTGGAGCCGAGCGCTGCCCAGCTGTCCGCCCTGCGTATCCAACGCCAGGTTCAATGTCATCACGTTCACCCGTGGCTGCCCGAACACGCCCCACTGCGGGCCCAGCGTATGCGCCTTCACCAGCGCCGCCACCTGGTCCACCGGCAGCCCACGACTGCGCGCCACGCGCGCGATCTGCACCTGCGCCGCCGCCGGCGACAGCTCCGGATCCATCCCCGCGCCGGACTGGGTCACCAGATCGCCCGGCACCTGCGCGGCGGCCACGCCTTCGCGTGCGGCCACCGCGGCGATGGCGGCCTGCACGCGCTCGCGCAGGGCAGGATTGCTGCGCGCCATGTTGCTGCCGGCGGCGGCCATCGGGTCATAGTTGGCCGCCGACGGCCGCGCCTGGAAGTAGCCATCGCCGACGAACGGCTGGGCGATCAACTGCGAGCCGCGCACCTGCCCATCGCGGATCAGCAGGCTGCCATCGGCCTGCGCCGGAAACAGCAGTCGGCTCACGCTGGTGGTGGCCACGGCATAGGCAAGCCCGAGCAGCAGCAGGCTGCTCACGCCGAGCACGAGGGCCGGGCGCCAGGCGCTGTCCTGCTGCAGCTGGGTAGAGGCGGCCGCGCGGCTGCGCGCCGAACGGGGAACGGACGTAGCAAGCGAGCGGTTCATGCGCCGAATACCGAGACAAGGAAGAGGTCGATCACTTTGATGGCCGCAAACGGCAGCAGCACGCCACCCAGGCCGTACACCAGCATGTTCCGGCGCAGCAGCGCGGTGGCCGTGGCCGGACGGAAGCGCACCCCGCGCAACGCCAGCGGGATCAGCGCCGGAATCACCAGGGCATTGAAGATCAGCGCCGCCAGCACCGCGTTGCGCGGGCTGGAGAGGTGCATCACGTTCAATGCCGCCATCGCCGGCAGGGTCGAAGCGAACAGTGCCGGCAGGATCGCGAAGTACTTGGAGACATCGTTGGCCAGCGAGAAGGTGGTCAGCGCACCGCGCGTGATCAGCTGCTGCTTGCCCACTTCCACCACCGCCAGCAGCTTGGCCGGATCCGAATCCAGATCGACCATGTTGCCGGCTTCCTTGGCGGCCTGGGTACCGGAGTTCATCGCCAGGCCGATGTCGGCCTGGGCCAGTGCGGGTGCATCGTTGGTGCCGTCGCCGACCATCGCGACCAGGCGGCCGCCGGCCTGCTCGGCGCGGATGCGGGCGAGCTTGTCTTCCGGGCGTGCCTCGGCAATGTAGTCGTCCACACCGGCCTCGGCCGCGATCGCGGCGGCGGTCAGCGGGTTATCGCCGGTGATCATCACCGTGCGGATGCCCATCGCCCGCAGCTGCGCGAACTTCTCGCGCATGCCGTGCTTGACCACGTCCGACAGCTCGATCACGCCCAGCACATGGCGCCCTTCGCACACCACCAGCGGGGTGGCACCGTTGCGCGCCACCTGCTCCACGCGGCCTGGCAGCTCCGACGGCACCGTGCCGCCCAGCTCACGCACGTACGCGGTGATCGCATCGGAGGCGCCCTTGCGGATGCGGCGGCCGCCGTCCAGATCGACGCCGGACATGCGGGTCTGCGCGCTGAAGGCCAGATACTCCGCGCGGTCCGGCTCGGCCGTGGTGCAGCCCTGCTCACGCGCCAGCCGCACCACCGACTTGCCTTCCGGGGTCGGGTCGGCCAGCGAGGACAGCAGTGCCGCCTCGCGCAGCTGGCTGGCATCGATACCGGCAAGGGCATGGAAATGCGTGGCCTGGCGGTCGCCGTAGGTGATGGTGCCGGTCTTGTCCAGCAGCAGCACGTCCACATCGCCCGCCACTTCCACCGCCTTGCCGGATTTGGCCAGCACGTTGGCGGCCAGTGCGCGGTTCATGCCGGCGATGCCGATCGCCGGCAGCAGGCCGCCGATGGTGGTGGGGATCAAACACACCAGCAGCGCGATCAGCAGCAGCGGATCAACCCGCACGCCAACGAATGCCCCGATCGCCGGCAGCGTCGCCACCACCACCAGGAAGGTCAGCGTCATCGCCGCCAGCAGCAGGGTCAGGGCGACCTCGTTCGGGGTCTTCTGGCGGTTCGCGCCTTCCACCAGCGCGATCATCCGGTCCAGGAAGCTGTGCCCGGGCTCGGCCGTGATGCGCACGATGATCTGGTCGGAAAGCACCTTGGTGCCACCGATCACGCCACTGCGGTCGGTGCCGGCCTCGCGCAGCACGGGCGCCGATTCACCGGTCACGGCGGCTTCGTTGATCGTGGCCAGGCCCTGCACGATCTCGCCATCGGCCGGGATCAACTCGCCGGCACTGACGATCACATGGTCGCCCGGGCGCAGCTCGGCGGCCGGGACCTGGGTCTCGCTGGCACCGGCATGCGCAGCGGCCAGCCGGCGCGCGCTGAGGTCCTGGCGGGCCCGCCGCAGCGAGGCGGCCTGGCCGCGGCCACGCGCTTCGGCGACGGCCTCGGCGAAGTTGCCGAACAGCACGGTCAGCAGCAGGATCGCGGTGACCGCCAGGCCGAAGCCCAGCGGCGCATTGCCGGTCAGCGTCACCAGCGCGCTCACCACCGTGCCGACCATGACCACCGCCATCACCGGGCTGTGCAGCAGGTGCCGCGGCGAGAGCTTGATCACGGCATCGCGCAGGGCACGGCGCCAGCCGGCGCCATCCAGCAGGCGCTGGCGGCGGTGGGAAGAAACGTTCAACGGATACGTACTCATGGGAGGCGGTCTCAGTGCAGCGTCAGCGACAGGTGGTCGGCCACCGGGCCAAGGACCAGTGCCGGCATGAACTGCAATACGGTGAGGATGACGATCAGCGCGATCAGGGTCAGCGCGAAGGTCGGGGTTTCGATCTGCAGCGTGCCGGCCGATTCCGGCGCCCGCCGCTTGGCCGCCAGCTGCGCGGCCACGATCAACGGGATCACCAGCACGGGGTAGCGGCCCAGCAGCAGCACCAGGGTGCAGCTCAGGTTCCACCACACCGTGGCATCGCCGAGGCCCTCAAAGCCCGAGCCGTTGTTGGCGAACGCCGAGGTGTACTCGTAGAACACCTGGCTGATGCCGTGGAAGCCAGGGTTGGAGGTGCCGGTGATCGATGGGATCGCCAAGGTCAGCGCGGTGAAGCCCAGGATGGTGATCGGCTGCAGCAGCACCAGCAGCGCGAGCAGGCGCACCTGCGGCGTTTCCAGTTTGCGGCCGAACAGTTCCGGCGTGCGGCCGGTCATCAGCCCGGCCAGGAACACGCCCAGCATCAGGTACACGATGAACTGCTGCAGGCCGCAGCCGATGCCGCCCCAGATCGCGTTGACCAGCATGTTGACCATCGGCACGGCACCGGCCAGCGGGCTGAGCGAGTCATGCATGCCGTTGACCGAACCGTTCGACACCTGGGTGGTGATCGCGGCCCACAACCCCGTGCCATCGGCACCGAAGCGCACTTCCTTGCCCTCCATCAGCAGCGGGCTGGCGGCGGTGGCCGAGTGACCCTCCAGCCACACGGTGGCGGCGATCGACACGCTGGACATCGCCAGCATGCAGCCGAACACCAGCCCGGCCAGGCGCTTGCGTCCGGTAAATGCGCCGAGCATGAAGATCACCGCGATCGGGATCAGCAGGATGCCGATCAGTTCCAGCGCATTGGACAGCGGGGTCGGGTTCTCCAGCGGCATCGCGCTGTTCGGGCCGTACCAGCCACCGCCATTGGTGCCCAGCTGCTTGGCCGCGACCATCGCCGCGACCGGGCCGAGCGGAATCTTCTGCGTCTCCATGCCGGCCGCGGCATCGATCGGCGTGGCCTGCGGACCACCGGCGAGCGTGGCGGGCACGCCCTGGCTGGTCAGCAGCACCGCCCACAGCAGGCACAGCGGCAGCATGAAGCGCACGCACGCGCGCACCACATCGGCGTAGTAGTTGCCCACATCGACACGGCGGTCCGCACTGAGCAGCGCGGCCTGGTCGGCCGGCACATCCTCAGGGCGCGCACTGAACAGCGCACGCAGGGTGGCCACCACCAACGCCAGGCCCATCATCGGCGTCACCACCTGCAGGCCGGTGATCGCGGTCATCTGCGCGAAGTAGGACAGCTGCGCCTGGCCGGAATAGTGCTGCTGGTTGGTGTTGGTCAGGAACGACACCATCGTGTGCAGCGCGGTATCCCAGCGCAGGTTGGGGATCTGGTCGGGATTGAACGGCAGCCAGGCCTGGGTCATGAAGACCGCCTGTACCAGCACCGCGATCACCACGTTGCTGAGCAGGAAGGCACCCACGTAGCCACGCCAGGACATGCCGCGCGCCGGGTTCACCCCGAGCAGCCGGTACAGCGGTTTTTCAATCCACCCGAACAGCGCGTCGCCGCGCATCGGGCCACCGCGCATCACCCGGGCCAGGTACAGCCCAAGCGGAAAGGCCAGCGCGATGCTGGCCAGCAGGATCAACAGGATCTCGGTCATGGTCGGCTCCGGTCAGAAGGTTTCGGGCCGAAGCACGACGTACAGCAGATAGGCGGCGGCAACGAGCACCAGCACACCGCACAGCAGGGAAAGCCAGGCAGACATGGTCGTGGCCTCAAACGCGGGAAAGGGAGCGCGGGGTGCACGGGGCACCGGCGGGGAAGACAGGCATATACGGGCTCATGGGACGTCCAGGTGGAACCACTCCACGTCAGGCGCTCATGGTCTGCCTGCCCGGCATAAACGCTCCACGCCCGAAACCGGCGCCCCGCGTAAAAAGTGCATAAAAAGGTGCGTCTGTGGTGCGAACGTTACGCCCCGCAGCGACCGGCAGGCCCCTCGGCAAATGTCCCCCGGCCGCCGCCTGACGGCGACAGCCTCCTCCTTGATTTTGCCCAGGGACCTACCGGCCGCTACGGAGCTCAGCGTGCGGTACGCGTGCGAGACAGCGAACTTGCTGTTGGCCGCCAGTGGTCTGTACACGTGGGGCGCGATGCCCTTGTGGGCGAAATAAAGGAGGAGGGGGCGGCCGCAGGCCGACGCCGGGGGCGTCGCCGGCAAGGGCGTCGCGCTCCAGCGCCCGACCAACTCACCGCTCCTGCTTCCGGAAAAGTTCAGAGCGCGCTCCGTGCCTGCCGCAAGGACAAAAACCAAAAAGGCGACCCAAAAGGCCGCCTTCGTTTCAACGCAATCGCACATCCACCCTTACCCGCGCGGATCGCTCCCCACACCCTTCAACAACCGATAGCGCTGCAGCGTGCTCTCGATCTCTACATCCAGCGCCCGGCGCTGCTGCTCGAACGAGGCCTGCATGCGCCGCTGCGCCACCAGCTCGGCATGCCGCTCACGGATGCGCTCGGCCTGCTTGTCCGGCACCGGCTGGCCATCCAGCTCGCGGTTGCCCGCAGTGGCCAGCAGGGTGACCAGCGCATCACGCACGCTGGCCACGTTATAACTGGCGGTGTGGATGTTGTTGTCCAGGATCCCGCTGCGCTCGGCGAACACCCGGCGCAGCTCGTCCTCGCTTTCATACGTGGCCAGCATCGCCTGCTCGGTGCGCTGGCGGGTCTGCTCGGCGGCGAGGTCCAGGCGTTGCTGCGCGGCCTGCGCAGCGGCATCGGCGCGCTCTTCGTCGGTCAACGCGCGCTGCACTTCACCACTGCGCATGCCGCTGCGCAGGTTGAACTCCTCGCGCGCGCTGTTCACCGCCTCCTGGGGCAGGGCATCACTGCAGATCCGCTCGCTGCCCTTGTTCCAGCAGTACAGCTTCTTCGGCGTCGCATCAGCCGTGCGCTTCTGCGCCTGGGCAGGCAACAGCGGCACGGCCAGCAACAGGCCGACAACGGTGAACGTGGCAAACCTGGACATGGTGAAAGCCCCCTGCTCTCAACGCGTAGGACGGCTGCCGTAGCGGGAACGATAGTCCTCCAGCGGCTGCCGGTAGCCGACAAGTTCCGGATTTCCGGAGGCAAAATCAAGCAGGTCGGCCAGCGTGGCCACGGCGACCACCGGAATGCCGGCTTCTTCGGCCACGGCCTGCGCGGCCGAACGGCGGTCGGTTTCCGAGGCGATCTCCTGGCGGTCCAGTGCGACCACGATGCCGGCCGGGGTGCCACCGGCGCCCTTGATGATCGCCAGCGCTTCGCGGATCGCGGTGCCAGCGGTGATCACGTCATCCACGATCAGCACGCGCTTACCGTTCATGTCGGCGCCGATCAGGTTGCCGCCTTCGCCGTGGTCCTTGGCTTCCTTGCGGTTGAACGACAGCGGCAGGTCGCGGCCGCGCTGGGCGAACTCACAGGCGGTCGCGGTGGCCAGCGGAATGCCCTTGTAGGCCGGGCCGAACACGACGTCGAACTTCAGCCCGGTCGCTTCCACGGCATCGGCGTAGCACGCCGCCAGCTGGGACATCCGCGCGCCGGAATCGAACCGGCCGGCATTGAAGAAATAGGGGCTCAGACGGCCGGACTTCAGGGTGAACTGGCCGAAACGCAGGGCATCGGCGGTCAGGGCCAGTTGCAGGAAACGGTGGCGATGGTCGCTCATCAAGACTCAATTCAATTCATTTGGAGCGCAAATCCTAATGCATGCCCGCACTTTTCCGCTCGCCGGCCCCTGCGGCCCGGTGTCGCACAGGTTGGCGAGACGGCATCGTCAGGTGCCCGCGGGCGGCAATCGCGTCCGTTTCCAGCCAGCCCCTGCAAGGGCCGAAACGGTATGCTCTTGCCGGTATCGTTCCAGACCCGGGTCAGCATGCGCATCATCAGTTTCAACGCCAATGGCATCCGTTCCGCCGCCACCAAGGGCTTTCTCGAGTGGTTCCGCGCCCAGGACGCCGATGTCCTGTGCATCCAGGAAACCAAGGCCCAGGAAGACCAGCTGACCGACCCGATGTTCCGCCCGGACGGCCACCACTGCTTCTACCGCGACGCCATCACCAAGAAGGGCTACAGCGGCGTGGCGATCTACAGCAAGCGCGAGCCGGACCAGGTGATCACCTCGCTGGGCTGGGGCCCGTTCGACGATGAGGGCCGCTACATCGAGGCCCGCTACGGCAACCTCAGCGTGGTCTCCTTCTATATCCCCTCGGGCAGCTCGGGCGATCTGCGCCAGGGCTTCAAGTACGAAGTGATGGAGTGGCTGCGCCCGATCCTGGCCGGCTGGCTGGCCAGTGGCCGCGACTACGTCCTGTGCGGCGACTGGAACATCGTGCGGTCCGCGCTGGACATCAAGAACTGGAAATCCAACCAGAAGAACTCCGGCTGCCTGCCGCCCGAGCGCGACTGGCTCAACGGCCAGTGCGTGGACGCCGACCAGGCGCTGGATATCGCCGCCGGCCAAGGCTGGACGGATGCCTACCGCCTGCTGCACCCGCAGGGTGAGGACTACACCTGGTGGAGCAACCGCGGCCAGGCGCGCGCCAACAATGTCGGCTGGCGCATTGATTACCAGTTCGTCAGCCCGGGCCTGCGCGAGCGCCTGCGCAGCTGCTCGGTGTACCGCGATGAGCGCTTCTCCGACCATGCGCCGTTCACGGTGGACTACGCCCCATGAGTGAAGCGGTCGAGCCGATGTCCTACAAGGGCTGGGCGGGGATCAAGCGTGCCTTCGGTACGCCCTCGGCGCTGACGATGGCCTTCCTCGGCTTCGGCAGCGGCCTGCCGTTCCTGCTGATCGCCTCGCAGACCCTCTCCACCCGGCTGCGTGATGTCGGTTTGGACCTGGGCAGCATCGGCCTGATCAGCCTGGCCAGCTTCTTCTATCTGATGAAGTTCGTCTGGGCGCCGCTGATTGACCGCTACGCATTTCCGCTGATCGGCTTCCTCGGGCGCCGCCGTTCCTGGCTGCTCGCCTCGCAGATCGCGGTCACCGGCGGGTTGTTCGCGCTGGCCTTCGTCCGCCCCGAACTCGGTGTCACCCCACTGGTCCTGTGGGTGCTGGTGGCTTCGTTCGCCGGTGCCACCCAGGATTCGGTGGTCGACGCCTACCGCATCGAGATCGCGCCGGAGAGCGCCCAGGCCGCGTTGGCCGCGACCTACACGCTGGGCTATCGCATCGGCCTGATCCTGGCCGGCGCGGGCGCGTTGTACCTGGCCCAGTTCGAGAGCTGGATCGTGGCGTACCTGGCCATGGCCGCCTTGATGATCCTGCCGATCATCACCACGCTGCTGTGCCGCGAGCCGGAGCAGCCGGAAGTGCGCATCCAGCGCCGGATCGATTTCTTCGGCGCGTTCTGGCAGCCGATCGCCAGCTTCTTCAGCACCAACGGTGTGGTGCTGGCGCTGGTGCTGCTGGCCTTCGTCGGGCTCTACAAGTTCCCGGATCAGGTGATCGGGGTGATGGCCGGTCCGTTCTATCTGGATTCGGGCTTCACCAAGGCCGATATCGCCACCGTCTCCAAGCTGTTCGGGGTGTGGATGGGCATCGGCGGTGCCTTCCTCGGTGGCATCGCGGTGGCCGCGTTCGGCTTCCGCCGCATGCTGCTGGTCGCCGCGCTGGGCGTGGCGCTGTCCAACCTGGCGTTCCTGCTGATGGCGCACAACCCGGGCCAGCTGTGGGCGTTCTATGCGGCGCTGAGTGCGGACAACCTGTTCCAGGGCTTTGCCGGCACCGTGCTGGTCGCCTTCATGTCCTCGCTGACCGACCGCAACTTCACTGCCACCCAGTACGCGCTGCTGGTCTCGCTGGCCAACCTGCCGGGCAAGTTCGTCGGCGGCGTCTCCGGTTACATCGTGGAGGCGAGCTCCTACAGCACCTTCTTCATCCTCAGCGCCACCACGGTCATCCCGACCCTGCTGCTGCTGATCTGGCTGTGGCCACGGATCCGGGACCGCAGCACGGCCTGACGGGTTTGCGTGCCGGCAGGGCCTGATGGATCATGCCGGCACAGTGACCGCGGGGATGGCGGCGCGCCAACGGGGAGAACGATGGCTGATCTACTGCTGCGGGAGGTGGACCCGCTGTTGCTGGAACGTATCCGCCGCATTGCGGTTGCGCGCGGCTGGACCCGTGAGGACACCTGCGTGGCGCTGCTGGAGCAAGGCCTGTTCGCCAGCGAACTGGAGGTCCGCAGCGGCTTCCACGATCCCGAGGTCGACGCGCTGGCCGATGCCATCGCCGCCCTGCAGGCGTTGCCGGACGCGCAGGGGCTGTAACGGCCCGCCAGTGCTGCCCGGCGCAGGCGTGATCACGGTGCACCCCGCGGCGCCCGGCACCACGCCACCTCAGGCGGGATGGATCGCCCCCAGAATCCGGGGTCCGCGCGCACCACTCACGCTCGGCAGATTGCCCGGCAGCCCGGCCAGCGTGCGCTGTGCCAACCACGCAAACCCCATCGCCTCCAGATAATCCGGATCCAGCCCGTGCACCGCGCTGGACTCGATCACCACGCCCGGCAGGCGCGCGCCGAGGCGCCGCAGCAGCTGCGGATTGCGCACGCCACCGCCGCAGACCAGCACCCGCCTCGCGCCCGGAAGGTGCGCCAGCAGCGCATCGGCCACGGTGGCGGCCGTCAGTTCCAGCAGGGTTGCCTGCACATCCGCGCCGGAGACCTGCCCCTCGCCCAGCTGCGCCTGCGCCCAGTCCAGGTGGAACTGCTCGCGCCCGGTGCTCTTCGGCGGCGGCAACGCAAACCACGGATCGGCCAGCCAGCGGGCCAGCAGCGCCGCATCGACCTGGCCACTGGCCGCGAACGCGCCATCGGCATCGAACGGTTCGCCGCGATGGCGCTGGCACCAGGCATCCATCAGCGCATTGGCCGGGCCGGTATCGAAGCCGCGCGGTGTCCCGTCGCGCGGGATCAGGGTGAGATTGCCGATGCCGCCCAGGTTGAGCACGGCGCGGTCTTCATCGCTGTCGCCCAGCATCGCCAGGTGGAAGGCCGGCATCAGCGGCGCGCCATGCCCGCCAGCGGCGACATCGCGGCGGCGGAAATCGGCCACGGTGGTGATGCCGGTCAGTTCGGCGATGCGGTTGGCATCGCCGATCTGCATCGTGAAGGCTGGATCAGCCAGCGGCCGATGGCGCACCGTCTGCCCATGCGAGCCGATCGCCTGCACCTGGGTGCGGTCGATGCGCGCGCTGTCCAACAGGCGGTTGGCGGCCGCTGCGAAGGTGATCCCGACCTGGGCATCAAGGCGGCCCAGTGCATCAAGCGAGGTGATGGTGCCGCCTTCCCCCAGTGCGATCAGCTCGGCGCGGATGGCCGGATCCCAGTCGTGGGTCAGGCCTTGGACGAAGCGGCAGCCACCCTCGGTGGGGAACTGCACCAGCGCGGCATCGATGCCGTCGGCGCTGGTGCCGGACATCAGGCCCAGGTAGAGCGGGGTGGTGGGATCAACAGCAGAGGTCATGGCCAGGCGGTCCAACGGGTTGCGTGCAGCTTCCGCGCAACCCGTTGCCGCCGTCAATCGCAGCGATCAGCCGCGGTTGGATTTGACCGGCTTGCCGGCCTTCGCCGTGGCCGTATCGGTGGCCTTGGCATCCGGTGCCGGGCTGGCATCGGCGTAGATCAGCTTCTCCATGCCCTGGATCCGCGCCAGCGCGGGGGCGGTCTGGGCACGGAAGGCAGCCAGCTCGGCGCCCTGCAGCGGCTCCGGCGGCGGCATCGTCACCGACAGCGGATTGCGGTGCACGCCGTTGACGCGGAATTCGTAGTGAAGGTGCGGGCCGGTGGCCATGCCGGTCGAGCCGACGTAGCCGATCACGGTGCCCTGGGCCACGCGCTGGCCAGTCTTGATCTTGCCGAACCGCGACATATGCCCGTACAGGGTGGTGTGGCCGCGGCCATGATCCAGTATCACCACGTTGCCGTAACCGCGCTGGGTCCCGGCGAACTGCACGCGGGCATCGCCGGCGGCCATGATCGGGGTGCCGGTACGCGCGGCGTAGTCCACGCCCTTGTGCATGCGCATCTTGCCCAGCACCGGGTGCTTGCGCGCGCCGAAGCTCGAGCTCAAGCGCGCGAACTGGATCGGCATGCGGATGAAGCTCTTCTTCAGCGGGCGGCCGCTGGCATCGAAGTACTCCGATTTGCCGTTGCGGTCGAAGCGGAAGCCGCTGTAGGTCTTGCCGCCCGAGCTGAAGGTCGCCGCGAGGATCTTGCTGGTGTCCACCTTCTCGCCTTCGCGCCAGGTTTCATCCAGCACCACGCTGAAGCGGTCGCCCGGCTGCAGGTCCTTGGAGAAGTCGATGTCGTACTTGAAGATCTCGTCGGTCATCGTGGCAATCGCCGAGGGCGACAACCCCGCCTTGCGCGCGGCGGCATACAGGGAGCTGGTGATCTCGCCACTGGCGACCACGCGGCGGGTCGAGCTCTCGCGCTTACTCACCGTTTCGGTGATCTTGTCGCCAGCCAGGGACAGCTCCACGCGGTTGTCGGCATCGCGGTCGAAGCGGATCGTGCGCAGCTCACCGGACAGCGGCAGGTCGAAGGCGATCTCCGCACCCGGGCGCAGCTTGGTCAGCGATTCGCGCACACCGGGGTGCTCCAGCACCTGGTGCATCACCGTGGCCGGGATGCCGGCCTGGTCGAACAGATTGCTCAGGGTCTGGCCGCGCTGCACGCGCAGCACCTGCCAGCTGTCGCCCGGGGTCTGCTGCTGGCGTTCCAGCGACAGCGGCGGCAACGGCAGCGCCAAGGTCGAATGGCTGACCGAGTAGGGCGAATCGATGGTGTGCGAGAAGCCGGGGACGATCGTGGCCACCAGGGCGCCGATGGTGGCGAACAGGCTGGCGTGCATCCAGTGGCGGCGGGTCCAGCGCTGGTTGAAGGCCGCGGGAAGATGCTGTTTGAGCTTCCGATGGAGGGCGGTGTCGTGGAGGACGTTGAGACGTTCCTTGAAGCGCTGCTTGCGCGCGCGGCCTTGATCGGAATTGAGCATCGTCGGTCTGTTCCTGGCTGGCCCGGGAGCGCGGGCCCAAACGTCGGTAACATAGACAGGTATAAATACCGCGTCAAACCCTTGTGCCTATTGGCTTTTGTGAAGCACCTGCGGTTAACTTGTACTTAACGTCATTCATATAAATAAGGCATTGCCGGGAGTTGTCACGTGTCCTCGATTGAAGAAGCCATTGCCCTGATCGGGCGAGGCGCCGATGAGATCCTCAAATCCGACGAACTGCGCCAGCGTCTGGAAAGCGGCCGTCCGCTGCGGGTCAAGGCCGGCTTCGACCCCACCGCACCGGACCTGCACCTGGGCCACACCGTGCTGTTGAACAAGTTGCGCCAGTTCCAGGACCTCGGCCACCAGGTGATCTTCCTGATCGGCGACTTCACCGGGATGATCGGCGACCCCTCGGGCAAGAACGTCACCCGCAAGCCGCTCACCAAGGAAGATGTGCTGGCCAACGCGCGTACCTATGAAGACCAGGTCTTCAAGGTGCTGGACCGCGAAAAGACCGAAGTGCGCTTCAATTCGGAGTGGTTCGGCAAGATGGCCGCCGCCGACATGATCCGCCTGGCTGGCCAGCACACCGTGGCGCGCATGCTCGAGCGCGACGACTTCGCCAAGCGCTATGCCGCCCAGCAGTCCATTGCCCTGCATGAGTTCCTGTACCCGCTGGTGCAGGGTTACGACTCGGTCGCGCTGGAAGCGGACGTTGAACTGGGCGGTACCGACCAGAAGTTCAACCTGCTGATGGGCCGTGGCCTGCAGGAGCACTACGGGCAGAAGCCGCAGATCGTGTTGACCATGCCGTTGCTGGAAGGCTTGGACGGTGTGGCCAAGATGTCCAAGTCGCTCAACAACTATATTGGTATCAGCGAACCGGCCATCGACATCGTCACCAAGACGATGAAGATCGGCGACGACCTGATGTGGCGCTGGATCGAGCTGCTCTCCTTTGATATCAGCCAGGCCGAGGCCAAGGCCCTGCGTGAGCAGGTCCAGGCGGGCGGGTTGAACCCGCGCGAGGTGAAGCTGCGCCTGGCCCGTGAGCTGACCACCCGCTTCCATGATGCGGCGGCGGCCGAACAGGCCATCGCCGGTTGGAATGCCGCGGTGACCGGGCAGGGCGATGTGACCCTGCTGCCGCTGCAGGAAGTGACCATCCCGGCCGAAGGCCTGCGTATTGGTGCCCTGCTGACGGCTGCCGGCCTCACCCCGAGCAACTCCGAAGCCTCCCGCAAGCTCAAAGAGCGTGCGGTGAAGGTGGATGGCGAGGTGGTGGAGGATGCCCAGCAGGTGTTCGTGCCCGGTTTCGAAGGCCTGCTGCAGGTTGGCAAGCGCACCTTCGCACGCGTGTTGCTGGTCGCGGCCTAAGTGGCACAAGGGGTTCGGGCGATCCGGACCCCTTCCAGCATGAATGTGGGAGAGACGACGTGAAAAAATGTCGTCCACCCCCTTCACAAACGACCCGGATAGGGACATACTTTCCCTCCCCCGACGCAGGGGCCACCGCAAGGCGGCAACCGCGAAGGAACAGGACTTCAACTGCTTCGAAAGAAGGTGTTGACGGAAACGAAAAGCCTGACATAATAGGCGGCTCGCAACGACGAAAGCCTCTGAGGCGAACGACGAAGCGGCATCGGCAACAACGGTTCACTACGGTGAAACGGCCTTGAAAAAAGGTGTTGACGAAGCAGATAAGCCGGTCTATAATGGGCGGCTCGCAACGACGGAAACGTCGGGGCACACGGAAGAAGGCGCTGAGGCCGATTCCAAAGTTCTTTGACAGTATGCGCAGGTATCT